>CAYYYP010000031.1:0-9114 GCA_964475985.1 uncultured Oligoflexia bacterium | reverse complement strand
GAACGCGATAATTCTGTTCTCATGGGGCCATCAACAAATGAAAAGGATGACTCATGACAATAATGAATATTATATTAATCGTTTTTACACTTCTTCTCGGAGGATTTTTGAGCCAACAAGCACTAGCAAAAAAAGCAGCCCATAAAAAAACCAGCACCACTACGACCACCACCACGAGTGAAGAAACTTCCTCGACCAAGGCCCAAACATCTGCATCTGGCCTAAAGATTGAAGATGTTAAAAAAGGTACCGGGAAAACCGCAAAATCCGGCGATACCGTAAGTGTCCACTACAAAGGCACGCTTACCGACGGTACCAAGTTTGACTCATCCTACGATCGCGGACAACCTTTCTCCTTTCACTTAGGCGCAGGCGAAGTGATCAAAGGCTGGGATGAAGGTGTAAAGGGAATGCAAATTGGCGGGAAACGAAAACTTACGATCCCTGCTGACATGGGCTACGGAGCACGTGGCGCAGGAAAAGTAATTCCTCCCAATGCCACACTTTTATTCGACGTTGAGCTTTTAGAAATTCAGTAAACTAGAGCGGGCTTTTTATAAAAGAAAAAGGAGCTAGCTCACCTTTGTGAACTAGCTCCTTTTTTATTTAACGATCTTCGCTAAGCGGTATTAGTTGCCAGCCGTTTCGGTAGCGGCAGCTGCAGCAGCCCTTTGATCCGTTACGCTCTGGATGCCTTGGCGAATGCTGGAGATCGGCAAGGTTGCATCATGTCGGTAACAGAGGTTGGCGAATTCTAAGCCACGAGGAAAGCGCTCATGCATAGCTTCGGCAAGCCAGGAGAGATAATGTTGAGCCGGCAAACGAGCGCCCACTTCATGAACCACATGGGCTAGGTCACCCGGGCTGATGCTTGCCGTATCCGTGAACACGGAGTTCGCTTGAGCAATATGGCTCATGAATTCAGGCTGCGAAGCACCTAAGTCCGAAAGACGATTGGTACAAAAAGCGCGGCATGTTTCTGTGCTGAAATAATTGCGACAACGGGTCTCTTGGACACCAAACAAATCACAGGAACCAGAGAACGTATGCACGTTATTGGCATCAATGATGTGATTCAAATCAGCAAGCGCCGTGCGCAAGTCAGCTACGATTTCTTCATATTTAGCATCGAGGCTTAACAAACGATTGTATCGTTCTTGGTACAAAACCAAACGCTCTTCGTCGTTGATTGAAGTGGAAGCAATGGACTCATCCGTAAGCAATTGGTATCCCAATCGACCAAGTCGGCTGAGACGAACGTAATCGTTCAAGATACGACGTTGATAATTGGGGTTTAAATAAGTGAAAAGCCCTTGGTAACGAATGATGGAGGCATCGGCATTCATTTCGTCATTGAACGCTTGAGCCGTATAGGTGGGGTTCAATTCAAACATCGTGTAAAACAAGCTGCCTCGGCCCCAGGGACTTCTAGGATATTCATCAAAAAAGAAAGCCTGCTGTGCGGCACGTTGGGACCCTGCCACGTAAGTCTGGGTAACTTCCCCATCACGGTTTCGGAAAGTTCCCCGAACTGCCGTGTTATCCAATGAATCTTGGGCACTTGGAAAAGTGAAAACATCGTAACGCAAGAATCGGTTTCTCGGGGCCGTTTCTGCTGTAACTTCAATCCCAAGGTCCTGGAGATCGTGAGCAGTGAGCTCCAAAGCCTGCGCTAAAGTAGCGGGGTTTTCCGAAGGGGGCGTAGGCCTTACCGGAGCAGTGGAGTTTGCCCGGAACTCATTGATTTGAGCCGAAAGAGCCCCAGAACCACGATTTGAATTGGCAGGAGCGGGTGCCGTGGACGTAGTAGTTGAAGTGCCAGTTGCCGTAGCGGTGTTGGTACGTGCTACGGGACGAGCCGCAGCCGGGATGCCAGCTGCTTGCAAACGCTGAAGGGCGCGTTCAGAGATAATATCAAATTCAGGAATGATCACTCGGTCCATGACCTGTCCGGTACATTGACGAGGAATAAAACCTGCGGCCAGCCTTTCTACGGAGAAAAGGTTAAGCCTCGTAATATCGTCGCCAGGTCCAGAGGCTGCGCTTTCAAATTGATTCAGATTTGTGCTGTGCACGTCACGATTGAGATCAACCTTGGATTGACCGCATCCAGTCACAAAGCCCAGCAAGCCTACGGCGAATCCCGCCGCAACCACGCTCTGCGTCATTTTAAAATTGTTTTTGTCCTGCTTTTTCATGACTTGATACCTCTTCTATTTAATTGAAGCCTTGAACCTAAAGTTATTGAGTCTTCCTACTTGCCGCCGCCGATTTTTTCAGGAGTGTCTACTCCTAGGGCAAAGCGTGTGATCCCGTTAGTTTTAATCACATCTAAAAGTCCCATGACGTTTCCATGGGAGACGCCCGCATCCGCAAAAATCACGGCATTGGCGGTCGCATCCTTTTCTAGGGCCTGTTTCACAACTCCGGCAACTTGGCTAAGGGGCATTTGTTCTTTGCCCATTACGATGTTTCCGTCTTTGGTGACCGTGAACTTCAAAGTCACGTGTTCAGTTTTTTCGCCCGATACCGCCTTTGGCAGCTCCACCTTAATGGCGGACTGATAAATTGCGGGGGCGGTGATCATGAAGATTACCAAGAGCACCAACACCACGTCCACTAGGGGGGTGACGTTGATTCCGACGATTTCTTCATCTGCAGATCCTTGATTCATGCCGGCCATAATATAAATCCTTTTTGTTTACTTTGGAAGATATAAATTAAATATATTTATATATACTCTAAGAACGATTAACTTCGGCTAAGCAAGAAAGTGCTGAGGGAGTCAGCCCTTCCCATGATGGTTTTGATCTTGCGCTGGAAGTAGTTGTAAAACACGACGGCTGGAATAGCGACCAGTAGGCCCACGGCGGTGGCTACTAGGGCTTCCGAGATACCCGAACTGATAGTTTGGGCGCCAGCCGATTCCATTTTTCCACCAAGGTCGTGAAACGCTTTGATAATTCCCAAAACCGTACCGAACAAACCAATGAACGGAGCGTTGGATCCAACGGTTCCTAAAAAGGAGAGGTTTTTCTCAAGGTCAAGCTTATGTTTTGACAAGTAACTTTGGGCAATGAGTTGTTTTTCATCGCGGGATTTAGCGTCGTTTTTAGCCATAACTTCGATGAGCTTTCCTTCAAGGCAAGGGTAAACGGAACCCAGGGCCTGGAGTTGAGCTGCGTTGTCGGCCTTTGAGATGCCATTCATCCAACCGTCAACATGCTCTTTCCAAAGCCTTGCGCCTAAACGCTCTTGATTGCGTAAACCACGCCATCTTTCAAACACGATCGCTAAGCTGATAATGCTCAAGGCAATCAAAACCCACATCACCCATTCTGAACCTAAAAGTGTAAATGCACTAAATAACGCTGTAATCATGATCCTTCTCCTTTTATAACTTTCGTAATCTTTTCAATCTTTTAACAATATTTCTAGTTTTCAATTTCTATGACCTAAAAACAAATAGGTTTCTAATTTTTGCGCCCGTAAGTTTGGTGCTGACCCTGACTTTATGGGCCGTGGTTGCCAAACAAGACTTCAAGAGGTTTTCCCCATCAGGCGTCGCAGTGCCGGTGAGGTCAAAAGTATGGGCACCTAAAGTGCCATCACCCTGAACCGTGCCTTCGTAATTGACCGATACAGCCAATGACTCGTCACGCAAAAGGGCTGATTCATAACAGCCTCGGAATTCGGCCTGAAGGGCTCGGAAAATGTTCCCGACCTCTTCAATTTCACGTTGGGATACGCCCTGCCCGTTACTTCCGTAGAGACCCCATTTCATGCCTTTACCAATCACGCCCTGGGCCATTTGAGCCAAACCTGAATTTAAGCCCGTTGATTGACCTTTAGCTAAACCGCTTTGCGCCGCCGCTACCACTTGGCCCGAAGCCGAGCCTGCGTTTGACACGTTAAGTTTAAAACTTCCGGCCCCAAAATTCATATTGGATAACTTAGCCGCAAGGCCCGACAACGCGGAACTTACCGCTTTCGCGCGGGCGTCCGAAGCTTTTGCCGTGCGCGTAGGGGCTGCTGCCTGAACCGCTACTTTAGCGGGAGCTGGCTCAGTTACGTTCATGCCGGATCCATCAAAACCAGCGACGTCTACATCTGTAAATTGAAGTTGTTTATGCTTTTCATGGAGTTTATCAAGCGTTTTGGTCAAATCTACCGTGGCAGATTCCCAAGGCATTTCAACGCCCCGAAGGAAAAACAGGAGGGCTAAAAGGCCAGCGTGTACGAAAAAGGACAGAACCCCGCGGGTCGTCCAGCGGCGAACGCTTACCCAGTCAGTAGGAGCGCCAACTTGGGCCTGGTCCATGCTGCCAACGGAAAGGGTTAAAACCTTACCTGGCAAAGTGACACGAACCACATCTTTTAAAGGTAAGGCGAGCGGCATCATTTGAACTTGGGTTTGCTGAGACATGCTCTTAGCCATGGCACTACCGTTCCACATGGTCTTCCAACTTACGGAACCTAAGACTTCAACTTTTGCGTACATAGGTACTTCAAGATTTTGAAGTTCACCGGCCACGGAAATGCGTATGGGGTGGCCTTGGGCATCGAGCGTCACACCTTGGGATAAAGAATCCAAGCTGTAACTCTTGGAAACACCTTTAGCGTCGAGTCCCGCAACTAAATAGGCTGGCGAAACCTTTTTGACGTAGGGGCCATAGAGCCAACTGTAAAACTGTTGCATTTGGGATTTAATTGCTTCCAAGACGTTCCTCCTTTTGGAGTTCGACTTCAAACTCCGGTTGGGTGATGGGACGAAGCATTTCGTCTTCTAAACGGCGAAATTGTTCAACGTAAATTCGTGCGAGATGCTCACGCATCCGTTTTGAGGAGTCAAGCCACTGCATATTGGGCCGACGCAGCTCACCTTCGATTTGAAGTTCTCCGATATCGATGATCTTTTTTGTGAGATCCAAAGGTACGCCCTGGTTCGTCATCTCGGCACCAGTTGGGGCCTTAGGGCTCGCTGCGGATTTCGCAGGTGCGCTTGGGGCCCCAACGGCCTCCGATGTTCCTAAGGACAAACCGAAAACCAAACTTACGAAAATCATTCCCAAGCCAGAAAAACTGATTTTCGAAAAAGTAGTCTCGTTACCCGGAACACTTATCTTCCTAAAATTTGCTGCCGCATCCATAAGTTTATTCATTTTCATTTTCAAACTCCCGAGTCCGCAAGATTGCGCTGCCAACCTTTGACCTGACCTGCAATGTCGCCTAACTGCGTGCGCCATTGAGTGACTTGGGCCTCATCCAGGCCGCTTGGAAAACGGATGCCTTCAATTTTCGCCGCCAAAGTTTCGCAGGTGTTGGCCACGACGAGTTTAGCTTTTTGGCCTAACTTGATATTGGACCAGCTGCGCTTTTTGATGGACTCAACCTGGGCTTGAACATCCTGAATGCTGGACTCTAGAAGCTTAGGCAATTTCTGCGTAAACTTAAGTTGTTGAGAAGTGACCGCACGGTTCTTAGCCACCAATGCTTCAATGGCGCGGATATCGCCCACAAACTTAGGCTCCGGAATTCCTTTAAATGAATTTGATTTAAGGCCAGAATCACCCTTTCGGATGGTTTCGTTCAAAGGCATCTGTACGTACTTCACGCCCGCGAGAATCTCTTTTCCTTCAGGGTTTGCGAGCAACGCCTTTTCTTTGAAAGAACCGATAAGCGTCGCTTCAAACACATTCTGAAGTACGCCCGTAAGAAGGGTTTTTGAATCATTGGGCACCGTTTTTAAGGTTGACCAATTTGCCCATGCATCTTCCACTAGGCCAAACTTTGCACTAAGGGCAAGCGCGGGGACTTTATGGGTCGCCATGGTTGAGATGGCAAGTTTTGCGGCCTGTAATCCACCGGCTTTTAATGTAGCCTCTTCTTCGGGCACGCCAAGGGCCCACAGGAGCCAGAGGCCCACTCGTCGCTCAGCTGTTTTAGGACTTGCAGCTAACGCTTCCTTTACGGAATCAAAAGGAATGAACGTTTTCAAAAGGTCGTAGGCTGCTTGATATTGTTTCTTCTGAACTAAGTCCGAAAGTCTTGCGCGCAGAAGCTCAATCCAAACTGAATTCACGCTATCTTCGGTAGTAATGGGTTGCGGTCCGTAGGCTACTAACAACGCTTCGCCGTACTTCACGCGTTCGGCGTCGGTTAAAGCGTCCAACAGCTGACTAGGAATTAAAGTTTTACGCAGGTCATTTTCCTTTGACGCCAAAAGAATGTTTACGATTTGCGTGCGGAAGTTTGAGGCTTTCAGGAAATACGCCACCAAACCGTAAAGGGGGTTTTTCTGATCTTGGGTATTAAGGATGCCTAACTGAGCATGAGTGGAAAGAAGGCCTACGAAAGATTTTACTAGCTCACTTTTTTGGTTAAGCTCTTTCAGATTCTTATCGATGGCTAAACGGCAGCTTTCGATCAGAGTGTCCATGGCTTCATTAAGCTTGCCCTGCTTTAAAGATTCCGCTGGCTCTTCCCGAACCATCTCGATGGACTCTTCACAAGCTTCGACATTCTTTCCGGAATCTTTATAAAACGCAGCCATTGCCCAACGCTTCATGCCCTTAAGGTCGAGCTCTTCATAAAAGCTCATAAGGCGAGAAGTTTGAGGAGAATCTTTCCAGCGATCACCGTGTTTTTTATGCAACTCGTAATTACATGCGTTTAAGCGAGGCAAAAGTAGTTCTGCATCAACAGATTTAATTTGAGTTTTTCTAACCGCAAGATCCGTAGAAAACCAATCCATGACCGAACAAGGGCTAGAACCAAGCCCCACGCCCTGGGTAAGCACGTTGCCCACTACGAGTTGAGCGTACCGAGTTCTTTGAATTTGGGAACGGAAAGCCGGCAACTCTTCCTGTTCATTCAAACGGCGCATTCCGGCCGCTAATCCGTAGAGAAATTCCTTTTCCTCTTTATCCGTAAGGTTCAGGCTTAAAACTTTTTCGGTATGTGATGGGTCCGCCGGAACGGTTTCCGCCCAAGAACGACCAAGGTCACGCACGAAAGCCAAACGAAGGTCCTGGGACCGATTTTTTCCGTTTAAAACGCGGGAATGCCAACGTTGAAACGCGAGGCCAGGGCGCTTTTGATTGAGTTCAACCCAACCTAATTTGTAGTGACCGTAATCTTGATCGTTAGGATCTTTCGCCTGGGTTAATTCCTCATACATTTTTGAGGCATTTACCAAATCCATTTCTTCAAAATAGCCATCTCCTGCAATCCGAAGCAACGCAGGGCGATCGGGACTGTGCATGGCAACTTTGGTTAAAAATTGAGCGTAGTATTGACGTTTGTGTTTCGTCAGCAAACGATTATCGGCGTAGGCCAGAATCAAAGCGGCATCAATTTGATCGGAGACCAAATTAGTCTCTGAAAATACTTGTTCTAAAAGCTTAAAAGCAGGCTCTTTATGGTCATTAGCCATGAGGGCGATGGCTTGGGTCATGAGCATTTCAACATGCTCTTGAGCAGTATAACGGGTCTCCGCAGCCCTTTGCTTTTTGCTCATGGCGGCGTTTGCATTTACCGCCGTAAAGCAGAGGGAAGCGGTCATGATACAGGGCAGGATATAGAGAGAAGATTTCATCTTGCTCATTGAACTTCACCTTCTTTGCCGCACATGTTTTTTACATAAACACGGAGGGCTCTGGGGTGGCGAACGGCCTTTTCCACCATATTGATTTTAGAATCTTCATGCTCAACGTTCCAAAAAACGTCCTTCGCAAATACTCTGGACTTTTTATGGACGGGATCGGATTTGATTTTGCCAGGGATCTTGGTCTGCAAAAGAAGCAGATTTTCTACGGTATTCAACTGACCTTCGGCGCGCGCGAGAAGCTGGTCCCAGGAACGTACATCACCGGCAAGCTTTTTAAGCTCTCGATGGTAAAGGGCCTTTGCGGTAGCATTTTGCGAGGCATCGCCCTCTTTGAGTTCAGATACAATTTGCTGAGAAGCAAATACGAAGTTTGAAGCCACTTCAAACTGACAATGTTTTACGAGGGCAAGCGCCTCTAACACTAAAAGCTCGGGCTGAAAAAACGTACCCAATAGTTTTTTGCGATAATAGGTAGCGTAACCAAAAAATTTGTCCCAGGACTGCTGGCGGTAATGAACTTTTTGCATTTCAAGAAACGCAATGCGGAAAGAGAGAGAGTCCTGAGGAACGGTATCTAAGGTTTCATAGGCTTTTTCCAATTCCTTCTTTTGAAGTTTGGAAATGGCCTGGGTCATATCTTCACGGGAGGTTTCTTCGGCGACGGCCTTAGGGCTCGAAATTCCGCAGAAAAGGATGCTGAGGAGCAGACTAGTTGCGCCAAGGGATTTTGGGGTAAGTGTTCTCATGAAAATATCTTTCTTAAGATTCAAACAACCTTAGAACCGAGCTAAAAAATTCAATGACGCTTCAACGCGATTCTGCCAATCGGAAGCAGAGAAACGGTCGTAGCTTGAGCTTAAACCTGCTCCAAAACCAAAGTGGCTATCGATCATAAGCTTAGGCATCACGAAAATTTTAAGACTTGGAAGCAAACGGGTTTCGCCTACGTAGCCGGCAAAGCCGCCACCAAAACCTAAAAGAAGGTCAAAGTTCATGGCTTTCGTACCAAAAAAGTTCAAAAGCCCGGAAAGCGGCATAACGCCAATGTTCACGTAAGCATTGTTTTTAGGGCGATAAACTTTAAGATTGGTGGTTTGAACGCGAAGCTCTTCTTCCATCTTGCTAGTGAGATCGTTATCGTTAGTTGCGATATAGGAACCTGAAACGCCGGCAAGTACGAAATGACCAATTTGGCGATGGAACCCAAGACCAAAGCTATGCAAGCCGTAATAGGGGTTGCTGAAACCGTAGGAGTACGAAACCGAAGTCTCCCAAGGATGTTCAGGAGCTTCGTGCTTTTGAATGACGTACATTTCGCCGTAATCAAGGTCTTGCGCCACAGATTTGGGAGCCGTTTTCTCTTGAGATGCAGTGGAAGCTGGCTTGTCTGCCGCATGAATGGATGAAACGGAAGCCGTACCGAAAGTAACCAAGAAAGCGGCTAAAAAAATTGAAAATTTATGATTCATGTCTGGACGACCTCCTATTGACGCACCGAATAATAA
>CAYYYP010000030.1:0-41706 GCA_964475985.1 uncultured Oligoflexia bacterium | reverse complement strand
AAAGAGACATTTCTATTGAGCGATTAGACGGGACATTTCTACTGAGCGATTACAAAAATTGAATCGTATGTCCACGGGGCACCCTTTATCATAGGGACCGCAAGTTTTACTGAAATTATAAGGAATCGTTTATGGCAGAACTTGATTACATCAGCGCGGAATTACTAGAAGGAGTGGGCCACAAGTTTGCCTGCGAAAAACTTGTCCAGGCGCAGTGCAAAGCTTGGGAAATTTTAGCCGAAATTAAAGGAAAGATTGAACTTGGAATGACCGAGGCCGATGCTCGCGCATTAGCGATAGAAATATTTTTAGAGCATGGAATCACTAAGCACTGGCATCAGCCCTACATTAGGTTCGGACCAGGGACCCTGCTTACGTTCCACCAACGGTTACAAAAGGATTACCGCTTAGCCAAATCCGATCCCTTTTACATCGATCTTGGCCCCATTTTAAAAAATGAGAACACAAAAGTTCAATACGAGGCTGACGTTGGAGATACATTTGTATTCGGCGAAAACTTAGAAGCGGAAAAATGCGCGGTGGCGGCAAGAAGCCTATTTCATCAAGCGGTGAAGTTTTGGAAGACCGAAAAACCCACTGGCCTTCTCCTCTATGAGTTCTTAGGTTCACGGGCCCAGGAATGTGGTTACGATTTAGTGGAAAAAGTGGAAGGCCATAGACTCTCGGATTTTCCGCATCAACGGTTTTCTAAGGAAAATTTAGCTAGATTACCCTTTAACCCGGCGTCTTCACTCTGGGTGCTAGAGGTTCACCTAGTCGATAAACAACGCCGATTTGGCGCGTTTTATGAGGATTTATTGGGGTAACGAGTCACCCCAGCGCCATATTATGGGCTAAAAATTATCCGGTAATAGGCCGCCGAAGACGTTCCTAAAACTTGGCTCAACTGCGCACGCTGACGAGCATTGGTGCCCACCCTAAATGCCGTAAGGAACGCTACGATATCTGGATCATCCGTGGCTGGAGCTCCCTCAAGTAAAATTCGAAGCGCCATGAGCGCCACGGGAAAAAATCGTCTCACTTCCCGTCTGCTCCAACTGCTGGTGAGCATTTTTAAGGTCGGTCTCGCCATACTTGGGCCCTGATTCAATACCTGGCTAATTTCATCTACACTTCGGCGGCTTCGAATTACATTTGGATAGTGTTCCATCACGTATATATAGAAATCTACACCCACGCCTTCGATTCTTGAAAGGGTAAGGAGATCGCTACTGCGTCTGAGGTAGCCTAACTCCACAAAAGTTTCTGCCAGAGCTAACCTCACTTTTGGGTTTCTCTGACCGGTAATCAATTTAATCGCTTGAGAAAGGTGGTGGCTCGGTGGGAGATTTTCATGCGCGGTGAAATAGGTCACCAGCACACTTCGCCTCAGTTCTTCAGATAAATGCGGAAGAGCTGCCGTAAGTTTAGAAAAAGAAAGGCCACGAATGTTTCGCGTCAATGCATGCACAAGCGCTAAGTGCAAATATTCCGGCAGCACAACATCCGTTTGTTCGAGTTCATCTAGGTGCGTTTGCCACCACTCAACGGTGCGATCTTGTGAAACTTCGTCAAAAAACCTAGCCCTAGCCGCTCCAGGGGCAAGGGGTGCTGGCGGGGGTGTCGGCGAATGAAGCGCGTTAAAGTATACCTGCCAAAGTCTTGGCTGCGCCAAGGCAATGCGCTCGATCGCTTGGGCTGGATTTAAGGGTTTAGTCGCTGAATCCATGCGTAAGTATCCGAAGTCGATAGCCTCCGCTGGGGTGCTGACAAAACGATTTAGGTTTTCCAGGGCGGTATAAATCATAATAATTGACGTCGGCGAAAGTTGTCTTGCATAGGAATTTAAAAGGCGATCCACATAGGCGAGAAGCAACACGGATCTGAAAGGATTTTCCCTTAGGCTTGAGATGAGAAAAAGATGTGCACGAATTTGCTCATCGGTAATGCGATCGTTTGATAACTGACCCCTTAGATACTCACGGAGAATACCTTGAGCCCAGTTGTAACCGCTATATTCTCCAGCGTGACTTGAGGTTTTATCGAGGTTTGGTTCCTGCATTAAAGTTAAAACGTCGCTTGTGCTGAGACTCGCATTACCTTCGCGCGCGAGAACCCTAGTGAAGCGCAGTAGGTAGCGAGGAATGTTATTGGGCTCGGGCCCCTCGTCGTACCGACCATGACCGGGGTTAGGGAAGGCCTCAAACCCGGCAACAATTTCCAAATCCTGAAGCTGAGCAAGGGTCGTATCGGGATGCGTGGCAACAAAAAGAAAGGCGAGAAGCTTAGCCATCTCATGTTTCGTATCCCTCATTCTATTTTCAATTTCCGTTTGGGTCAGCAAGGAAGGCCTAGTTTCTAAGTAACGCGGAGGAGTAGCCCCATACTGTTCAAACAGCGCCCTATTTTGATCATAGATATAAGCCGAGGACTCCGTCGAGAGAAGTGAGTGAATCAGAGTCATAACCTGGGTATTTGAAAGGGGCCGAACGGACTCAAAAGCCTGCGCTTTTAAACGTGACCAATCGGGGTTTCCGTGAGGATTAAATATCGACACGGAAAGTCCAATTTCGGAATTTTCCTGGGTAAAAATAGCAAGGACCCCTGACCTATTTAAGGAAGGTTCAACTAGGTAGCCTGGATAGGCCCGCACTTGAAAGGTCGAAACTTCGGTCCTTGGGGTACGAAACAGGAGAAGCGACCGAATTAAGGATTGCGCTTGAGCTTCGGGAATTCCTCCCTCGGTTACTACGCTTGCCAGAGTATGATTTTCCGCAACCCTCTCACGGTTCCACTGATGGGCTTCAAGACCACCGATCCCCGTGGCACCCAAGGCTAAGGCACCTAAAAAAGCGGAAGTCTTTTTATACTTCCATGCGGTCGCGGCGATTCCGGCTACCGCGCCCCGAGTAATACGCCAACCCCTGGCCAAATTCGATTCGCAGGTTGGCTCTTCACCAGTAGCCATTTGGGGATAACGAAAATCACCGGCCAAACTGAGACGGGAAGTAGTAACGGGCGCAATTAAGAGCAGACAAACTAAGAGTAGCGCAGTCCGTTTGATCCCAAAGAGTCGTCGAAAAAAATGACCGGTCATGGTTGGGGTTCTTACCAGAGACAAAAATACTAATCAAACTTTTTTAGTTTATACCCAGAAGATATTTTAAAGCACGAAATTCTCGTTCACCGATTCCGAAACCGTCACGGACTACAGATCACCGATAACCGCTCACCGATCCGCTTGCCCGGTAATCCAAGCTATATTTTATAACTAACCCGGTACACTACCCCCGCCTCATCATCCGATACCAGCAACGCCCCATCGGGCATAACCAACACATCCACCGGGCGCCCCCAAGCTTTTCCATCCTTAAGCCAGCCATCGATGAATATTTCTGAGGCAACGGCCTTACTGCCCTTTAGGGCGACCGTAACCAACCGATATCCTAAGGGCACCGTTCGGTTCCACGAACCGTGCTGTGCCACGATAAGGCGGTTATGGAACGCCTTAGGGAACTGAGTCGCCGTATAGAACCTTGTGCCCAAGGCGGCTACGTGACTATCAAACTTCCAGGCCGGCGCCTTAAAGCTAGCACAGTCTTTCCCTTCGTTATGGTCCGGATCTTTAATGGTTCCTGCGTGGCAATAGGGGAAACCAAAATGCAAACCAAGATTTGGCGCCACGTTGAGTTCATCCGGTGGAACATCATCCCCCATGAGATCCCGGCCATTCTCTGTAAACCATAGTTGTTTAGTCGTGGGGTGCCAGGCAAAACCTACCGTATTTCGAATACCGCGAGCAAATACTTCCTGATGGGATCCATCGGGATCCATGCGCAAAATCGTCGCATAGGGCCCATCGGTACGGTTACACACATTGCATGGCGCGCCTACCGGTACATACAATTTCCCGTCGGGTCCAAAGGCGATGAATTTCCATCCATGATGTCCTTCGGTAGGTAAATCGTCGCGAATGACCACCGGCTTTGGCGGATGTTTAAGTTTGGATTCGATCTGATCAAACCTTAAAATACGGTTAATTTCTGCCACGTAAAGCGATCCGTTACGAAATGCCACTCCATTCGGCGAATTTAGACCTTTAGCAATCACGATGGTCTCATCTGACTTTCCATCACGGTTGCGATCCACTAGGGCGTACACTTTACCCTGGCGCGTGCCGACAAAAATGGCTCCTTTGTCTCCCCGAGTTAAGGACCGTGCGTCATCAACGCCTTCTGCAAATAGTGCGATCTTAAATCCGGGCGGGGCCTTTAATGTTCGGTACCCTGCCGAAACCAAACCGCTTTGCGGTAACGCACTCCCTGCATCAGGGCCTGCTGCCTGACAAAAGGAAATGAGGGGAAAACATAAAACAAGAATGGAATAAAACAGGATTTTTTTCATGGGCTCTACTTTCAGAATCATTAATGAAACATTCATAACCAAAACTTTTTATCGGTAAACTTAGAATCCTTTTTTGAAAAAATAAGATCCATTTGGAACAAGGAACCAAAACTGCGGGGCATTCGATTGGGGTCACAGAAATCAAAAACCTCAAACCCAGCGTCGTCCATAAATACGATCACGTCCTTAAAGGACGGTGCCCCTTGGTTATATTTCATGACGGACGTCTCCATGAGAATAAACTGGGCCTTTTTTAGCGCTTGCGGAGCTCCCTTAAGGGCCTCAAGCTCAGCGCCCTGAATATCTAGCTTTATGAATTCTGGATCAGGAAAGCCTTCTAATAATGCATCCAATGTCTGTGTCCTAAAAACTGTTTCGGATTTTTTGACTAGGGAAGCTTCTTCAAAAATGGAAGATCCTGTACCCCCGGTGTCAAAAAATTTAATCTCTTGCCCCTGGGTTGAGCCCAGCAAAGCGGCTTTGTAAACGACCTGGCCTTGCCTTATCTCACTGAGTTCGCGCAACCGCGGTTCCATTTTGGCCTGGGCTTCAATCATCATGAATTTTGATTTTGGAAAAATTTTAAGCGCTGATTTTGTCCAGTCTCCGCAAAATGCTCCTGCATCTACGACACCTTTCGGTTCAAAACCCAGGGTCGTAAGGTACCTTAAGCGTGACCACATATCGTGATGGGCTAGTTCATTGAGCAGATTGTAATCAAATTTGAGAACTTTTTTTCGAAGAATTTTTTCTAGGAATCGATTCATGATTAGGGTTTGATCTAGTGGGAAAACCACATCCCTTCAATCTAAATTCAGGGATTGACGGAAAGATCGATTTTCACTCACAATAAAAATAGGAATCCGGTGGAGGGGCTTATTTATGAACTCAATCTTACTCTTTGGTGGCAGTTCGGATGAGCGTATGGTTTCCGTAGCCTCCGCCCAAAACCTCGTAAAAACCTTTTCTTTCCGCGAAATTTTTTTCATCGATCCCTCGGGCGTGATTTCGCCCGTGGAAAAGGCGGAACTTCTGGGCCACGAACGCCCGTTTGAAATTCAATTCAAAGCTTCCCAGAAAAAATTTGCGGCCTCCCTTACCGAGTTTGTCGAAGTTTTAGCGAAATCCCAATCTGTAAAAGAAAATGTCGTTTTTTTAGGGCTCCACGGAACGGAGGGCGAAGATGGAACCCTTCAGCAGCTGCTGGAAACCTTCAAGATCCCGTTTACTGGTTCCGGGGCAAAGGCCAGTGCTCTCTGTTTTGATAAAACTAAAACTAAGCATGCGCTAAAGGCTTCAGGTCTGCGCTTAGCAGAGCAAATTGTAATTCCTAAAAACGATAAAAGTGCTGGTGAACTGCTTTCTAATTTTTATAAAAATTTTGGCGCCCTGGTAGTAAAGCCCATTGCGAGCGGTTCAAGTTTTGGTTTGCAAATCGTCAAACGAAGTGAAGATCTTCGTTCGGCCGCCGAAATGATTGCAGCTTCGCCCTATTCTAACTTCATGGCGGAGGCCTTTGTAGAAGGCAGAGAACTTACGGTAGGCGTTCTTCAGAATGAAGATGGGACTACGCTTAACGTATTGCCCCCATCCGAGGTGGTGCTCGCCAAGGATAGTTCCTTTGATTATCAGGGAAAATATTTGGGCCGCGGCACCACAGAAATCACTCCGGCCGATTTGAACGAAATTGAAAAAGCCCAGGCGCAGAAAATGGCGCTGAGCGCTCACAAAATCCTGGGATGCTTTGGTTACTCGCGTACCGATATGATTCTTACGAAGGATGGTCCCGTATTTTTGGAAACCAATACATTGCCGGGTCTCTCTGGGGCCTCCTTCATTCCACAGCAACTCCACGCCGCAAACCTTTCCCTAAATTCCTTCGTGGAAAATCAGCTGAAACTCGCCCAAAAACGCTATCTCCTTGACAGATAAGTCCTAAGCTCTAAATTTTAAGAGCCCCAAGGAGGAGGATCATCATGAAACTTTTGTTAAGCCCCGGAGCTTGCTCCATGTCCTGTCACATTGCCTTTGAGGAAGCTGGCCTTAAATTTGAGCCAGTACTTGGAAACTGGGAAGAGATCCTCAAACTCAATCCCCAGGCGGCGGTGCCGGTTTTGGTTTTAAATGACGGAAAAGTTTTGACGCAAAACATCGCTATCCTTACCTACGCAGCTGCCCAGGCACCTGAGCTTTTGCCCAGGCACGGTACGTTTGAATATGCCCAAGCCTATCAATGGCTCGCCTGGACTTCGTCAGATTTGCACCCAACCATTGGTCAGCTGTTTTCCGATGAGATCTCGGAGGACGATCGCAAAGAAGTGGTAGGCGATGTTCAGCGCCTCTTTAGCCAGGCGGAAGCGCACCTAGCGAAACACACTTATTTGGCGGGAAATCAATTCTCCGTGGCCGATGCACTGTTTTTCACGGTCTACAGTTGGTCTAAATCCTTAAAAGTCCCCACCGATCGTTATCGCAGTCTTAACGAGTACGCAGCAAGGATCTCTGAGCGGCCCTCGGTACAGATCGTAATGAAGCGCGAAGGCCTTATTAAATAGTTCATATTGAGATTGTACAAATAAAAAAGGCCGCCCCTCCGTTAAGAAGGGCGGCCTTGGTTTTTTAGGAACTAAGCCTAAGTTATCTCAAATTCCTGGAAAGTTCATCGAGGTAAACTTCAAGATTTGTATAACCGCTGACTCCAGTTTTTGCGACGGAGAGGGAAGTTGCATTTCCATCTGCCGCACTGTTTGGATTCAAGCCATTAGAGGTTTCCCATGAATCGGGCATGCCATCGTTGTCCGTATCCACCAACTGCGTATTCACTACACAGGAGGAAGAGGTGTTCAGGATGTATGCATCGTTCGGGGCACTTTGATAATCCGCAGCATTGTATGTCGCAGGCAAAGTCTTTGACCTTACGGCATTGATGTAGCGGTTAGCACGCGTGTCACGAGGGAAAGATCCGGCATTCGCTGCGATGTAGTCCATCAATTGGCTTGTTGGCACTACACTCGTTGCGGGGAAGTTGCTCTGTCTAGCCGACAATACTGCCGCCGCATTCACCGTTGCAGGTGAAGTTTGCGTACGGAAATCGTTGTCATTGTAAACAATGTCAGCATCCTTCCATCCGGGTCTGAGGTTCATTTCGTTTCCGCTCATGAAGATCTTATTACTTGTAGGGTTCGTCCAGTTCATGCTCATGGCATAAGGGTAAGTGGCGCGAGCAAAGTAATAATTGTTTACCCAAGCCATGTTCACTAACAATTGGCTCTGCCAATCGTTGTAATCATAGAACATCGGGTAACCAGGATCCATGCCGAGGTTGTTTGCGATTTCAATGTTGAGCACGTGATTGCGGCAGTTTGAAGTGCCGTAACCTGGGTCTTGATTGAAGTCACAATTCAGCTCCGGCATACGTCCACCTAATTTGTACCAGAGGTTTCCAACCAAACTGATACGATCAAGGGGCTTCGTCGTTGAGCTGTAATTGATGAGCATTCCGCCGTACTCCGCGTGGCTCGTTGCCGTTTCCGCAAGAATGGACTTTTGGATGGTGATGTCGCTGGAACCTGACACCTGCATCGCTTCATCAAGGCCATTGGATGCTTCAACGTGATCAACTACCACTTTGTTTGCACCGTCTAGGCGCAAACCGTCATCGATCATGTAACCAGCGTTTCGTTGACTGGAAGTTCCAGGACGAGAGCGCAGGTAACGCATTACGATGTTGGAGCAATTGTTTCCTGACTCATACACGCAATCACTTAAGATTCCGCGCATTGTCATTCCTAATGGAGAAGTCTGACCAGCAATGGTCACATTTCCATTACGAATTTCTGCGGTAGAATCAATGATTCCGCTCACTTTGAATAGAATGTTACGAGGTCCAGTTTCCGCAAGGGCTGCGTTCAAAGATCCGGCACCACTGTTGTTACAGTTGGTTACGTAGATCACTCGTCCGCCTCGACCACCGGTGGTAACTGCGCCACCGAAACCTTCAGCGCCCGGAAAGGCCCTTAGGCCCACCGCAGTTGAAGTGTTGGTTGCAGTTGCCGTGGCCGTAACGGTTGCCGTCGCGGTAGCGGTGTTGGTCGCCGTTACCGTTGCAGTTGCCGTATTGGTCGCGGTTGCCGTATTGGTCGCGGTTGCCGTGTTGCTTGCAGTTGCCGTAGCCGTAGCGGTTGCCGTTGACGTGTTTACGGGTGCCGGTGAAACCACCACGCTAAATGCCGCGTTTTTCACCGTAGATCCCACGGTCGCTCTTGCATAGTAGTTATAGGTTTTCGCCGTTAGACTAGCCGGAACATTGAGCCTCAACACTGAAGTTGTAACGGCCCCTGATCCTGAACTAATTGAACTTGGTGAAAAACTGCCCGTGATAACTCCGCCTCCAGTTGTTCTTGAAACCAAACTCAACGCAACACTTGAAGTGTAGCTAGAGCCTTTAGTTACAAGGACACTCACGTTTCCAGCGGAACCCTGTTGCACCGTAATGCTTGGAGTGCTCGCAGAAACGAGGAAGTTAGAGAGTTTTGAAACCACCAATGACAGATTTAACGTTTGTGAAGAACTGCTCGTTCCCCGCACGCCTACCACTTGGAAGGGATAAGTTCCCGTCGCCATGGTGATCGGTACTACAAGCTTAAGGCTTGCGGTTGTCGCGCTACCGGTAAGGGTAGTCTGGGACAATGCTCCGCTTACGCCCGCTGGCAATCCGCGAACACTAAGGTTAATGGGATCAACGTTTCCATTGCTGCGCACAAAAGTTAAATTATAACTATTTGATGCACCCTGAGCGATAGTTCGGCTTGAAACATTAGATGTCATCGTAAAATCTGCGACCGATGAAACCGGAACACTACCTACAGTGTATGGGATTTCGTTGGTGGTGAGATCGTACTGAGCTGCCGAAGTCGAGTTTTTCGCCGAAATTGCGACTTGATATGCACCGACAACATTTGGCGTGTAAACGCAAGTGTTGCGAGAAGCATAATCACCGCAAGCCATGTTCCAGTTACCGTTGGTATCAACTACCCAAAATCGGTAAAGCGGACTGATGGCACCGGTGCCCGTGGCCGTGGCCGTAATGGTTACTGACCTTCCCACAACTCCAGGATTTGGAGAAATGGAATAAGTCAGCGCCGTTAAAGCAGTGGTCGTAGGAGTTGGCGTTGGGGTAGGAGTTGGCGCAGGGGCCGAGCTTCCACCACTCAAATAAAACGGTCCAATATCAAAAAGGCTTGAACCTGAACGCGAAGCAAGCATTACGTCGTTAGTTACTAAGAACGGGCTTGCCGAAGCAACCATTCCTTTACCTACGCCTGAGGATCCTGCAGCTGGTTTTACCCCAGCAACGAGACTAGCTCGGCTAGTGAGCGTAGCGCTTACGCTGGCCACTAAGGGGTTTGTTAACACCTTACCGGCTTCGTTTGCGATATTTACTACCGATGTAGCAGGAATTGCCGCACCGTTATTCCAGTAAACGTTGTTTGAAGTTGATAGGTTTCTTAAACCGTGACTCGACAACTTATAAGGAATTGGCATGCTGCCACGAGTGTCCGCGAATATATTGTTCACTACTCGCACATCATTTGACTCTGCCGCAGGGCCATTGCCGGCGCGGAATTCAACGACAACGCGATCATTATTAAGAAACAAATTATTTGCGATGTAAGCGCCGTTGGCATCATACAAAGCAAGGGCACCGGTAACGCCGCCAATCAAAATGTTGTTCCTAAAAGTGACGCCAATGATTTCGTACTGCTCACCTTGAAGTAATTCTACGTCCGTTGGTCCGCCGATTCCGACTAAGGGATCGCTGGCGCCAGGGCGCTGATAACTTACAACGTTTCGCTCAATGATGGTGTTTCGACCCCCACCCTTTACGAACATCAGCATGGAACCACCGTCGTGAATGAAGTTGTCCTGAATTACAGAATCATCTACGTCCACGAAATCAAGACACTCTTGATAGGGATTCTCAACGATATCGCGGCGCCCAGGTCTCGCGAACTCAGAGTTTTTGATCGTTATATGGTGAGATTGATTCACCTTTACTACGTCGCCGTTCATTCCGGCATCGTGGGCATATATATTGTTAAGGGTGATGTGGTGAGAATTGCCATCGATATGAATGGTGTTGTCACCGCTGTTTTTAAATTCAAGTCCGTCAAAGGTAAGGTAGGCCGATGCGTCGCCGATGCGAAGGGTTTCGCCTCCGCCCTGAACGATGGCCGTTCTTGGACCGTCAATGGAAATAATTTGTATAGGTGCGCTAGCCGTACCTTGTTTACCAATCCAACCACCACCGGCATAGGTCCCAGCGTGTACCAATACCCGATCACCGGGGTTGGCATTGTTAATCGCACTAGGAATGGATCCGCCAGGATATACATGCACATCGGCGGCCAATGCCGAAGCCGTGCCTAATGCGCCCGAGGTCAGGGCGGTAAGTATCAGAAACAAAAGACGCGGTGTCTTTTGGAAGGGGTTTTTTATCATTTCAAGCTCCTGTTGTTGATGTTTGTTCACTGAAAAACGGAATGGTTGTTCAAAGCCCCTATCGGCCGCGAGGCCGATGGCTTAAGTCTTTTTATTTCCATTTTTAAGTTTGCCATCTCAAAGCAACAGTCTTGCCTAGATCAACATCCACGATAGCAGTCTAGCGGTCCATTCCATTCTAAAAATTCGTGGTGATAATTTCAATAAAAATTATTTATGGAATAATGAAGGGGCGCTAACAAACTTAAAAAAGAATAAAACAATCAAGTTCATTCTCTAGTGAAGGAATTATTTATCGTAAGGCAAATGATTTTGATTGCAAGCGTTACAAACCTCAATTCCGAAATGCCGAAAATGCGAGGGAAAGTTATGCCTACAAATTCCAGCGGTAACTCATGAGAGTTCCTGCATTAGAAAGTAAATAAATTTCATTTTCAAAATTTACCGGCGCGCTGGTGAAGCCTGAGCGAAGCCCAATATTTTGCCGGTAGGCAAGTGATCCATCACCTTTCCGGATCGCATAAAAATACTGTCTTGAACTTCCAAAAGCTAAATAAGAACTATTTAGTACTATTTCGGTCGGCGTACCTAAGTCAAGTTCAAAACTCCAGTGCCGCTTCCCAGTATCTTTATCCAGTGCATACACGTGACCATCGGACGAAGGCACGTACACTTCTTTACCGTCAAATTGCACCTGGCGTGAACCCCCGACGTCGGCGTGCCAAAACACATGGCCATCGCGAACGCTAAGCACATAAAGCCCGCCGTCATAAGAAGGCATGAATATTTTTTGTTCACCTTCAGAAAGTTTCGAAGATTCTGGATCTAGCACCGCCTGGGCGTCCACATCTTGAAATTTATTTCCGTTATGGATTTTGGTTTCCCACTGAAGGTTGCCATCTTTAAGGCCAAGGGAAGTCGTGTAGCCGTCGGAAAACCCAACGATCACCCTATCGCCAAGGACCAATGGGACTGAGTTACCGCGAATGGCCGTCTGGCTGCGCTGACTACGTTTGTAGTGCCATAACCACTGACCATTGGTGGCATTAAGACAGTGTACGATCTCATCGCTTGCCGCAAAAAGAATGCGCGGAAATTCCCCGCCGGTAACCAAGGTCGCGCGATTCACCACTGGCATGTGCGTCTCATAACGCCACAGCACCGCACCCGTATCGGCATTCACGGCGTAAAAGAACCCGTCATTAGCCCCAAAATAAAGGGCGTTGTCTTGAAGTAAAAGCCTGCTGCTCACCCCATTTTTTACGTTGAGTTTCCATTTACGACCGAGCGTCCCCCGGTGCAAAGCCTCTACGCCCACGGTTTCGCTTCCAACAAAAATAAAATCCTTGGATACGGCGGGCGCTGCGCGCTCGGCTGATTCTACGCCAGCTTCCGGGTCTTCGGTGCGCGTCGTATGAGAAACCCTGCGTTCAAGGATTGTCCTACCCGTGTCGTTATACGATTTTGGTTTAAAGCTCTGGGAGGTAACGCCTCGACGTAAATTACGAGAACTGCATCCGGAGCTTGAAAAAATGAGCAGGCCTGAAAACAAAATTAGAACGGTAACGACTTCGAATGAAAAAAACAGTTTTAGAACTGATAGAAATGAAAAATTCTGTTTTTGGACCATAGGGTGCTTCTTAAAATGCCTCACTCGTAATTTACTTAGCGCTCTTATGGGCCTGGGCGAACTGAGCATAGGGCGTGCCCGGAAATTCGGCCGCAATCATATTGTAATATTCCAAAGCCTTGGCGGAATCCCCTTTGCTTTGGGACACTCTAGCAAGGCCTAACAAGAGCTCAGGTTTTAAGCTTTTAAAATCAAATCGCAACGCTTCCTGATAATCTTTTAGCGCCGAATCATAGTCGTGGTTTTTCTCGTGGGCATATCCTCGGCCGTAATGAGCAAATGCCTTTAGGGGCTTGGATGGCGCTGAATCAAGCGCCTTTTGATATTCCGTAATAGCGACCTTCACATCACCTGAATTCAACTGCTGTTCTGCAAGCCGCATTTGAGCTTCATAACCCGCCAAAGTTCCTGGATAATCTTTAGCGATTTTTTCTAGCGACCTCGTGGCCGCGGCGCCCTTCTCCTGTCCAGCTTCGAACAATGCGGAGGCTGCCTCTTGGGCTACGTTTTCACGATGATTTTGGTAGAGGAAATAGGCCGCGCAAAATACCAGGAGTACTGCCGCTGCCGCCGCGATCTGCGCCCGAAATTTTAAGATTCCGTCAATTATGGAATTTACGGTTTTTTCAGTTTCTAGTTGAGGAGTAATTGCTGACACGGTGTGCCTCCCTTTTCAATCATCTTACTTTAATCTCATGTTATGACTGTGATTTCACAACTGGGCAAGAACGTTTTATACCGTGCTTTAATTCCCACTTGGGTCGTGATGGCATTTTTAATTTTTGAGCGGCAGGGTTTTTCCAAGGATATGTCGGGCCGGGTCGGTGTTGGGTTCATGAATGAGTTTTCAAACTCTAGCCTTTTTAAAGAAATCCCAAATTTAAGCGTAAAGTACGGGCTCTCAAAAGATCTCGCCGCATCGGGCGCCTTTGGAGTGCACACGCAGTCACCCGGTGGGTTCACCATCGGGGCAAAAATTTATAAAAATATTTTTTATGAAACTAACCTCAATTTTTACGGAGCCCTGGGGGCTGGCCTCATTAAGGCGGACAAAAGCGGAATTGAAGGATTAGCCCTTTTTGGCACCGAAGTCTTCATTCCGGGTCTAGAAAGCCTTGGGCTTAGTTTTGAAGCCGGCGCTTCCCTTTCTAATGTCACGGGGAGTGTGGTGTTAAAGACCGTGGGTTATACCTTTTTGCATGCGGGAGTTCATTTTTACTTTTAGTCTGATTACAATCTGGGATGGGGATGAGAAAAATATCAATTTCAAGGAAAACGTTTCTAACCGTTGCCCTCCTATCCAACCTGCATTTTTTGCCTACCTTAGCCCTTGCGCAAGCCCAGGGAGCCTTTGACCAACCAGCCGAGACCGATGACTCTGGAAGTTTTTTATCGGGCCCCTTTTCGGAGTACGGGGAATTTGAAAACGAAGACGAAGAAAGTGATGAAAAATTTTTCCAGTACGGAAGATTTTTTGGTGTCGGTTTAGGGCTTGGTTTCACGGCACCCATGGGAAATGCTGGTAAGCTCTATCAAGGCGGATTTCCAACATTGGATTTTCGCTTGAACTACTGGTTTGATTTCCTGGTGGCTCTGCAGATTAGCGTAAGAAACAGCAAACACAGCTATGACGTCCTGCCCGACCGCCAAACTTCGACCAACCTCTTTCGGCTTCTCGCCCAGGTCAAATATTACTTTGATACGAAGGACCTCGCCGCACCCATTACCTTCGTAAGTCCTCACATCATTTTTGGTGGTGGTTACTATCAGCGCACCGATACTTTTGCGGAACTAAAGGAGTCGGAGAATTCAAGTACCTTTGGATTGAACGCCGGCATCGGTTTTGAGCTCACGTTCAAGCCTAAAAAGATGTATCTGCAAATTGAAAGCACGGCCAACGTCATGACCTTCTCTGACGCCTATGATCCCAAGTATATGAACAGCGGTGCCGGCATCGACGACCGTACCGGAATTTGGTTTGATACCGTCGTAGCCATCATGTGGACCTGGTAAGACTAACCAAAGTTAGGCAAGAATGATTCTCGATTCTCTCGGCAACCATTTGATTTAACGGCAATTTCCTTAACATACATAATCTGATTGTTATTGTCAAGTATTGCGGTATCCTAAATATCTGGGGGCCGTGATCGTGCGTATAATTTCACCAAGGGGAATGGGGTTAGCATCTTCGCTCGTGCTGATGGTGGCACTTCCTGGTTGCTCAAATCCATTTGGGTCGGCCACGGATACTCCAAGCAATGGCCTTCAGATTGGCCCCGTAGCTCTGCCTCCGCTTCTTGGCTCGGGCGTTTCCCGAGCGGCGTTAGTAAGCACTCCTTCCGTTAAAAACTTTGGCATCGTTTCTACTTCACCACACCAACCCCAATCCCAAGTTTTTAGCCTTGGGAATGCCGGAGAAGACAGCGCCACTCAAGTTATTGCAACCGTCACGGGCCCAGGCTTTTCACTTACGAATAACCATTGCGGGTCCATCGCCACCCCTGGAAGTTTAACGCCCATCGCGAATGGGGGCACGCCTTGCTCCCTTGAAGTAACCTTTGCACCAACTTCTGGAAGCGGCAGTACTTCTGGTTCCTTAACTATTTCTTACCATGATGGTTCAACCGCGCAGTCCTTAACCATTGGTTTAACGGGCGAAATCAATCACCCCCCAGAACTTACGGAACCAGCTTCAAGAGTTTTTCCGATTTCAACCCTGCCAGGTCCAGTGCCCCAAGGGGAATTAGCTTCATTCACGCCAAGCCTTTCGGATACCGAGGGCGATACGGTGAACGTGACTTGCACGGTTGAGAGTGTGGGCCTGAGTGCCACGGATCCCAATACTTTAAGCCCCTCTACACCTTGTACGAATTTAGCTTCATTAATCCAAGTGGCTGGCGCTCTTACGTTAGGACAAGTGCAATTTAATTCATCCACCGGAGTTTTAGCGTGGTGGCCCACCAAAAATCAGCGAGGAACCTTTCGGTTCACTCTTACTCCGAGCGATGCCTACGGAGCTGGTGGTGCAAAAACGTTTTTGGTCTCGGTACGCGAGAATTTCCCGATCACCAACCTTGCGATGGCTTTAGACGCTTCCTTAAGCGACGGAACTGCCCCAAGGCTCGACGGAACGGCCCGCGATAACCTCAGTGCATGGCTAGATTTGTGGTCCGGCCTAACGGCTAACCTGTCGGGTTTTTTTACGTCCGTAAATCCGTGGAAGGGCGACGGTGGTTCTATAAATTTTTATAGTTTAGATTTTGCCGGAGATCCCGCTGATCGTTTAAGCCTCGGGACAACGATCTCAAGCGCTACGAAATTTGCCTTCAGCACTTGGTTAAAGAGCGCGGCTCCAAATATTCCTTCTAGTGTGATCTTAAGTAATGGCGGCGGGTCAAATTCCGGATTTGTTGTGAGGCAAACCACTGTCGCCCATTTAGAGGAAGCGGGAAAGATTGAGTTTCAAGTAGGAAAAGGAAACTATGAAAGTCTCATTCTCAGGGACCACCCCCTCTCCTACTGGCGCCTAGGGGAAAACGCGGCTACCACAGTAGCAACGGATCTAGGGCCAAGCGGTTTTCACTTGAATTATTCAGCCAGTCTAACGAAAGAAGTGTCCGGGGCCTTGCATTCAGACGGCAATACGGCCGTGACTTTTTCCGGCCAAAACGATGAGGAGATTAGTACATCGGCGGCATTGCCTGCGGCATTCGTTACTCAGACCTACAGTTATGAACTTTGGTTTAAGACGCCTTCCGTACCAGCGGGCCAAGATATGCTGATCATGGTGGGTAGCTACAATACCGGAAACCAATATATTCAATTGTCGCCGACCCCGGGGGGCGCAGGCGTTCGGGTTGAGTTCATGAGTTACGGATCATCGGGCTGGATTGCCAATAGTGCAGGCGGTGCCGTCTCCCTGAACGAATGGCACCATGTCGTAGCGACGAGGGATCCGGTTGAAAATAAAATGCGTTTATACGTGGACGGAGTTCCGTATGCAAATGTTGGAATGCCCATTCCATCCATCGCAAGTTATGGAACCGGAAATATTGCCATGGCCATTGGCGGCGCATCTCGTTGGCACCTTTATAACCACGTAGGGCAAATCGATGAAGTAGCAGTTTACGGTTATCCTCTCTCTGCACAACAGGCGCTGAACCATTTCAACGCGGGAAAATATCTTCATTTCCCGATGAATAATATTTTATCCCGGGGACCAAAACATTTTTTTAAACTGAATGAAACCTCGGGCGCGCTGGCCTACGATATCGCACTTTCGGGAGGGGTCACCGGCATCTATAATTCTACGGCTACCTATTCTTCAAATGTAATTTTAGGTAGTGGGAGTTCACATCCAGATCATGCGGACTTTTCCGTAGAACTACCCGGAGCAAACTCATTTGTAAGTGGAATCGGAACCCCCACCATGATGCGCTTATTTGAGAATGGTGGAAAATTCACGTTAGCACTCTGGGCCAAAGTTTCAGATCCGCAACTGGACCCAGGCTATGAGCCGGTCCTTCTGGGCACCCAAACGAGCGGTAGCGGCAAAGGAATGCAAATTCGTTATCAGCCGTTGAATCATCGCTACGTTGCTCAATTGCATAATGGAACTTCATCCTTTGGCGAGGTTTCCACCGGGAATAACTCTGTAAATGATTCTCATTGGCATCACCTGGCCTACGTGGGTGATGGAGCGCAGGTTGCGTTTTATTTGGACGGCGTTCTCACGCAATCCCTGGCGATTTCGGCCTTTGGCACAGGGGCAAGTTCGGCAGCTTTAGCGCTTGGTGCTCTGCCGAGTGGATCTCAGGGCTTTCAAGGCCAGTTAGATGATTTTGCGATCTGGAATCATGCACTTCCCGCTTCTGATATTTCCTCCTTAGTGAGCTCGACGAGTTATCTTGGCTGTCAATCCAGCTCCTCACTAGGGGGTAGCACTCCGACGTGGCATCACTTGGCTGGCCACTGGGATGGCACTCTTTTGCAAGTTTTTGTGGATGGGCGACTTGAGTGCGCGGTGAATCCGCAGCTGAGCGCTGGCGCGACTTATTCTACTCCATCATCAAATCTATTTATCGGTGCAACCGCAAATGGAAGTTCCGCATGGACTGGCGCTTTGGCCGACTTTAGGTTGTATGGCAGCGCGGATGGCTCTGCCGTAACGACTGTGGACCAAATTAAATCAGATTACGATGCAACCGCAAATAGGTTTCGGATCGCTAATGTCGGCGAAGTTGTAACGGACCATGTTTTGGCTTGGTATGATCCAGGGAATGCAAAAGGCGGAATCAACGCCTATGATCCAGGCTGTGAAGCTGCTCAGCGGCGTTTTTTTGATCTTTCTAAATATGCCCACGACCTTAACTTAAATAATTTTAGTTCAATAGATTGCAACGCTGGCGTAAGTGGCTGGCAAGGCAGCGGGACTACGCTTGATCCTTATCGTTTAAGTTTTGATGGAACCGATGACCGACTTGAACTTAAAAACTTCACATTTCCGGTACAGGGAAGTGTAGACCTTTGGGTGAACCCTACTCTGGGTTCGGATATGACGCTTTTCTCCATGGGCTCAGCGCAGAAGCTCATCGCGCGCATCACCAGTGATGGCCACTTACAGTTTAGCCAGGGTGCGGTAAGCGTTTTGAGTACGGTTACGGTAGCCGATGAAACTTGGGTAAACCTAAATTTCATTTTCAATGGAAACGAGATTGCCATTTACAAAAATGGTGCATTAACGGCGGATGCTGCGTTGAGTTTCAATCGCGGAGGCGTGAGCGGAAACTTGGTTGTGGGAGGCCAGGCAGATGGCCTTTTGCCTCTGAACGCTAGCCTTGGGCACATCATTTTTTATGACGTAAATTTAAGCCCGGCGGAAGTGAAACAAAACTGCTCTATGGTTTCTCCGCGGTTTGGCGTGGCTTGTCAGTAATGTATTAGCTGCCCACGGAATCTACTAAAGTTTTACCGAGATTTTTCCGATGAGTCATTGAGATGAAATCTGCGTTTTTTAAGTGTTTTAATTTATCCGCTATTGCACTCATCTTAAGTTACTATAGCTTGAATGCTTCGCGGGCCTTCGCACAATCCGCTGCGCCACCCTATCCTCTCGTAGATGGAGCCGGACAAGTTGTACAACCTGCGCGTGCGCTTAGAATCATCACGGAACTGGCTCATAAAAAAGGCTGCCAGCGCATTGTCGAAGATAGAACCAGGATCGTAAGGGAAGAATTTACGCGTGAACACAGCGTAGCCCCGAATGAATATGATGAAATTCTGCGATCCTTGAATCGGCTTCGAAGAGATGTCGCTAGCGGCAGTGAGGGTTTGATTTCGAATTATCGTCTCGCGTTAGCGCAATATAATCGTACTCGCAGCGGCACGCATGAGCAGATTTTAACGGAAGCCAAACAAAGATTATTTAGATTTTATATCACTCAACTCACAACCGGTAACCGGGTGATGCGCAATTGCAATGCTCCTGACCTACGGGTCTTGGGCGGAAGAGATCCTTCTGAACTTCAGAACGAAGGAGATCCTAGGTACGTCATCTATTTCTCAACCTATTTCGGGATACGCCAGATTGGGTGCAATTCCGAACTTGTGGGGCAACCCTATGCTGACTTTCCCGGTGAGGGCTTTAACTTTATTTTATCAAATCTTGAATGGGAGCCCGAAGGGGAATTTCAAATCACGGCTTGCCTTGCAAGGGATGCAACCACAGATGGTCCTCACTGTTTTCATTTAGGCTTACTTGATGGCGTTATCCGAAATTCTAATTACGAAGTTGCCCTTCCCGCCTCATCAACCGTAATTGAAAGACTGAACGCAGAGCTTGCTCAGTTAGCTCCACAATTTGCGGGCTGCAGCAGGTATTGGTCAGACCCCATGGGCCTATCCGATGATTCAATTATTTTGGATAACGAACGTCTTGATGTCAGCCAATATCGGATAGAGGGTCCTGCTCCAATAGGAAATCCTCGCGCAGCGTCGCAGGCTAGTCAGTTACTCTCGCAACAGTATTTAAGGTGGAGCGAAAATATTTTGCAACGGCCGCCCGCTGATGTTTCGCTTAACGGTTGTACCCGGCCAGGCGTGACCGATGAAATGACCTTAGATGGCCGCCGTAGAATCGCCAGATTCCGAACCCTGGCCGATCGCCTTAGTCACGCGATTCAAGAGCAGATGGTCACGACTCTCCTTCCTTCACTGCAAAGGAATGCAGTATCGGCCTACGCAAGAAACACCGTTATTGCGGAAAATTTTTCTACTTTCAGAAATTCGTTAAACTCTACGGGGACGAACAACCTTATTGCGGCATGTCAGAACCCACAAGATGCAGAAGGAAATGAAAACCTAACGGCCTACTGTCATGGGTTGAACTTGGTTCAGGCCTACGCTGGGTGGCAAGCCCTGCCGTTGCTTCCAGATTGCCCCACCGGATCAAGGGCTCAATGCTCGGTCAGCCTTATGCGGGCTAATTACCGCGACGAGAGCAATCAAGTTTGCCGCTGCGAGCAAATTCCTTCAGAGGTGATCCCACGAGTCCAAAGGAGAGGTCGGAGGCCGGAAGTCTTACGAATGCCTGAGCCTTTGCGGCTATTTGGTGAGATTGAAATCTCAGCCCGAGACGTCCTTCCCCTTCTTCAGAGATTTACTGATTTCGACGTTTCCCGCAACGAAGCATGTACCCGAGTCCAGTTCGTCGTTCCGATATTCCAAGATATGGTACCCCCACGCACAACCACAAATAATTTTTGTTACATAAATTTCTGTTCGGGTCCGCAGGCAGGAGGCTCAAGGCCAGTTCCACTAAACTTAGCAGCCGCAAACCCAAGCTTTGCCTGCATGCAGCCCAATCCCCGGTTTCCTGAAGTAGACCCTCTTCGGCCTTACCTTTCATTTGATATGTTGCCGGAACAAATCGCGGCGAGCCTTGCCACACGAATTCTCACGCAGAGATGCCAAAGCGCGACAGCTCCTACGGCAGTCCACGCGCCTGCGCCAAGGGGGCGGTCAGCGCATTAGCTTTTTGCGCTTCTATAGTCGCGAGATTCTTAAATTTCAATTTTGCTGTCATGATGTTACTTCTTTGAAGTTTTATGAACCAAGTTCAAAACGTAAGCAAAACGCCCGATTTTAACCTGTATTTATGCAGGTTTTTTACGGCCCTGGCGGCCGTCCTATTCTGTGTTCAATTTTTTTATGCGTACCATTTTTCTCTGGATATCCCCTTTGCCGACAGCTGGATGCTTTTTGAGCGGGATGGTGTTCAGGATGCATTTGATCCAGAGTGGATTTTTCGGTTTCACAATGAACATCGCATCGCCATCACGAAATTTTTTGCTTGGCTCATCTATAAAATAAACGGGCTTAATCTCCTGCATATGCTCGTGGTGCTGCATTTGTTTTTTGCGGGGCTTATGGGCGTTTGTTATTTTACGCTGCGCGAGGAGTTTAAATCAAAGTTTGGCTGGCTCATTCCCTTTGGGCTTTGCCTTTCTTTTAGTCCCATCAATTGGGAAAACCATAGCCTTCCCTTCAATATTCACTTTCACTCATCAATCCTGTTTTCGATTCTTTTCCTGCACTGCATTTTAAGATCAGAAATCAAGTGGTCCCATGTTTTTTGGGGGGCAATGACGGCCTTTTTGGCGGTATTTTCCTTTGCGGCAGGGCTTTTGGCCGTGCTCGCAGGGCTTATTGTATTTTTAATCTCAGTATTTTTTGATCTGAAGGATGCATCCCCCAAAAACAAAAAGACAAGGCTTGCTCAGGCTGCGGTGATTACTACCTATACCTTGGTTTTTATCGGTCTCTATTTCAAGGGCTACCAAAGACCTGCCCATCACCCCGTGCCGCTTCTGCCCATAACTTTTAAATTTTGGCGATTTTATGCCGAAGTTTTAAGTCTAGGTTTTGGATTAAGAAATTTGTCCCTAGGGTTTTCTCTACTCACGTTTTTTGTGGTCCACATCCCAGGTGTTTATCTGTTCTTTCGTACAAAAGCCCTTAAGCTTGCGACCACCCAAGAACGGCTTGTTTTTGCGGTTTGGCTTGGCCTTCTTTTGCCGCTGCTCAGCATTGCTAGTGGACGTGCGGGTTTTGGGCTGACTCAAGCGAAGGCTATGCGTTATGCGGAATGGGGCCTCATCTGTGTCCCCTTCACCCTCTATCTTTGGGTAAATATGCTTCATAAATTTAACGCATGGCGCAATGTGCGACTGCCGGTGGCCCTTGCCCTGTTCACTTTTTTAACTCTGACTTTCTGGGATGAGTGGGGATTTCCGGGTGCCTACGTAAATTGGTACAATCACCTCACCCGAGGGCAGGATTGTGTTGTGGAATTTTACTCTGCCCTCGAAAATGGAAAGAATCCCCTACCCGATGCTTCCTGTCCCTATATTGGCTCAGGAGATTTAAGCCCGAATTTGCTTTATGCAAAAAAGCGCGGTTTTAGTTTTTATCATACTGCGGTGCGCAAGCTTGGCGTTCAATAGAACCGTGCTTTAGCGCCATGCTTTTTCGTCCCTAAACTTCCAACTTAGGACCATTGATGTCCTAGGTACTGCTATGTCTAAATCATTTATTGTTGATAAGTTTAATTATCACTAATATTATTAGCTAATAAAAGTGGTTGAGGGCGGGGCAAGGGTTAAAACTGGGGATTTTTATTAGCAGAAAGAACGACAGTATATAACTCGGCGCATTATATAATTTTCTGTAATTTAGAATTTACACAGAGCAAACCCCAACGGCCGGGAAAGTCTTGCCCATCTGCTTTTTAAGCCGTTCAAGAGCTCAGCAATTTCACCCAAACCACCGACCAATTAGTGATGCGCCAGGTGCAATTCAACTTTCATGAAATCCTAAGAACCACACGAGCGGCCCTTATTCTCGGCCTTCTTTACGTAGGTTTTTTCATGGGTGAAACGCTAGCTACCCCGGCCCAAGAAATTCGCGACGAAGTTTACCAAATTCTTAGCACCGGAAACGCGACCGATCGGCCGTGGAATGACGCAATGACCACCCGAATGCGGGCTATTTTAGCGCAAGGAGAACCAGACCGGGGCGTCGCGATCAACCAACTTTTAGACATTGTAAGGCGGATACCAGCCCCCGGACTTGGCGCTGCAAATAACCGGCAACTCAACGAAGGGTACGCCGCGGTTAAACTTCTTAATGCTGTAAATTTCCCATGGCCAGCGGAGTTGGGGACCCAATTTCATATATGGCTCCTTCAACACTTCCCCACCCATCAGGAACTTTTGGGCCCGTTGATTCGCCTTAGTAACTCGCATCCCCAGATTATTCCAGATATCACTCGCGCCTTTAACACCCGTCCTCTTTTGGTACAGGGGGAGAATCTGCTACGAGCAATCAACAACTGGGCCTCGTTTGAAAATGTAAGCAGACATTGGGAACGTCCGCTCATGCAGATGGAAAAGGCAACTCGTAGGGTATCCTTTTTTGATCCCTTGTTTTCTGGATTCGCAAACTCGGTACCTTGGGTGCGGCGAATTGCCTGCCGAGAAATTAGATCTCGACCAAATTCTGATGTTTACCTAGAACTCATGCAGCGTACCGATGGTCGCCCCTTGCATCCCGACATCGAAGAAGCGGCGGCAGCCGACAACGATCCTGATCCCATATTTCTTTTGCTGGAGTCCCGCCTGAGTCCAGCGATGGAAAGTCGATTTGTAGAAGCGCTGAGAGCCTCTAATAAGGAAATGCGTAGTGCAATTAGGAAGGCATTTGGCCCTTCAAATGGAAACCAGAGGCGGGAAATATTACACTCCCTCTCGCCCCGAATAAAAACGCAAGTCGCCAACGTCTTATTCCCCCGTTTGCGAGAATTGAGCCAAAATGATTTCGTCGTGAAAACTACGGAAGCGATGGGTGAGATTGGTGAGCCCAATGCAGCAATCAGGGATTATTATGCCGAAGCTTTGGCTGATCCCGATCGCTCAGGGCATACTGAGCTAGAAATTTTAGCGGGGCTGGAAAAAAATTACTCCAGAGAATATCGCACAGGCCGAGGGCTTGCTTTGCCGGAAGTGCAGCAGGCGATTCTCGGGCGCGTTTCTGATTTAACTCATACCCACAGCGAAAATGCCCGGAATCTCCTCAAAATCTTAGCTCAGGATTTTCCGGCCGAAAGCTATTCACGGCCCCTAATTGAACATTCATTAGCGCAACTTCCCAATAATAATGGATTTGATCTTAACAGTATCCATCTTCCGCTACTGAGGCGAGCGGCCGCCCGCTACCCGTGGGTGCGCCGGCAACTCACGGAACAATTAGATGTCAGCAATCCGGCCGTTACGCGTAGCCACGCCGCAAATATACTTTCTGAATATTATAATTCTATTCCAGAGGTCCGCGAGGTTTTAAATACGGGCTCCATTACTACAATTCCTATGTATGAGACGTGGGTGCGGGAACACGGGATGCCGGAGGGCGAGTTTGCGAGAAGATTGCAGACCCACACTTTTCGGGGAAACGACCCAGTCCATGTTGAATCGCTCCTCAGTAATCCTGGTTATAAAATGCAAATTCCCGGACAGGGAGAAGCGCCACTTGACCCCAGTATTGTGGATAACTTGAGAATTAACGGAAGCCTGCCGATTGCAGCCAGAGATGACGGCGACCTCATTCTACTGTTCGGCGGAAACCCAACCGAACTGCTCGAGGCGCGCCCGGGCCTTCCCGCCTTAGCGGCATTGTTCGAAAATCCTAAGGGTCCCAATGATCTCGTGAGCAGTCCCTTCATACGTAGGTTTCTCACCCGGTACTCTATCTCCGGCTGGCAAAGAGCGCTGGATACGCGGATAGGTCACCGTTTGCGCAACGAAACCCTCGAAACTGCCGCAACGAATCATTTCAAAGGCCAGCTCGACCCTTTATCTACTATAAATAACGGTTATTTACGTCTGCGTAACGAGCACCAACGCGAAGCCCAAAATCGTTCGGCACCTAACGAAGGCCGGATTCCGCTAAATGTCAAAAATCAGTTGGAGACCCAGGCTCGCAATCACTTTTTAAGTTCGCTCCAAGTAAGGCACCCGCAAATGTCACCTACGCAAGTCCAAACACTAAGCCAAATGCCGCAATTTCGAAGCCAACTTCTGAATATGATCGCGCATGAGGAAATGGTGTATCTTCAGCGGCACCCGGATCTCACGCCACCTTATGAGGAACGTCTGCGTTTGTGGCGCGCAAGACAATCCGAAGCGCTTCGTGAATCACTTCGCACTAATCTCACCCACATTGTTCGCACCGGTGACGGTAATATCGTGCTTCAGAATCTCTCGAATTTACCTGCTCTCCCAGGGTTTGAACCAAATACAGACATTAGCGGTGAGCCCGGTCACGAATTTTTACTGGGTCAATTACCGGAATTAACCCGCCATTTATCGCAGATTGACATCACCTGGAATCCAGTGACGAGGGAACCGGCGCTGCTTATCGCCGGACAAACCATTCCGATATCGCATTTGCAATACGTGCCAAGCCTCCCTCCAGAAATTCATCCGGATGCAGTATCCACTTTTATGATGACCAGTCCTGATACACTAGTTGGACAGAGTCGAAGGGCAGATTTTCCGACGCTCGTTCGGGAAACCCTTTTTCGTCGGAGCTTGCCACTCATGTTGCAGTACTACGGTGAGGCCGCAAGAATCCTTTCGCCAGAATTTACCGACGCGTCTGATCTCGAATTTCAACTTGCCCATATGCAGAGGGAAAGGATGCATACAACACCCCTGCGCTGGCTGCCACCTTCAACTCAACTTGATGAAAACATCGCAGTTGAGGCGTTTCTTTGGCGACAAACGGTGGAAGGACACCGCGACTTCCCTAACGCCATGTTGTACTGGCAGGCCCGCGAGGAGCACGCAAGAACAACCGGCGAACCTGTGCACAATCTAGCCGTTGGCATGTCGGTTGAATCGTTTCGAAACGCCCAGGCTCAAGCTAATGCTACGCCACTTCATGGAAATAGTAACACAAGGGCAACAAATTCGGTTCCGACTACGGAAGTGATGCACAGGGTGGAATATCAGGGGCGCATTCCGCGGGAAGAATTGCCAACACATTTTACCTTAGGTGAAAAAGAGGATTTCTTAAATCCCGCCGAAGCGCAGGTGATGGAAATCCGCGAGCCTCGCAACGCCGAGCTCATGGGGCAACTTGCGCGTGCACCAAATCGTATTATGGTTCGTTCCGCTGAACCCTGGCAGGGTGGCGAAAATGCGCCCGACGCTCTGATTGCGCGACCGGAGGGTTGGGATATATCTCAAATAGAAGTTGTTGACGGCAGCGGTCGTGCACTTAGGCAAGGCGTGGATTTCGCGGTGGTACGGCACCGACCCACGGGAGATTATGCCGTTAGGCCGTTAAATCCCACAGTCACTGGATTTAACGTAAACGCGACTTACCAAATTCCATCCGTAAGACCCGCGGTGCGCCCAGACGCCATGGATCCACTTTACGACGTTGCAAGGCTAAGACGAATCAACGAAAGATTCCGCGCCGCCGGATTTGAGCATGCCGCAAATCATTTAGAACATGCCTTGAATACGCGGGCAACTAACGGACAAATTCACGGTCGCATTATTGAAGGAGTCATGCAGGGCTCTGCGCTCTACAGCTATCGACCCGAATACACGTTTCCGCCGGCAAACAGGCCTAGGGCCGTGAATGAATTCACTCCTTGGGCACGGTTTCTTGCGGAAGATAACATCATGTGCGCGCAGTGTGATGCTACGAACGGTTTGTTCACGACTATGCTCGAAAGTTATCATCAAGATAATCCGGCGATTCGCATGCAAACCAGGACGGAGTTTTCGGTGGAAGCAGGCGCGGCAACCTTAAATGCAAATAATTTACACGCGCGCACCCACGAACTCCATTTGACCGACCCGTCCGCCCGGGTGGTTTACGACAGCACGCCCTATGAACATGACCCACGTTCCACCAGGCCAAATTTGGATGCGGCGAATCGTTCGGCTGCTAGTCAACGCCCTACGCTTCGAAGTCGTTGGTCGGCGTGGTGGCAGAGGATACGTAACGTTGTAAACCAGATTCGAGAAAACCGGGCGTTGGCGCGCGCTAATCGCGGGTTGCCGGCAGCGCAACCAGTGGCGCCGCAGCTTCCTCCGGTCGTAGAAAATGTAATTACCCAGGATCATCCCGTAGCACCTCTGGCTGAAAGTATTCCGCCCCGGCCAAGAACTCCTTTTGATTTACCGGCCCACACCATCGCCGAACGCCAGGGGACTTTAAATCGTGAAATTACCAATACCCGAAATTTCATAACGCGCTTAGGTGGCATTAAACGTTTGAACCGGGATGACTTTATTTTACGGGCCGAGCGTTTAGCTAGAACTTATCGCGATTTTATTTCGGGCGAAGCGAGCGTGTCCGAAGCGGCGCAAATTGTAAGAAGAATCCACCCGGACGCGGTATTTTCGGAGGTGCCGGAGGAAGCCGAGTTAAATCACGCCTTCGCCGAAGCCGCCCAGCAAATCCTTGATCGATTTAATGGCACGCGTCCACTGCCCGATATGGGCCAGCGTTTTCCGCATTATCATCCTAGCCGAGTCGCCGCGGTAACGGAGGTGCTTACCGGGGTTTTGACGCCACTTACGGGGCGGGCGGCCGTGACGGAAGAGGCGTGCCTCACCCAGAGTTTAGGCTCCGTTTTGTCGAATTAATGTTTATAACAACATTGATGGCCACATAAACTGTTTTTATTTAATGTCTTGTGTTAAACTGCGTGCCGAGGAATAAGTCTCATGAGAAAGTTTATCCTTTCGACTGCGTTGCTGGTGAGCCTTTTATCCCAAGGCGCAAAGGCTGATTGGCAGGAAGCTCAGTTCGTAGCCCTTCGGAATGCATTCCAAGGTGCGCTTGCACCGCAGCACCAAGTTGAGATGGGCTTACCCACTCGCAACGCGATTCTATCTAGCCTTGCGGAGGATGAGCGTGGGAGCGCGCAAATACTTTTCCAGGTCGCCTGCACCAGCTCACAAATTGCTTCCACCGCCGACGGGACCGTGACGTACATTAATCCACCGCATGCGAACTTCATGGCTAGTCCCGAGGCTTCGTCTTATTTTTTTGGATTTTCCCCGCGTTCCGGAAGGCTTGTAAGTTTTATGACTCCGCACCTTACCGGCAGAGAATTTGGCGTGCGCGCAATCGAAGGTACTGTTGCACTAACCTTCACGTCATCGTTCGAAGAGAATATCGGTTGGGTGGCGCCGCACGAAGTGGACGATGGAACCGCCGCGATTGTGTTTAGGGTAACACCAAGGCACGACTGGATCGCTGAAGTAGTCAGCGAAGTAAATACGCCTGTGTACCCACATCTTTTCCCGGCTATAAGTGGGCCACCGGTCTACGCCTTCAGGTATATTCACTGCTTAAATGATTTTAGGCCAATCGCTCGGCCCCAAGGCAGATCCGGCGGATCGTTCATTAGAAACGAAGTAGTTAGTAATTGATTTGGTGGGGCGTGACATCTTGAGTCTCGATTTAAAATTCGCCTAAAGGAAGAGCTTCCCTAGGAAAGCTAAGGCTGACGGTTTACAAAGACTCGCGAAAAAAGGTCAGTTTTTAGGCCATTTTCGTACAAGTTTTGCAAACAATAAATCTTCTATGAAACAAATTGAGTCGGCGCCACGAGCAGTATTTTCTGAAATTTCGAACGGTAAATCAACGAGCAGTACGGTCGAATTCACCTCGCTTTCGTATTTGGCGGATACCGAACTTCTCGCGACGACAAAGATGCTAGTAGCGGAAGAACGATCCGCAACCACTAACGTCCTACATGCCGTGAATGAAATCGAATTGAGGCGCCTGCATTCACTCCTAGGATTTTATAGTTTGCACGAGTTTATGGTTAAACATTTAGGTTATTCCGACAGCGGCGCCCATCGACGAATTGCGGCCGCGAGATTGCTTAGAGCAATGCCTAAAACAGTTGGCGTGGCCCTAAAGACGGGCGCCGTTAATCTCACGACCCTCGCCGCCGCCCAAGATTTTTTTGTGGCCGAAAAACGGGACTTCAAACGCGAATATTCTTTTGTGCAAAAACAGGAAGTGCTGAGCGCCGTCGCGCTGAAGTCCAGACGGCAGTGCGAAGAAATTTTTCAAAAATTATCTCCTGACCGGGCGGCAGCCCCAAGGCAGGAAAAAGTTCGAGTCATTCAAAAAACCGCCATGATTAAAGCGGATTTTGACCAAAAAATAGATTCGATAACACAGTCCGCAGTTACGGAACCGCATCTTGAAGTCACTCTAACCATTCGGCCAGAATTTCAAAAGAAACTGACCAGAATTAAGGAACTTCTGAGTCACCATCCCGGGTCGGCAAAAACCTATGCCGATCTGTTTGAATTGATGGCCGACCAGCTTTTAAAGAAACTTGATCCTCTTTTAAAACCAAGTCGAAATTCGCCAATGCAGACCCCAACTGCTGAATTTGGAGATCCGGCTTCCCCAGGGAAGCTAAGAGTAAGTCCAAATGGACCTACCCAAAACGCACATTCGTCTCAGAATAATGCAATGACTGATCGTAATAAAAACCTGGAAGTTCATACAGTATTTCATCAACCCCAGAACCCGAAGCCGAAGCCGAGCCCAAACCCAAAGCCATCACGCTATATCCCAGGCGCAGTTAAATCTGCCGTTCATGAACGGGACGGTGGTCAATGCAGCTACGTCAATCCTATAAGCAATGTTCGTTGCAACGCCCGCCGGTTCCTACATATTGATCATATCCAGCCACTCGCGCTAGGTGGTCAAACCACCGCAGCAAATTGCCGTTTGTTATGCGCTCAACATAACACCCTGGCGGCAATCCATAGGTTAGGCCCGGAGATAATGGGCCAGTACGTTATCTTGCTTTAAAAGGCGCTCCTTTAATAAATAATTATTGTTTATTAAGCTTCAGATCCTTGGCGAGCTGTTGTATAATCCGCCCTTAACACCTTTCTGTCCGAGGTATAAATGAAATTCAAAGTTGGGTTCGTATTCTCCTTAATCCTTTTCACATCGGGCTGCGATAATACCCGGCCGGGTACCACCCAGAATAATTTTTCCTCGAGTTCATTAGAAGCTCCAACGTCCACGCTTGCCGAAACGGCCAGGTCTGCGGCCCTTAACGCCATTCGCAATCAAACCGTCACCTGCGAAGATGAAAACTGCCACGAGGCGGTAGGATCCCTTTCCATCCTTATGCCCGGCGAAAACCCAGAATCCTATTCGCCTGCCCGTTGCACAGCTTTCATGGTCACGCCCCAAATCATTGCGACAAATCGTCACTGTATTCCAGAAGACATTGCCACCCAACTTTCAGCCGGAAATGGTGACTGTCGCGGGCGTATGGTCATGCATTTTCCGGAACTCCGCTCTAAGCCAGCGGCAAACATAGAATGTAGCCGTGTCATCTACGCTTCGGTTTCAAATCCACCAGAGATTAATAACCGCCGCGGGCGACCCGCCGGGGATTACGCCTTCATCGAACTTGCCCAACCCATTACTGATCGCACCCCCCTGCAATTTGATCTTGATTCCATCGTCGAAGATTCCCGAGCCCAATCTCCCCACCCCACCTACCGAATGCCTTATTTCAACGCCATGTCGGAAACGTCAGGCGTAATGCGCAACAAAAGTTGTGAAGCTTCCGTAGGAATCGCAGTAAATTCCTTTATCTATGGTGCAAGATCATCTGCGACATCCATCGTGCGAAATCTACGCGATTGCGGCATGCCCCATGGTTCGTCCGGTTCTCCGATCCTGAACTCATCCGGTGCCGTAGTTGGAATTCATTTCGGTGCTATCGCCCAAACAATTACGGGCTTTATCGGGCAAGAATCCGACCGGGCGAATTCGCTCTTAGATCGTACTTTACAAATTTTAACTCTCGCTAATGTGCAGATCCCGCGTATTTCCGCCATGCAAGATATCACCTTTTTTGTGGCCGCGAGGTGTTTACGATTCGTACCGCCGAGCGGCTTGCGCAATGTGAACATCAGCTGCATTCAGCGGGATGAAGATGACGAAGCAACCGAAGCTCAGGCCCAAGCCATTCTTGATGAAGAAGAAAGGACCACTGCGTCCTCGACTCCTTTAACCCCCGCACCTGCGAATAACAGTGCAGTCAACGCCCGTAACACGATTTTGAAAAAAATCTTCGAGGCTGAACTTTCAAAACAAGGATCGTCCGGCGCGGGCCTTCTCAACTGGACGCGGAGTCATAATCAGGTATTTCACTGGGGTTTCCGTGGTCTGGTGCTACCCGGACAGCCCATATTAATTTATCCCGTTCCGATTTGTTTTAAGCCAGTTGAAAGTTGGCAATCCGAATTTCGTAATCATTTTTTATTTATCCCCACCGGCCAACGCGAGCACCATGCGATTTCGTTAGATGGCTTTCCCGTCTATCAAATGGAATTAAGTCTTGATCGTTCCTGGATTTTTAACATTGGCGTGAATGATTATTATGCGGCTCACCCGAGTATCGATCAGCATACGAGATCAAGTACGATCCTAGCATTTTATCCAAGACGCGCGATTTCCGCTGGCGGCGCCGGTGCCGTTGGAATCAACACCCTGCTATCTGCAATTACGCCCTCCCAGCGCGCCGTTGAGCACCGTGTATTGAGCATTCTAGCCGGTGCCGAATCCACCGACAGCCGCATGGACCAAGTGTTAGAAAATTACGATCTCGTTTCAAGACTTGGCAATATGCGCGCTTACGCCCAGGAAAACGGCATCGAGGACCAAAACTCCCAAGAAGGATTGGCGATCCGTTACCAATACGCGCGCCCGCTGTTCGGTGAAGAGCTGGGTCAATGTACTCCGGCTCAATTAGCTGAAACCTACGACTTCAAAGTTTCTACTTTTGACGGTCGCTGGGAATAACCTTTCCCAAAAAATTACTTTTTATCCCGCTGACCGAACCGTTCTTTTCAGTCTATAATTATAGATAATGGAAAAGGGTGAAGAACAAACGGCTGGTCTTTGGGGGCGCATAAAAACCTGGGCCAAGGGCGTGAATCAAAAGCTTAAGGGGAAGCCTCGAAAAAAAACTTCGCCTAAAGGCCAACGTAAAAAAAAGGAAATAGCATTTTTCCAGCAACCATCCGTTAACGCATTTACGTCAAACATTTTTTATTCACCCGTAATGGAAACCTTTCCCATTACCCTTTCCCTTGAGGCCATTGGCGGGACTTCAGTAATCGAAGATTTCCGTGAATCCAAGGCGCACGAGTCTCCAGCCCGCGCTTTAGAAAACTCCCTGGCACCAACTTTCACGTTAGATAAAGTTCAACCTTCACCCGCAAATACTTTGCCCGCACCTACGGAGTACTCCCCCTGGAACGAAGAGTTTTTCGCCTACGTTGATTCCTTCCTAAAAGAACAGACCAGCATCCACACACGCCGCGCCTATGAGCAGGACCTCATCGATTTCCTAGGTTACTTAAAATCTTCTGGCTTACCCATGAACGTACACACGTTAGTAAAATATAGAACGCTCCTTCAAGAACGAACGAGCTCTCGCACGAGCAAACCCCTAACGCACATTTCCATCAACCGGAAACTTGCTTGCATCAAAAGTTTTCTAAATTTCCTCGTTCTAAACGGCGTTTTAGCTAACAACCCCGCCAAGGCCGTAAAAAGTTTTCGCGCCGGGAGGGAAAGCCCTACGCGCGATATTCCCGATGATGCCGTTCGACGCATGCTGGCTTTGCCCGATCGCCACCGCAAAACCGGCGCTCTTCACCACCTGATTCTAGAAATTTTATTTCACATGGGCCTGCGCCGGGCGGAGCTCGTGGGCTTAAGAACGTCCGACCTTTTTGAAGAAGGTGGAATTCCCGTAATTCGCATTCGCGGTAAAGGCGATCGTGAACGCATTCTCCCTTTACCGGCTTCGGTGATTCAATCCATCGAACATTATTTTCTCATCACGGGAAAAAGCAGGAACAAGGATGAAGTCCTACTTACGCCCGAGAAAAATAACGTGACAAAGGATTTCGATAAGGAGCTCAACCCCAACTCCATTGCCTATATTGTAAAAAGGTACGCAAAAAAGGCTGGAATTGAATACAGAGTTTCCCCTCACTCAGCGCGCGCCACGGCCGTATCCAACGCGCTTGATCACCTAGCACCCCACCGTTCCATTCAGCATATGGCGGGTTGGACGAGTCCGCTCATGGTCGCGCGCTACGACAAACGACGCTCTGATTTGCGTAATTCAGGAATTCATTTTATCACCTACGACTAAAGCGACCACTTATGCGTGGCGTCAGGGGAGCGTAGCGATGAAATTTCTTTTTACAAACAGAAAAACTTTAGTCGGCCTAATCACGTGGTTAGCCTTAGGTTTATTACCTTTTAGTTCACTGGCCCGGGAATTTAACCGCGTGCTCATTGTCGGTGACTCCCATATGGAAGGCAGCTTCGGCAGGAGACTTGATGCCGACGTACGTGCCCAGCTTCCCAGGGCCCGGGTTCACACTTTAGCCGTGGGCGGAGCGCGCCCTCAATGGTTTCTGAATCACACGGATAGTCCTTGGGGGTTTTATGAGAAAAACTTTGCGGGCAGAGAATCTCGTGGGCAGCGCATACGCACCCCCCATATCGATGAGCTTATGGCGCGGGTCAGGCCCAATCTGGTCATCGTGGCGCTAGGTACAAATATGATGTGGAACGCAGATCACAATCTTTGGGATCAAACTACTTCTGAGTTTTTGCAGAAAATTGGGCCAGAATACCTTTGGATCGCACCACCCCATATGCGGCCACCACATGGCGAACCCATCGTTGATGTCTTCTATCTTCTTTCGCACATGATCCCAGCCTATAGGCTTTTTAATAGCGCCCGCTTCACCCACTACCCCGAAGACATTGGCGATGGCATCCATTACGATCGCGCGGGGGAACCGGGGTTCGCCCAGACCGACCTTTGGCTTGAGAACTGGAGCCTTTTTCTGAAACGCTTTTTAGAGAGGCGTTAATTACCGCGAATATCGGCCTCTAATTTTAAGAGTGGTTTATAAAGCGCAAATACGTAGGCCGTACGCAAACCAAGCTCGTCCATAATTTCTTTTTCACTCGCTCCCGCCCGAAACCTATCCATGATGTAGGCGTGGCGCAAAATCCTAGGCCTCAGCTGCGGTTCGGAATATCGCTTCGACCACACTCTAAACTGCAATTCAATGGCGCGAGGAGTGACGCGAGTATCGTGGGGTTTTGCGCGGTGGTACCCATAAAAAAGATAATTTTTATTTTTCGGCAGTTCTCGCTTAAGGTTCAAAAGTGCCCGAGCGCACTCTTCGCCGACTCTAACTCGACGCTCACGATTCCCAAGAAAATGTATTTCTAGCTCCGAAGTTTTTGGAATTTCCTTCAGATCAATTTTTCGGAGATCAAGGACTTCAGTAACCAAGGCTCCCGTTTGCCAGAGCGTTAAGAGAAGCGCACGATTTCGCAAACCCACGGCAGTTTCATCCTGATCGGCGATGATTTTTTTAAGCGTCTCAAGGTTGATGAGTTTCGGCGGATTTTCTACACGGTCTGGCGGAATTAATTTTTCCGTTGAGAAAAGCCTTTTGCCACCATGCAAATGTCGCAAAAAACTTTTTGCCGTCATGATCTTTCGACGTCGTGAATTTGGCTTTAACCCCCGATGACACAGATCCTCGTGATAGGCCTGCAGTTGTGGCAACCCCAATTGATTCAACGTCAAACTTTGTTCACGTAAAAAACGTGAAAGCGATTCCAGATCACTCGCATAATTTTTAAGCGTATGCGTTGACCTTCCGTCGCGGGACAAATGTTGAATGAAATTTTGTGTGGCTTTTTCAAAGGGGGTCATGGACATCTCTTTATGGATTGTTTAAGACCTTTTCAGGGGGAGGATTTTATTTTGCATAATAAATCTCGCATTATAAAGGGAATTTTCGCATCTATTTTGGCCGTAACGGTGGCCTTGCCTGGCTGCACCAAAAAAGAGGTGAATCCTTCCGCCACCCAAAGCAGCAGTGCCTCAACCGACGAAATTCTCATCGGCGAAGTCGGCAGTCTCTCCGGAAATGACGCAACCTTTGGTACTAGCACCCGCGATGGAGTGGATCTCGCGACACAGCAAGTCAATGCCGCCGGCGGACTCCTTGGCCGCAAAGTTCGAGTCATCGTCATGGATGATCAAGGTAAACCAGAAGAAGCCGCTACCGCCGTAACGAAACTGATATCGCAAAATAAAGTCATCGCCATCCTAGGCGAAGTTGCAAGCACCCGGAGCCTGGCCATGGCGCCCATTGCTCAACAAAACAAAATTCCTATGATTTCCCCTTCCAGCACCAATCCAGAAGTTACCAAAAAAGGGGACTTCGTATTCAGAGTCTGCTTTATCGATCCATTCCAAGGATCGGTGATGGCTAAGTTTGCGGCCAACACTTTGAAGGCAAAAAAAGCGGCCATTCTTAAAGACGTTAAAAACGATTATTCCATGGGCTTAGCCAAGTATTTCATTGAGACCTTCAAAGGCCTTGGTGGAGAAATTCTCGTGGAACAAAGTTACTCCGCAAACGATACCGACTTTAAAAGCCAACTTACCGCAATTAAGGGCAAGAACCCCGACGTGATTTTTGTACCGGGCTACTACACGGAAGTGGGACTCATTGGCTTGCAAGCTAAAGAAATCGGCATCAAAGCACCGATGTTAGGTGGAGATGGCTGGGATTCCAGCAAATTACGAGAGATCGGTGGCTCTTCCCTAGATGGTAGTTTCTTCTCGACCCATTACTCAGCCGATGACCCAAGCCCCCATGTGCAAAAATTCATTTCTGAATTCAAGACTAATTACAATGGAACGCCCGATGCTCTAGCCGCAATGGGCTACGATGCAGCGCTTGTGCTTTTTGATGCCATTAGAAAAGCAAAATCCCTAGCGGGCCCTGATCTTCGGGATGCCATTTCGCAAACGAAGGACTTCCAAGGCGTCACGGGAAAAATCACCATCGACAAAGATCATAACGCCGTAAAATCTGCGGCCGTACTCGAAGTGAAAAACGGTGGGAACTTTGTTTTCAAACAGAACGTAGCGCCCACCGCCGCCGCCAACTAAGCCTGCTCGCATCTAAAGAAATACCCACAACAATGCTTGAATTTCTCCAACACATTATCAATGGTTTAAGTTTAGGCTCCATTTACGCACTTATTGCGCTCGGCTACACCATGGTCTTTGGAATCCTAAAGCTCATTAACTTTGCCCATGGGGATATTTATATGCTGGGCGCCTTTGCGGGCTATTATGCAGCAAGGCAGTTTCACCTCTCCGATAACCCCGGCGTGCTTTCCCTCCTCATTACGCTAGCCGTGGCCATGGCGGTTTGCGGATGCGCCGGCTTTTTGATTGAACGGTTTGCGTATCGCCCCCTTCGAAATAAGCCCCGCATCAATTCCCTCATCACAGCAGTGGGCGTCTCCTTTCTTTTAGAATATTCCGGCCAAGTTATTTTTGGCGCCGACCCTAAATTTTTTCCAAGGGTTTACGTTCCAGGCGCACCTATCCAGCTCTCCCTAGGCTCTTTGGGAAGCCTGCAACTCAATCGCATGCAGCTCTTGGTTTTGTTTTTAAGCCTCTCGCTCATGGTCGGATTAAGGCTGATCATTTTTCATACGAAAATGGGCAAAGCCATGCGAGCCGTGTCCTTTAACCACGAACTTGCGGCGCTTATGGGAATTCCCGTGGACAGGGTCATTAGTTTTACTTTCGTCTTAGGGTCATGCTTGGCTGCCGCCGCAGGAATCTTGGTGGGACTTGCCTACCCTAAAATTGATCCACTCATGGGAGTGATGCCGGGGCTTAAATCCTTCGTAGCAGCGGTATTAGGCGGCATCGGTAATGTTTCAGGCGCTGTAGTGGGTGCGCTCACTTTAGGTTTCGCTGAAGAAATGATCGTCGCCTATGGGGCCTCCACGTACCGCGACGCATTAACTTTTGGAATTTTAATTCTCATTCTGCTCATCAAACCTTCAGGCCTGTTCGGGAAGAACACCACAGAAAAGGTTTAATTATGAAAGACGCCGTGACGACAAAACCAAACTTGGAAACCTTGCTTCCCGAAACCTCTGGAGCAGCAAGCGTTCGGAATTTTCTTTTCTCTCAACGGTTTATTTTTCTAGCCTGTGGCCTCTCGGCGCTGCTGGGGCTGGCGTTAGATGAAGCTTTGCCGCCTTACTATAGGTCAATCCTAGTTTACTCAGGGGTACATGTGCTCCTGGCCGTTTCTTTAAATTTAGTCATTGGCATTGCTGGCCAGTTCTCCATGGGCCATGCGGGATTCATGGCGGTAGGGGCTTACACATCGTCATTTTTAGCCATGAACGTTTTGCCAAGATTTTTAGATCTCACCGACCCCGTGACCGCGTTTCTAAGTTTTCCGTTTTTACTTTTTTCTTCTGGTTTCATGGCTGCACTCTTCGGAGTTCTCGTGGGACTGCCCACTCTGCGACTTAGGGGAGATTACCTGGCAATCGTAACTTTAGGTTTTGGGGAAATCATACGGGTCATGATCCTAAATATCGACGTCATCGGCGGAGCGCGCGGCCTTCCAGGAGTACCGCAAATGACCACGCTCGCCTGGCTGTTTTTTGTCATCGCCATTTGTGTAACTAGCATCAGTCGGCTTATGGGCACCACCCACGGGCGAGCGCTTCTTGCCGTACGCGAAGATGAAACTGCCGCCGAAGCCGTGGGAATTCACACCACACGTTATAAAGTCACAGCCTTTGTGATGGGCGCATTTTTCGCAGGAGTAGCGGGCTCATTTTTTGCGCACTTTTTAACGTACATCAACCCATCCATCTTTGACTTCAACAAAGGTTTTGAAATTATTATTATGGTGGTTTTGGGGGGCTTAGGTAGCACCACGGGAGCTATCTTGGCGGCGCTATTCCTTACAATTTCCAAAGAGGCCTTGCGCCCGTTGCAAGAAATTACGCATATCGATTTACGCATGATTTTATTTTCACTTATGCTTATTTTGCTGATGCTTCTCAGGCCCAATGGATTTCTGGGTAATAAAGAACTGAAGGATTTTTTTCCCAAAAGAAAAGGATCTCTAAAATGAGCGCTATCCTTCAAGTTAAAAATCTTTCCATTCAATTTGGTGGTCTTAAGGCCGTAGCCGATCTCGATTTTGAAGTGAACGCTGGAACCATTACGGCGCTGATAGGCCCAAATGGTGCCGGAAAAACCACCGTCTTTAATATGCTCACCGGAGTTTACCGTCCCACCTCAGGTGAAATTCTTTTCCGCGGCAAATCCCTTTTAGGAAAACGACCCTTTGAAATTACAAGACTTGGCCTTGCCCGCACTTTTCAGAATATTAGGCTCTTTAAAGACCTTACAGTTTTAGACAATGTCCGCATCGGGGGAGACATTCACAATTCCCATGGGTTTTTAGCTTCCGTGCTTCAAACGCCAGGATTTGTACGCGATGAAGAAAAACTGAAACAACGTTGTAACGAAATTTTATCGCTATTGCGGTTAGATACTCGCGCCTATGAATTGGCCAAAAATCTTCCCTACGGCGCTCAACGTCGTTTAGAAATCGCAAGGGCACTGGCTACCGGTGTAAAATTATTATTTCTTGATGAACCAGCGGCTGGCATGAATTCTCAGGAAAAAGCTGAACTCATGGTGACAATCCGTGGCCTTAAAGACCAATTTGACCTAACAATACTTTTAATTGAACACGATATGAAACTTGTCATGAATGTGAGCGAAAAAATTATTGTGCTTGATCATGGAATTAAAATTGCTGAGGGTTCCCCCAAGGAAATTCAGCAAAATCCTAAAGTGATTGAAGCTTATCTTGGTTCTACGAAGAGCAAGGGAAAGTCTAAAACCACGGTAAAAAGCCCAGTTGATGAGGTGGTTTCATGAGTTTGGCTGCACAAATTCCTTCACAAAATCAGCTCGTGGTAGAAAATCTCACGGTGCATTACGGTGCCGTGCAAGCGCTGCACAATATTAGTTTTACGATTCCCCAAGGAAAAATTGTGACACTTATTGGGTCCAACGGTGCCGGCAAAAGTACGACCCTCCGGGCAATTTCCGGGATGCGAAAACCCACCACGGGAAAAATTTTCTGGAAAGGGGAATCACTTTTAGGGCTGCGTGCAGAACAAATCGTAACGCGCGGAATTGCCCAAGCACCGGAAGGCAGGGGCATATTTTTAAACCTCACGGTAAAAGAGAATTTAGAACTAGGTGCCTATACGAGGTCAGATAAGGCGCAGATAGCCGCCGACTTAGAGCACGTTTTTACTTTGTTGCCGAGACTTAAGGAAAGGTTTCACCAAAACGCCGGAACCATGTCCGGTGGTGAACAACAGATGTTAGCTATTGGCCGAGCGCTCATGGCTAAACCTGATTTATTATTGCTGGATGAACCATCTCTTGGCCTTGCCCCGCAGATTACCGAGCGCATTTTTGAGATCATAGCGCGCGTGAATGGGGAAGGCATGACGGTTTTGTTGGTAGAACAAAACGCACTCATTGCCCTGGAAGTCGCCCACGAAGGTTTAGTGCTGGAAACCGGGACCTTAGTCACAAGAGGACTTGCCCAAGATCTTTTATCATCGGATGATATCAAGCGTGCATACCTTGGAGAGAATTAACTATGAAGGATGAGCGCCGGGCAAAAAAACTATTTCTGGTTCTAGGAATTCTAACGTTTTTTTATCAGTTTATTTTTTTAGCTACGACTTCCGCTAAAGTTACTGCGCCGAAACCGCCCAAGGATCCGCTGGCCGATCCCATGGATTTGCCACTAACTCCGCTCTCACCAGAACCCATCACGGAACCCATTGATTCTGGTGCCGCAAAGGCGCTTCAGTCCGATATCACCCCGCCGGAAAGTGCTCTTATTCCTGAGCCTGCCCCTTCACCGACACCTGCGACGGTTACGCCATCTTTTTCTTCTGATCCTGAAACCGCCACCATCAATTCCCCAGAAAAGTACGAGGAAGCAAGGCTTCGGCAAAGCCAGGAGATGCGCACTCCTCATTGGGCGTTCCAGCTTTGGGTTTCTCCTCTCGCGCACAAACGTACGGAGTGGCGGGCCGCTCCCTACTCAGGAGGTGCCGCCGTAAAAAATGCGCGAATGCTTGATTTGATTCTTCAGGGTGAAAAATTCCTTCTACGTAGGAATGGAATGCTTTCCATTGGGGCCAATGTGGAACTCATGGGCCAGCGCTCCAACAATGATTTTGAAAAAACTTTACCGGCAGTTTATGGCGTGGGCGTCGTTTCACAGTATCAATTTCATTACATCCATGGCCAGTGGGTCGTTCCCTTCATTGAAGTGGGCGCAACGGAATTGCGTTATAATTATGTGTTTGCTGGCTCGCGTATCAAAGGGTTTAAAACTACGGGGCATGCCGACGTTGGGCTTTCCATATTTCTCAACTTTCTGGAACCATCGTCCGCCGGAGATATGTACGGAAATTATGGTGTTCGCCGCACCTATCTTAATGCCTCCTTTGGGGTGACAAGAGATGGGCAAAAATCCCGGCATTTTGACCTTTCTGAAGAGAACTTCAAAGTAGGCCTGCGATTTGAATTTTAGTGTATAAAAATTGTTTCCAGAAAATTCTTGCAAGTGCTGCAACTATTCCCTAAATTCTGGCCTCAGTTAAAAGACAATTCGCGAGGATGGTGTAATTGGTAGCCACGTACGTTTGAGGGGCGTATGTCGAAAGACGTGGGGGTTCGAGTCCCCCTCCTCGCACCACTTGTCTTTTTCGCGCCTGGACTTCGGCGGATCTCATCGTCGCTTCGGTTCTCCTCACTCGATGGTGGGTGAATTAAAAATAATAATTAAGCACAAGCACTTAGAAGCCTAAGCCTATAGTTTCGGAAGTTCTTATATCCGAAGGCGCGCTTCTGTACCAGCTTTGCGAGATTATTATAGCCCTCCGTGCGTCCATTGGTGAGGCCGGTTTCAAAGTAGGCCAGGATCTCTTTTCGCCATTTGAGGAGGGTTCCTCTTAGGGTTTTAATTTCATGTAACGTTGAATGAGCCATTTGATCGGTGATCATGGTTAATACTTTGGATGCTTTGGTGAAGCCTTTGGTTCGATAGAACTTATGGAGGATTTCTTTGTAGCGATAGAGTTCATAGAGGTGAGGATACTTTTCTAGGTATTGCAAAAGGGCCTGACGTTCCCAGTAGTCAAGTTTATGGGAACTCATGGTGAGTAGGCGTCTTGCCTTTTGATCAGCACGAGTGCCAGTGATTTCGTATCTTTTTTTAATTAAAGCAGGCGTTATGAGGCGCAGAACGTGGAATTTATCGGCGACAAGTTTTGCGTTAGGAAAATATTCTTTAGCGAAGTTTTTAAAAGCGTCACACATATCGAGGCAAACATTTTTCACGTTCTGCATGCCCTTGATATGGGAGAGTTGGGCTAAGAGATCGGCTCCCGTTTTACCTTCTGCGAGTTCAAAGACGCGCTTATTATTGTAATCAACAATAATGGATGCAAACTCGGTTCTGCCAAGGACTTTGTTTCGCCGCCAAGAGTGTTCATCAATGCCAATGGTTGTTGGCCAGTCATAGGTTCTGCTTCGGCGCTTAAGTTCAAGTTGGTCATACAAAGTTTTAAAAACGTAACCAGCACTGATGCGGTAAGCCCGCTGCACGCGTGTAAGATCAACGAAGTTCTCACACGCCCAGAGCACTTCTCTTTTGAAGCGCTGCGTAGTTCGTTGTCCCTTTACGATGCCTGGGACGGGTTCTGTAAAGGGCTTTTGACAAGGCCTGCACCAGAATCTGCGTTTTTGAATATGGAGGTAGACGATCTGGGAGCGTACGGGCGCATCTTTTACGATAAGCTTACGGTGATCGTAAACAGAGCTACTTAAGCTTGCACACTTAGGGCAAACCTCAGCACTTGATTGTTTAGTGACATGGTACTGAACCCAAGTCCTCTCCGGGCAAACCACTTTCACTAATTTTAGTTCCGGTAACAGCACCGAGCGTGCGAGAGTATTTAAAGGCATAGCAAGACTCCATTTCTTCAAGATTAAAAGGCGTTAGACACCTCTAAGTTTGAACAAATTAGTCCTGCTATGCTCT
>CAYYYP010000029.1:0-42813 GCA_964475985.1 uncultured Oligoflexia bacterium | reverse complement strand
TGAGACGTCATCGCCCATGAAACCAACTCTCTTACGCAGTCTAGGTTTAAGCAACGCCACTTCAATAGTGGTAGGTGGCATGATCGGCACCGGAATATTTCTTAAGACTACGATCATGCTGCATACGGTACATACGGCTCTTTGGGTCATCGTGGCTTGGCTTAGCGCGGGTCTGCTCTCGTTGGCGGGCGCGTTGACCTACGCGGAGCTTGGGGCAAGGTTTCCGGAAGCGGGCGGAGAATATGTTTTTTTACGCAACGCTTATAGCGATAGAATTGCATTCCTGTACGGATGGATGCGGTTTTGGATAGGCTCACCTGGTTCAATCGCGGCCTACGCCGTAGGGGCTTCAACGTTTTTTTTAGGATTACTTGGCCGAGAGAGCTTATCTAACGATTTGCAGAACGTATTCGCAGTATCAACGGTTTTTATTTTTACCATTTTAAATTGCCGAAGTGTGCGGACTGGCGGTCTAGTTCAAACTTTTCTCACGCTCATAAAAATTGCGATTATGGTTTTTGTGATTTTAGGTTGTTTTTTAAAGTCTGAACAAAATTCAGGCCCTACTTCCCCTATTTGGGGCCTTGGTTTTCCCGGAATAAGCTCTTTTGGTAAAGCCGTGCTCGCGGCACTCTGGGCATTTGATGGCTGGAACGCCCTCCCCATGCTTGCCGGAGAAATTAAAAGACCTGAAAAAAATATTCCCTTAGCACTGGGGCTAGGCACGTTGCTTGTCTTATCGCTATATCTTCTGATCAATATTGCGTACTTTAGAGTTTTGCCTACTTCAGAGATTCTGAGTGCATATTCGCGCTTCAGTCCAAATTCTATTTCGGTGGCGACCAAAGCCACTCAGACTTTTCTGGGCCATGCTGGAATCGCATTTTTGTCGGTAGCCATGATCATCTCGGCCCTTGGTGCCATGAATGGTTCCATGCTCGCAGGTGCAAGGGTTCCTTTCGCAATGGCGAGGGACGGAATTTTTTTTGCGAAACTTGGAGTGCTAAATCGAAAAACTTCGGTCCCGGTATACGCAGTGATGTTCCAGGGGTTCATTGCCGCAATTCTCGCTATTAGCGGTACATTTGACCAGCTTACGGATGCGGTGGTGTTTGCATCATGGATTTTTTACGCATTGGTGGCCTTTTCTCTGTTTAAACTCAGAGCGGGAAATTTTGGGTCCAGCACGGGTAGCGGCGGTTATCGAACACCTGGTTATCCTATGGTACCCATCATTTTTGTGGGGGCATCAGTTCTTCTGCTTATCAATACCGTTTTTACGCAATGGCGCGAGACGCTGCTGGGGTTGCTAGTCATTGGGCTTGGTCTGCCGGCGTACGCATTTTTTTCTAAGGGCAGAACACGGGTAGATTGAGCGTGCTGGCAATAGGTCTGCCGGGACTAAGCGGTGGCGCTGGCCGGAGCGGACTGACGTGGAGCCGAGTTGGCTTGCCGTACTTTAGCTGAACTTGGTAAGCCAAAGTTGTCGTAAACTCAACCGGGTTATGCCGCTGCGCCAAGCTGAGCAGATGTAAGCTGAGCCAGGTCATGCGGACAGAGCTGATCCAGGCCCACATTGCATTGCGTTTGGCTCAGCTTAGCTAAACTGACGGAACTGCAATGACCGATCAAATTTGATTTGATCTGAATTCACCCTACTGAATCTAACTCAAATCAACCAAGCTGAACTAAATTACATTGCACTAGCCTGGGCTGGCCTGGACTGGACTGGACCGGCGCTAGTTCACCGGCGAGATGATTGGCGCTGACCAGACTTCGGTGAAAATACCATTATATACTTATAACTGCCTTGAAATAATATTGCCCCATGCTAATCCTTTTGTGTGCCGCACAAAAAACCATCTCGACTCTGCTTTGACCTAGGCCCAACACAAACGCACCAAAGTAAAGGCGTCCATGGGGGCGAACACAGTCCTAAGGGCAAACGAAAGTTAGCTAGACCCCTTTCCGCTAAACGACCGCTACACATCGTTATGCGTTCGACAAAAGCCCAGGGAAAACTATCTCTTCTAAAACAAGCCAAGGCCATCGACGCCATCCTCACGGACATGGCAAAACGTTTCCACGTAAAAATCTATGAACGCGCTAACGCTGGGAATCACCTGCACTTAATCATTCGCGGCAGAACAAAGCTTGGGATCCAGAACTTCTTACGCTCCGTAACGGCCCTTATTGCAAGGCTTATGACCTGCGCTACCCGCGGAAACCCCCAGGGCAAGTTCTGGGATGCATTAGTTTTTACGCGCCTTCTTACCTGGGGCAGGGAGCTTCGCTCAGTACTTTCCTACGTGCAGGAGAATACGTTAGAGGCCCTAGGGATTGCGGAATACCGGCCAAGGCATGTTTCACTAAAAGCATTTATGGGCTTTGGGTAAGGACCTCCCGTTTACGACCACTAGCTTACGAAGTATCGACCCAAGGCAACTGTCACTCAAATTACAGAATATTGACCTAAGGCGTACGTCTCAAATTACAAGAGTATCCACCGAAGGTATAGGTCCCTCAAAGCATTTGGAGTACGGATAAGTAATCCCCGATGAGGCTGTGGGAGACCATCATAAAATGGAGATTTTTTAAATTATCCGCTACAGAGAGCTCATGACGCAAATACGTTTCGCCATATTAATCTTCGGGATTCTGGTTTCGCTTTTTCCACTCGCAAGTCAGGCGCGCGACCTCACAACTATTAAAAAATCTAAAGTCATTCGCATCGCCGTCGATGGGGCAACTCCGGGATTTAATTTTTTTAAGCGAGGCAAACTTGCCGGATTCGAAGTGGAGCTTGCCCAAGAGCTGGCCAAACGCTTAGGACTGAAAGCGGAATGGGTTGTTAAGCCGTTCAATAGTTTACTGATCGGGCTGACCGAGGATCGATTTGACCTCATCGCAACCTCTCACGCCATTACCCCAGAACGACAAAAAGTTGCGCTGTTTGCCCAACCTCACTATTGCACAGGAGCGGTCGTGGTCTCAATGCACGGTGGGCCCCGTACGGCGCAAGACCTCGTGGGTAAAGTGATCGCCGTTGCTACCGGCACCGTTTATTATGATTTTCTTAAAACTATACCGGGCATCAAAGCGGTCAAAACATTTCCTGGCGAAAGTGACGGCTTACAAAATTTACTTTCTGGGTTCGCCGATGCTTGGGTTACCGAACGATTTGTAGCCGTCGAAGCAATAAGGGCACGCCGCCAAGACGGGTTACAAATTGGAGAAATATTAATTCCGCAAATCAACTCCATGGTGGTTTCAAAAAACAACCATGAGCTGAAAGCGGCCCTTGATCAGCAGCTTCAGTTCATGCTCAACGACGGCTCCTACGCCAAGCTTAGTAAGCGGTGGTTTGCCAGTGACATCCGTTGTCGAGGTCACTGAACTTTGTCACTGAACGTACTCACGGAACCAATGCTCCACTATCGACAGCAAATCCTTGGGCGCTTCGTACCAGGGAAAATGTCCCGCGCCATCTATCAGTGAAAATTGAAAATTTTTAATACGCTCGCTAAGTAGGCTTTTTGTTTCTAGGTGAGGTACTGGGTCAAAATCGCCGTGGATCATTAATACTGGCACCTCGATTTTTTCCAGGACTTTTAGAAATGTCCCTTCAGAAAACCATTTTTGATAGTCAGCGAATATTGGATCGAATGCTTCAGGTTTAGCTAAACGGAAAGTAACTGAGTCGGGGCGGCAGAGGGATTTAAAATAAGCAGGCCAATAAATTTCGTTTAGGGCCAAAAATGCCTCGGCTTTATGCGGCCCCTTCGCCACACTAAATTCCCCTTCAAGCCTTTCCACATCTTCGTCGTAGCCTTGCCGTAATTTTTTATTTCGAGAATTTACCTGATCAAAGAAAAGTTTTTGGGAACGCTCCGTCAATGGCCCCGGGTTCAGTAGAATAAGTCCATCGATATCCGGGGAAACTTGCGCGACGTAGGCCAAACTAATCAGCGCTCCCGCAGAATGGCCTAGGAGTATTTTATCTTTGGCTTCACTTTTCAGAGCAAGGTTTAAATCTTCGAAATAGGACTCTATGGAGAATGGCGGACCTTTATTCGAAAGAACCGAATCTCTCAGATCGATCTCATCGACGCCAAACGTCCCTTTGAGTAAATCCCTTAAGCCACCTAGATAGCCAGGAAGGCACGGGCCTCCAGGCACCAACGAAATTACTGTTTCCGACGACGCGCCAAAGCGACTCAGATGCATTTTTCCCCCTAGGGCAGATCGCGACTAAACCTGTCCCCGCGCACTCTCCATCATGATGCCTTCAATCCTCAAAAGATCAGCATCGGTGATCTCCCACAATTTCTTATCGCCGATTTCTTTTTCAATACGTTCAAAAAGTTCGAATTTAATGAAGGGCGTAACTTTGCCAGTTTGGTATTCCCGCTCTTTTTCGCCATAAAGGCCAAGAAAGGTTTTGTCCCGGAACCATGACTCGCGATTCTGGTTCTCTAGCGCCTTTATGCTTTCATCGCTGGGATTACGTTGAAGGAATTCAAAAAACATGGCGCTGGATTGAATGCCTGGGAAATACCACTCACCGCTAAACACTTGAATAAGGTCATCGTGATCATCTTTTAGGATCGGTGTGATGAACTGAATGCCCCGCTCCGAAGCGAACTTATGGAACGCGAGGAGATCGGGCGTCCTTAAGGCAATGTGCTGCCATTGCGCCGCTGAATTATGGGAGTTCAACATTTGCCTAACGTGTGATGACTGAGTTTTTGGTTCACTGGGCTGCACGACCGCCACAATGGTTTTGTTCAAATTTTCATCGGGGCTAGCACCTTTGCCCAGGCAAATTGCGAAGGTCATGGACTGCTCGCCCTGCCCCGGTGCCCACTCCTTGCGTTTTTCATAAAGCAAATCCTCGGGCCTTACTCCAAAGATGATTTTGAACACCACGTAAGCCACATTATACAAACGGGGTTGAAGAAGAAGGGTCATATGATCTACTTGAAAATTCTGAAAGTCATGTTTCATTGCTTCTGCATATCGTTCTTGCTTACAAGGATAAAGAATGTTTTTCCGATTCAACCTTTATAGAGGCACCTGAGTGCCATAGCGCGCGAGTGACGGTTTAAATCCCGTTGCGGTTCGTGCTGCGTTCTGCAAACATAGTACTCTCTAAGAGGTCACTCATTATGCAATCTCCCTTTCAGCCGAATATCACCCATCCCCCCGTGCTTGCGCCGTATCAACAGGCACTCGTATCGCGCTTCATCGCTAAAACTTATGGTTGGATGTTTTTAGGCCTCTTACTTACGGGCCTTGTATCATTTCAAATGGCGTCATCAGAAACCGCAATGAAAATGCTTTTTGAAAACCGTTGGATGTTTTACGGCGTCATGATTGCAGAATTTGCGCTGGTGATGGGAATGACCGCAATGTTCCAAAAACTTTCAACGCCTGCCGCCATGGTTGGATTCTTGGTTTACGCTGCGCTCAACGGTGTTACCCTCTCCATGATTTTTCTCATTTACACCATGAGCTCCGTTGCCCATGTGTTTTTCATTTCCGCCGGAATGTTCGGTGGTCTCGCGCTTTTCGGAAGCGTGACCGGAAAGAGTCTTGCAGGCGTGGGTAGTTTCGTAGGCATGGGCCTTTGGGGCTTGATTTTAGTCGGTCTGGCAAATCTTTTTATTCAAAGTGATGCGCTGAGCATGGGCCTCGCGGTGGGTGGCGTTTTTATTTTTGCGGGCCTTACGGCCTACGACGCACAAAAAATCAAAACGATGGCGCTCCAGACAGTCACGGCTGACCAGTCAGGCGATCATGCCGCAAAAGGATCGATTTTCGGTGCGCTTATGCTGTACTTGAATTTCATCAATTTGTTCTTAAGTCTCCTGCGCCTCTTTGGCGAACGCCGGCGGTAAGCGTCCGTTTAAGAACCACGCAAAAAAACTGTAAATTTAAGCGCCTTATATATTAGGCTGCTACCATATCGTTTAGATTTTAATTCATTGGGGGCAGAAATGTGGATTCAAATTCCAGATCTTGCGTTGCCGCTACGCACGATTTTTTGCATTGGCAGAAACTATGCTGAGCATGCAAAAGAGCTCGGCAATGCCGTTCCCACGGAGCCCGTAGTCTTTTTAAAGCCCGTATCGGCCGTCTGTTATTCCGGGAGTTCCATTCTGATTCCAAAGGCTAGCAACCGGGTAGATCACGAGGTCGAAATTGTCGTAGCTTTAAAAGATGGAGGCAAAACCCTTACCTCAGCCCAGGCGCTGCAATGTATCGGAGGCTACGGGATTGGCATTGACGTGACCGCACGGGACATTCAGGAGCGTCTGAAACAAAAAGCATTGCCTTGGGCGATTGCTAAAGGATTCGATACGTTTGCCGTTTTGGGCTCATTTGTGCCGACATCGAAGGTGAAAAACTTTGATGAACTATCCTTTCAACTTAAGGTGAACGATGTCCTCAAACAAAAGGGATGCGTTAAAGAAATGATTTTTTCTATTCCCGAACTCATTTCTTATCTTTCATCGATCTTCACCCTCTCTGCCGGTGACATCATTTTTACCGGCACACCTTCCGGCGTAGGGGTGCTGAAAGCCCATGACGTCGTGAAGGCGGAAATGCATTGCGGCAGCGATGTATTGGCTTCGCTTCAAGTTTCGGTAAAAGAAGCGCCATGACTCAAAGCTCCGCTCAACTGGTCGTCACCCCCTTTATCCAGATTCCCCTGTCCGAAATTGAATTCTCCTACGCAAGGAGTTCCGGACCCGGCGGGCAGAACGTCAATAAGGTGAACAGTAAGGCGATACTTCGTTGGAACTTTATCAATACCGCTTGTTTACCACTTGAGGTTCGTGCGAGATTTTTTTCTCGGTACGCCAAGCGGCTCACCCAAGATGGTGACCTCATCATTACGAGCGACATCTATCGCGATCAGCTGCGCAATCGTGAAGAGTGCTTAGAGAAACTAAAACTCCTTATGGAAACCGTAGTGCAGGCGCCCGCGGTAAGGCGTAAAGTCAAACCAACCCGCAGTAGTGTCGAACGAAGAAAAGAAAGCAAACGCCGCACCGGCGAAAAAAAACGTCAGCGTAAGAGTTTTGAATAACCAAGCGCAAAGCGTAGGGAATATGTCCGGGATTGAACGCTAAGGAACTAACTACTACTTCGTAACCCCGCTGATATGACTCGCATCTTCCCCGGAATTAGTGACTTTAGCCGTAAGACCGCGACGATCAGAGATTTGGGTATTTGCTCGCACCAAATATTCATGTTCACTCTGTTTCCCAATGATTTGGCCTTCACCCACTTGAATGCTTTGGCAGCCGTAACGGTTCATGCCCTTGCCCGAAGGATTCTGACAAACTTCCTTGTAGAATTTTACGGCATCGCCAGGCTCCGAGTGAGTGCTGCTGAGATAAATAACAAATTCACCATTGTCCGTAAGTCTCTGGACATGGCCATCGGAAGGCTTGTGAGCGCACGATACCGTCAATGCCACAGCCACCGGCAATATAAACGAAAATAATTTATTCCACGTTAATACAGAATTTCTCATAAGCACGCCCCTCATGGGACCAGAATATACATGGATCGCAAAATTCACAATCCCTTAAAAAAAGAGGCTAACGCAGCGCATTTTTTTATTGCCTCAATATTTCTCATCAAAAAAACGCATGTTACAAATTTTCTGTGAGACAAAGATTCGCTCTACTCTTGTTTGTCTTAAATATCCTTGGCTTTTTCCCAAGCCTGGGTTGGGCCCGTTTTGCCGCGGAACCGGCCTGTACGGTTTATCTCGAGCGCACTTTACCCTATACTGTACAGTCAACGAATTACACCTGTGGACCAGCGTGTCTCCACAGTGTGCTTGCAGCGTGGAACGTGCACTCGCCGGGCGAAATGGAATTGGCTCAGCGCATGGGCACAAGCGCCGAGTATGGGACAACGCCCGAAAGTCTGGTGTACGAAGCAAGACGTTTTGGGCTTCGGGCCTGGAAAAGTGATTTGGGAATTGAGGAACTAAAACAAGCCTTGCTCGAAGGCGAAACTTTAATTTTGTTCTGGCGCCCCTGGCCGCCCTACACCAGAGGGCACTTCAGCGTGCCGGTAAAAGTTGACGCTAAATACGTCTATTTTATGGACCCGGACTCAAGCACCGGCCGAAGGGTGGCAATCAACGAGCTTTTCCGGACCGGAGCATTAACCGCGACCCACATTACGGCTTGGCCGCAAACCTACGACACGGTTTATTGAACGAGTTCAGGCATCCTTCTTGCGTATAGACGCTTTGCAGCGAGAATTCTTCTGCAGGAGGCGCATTTTGTCCCAACCCCATTCCACCCAAACTACAAACCAACAATGGAAAGCCGTACAAAAAAATCTACGTAAACATTTTCAATTTAAAAACCTGAGACCTGGACAAGAAGAAGTAATCCGCTCCATTCTGGCGGGGAAAAACACGCTTGCCGTCATGCCGACCGGGGCCGGCAAATCACTTTGTTATCAACTGCCAAGCCTTCAGATTGAAGGTACTACCATCGTCATCTCGCCGTTGATTTCCCTCATGAAGGACCAACGAGAAAAAATGGAAGAAAAAGGGATCCAGGCCATCGAGCTGAATAGTACGCTTTCGGCGCAGGGGACTCGGGAAAACCTAGAACAGATCAGTAATGAAACGGCAGAAATCCTGTACGTAACCCCCGAAAGGTTTGCCAACGAGGCTTTCATTGAAAGCATCAAATCAACTTTGGTGGATTTTGTCGTCATTGATGAAGCTCACTGCATCAGCCAATGGGGCCATGATTTTAGACCCACTTACCTTACCGTGAAGGATACGCTTAAAAAAATTGGAAACCCTCCGGTCCTGGCCCTTACCGCCACCGCAACGGACGAAGTAGTCAGCGATATTCAAAAGCAACTGGGCCTGTCTGAAATGGCCGTTTTTAAATCCAGCGTATTACGGGAGAATCTCAACTTTGAAGCCTTCTATTTGAATGATGCCGAAGAAAAAATGCAGATGCTTTTGCGCCTCGCCTCTGAAATGCAAAGCACGTCGGGCATCATCTACACCGCGACCGTAAAGGCCGCTAAAGACATCCACGAGCGCCTTAGGGAGAATGGTATTCCATGCCTGCTTTATCACGGAAAACTAAAGCCAAAGGAGCGTGAAGCCGCCCAAGACGAATTCATGAACCAAACTCCGAGGCTCATGATCGCCACAAATGCTTTTGGTATGGGCATCGATAAACCAGATATTCGTTTCGTCATTCACTTTCAGTTTCCCGGCACACTTGAGGCTTACTATCAAGAAGCCGGGCGCGCCGGCCGGGACGGTCAGACGGCGCGCTGCACTTTACTCTACTTAAGGAAAGATAAATGCACGCAGTCACTCTTTCTTTCGGGCAAGTACCCTTCGGAAAAAGAGGTCATTAAAGTCTATGACACTATAAAAAACCTGAGTGGGCAAAACCTAAAGTTAGATCGCGCGGAACTTACCAAGCACCTTACTAACTCCGTAGGTAAAAATAAACTAAGTGTTATCCTTGCCCTCCTCAAGCAACTGAAAGCGGTAAAGGAGACACGCAAAAAAATCTTTCAACTTGCAAAAAAGAACCTGTCGGACCAAGAACTTGTGGAGCTTGCAAAAATTTATAAAGACCGCAAAGAGCGTGACAAAACAAAGCTCAATCAAGTCATCACTTATGCCCAAAGCGCACTTTGCCGGTGGCGACACATCTTGCATTATTTTAATGAGGCCAGTGCGCCCGAAGCATGTGGTCATTGCGATAATTGCTTAAATCCCGGTCGCCGGGACCTAGCCCAACTTCTTTAGGCCGAATTTTTAACATGCTTAGTTACCAAAGGACCGGGAAGGCATCCCACTTTCCCGGTCCTTCGGTGGCCAAATATTTAAAGCTGAACGAAGGGCTTAAATCCGCCAAAAATCATACGCATTCCATCAAACGGCCAATCCTTAGGATCGGTCTTAGCCATCCGGGGATCTTTCATAACTTTGGCCATGACGCGATCACGATGCGCTCGGGACTTGTAAACGATCCAAGAGAAAAAAACCGTCTCATTGCTTTTTAGTTTTACACTTTGGGGAAATGAAGTGACCTTTCCCTTTTTCACGTCGTCGGCCACGCACTCAATGTATTCAAGCGCGCCGTGCTCAATCCAAACTTTACCGGCAAGTTTAGCGAGGTCCTTATAGGCCTTTAGTTTCTTTTTCGGCACCGGTACTACGAATCCGTCTATGTAACTCATATCGAATGCTCCCTTACTTTTTCTTTATTGAGAAAAGTGTATTTTCATCGCGAGCCCTCGTCCACGGAAGTTTCATGCATTTAGCTCGCCCCACTAAAATAGGGCTGGGAGAAATTCTGTCCCAAAAAACGGGCATTTTGCCCTACAATATTTTATTTTAGCCAATATTCTTATGGTGCTCCTGGGGATCTACCGGACTTTCTTCACCGGCCGCCAGGGTTTCTTCACGATCAACGATATGCAAAGGCCGCTTAGATGTATCAAGTCCTTCTACATTAGCGCTATAGGCATCATTGTCGTAATCTTGAATGCTTCGGTATCCGCTATATTCAAGTTCACTTTCAAAAAGCCTATCACGAGGTTGGAGCGCTTTTTCAAGGTCAGTATCTAAGAGCTCTTCTTTGCTTAATTTACCGGGGGCCTCTTCTTCTAGAAGCTCCCAAGAGCTTTTAGGCATGCTCACGGGCGCAACGTCGATATCCAGGGGAGAACCAGTTTTGGAATTTTGGGTTTTTGAATTTTTCACGATAGTGCCTCCGTATGTCTTATGCCTAAAGTAATTTGCAATTTCCTGGCCATTGCAAAACGAAACGGGAGGATTACTTTTTTAAGCGATACAATTCTGCTAGTTGCTCGGTACAGATGAAACTTCTTTTTGTGGACCTCAGAGCCATTTTATCGAGGATGTGTATCCTGTTTAGTATCGTTTGTTTTTCTGTAAGCGCCTGGTCGGACGATCGTTTTAACGCCGTGATTCGCACCGGAAACCCAATGTATCTTTTTTTGGATTCAAATCCCTTAAGTGATGGCTTTGCGGATCGCCGAGCGGATTTGTTTGTCATTCGGAATGCCGATCGCGATCACCGGTTTTTTTCTGGCGGCGGGCTGCGCGCTACATTTACGTTGCCATCTGACTTAGAGGTTCAAAGTTTTGGGCTGGCCGGGTTTAGAATTACGCCGACGGAAATTGATGCCAATACAATTTATTTATTGGATAAGCGGCACCGCCTTTGGCGGGCGGAATTAGAAACTACTGTGAACGGAACCCCAAGGCCTAGGCTTGAGCGCATTGCCGGTAACTTCACCCTACTTCAATCTGACGGGGATGAATTTGTTTTCGCCGTAGATAATGGAGGACAATTAATCACACTTGATTCGGAGGGGGCCATTGGCCTGCCCTTAGCGCTTGGGCTAAACCGCGGGGAAAAGGCACTGCGAATCAACGGAAGTGTACGAACGGTACTTAAAATCTTTACGAACCAAATGCGGATTTTAGATGTGAAACTTACTAGTCGAGATTACGCATTACGCGCCGAGGGCTCACTACAAATTTCAGCCGTCTATTCCCTCAGGATAAATCATGAACTTCCCGAGGACCTTGGCCTTCATCACCGTACCGAAGGCTGGGACATGCGGAAAATGCAGCAAACGGGGGATTGTTGGCTACTTTCTACGGCCGAAAAAATTTTATGGCTTAAGCCTAGGAAGGAAACAGGTCAGAAAAATTGGATTCCGTATTTTTTTGAAACTACTGATCTGCAGATCCTAGGGATTGACGCCACTTCAATTTATTTGAAGGCCGGAGCTGACTATTTGGCACTTCGAAGAGTGGGGCCTAGCCCCGCAGCCATAAGCCGAGAAATTTTAAGCCCAGAGTATTTTTCAAGAAAACTCGTGGCGCAAGGAATCATCTTAGACCTGACAAAGTTGCCATTATTCATGCAGCCGTCACGGGCGCAGCGCGGCCAGCAGTCCAAGAGAAACGATCTGCGGGTGCGCGAGTTTAAGATTGATCAGAAAGACCCTGACACGGTGCCATGGGCCGTGTTTTTTGGAACCACGGGTAACGGCAAAACGCGCTTCTTCGACGAGTTTTTGAAAAACGTTCATCCCGGCCCACAGATCATTGAACAACCCTTTGGCGACATCTCAGCGGCTTACAGTTCCATTTCAAGAATACTCGGGCTTGATGTACCTCCCCACAAAATAGTCCCACTAACCCCAGAGGAAATGGAAGAATTTATGCGTCCCGCCCCTGGTTGGGGATTCGGAAAAGAATGTGAAGAAGCCTTCCTACCCGATCGCGATTTTCATGAATTTATTATTCCTGGGCACCACGCGCCAAAATCCACCAAAGAGTAAGCTTTAAAGTTTTACTCAAATCCCAGGTAAAGGGATTTCAATCGTAAACACTGAGCCCTTACCAATTTCACTCTCCACCAAGATTTGTCCTTTGTGGGCCGCTACGATGTCGTTGGCAATGGCTAGGCCAAGCCCTAGCCCACTGACATCGCTTGCCGATACGGCCCTTTCAAATCGGCCAAAAATGCGCTTCTGATCCTGCGCACTGATGCCCATTCCTTGATCAGTAATTTTGAAAAATGCCATTCTTGGGTCTCTACCAACCTCGATTGCTACAGGCTTTCCCTGACCATATTTAATTGCGTTGATAATCAAATTAGTAATGGCCTGCTCGAGCCTAAAGGCGTCGCCATCGATGATGGTTTGCTCGCAGAATTTAAAACTCACGTCACAGCCCGACTCTACGATTTGCGGATTCAACCTCTCCACCACGTCCTTGGTGACCTCACAGAGATCCACCGGTTCCCGGTTGAGTTCAAGCTTCCCCGTGCGAATTCGAGCGATATCCAGCATGTCATCAATCAGTCGGTTAAGGCGCAAAAGTTGTTTGAGATCGGACTCAAAAATTTTAGGCAAAACTTCGGGAGCAAATTGTGCAGTCTTGCCTTTAGCAATCTGACGATTGCGAATTTGGTTCTGGAGCGTAAGGCTAGTGAGCGGAGTTTTTAATTCGTGGGACGCGATGGACAGAAATTCATCCCGGGAGCGCACGGCTTCCTTGAGCGCATTTTCTGTAACCATTGCCTCTAAGCTAGCCTTTACTAGCGCCTCTTGAGTTTCCTTTTGTTCCTGAATGTCGGTATTGGTCCCAAACCAACGAATGACTTTTCCGTTGTGATCACGAATCGGAACCGCCCTCGTTAAAAACCAACGCCATTCTCCGGATTTACTTCGAATAGGAAAAGTTATGTCCATCGGCTCCGGGCGCTTCCATCCTTCTTTTACGTACTCGAGCACCCGCTCAAGGTGATCCGGGTGCTGCACTTTCTGCCATCCCCAGCCCTGCATCTCTTCTAGAGTCGTTCCCGTGTAATCATACCAACGTTCGTTGTACCAATAAATCCAACCGTTCGTATCGGCAATCCAAGCAAGCTGGGACATCGAGTTAGCCAGTGACCTGAACTGTTCTTCACTCTCTTTTACGGCCCGTTCCGATTTTTTACGCTCAGTGATATCAATGGCCGTGGTGGGATAAATTTCATTACCGTCTGGGCCGTACGCAAGCCTCGCCCACATTCTGACATCGAATGTTGAACCATCTTTTCGTCTGGCAACAAACTCAATATCGCACTCGCCACGTTCCTTAAGGATGCCAATAATTTTCTCTGGAGTTTTTGGGTCAGTGCAATGACCCGCCGGCGAAGTGCCTAAGATTTCTTCAAGGCTATCGTAGCCCCACATATCTAAATAAGCTTTGTTGGCATAAAGAAAGACGCCGTCGGCACTCACTATATCAAAACCGTTAAGGCTATTTTCCAACGCTTCACTCTTCATTTGCAAATCACGCGCAAGCTTTTGTGGCTCGGAGATATCTCGGATGAAAGCCGCAAAGAATGTCAGGCCAGCAGATTGTACGGAAGTAATGGAAAGCTCGATGGGAAACTCGACGCCATCCCGACGAAGAGCCGTAATCTCAATCCGCTGATTAAGCATCGGTCCTTCACCCGTGGCTAAAAAATGTTTCATGCCCTGCTCGTGGGCCTGCCGATATTTATGCGGAATGATGGTTTCGGACATTCGTCGACCGACGGCTTCGGCCGCCGTGAAACCAAATATTTTTTCCGCCTGGGGATTCCAGTGCGTAATACATCCCTGATCATCCATGCCCACCACCGCGTCGAGTGCACTTTCAAGCACACTACGAACGCTGGCTTCACTGAGTTTTAGTTGCTGGTAGGATTCCGCAAGTTTTTTCTCCTGGGCGTACTTCTCCGTTATGTCGCGGAAAACTAAAACCACACCTTGAATGGGACCGCCTTCCGATACACGGATGGGCGCTGCGCTGTCTTCAATGGCCGCTTCTTTGCCATGTTTTCCGATGACCACCGTATGATTAGCTAAACCCACAATACCGTTTTGTTCAATCACTTTGGAAACCGGGTTCTCCACCACCTGCCGGGTATCTTGATTTACGATATTAAAAACCTCAGTCAGCGGTTTGTTTTTGGCCTCCGCTAAACTCCATTGAGTGAGAGATTCGGCAATGGGATTCATGAAGACTACATTGCCTTCAAGGTCTGTGGCGATAACGGCATCGCCGATGCTAGTAAGCGTCGTCGAAAGCCAACCTTCGGCTCGTTGGGCCCGGGCTTGATCCTCCTTAGCGCGAAGCAGGGCCAGACTTAGGGCGCGGGTAATATAACGGATCATCAAAGCTGAAATAATAAACAAACTTTGTTTAATCGCATCTTCCGGCCACACGCCTCGGAAGGAATAAGGGGAAATGAATAGGAACTGAGCAATTACGGAAGAAAGTACAATGGCGCTCAAACCATCACCATAAAGCGAAGCTAAGATTACCGCCGGATAATACAGAATAAAGGGGGCCGAATGTACAACCGGCCGCAAGAACCACTGCAAGGCCGTTGCGAGGGCGATAATGAGAAAGGTCAGGAGATATTTAAAAATCAGAGCGCGGCCCAGCAGTATGGTCTCCTCTAGTCGAATCCTTTGCTTGTACTTGGGCGTAGGCTAACGCTCCCCTACGCTTCGTGTCCAGCATCATTGGCCTTGATTTTGCTAAACCTTAGTTAATGAAAAACATTCAAGTCCCAACCAAAATTTTGGCAAGTAAAAACCTTATGCGGGGATTCGGCGCCGGCATGGCCGCAACTGTTCCTATGACGGCGTTCATGTTCAAATTGCATCATAATTTGCCACAGAAAGAGCGTTATCCCCTACCGCCGCGGCTTATTTCGGAGAATCTTTTAAGTAAATTAGGAATTGCCAATGAACTCTCCTTAGCCGACACGAAACGCCTCACGTGGGTTATGCATTTTGGTTATGGCGGTGCCATGGGCATTTTGTACGGACTTACTGGCGCAAAAATTCCAGGCTCGCCGTTGGCCAAGGGAATTGGCTTTGGGCTTGGGGTGTGGGCGTTCAGTTATCTTGGACTTTTGCCCACTACTGGGCTTTTGGCTTCTGCAATGCGGATTCCAAAACGCCGCAATGCAATTATGATCGCTGCTCATATCGTATGGGGAAGCGCTCTTGGAACTCTCGCGGAAAGTAGAATGCCAAAGAAGTCTGCGACCTAATTCATGCGAGCCGTTATGAATGTTACTCCGAACCTTATAACTCTTAATAAATTTAAGATATTTAGTTCTCGAAATAATAAGACGGGCTGGATTGACTAGTTATTACTGGTCACCCATCATTCACGGCAAATGACCTTCAATTTTACGCCGCACCGACTCTCAAAGCCAATTTCTACCATAATGCTTTCTTTGCTACTTTGTTGTACATCAGCCTGGGCCGGCAAAATCCAAGTTGGATCTCACACTTTTAAAATTTGCGCCAAATCTGCGGACGGGAAAGCGCTTCCTCGGTTAGAATTTGGAATTTCAATGCAGTATGAAAACTTTGTTTTTTTTGCTGGTGCATCGATGCTCGAATTTGGCTGGCGCATTGAGCCCTTATTTCCAACAAATAGCGCCGCACCAACCCTAATAACCGGGGAGGATGGTTGCGCCAGACTTTCGCAGACAACGTTCTACCGATACGGAAAATTTGGGCGTAATCCAACTTTGATACTCACACCAATTGCTCCCCATCAAGTGGGGCTTTTTTTTCCTTCTCAGCAAAGCCCCCATTTGCGCATTCTTTTGGAGCACCATGCCGAAGGGATGCTTTATGACGTGCGAAGTTACCTTAGCGCAGACCAGTTGAAAAACTTTATAAACCATGGAGCGAGCCGGATCGCCCGAACGCTCGATGACATTGCTATTTTAAATGCAGTTTACGATGCTCTTACTCACGAGTCTTACGCTCGATATTTTGGCCGTACCATTCGCCAACTCGTACAAAATGGCGCCGACCCCACGCTTGGCGAAGGGCGGGCCGATCCTGCCGAGGGCAGAGTTGCGGCACGACCTAACATTACTTCAAAGTATGGCGAAGCCGCACCATGGATCCTGGTGTTGCACGACCGGCTCGACTTGCTAAATGATTTTTTTGATGCCCTTCAGAAAGCTAGATTTCCGATGGCAAAGGCTTCGGAAAGTATAGAAGCAGCACTGGAGTTGGCCCGCGCGCGATCGAATGTGTCTATGGTTCAGCGCTTATCTGAACTACACCTTCAGTGTGACGGCCTTTTATAAAAATATATACAAGGAATTTGTCATTCTTGTACCCGCATTCACGTACTACGAATTTTTAATCTTTTTAAATTTATGAACTTTTAATGTTTATAAATCTCTCAGGCAACAACAGAATAATTTTTCTTTACATCCTTGCAATCGGATTCGAAAAAGTTACAATGTTTATTCACCCTTAAAAATCATTTCTTGAAGAAATAAAAGGAATTTATTTCATGAACCCGAAAAGCATGATGCTTGCGATAATGCCGCTTATTTATTTGTCTTCTCTGGCTTCCGCCGCCGAGATCAAAACCTCTGAACGTAGAGTTCTAGGTCAATACATCGTGGTTTTAAAATCAAATTCTTCAGGCGCGGGCGATTTTCGCGCAATGGCGGTAGGCTCTGCCCTTGGCCTCGTAGAAAAGCACCACGCGCACTTAAGCCACATTTATCAAAACTCTATCAAAGGTTTTGCCGTGGAAGCCGACGAAGCTACGGCGCAAAAATTGGCTAACGAACCGAATGCTCAGCAGGAGTCTCCCTTTCAACTAAAACCCAGTCCTGCCGATTATCTGAAAAATTTTCATGTTCTTAATTTAAGTCAACTGAAATCCTATCGATGAATTTTTCAAGTAAAGCATCATTGTTTATAATTCAAAAATATTTTCCACGAAAAAAATTTCTTCACCCAAAAAAAGGTGCCATCGCGCTGAGTCACCTAAAATTTTTTTACATGATCTTGCGTAGCAGTTGAGCATCCCCTAGCGTTTTTGAAGACAAGGGGGATTTATGCGTTTTTTTTCAACTGGTTTAGCGCCAGTTCTTTTTTCAATTTTTACGATTTTCGCTTCAAGGGGTTGGGCAGATCCCATCGTGATCCCATCGGATGTGGATCCCGAAAAGATCGTGCAAATGGGCAGTGTAACAAGTTACACCCTCATCGGAATAGGTTCCACGGCAGCCCTGAGAAACTACATGGGGGATCAAGGGTATCAGTTACAAAGTGTTCTCGGCAAAACCATGATCACCTTGGGGGTTTCCGTCAATGACGACTTCGTGGGTTGCGGCTGCCCGCGTGCGTTCAATGAATTTCTTGTGTCCTACGCTACCGTATCAACACAGGAAGGCGGAGCCCACGTAATCCCAGATCTTTCCGTCACAAACCATCCAGCCCGCCGGCATTCCATGGCGACCAAGTTTGGGACCATTGTGGAGATGGGCGATGTGACTCATTTAGGAAATAACGGTTTTGAAGTCAAAGATGCCGAAGGTGCTCTCATCGCAAGGGCTGATTCACCGCTAGGGATGCCTCACACTATATTTGCGCAATTCCTAGATTTCAGCTTCCATTCTTTAGGCGGGGAATATGAGGGACAGCTCATGCCACAAACTTTCTTTCGCATCGTCAGCAATGCGATGGTTGGTTACCGGCCGTTTCTACCGGGACTTGATCACATCCGGGTGGGGCAGAACAGTCGTCTGGCGCAGATGCTTCGTCAAGTACGGTTTAGGCCACTAGCTTGGAGCGCCGGCCGCATTCGGGATGGGCGAGCTTGGATTCCACCGCAATAATAAATATTCTTTATTTATACATCGCCAGGCAGTGTTTGTGGCGCGGACCTTACGTCCCCTGCCTGGCGATGACGGTATTTTTAATTTTAGTGCCATCTATTCGCGCATCGAATGACATTCCCATGACTCTATCCCAAACTGGAATTGGAAGTCTCAGCGTTCTGGAATACCTGCCGCAATATCCGCTTTATTCCGATGGCTCTCAAAAACGCCGTTGGGTTTGGATTCCACCGCAAACCCGAATTCACGCACTCGACGCGCAGAACTGGGAGTTCCCCGTCGGAACAAAATTCTGGAAAGAATTTTCCCTGCCCCGGATTCCGGGGGATCCACGCAGCATGAAAAAAGTGGAAACTAGATTCATGGTCAAAGTCGGCATCCGCAATTGGGCTTTCGCTACCTATCTCTGGGACACAAATGAGACTCAGGCCCAGTTGGCGCCAGCGCAAGGAATCTGGAACCACTGGACCTTAACCGCAGGCCGTATGTATCGCATTCCTTCACGCATCGCCTGCACTACTTGCCATCAACGTAACGGGGACCCGGTCCTGGGGTTTAACGGCCTACAACTTTCCGCCATCCGTGATGGCATAAGTATTACGGCGACTAGCGTAAGCACACTGATAAACCAACGTCTCATCGATTTACCCCAAGAAGTTCCCGTCGCTTTGCGGCATGATGCACAAATTCCATCCATGAAAAAGGTTTTTGGCTATTTTCAGGGCAATTGCGCCCATTGTCATAATCCAGATGGCGACGCTGCCCACACCGGCCTGTTCTTGAATCATGAAGAAAATCTTCCCCTATCCCAACAACCCTATTTTAGGACGGTCATCGGACAACGAACTGCTGCATACCGTATTCCCGGACAGATTGAGACTTTTCGAATCGCGCCAGGGCATCCGGAAAAAAGCGCGGTTTTGTACCGCATGGAGCACGGGGGATCTGCCGCACAAATGCCACCCGCTTGGACAACATCGATTGTCGACGAAACTGCAATAGATGAAATTCGTGAATTCATCAGTCAAATAAATTAAATATTTTTTATTTAAAAAACTTTATCGCGCCAAAAGCATTAAAATTATGAACTATCTAAATTTAAAATATTTAAAATAATTTTTTCTACCAAGCATTGCTTTCGTTCACTGAAAAGTTATAATTTTTATTCGCCCATAAAATTAAATCTTAAAAGAAATAAAAGGAGTTTATTTCATGAAAACAAAAAGCATGATGCTTGCGATTTTGCCGCTTATTTATTTTTCTTCCCTTTCTTCAGCTGCCGAAATCAAAACCTCTGAACGTAGAGTTCGGGGTCAATACATTGTAATTTTAAAATCAAATACTTCGGGCGCGGGCGATTTTCGCGCAATGGCGGTAGGCTCTGCCCTTGGCCTCGCAGAAAAGCACCACGCGCACTTAAGCCACATTTATCAAAACTCTATCAATGGTTTTGCCGTGGAAGCTGACGAAGCAACGGCGCAGAAATTAGCTGACGAACCGAATGTTCAGCTCGTGGAAGAAGACTCCATGGTTTATGCAGACGCGACTCAAAGCGGTGCTGCGTGGGGACTAGACCGCATTGATCAAAGGGACTTACCGCTAAATGGAAGCTTTAATTATGCAAACGATGGTACCGGCGTCAGCGTCTACGTACTAGACACAGGGATCCGACTCACTCACCAGGAATTTGGCGGTCGTGCGCTTTTTGGTTACGACGCAATCGGCGATGGCCAAAATGGAAACGACTGTAATGGTCATGGAACGCACGTTGCCGGAACCGTTGGTGGCCGGACCTTCGGCGTTGCTAAAGGCGTAAGGCTCTACGCAGTGCGAGTGTTAGGCTGCGATGGTTCAGCTTCCGTTTCTCGCGTCATCGCCGGAATTGATTGGGTTTCTGCGAATAAGTCAGGCCCTACTGTTGCAAATATGAGCCTCAGCGGAGTGAGATCAACGGCACTTGAATTAGCGGTGCAAAACTCCATTAATCGCGGAGTCACCTATACGGTGGCCGCAGGAAATGAAACCAAGGATGCCTGTTCCGTTTCCCCAGCTGCGCTTCCGGCGGCCATCACGGTAGGGGCATCAACCAGCTCTGATCGACTGGCTTCCTTTTCAAATTATGGAAGTTGTGTAGACATTGTTGCGCCAGGGCAAAGCGTTGCTTCGGCGTGGTATACGGGCGATGCGACGACGGTGCAATCAAGCGGAACCTCCATGGCAAGCCCGCACGTAGCCGGAGCAGCCGCACTTTATTTGCAAAATAATCCAACTGCAACTCCTGTCCAAGTTGCAGCTGCACTCACCGGTGGGGCAACCAATGGTCGATTGCAAAGCCTTCCAAGTGGAACAGCCAACCGTTTGCTTTATGCAGTAAACGGGCAGGGTTCTACGCCCACTCCAACGCCAACGACTGTGCCATGCACCACCTGCACCGCATATTCAAGTTCCCTCTACGGATCAGGTGCTTCGCAAGTACAACCGAATGGAAATTACTATTATGCAAATACTGGGATTCACCAAGGTTGGCTCAGTGGGCCAAGCACCGCGAATTTTAACCTCTATCTGTTTAAGTGGAATGGTTCATCCTGGGTTGCAGTAGCCGCAGGGTTAGGCGGGACATCAACGGAATCTGTTTCATACAACGGTTCGGCCGGTTACTACTTCTGGCGCATCACTTCTGCTTCTGGTTCAGGTAATTATAACTTCTGGCTACAAAAGCCATAGGGCGAAACCCCCTTTAGTGGCGGCGCTGCCCTCATCAGTTATGAGGCAGTCGCCGCCGCTTTATGATTAAGCGTATAAACTTTATTTGTTTTTACGCTTAATCATAAGGCAATCCAATATCGCGGGATTGTGCCTCACGGTAGCGAGCTCTGGCAGCTCTCACACTTTCGCTACTTACCCCAGAAGAATGCGGTTTCGCCGTCAAAGCAGGTTCCCACATGGCGCGGGCACCGCAACACGAGCACGCCTTTCTATTTCCGCCACCGGATCTGCGGTGAACGCCAACACATTGTCAAAAAATGCGAATTCTTCCCCGTTTAGTAAAACACTATCCATGTGGTGAATGTGCGGCACGCTTACCAATTGCTTCTCCGAAGTATTCAACGCCTCAAAATATTCCCCCTGCTCCTCCCAAACGGCCAATGAATCCAGGCGACCTCGAACAATCTGCACGGGTAAGCCAGTGATTTGCGTCGGATGAAGAATGCGATCACCTGCCCGGTTCCTAAACTCACCATCGCCGGCCGCCGCCCGCGCAAAATCCAAAACCAAATCCAAGGGAATTCTCCGGGCCCCCGTTTCAAAAAAGATGTTTCGAAAATTTTCTGGACCCGTGTACTCAGGATTCATGATGAGCCTAACCAAAGCCATGACAACGCTCTCCACCGCCGAGTTTTTCGCAATGTCGCGATTTTCCAAAACGCTAACTCCCGATGCTTTGAGGGCGCGCAGAAAAGGTAGGCTCAAACGCGCAAGCAGTTTTAATCTTCTCTGGATGTACCGCACATGATGCGGGGACTGAAAAAGTAGAACTGCATTTATCCGCGGCCTAAACTCACGCGCTAAACCTGGATCCGAGAGTAAAGCGCTGATCATCATACCGCCCATGCTATGGCCAAAGAGCGTAATCCCTAGGCCCAACTGCTCCCCCGAAGCATAATTGTAAATGATATGCCGAAGCTGGGCAGGTACGTCATTACGGGCAATCTCCACTAAACCGTTGCGCACGCCCAGACTCCGCATCCCTGCGGGAAGCACCACCGAGCCTCGCCAGTTACCGATAAATACATCAAAATCTCCGCGTAGCCGTAAAGCAAGCGCTGGTTTTTCCAAAGATAGACCCTGAGCTCCCATTCCTGGCTCTAATAAAATGATAGGTTTGCCGGGATTCTTAAGGTGAAGCATTTCGATCTGAACCCCATCTTCGGTTGTCACATATATTCTTTCAAGGTCACCGCTTGGCAGTCCCTCAAAAGAGTGAGCCAGGCACCACTGCGAAACTAAGCATCCCCAAAAAAAGTATAAAACCGCCCTCAAAACCCCTCCCTACGCAAACCCCGTTTCGGTAAACACACCCGTCCCAGCTAGATTGATTAACCTTCGTATCGCCCCATAAATAGCCATCAGCAAGGAGCAGAGCATTAACTAAAACGGCTATTTTTTTAGGCCGTATTTGGTCTTTTTGATTGCATTTTTAATGTCTGATCAACTTCCAATTTGAACTTGCGCGTGGCGCAATGCTACAAATCATTCATCGCCATAGCCGGATTGCGGGAGTCACACACTATGAATTCCATTTATTAATATACCGGCACGAATTGTAAATTTACTGCGTCGCTACCTTTGGGGGCTTTGGGAATCAGCCGCTGTAGGCCTACAAATTCTGCGCCGAATCCAACCCTAAATGCTTAGCGCAACTTGCCGCCACTGCAGCATGGTACAAAGGTTGGGCTTTTGTCAGGGCGCGCAGTCCCCTAACTAATCCCTCTGGCGTTTGGGCCAACGCTTCGTAAAGTGGCTTCACGTAAAGTCCCCGGCCCACTTGAGTTAAGAATGGTTCTAACCGCTCCAAACCAGGACCGTAGTTTGATTGAATCGCGCGCAAAAGCCAGCGGTATAATATTTCAACATTGGTGGAATCGGTAAAATGAAACCTCTCATCTAACGCCACCATCTGCGCACTCGTTAGCGTCGTCGGAAGCGTCTGAATGAAATACGCATATTGGTTCGGAATCCAACCTGAAGAATCCATATTCTTCACATCAGCAGCGTCACTTGTCCGTGAAAATTCTTCAATTGCTGCATTTACCGCATGCACAAGCCTTGACTCAATTTGCGGAGCCGTTGCCGGCAAGCCTGGCGAATACACCCACTCCTGAATGTTCAGCGCTCGCTCGACCTCGGCATCCCTCTGGACAAACTCCGCCCTAAGCAAACCGAGGAAACGATCCGTTGTCATATTTTGAAACGCAAACCTTGAAAAATAATTTTTTAGAAATCGCAGAAGTGGTTCAAGTCCAACAACCGATTCAATATGAAGAAGAAAGAGATAACCCTTCTCATAAGGAATTAGGGTTGTCAGATCATCGGGGTCCCGTCCCTCTCCATTCACCGCCAGTCGCGTGTCGGGATGGTCGTGGCCAAGTTTATCGACGAATTCCCGTAGTCCAAGATACCTTAGGGCGGCGCTCATCTGGGCCGCATCTTCACCATAAAGTGCTTTTTGAATCAGGCGCTCAACATAGGTAGTGATACCTTCGTTAAGCCAAAAATCACCGTTAAAAGTTGCATTGCCTACCAAGTTACCGGCCCAGCTGTGGGCAAGTTCATGGGCAATCACATTTACGTTTGATCGCTTTCCGTCCATGACCGCCGCACCGTTAACGAAGGTAAGCCGAGGATTTTCCATGCCCCCATATGGGAAACTCGGGGGCATTACCAAAATATCAAATCGATCCCATTGATAGGCACCCAAAAAGCCCTCTGCGGCCTGCACCATCGCTTCCGCATCCGCAAACTCCCAGGCTGCTGCCGTCAGCAAACTAGGTTCACTAAAAACTCCCGTACGAGGACCCGTAGCCTGAAACTCAAGATCACCTACGGCCAATGCCATGAGGTAGGAAGGCAATGGCTGCGGCATATGAAATTCATAACGTCCGGTAGCGGAACGTTGCAGTTGATTTGACGCGCTCATGACTGCCCTTAGCTCAGGCGGAACCTGAATCCGCGCATCGTAGGTGAAGCGCACCAGGGGCGAATCCTGACAGGGTACCCACGACCGGGTGTAAATTGCGTAACCCTGTGAATAAAAAAACGGATGAAGTTTGCCGCTCGTTTGCGCTGGACTAAGCCACTGTAAAGCCAACGCTCCCGGCGAAGTTTCATATTCAATTTTCACCCGACGGGTTTTAGGCGGCAATTCAACCGTAAGTGCTTGGCCGAAAATTCTCTGACTTTCTTCTTCCGAGGGTGGAGCCATATGAAACGATGCTGGTCCAAACTGTCCGTTCCCATCGTCTACGAGTACCGCTTTTATATTTAAGGAATGGGTATCCAATTTCAGAGGTGCATTCGCATCGATGCGCTCGATGTCCAGAATTACGGCACCCGAGAGTGTTTTGTGATCAAAATTAACCGAAAGGTCTAGGTCCAGATGGGTAACCCTCACCTGCGAAGGATTCGAAAAAGAATGTACGTCGCGGGCGTGTGCCGGCAAATTTGAATGCGGCTCCGATACTATTGCCATGGCCACTCCGCAGAAAAAATACGCCAACAAAAAAAGAACATGGATGAAGTTTCGTAAAATAAGCACTCGGGGCCAGTAACATACTTCTAAAAAATGAGTCAAATTTGATTTATTTAGAGGCACGCGAACCGGAGAAGGGCGTGATCTCTAAAGCAGGTAACAAATTTTAACTCTTAAGATTCGCCACTATGTTAGAAGGTGGCATGAGTTCTTCAAACCCTTTAACGCCCTGGACTTCGGCCGACAAAGCTCAATGGTTAAGTGAGCAAATCATCAAACGCTCCTATCAAAACGAAGTCGTCTCAAAAATTAAAACTTTAGCATCGGACTTCGATGTCGTTCAGTACGGCGAATTATCCATTAACCCAGCCGATTACCCACTTTTCCTGATCAAATCAAAGATGAACGATCCGGCAAAAAAGACGGTGCTCATTACCGGCGGCGTCCATGGCTATGAGACCAGTGGCGTGCATGGCGCGCTTACCTTCATGAAAAACGAAGCCTCAAAGTATGCTGGCTCCCTGAACTTCATATGCGCTCCGTGCATAAGTCCTTGGGCTTATGAGACGATCAATCGTTGGAATCCAAAAGCCATTGATCCCAACCGATCCTTCATTCGCAATAGCCCCGCCGAGGAGTGTGAACTTTTTCTAAAAGTCATGGCGCCTTTTCAGACAAATATTTTTGCGCACTTTGACCTTCACGAAACCACGGATACGGACAACACCGTGTTTTTCCCGGCCCTACAAAAAAGAGACGGCAAAATTCTTGAGCTACACGATATTCCCGATGGCTTTTATGTCGTCGGAGATTCAGAAAATCCCGGCCCCGAATTCCAACGATCGATCATTAGTTCGGTTCGCAAAATTACGCATATTGCCCAGCCCGATGCCCAAGGAAAAATTATTGGAATGCCGCTCGAACAGGAAGGTGTAGTCAATTACCCCATTAAGGAGCTTTCACTTTGTGCTGGTTTCTCAAACGCAAAATACACGACCACTACAGAAGTTTATCCCGACAGCCCTAGGGTGACGGACGCCATTTGCGTGGATGCTCAAGTAGCAGCAATTGAGGGCGGACTGAGCTATATTCTTAGGTAAATCTGCAATATCAAAAAAACCAAAAGCAAAGTGCGGCCACGCCAGTGGGAACCAAGGCATGAAACAAGAGAAGAAGCGGACTTATCCCTTCTTTGCCAAATGAACGGTTGAGTATCCCATATCCAGCGGGATTAGGAGCATTGGCAATTACGGTAAGGCCCCCACCCGTCACGGCCCCTGCGACTAGTGCATACTGCAATCCCGTTCCAAGCGATGGGACTTGAGATCCAAGATAAGTAAGGGCTGCATTGTCCATAACGGCGGTTAACGCGATGGCTCCTATATAAAGCGGAAAAGCATCTAACTGAGTCAAAATTGGCTCTAGCCACCAGCGTTGTTGACCGCCCAACACAACAAGTCCGCCCAGAAAGAACGCGACAAGCAATCCTTCACGAAGCTTTATTTCATCTTGATATTCTTTAGTCACCGAAACGAGCCCCAAAAAGAATAAAAAAATTCCCGTAAAGACTACCAAGTAGTGGGAGCTCATTACGATCAAACCAAGAAATAGAATATGAACGAAAGACACCCAAAGCGGCGTCCCGTCGTTTTTTCGTACATCTTCCGCACCCCAAGGGATATTCGTTAATTCCTTCCTAAAGCGAAACACAACAAATACAGTTGAGGCAACAATGGCGACTGCCGCCTTCCAACCAAAAGTTTTAAGCATAAAAGGCAAATCCCAGTTCCATTTTGCGGCCACCATAATTACAGGCGGCGCCGAATAGGGAGTAAGGGTCCCTCCGATGGAAATATTCACAAAAAGAAGTCCCAGCGTTGTGTACATTAGCTTTTCTGAAATTCCTTTTTTATAGAACCGCTCCAGAAGAATTAACGCAGTTACGGTCATGGCGGCCGGTTCGGAGATAAAACTTCCAAGTAGCGGCCCTACAATCAAACACACTGCATAAAAAGCTATAGGTTTCTTAACTGGGATTAATTTCGATAATACTGCTATGAGATTTGCCGCAGTCCGTAGGATGGGCTTCGAGGAACAGACCGTCATGATCACGAACACAAATGCAGGCTCGGTGAAATTAAGGCTTTCAAGATAATGAACTGCGTCCCCGACCCCTTGCGTCATTGCAAAAAAAATTACAAAAATCGCTGCCCATAGTCCAAACACCACTTCCACTTCACCTAATAGACGAAAGAAATTTTCCGCAACTGAACCTTCGGAATAACCCTCCGCCGTGTGCGCGAAACGTTTTACCGAAAATGTATGCAGAATCGCTAAAGCAAAGCAGATGGTAGCGAACATTTCAGTTGATGTTGGATTCACAAAGGTTTCCTCTATTTCTCTTCTAAGCTTATCCACAATCGCAAAAATCCGCTCGTACTTTTATTCTCGCAGAGAACCGCCCCATGGCTTAAACTTTGAATGAAATGAGATTCGTTACTTTAATTTTTTTATCCACTTTATTCATCACTGTTCAAACTCGCAGCGCGATGGCCAAAACCGCTGACGAACTTGAAGCCCATCGTATCTACCGTGCAGCGAAAGCAGCCACGGCAGCCGAAAAATACGAGGCTTCGATTTTAGAATTTAAAAAATTACAAAATCCAAAATATAAATCTTTCGTGGCCTTTACGTCAGAGGATGAAGGGCCAGAAACCTTTGGTGAAATCGTTCCCAAGGTCTTAAACGACCTTGAGTGCATGAAAAATTATGGCGCTCGCAATAAAAGCAAACCTCGCACGGCGGACGAAACCATAAAAGAATTGGTGGCCGCGATTGCCGCAAAGGATGAGGCTAAATTGAGCCCCCTAATTTCATGCGACGTTACGGAAGGACGGCCCTATAGCGAATATGATCACACCTCCCATCAGATGGCTTTGAAGCACCTGCTTGGACATGATGGTCACGATGGTTACGGATTTATTGAGTCCGGGCCCGAAAAGTTTAAACTAATCGGAACGCAGCCAGGCCTTTATGTAATTTCTAACGGGGTGGATTATGTGAGTTTTTCCATTCATGCATCCCCGAACACACCCAAAACCGCCAGAGTTCAATCAATCCTTTGGGGTCAGCATAGTGGTGAGTGACATTTGGGAGGATTCAATTTCGCCCTGCAATTCGCCTCCGCTTTGATTGGGCGAGCCGGAACGCACTTCGGTATGGCGGACCTTGCCCCCTAAATTTGCGGTATACATAAGGCTCAGCAGAGCTAAACTCGCAGCACCCATAACGCCAAAATTCAATCGTCTTCCTATTTTAGGATTTTTTTGAAACCAAAGTGCGAAAAAAGCGGTGACACCGGTTAATAAAGTCAAAATTAGAGAGAACAGCGCCGCGTCTTCATGGGCTTCGATAAACGGTTCGGCTACTCCCGGTAAGTGCTCAACGACTTTTTCGGCTGGCTCTCCAGTGAAATACACTGGCAGGACAATTAACGCTAAACAGACCAAAACGAAAAACGCAAAGCGTTGCGACGAATCGTTCTTGATATAAGTACCATGGATCAGAAATGCGAGTGCAACTGGAATACCAATTACGGGAATGTGATTTAGAATGAGATGGGTGTGGGCTAAGTCCATAAAGGGCCTCCTGGCTCTCTTAATTATTGTACTGATTCGCTGGTTTGGCTACTGATGTGACTCCATTAAAAATCACCCCATTAGGAAGCGGAGCGAAATGATTCAAAACGCGGAGCAACAATCAATTTTTGTCAAACCCGATTTTGGACTTTGGCAAGCGGGATTCCGGGGAACCCTCGCACTGTTTTTCAGATTAGATATCGTCCACTATTGGGTAAAGTAGGATGACCATTCAAACGCGCCATTGGATTAAACCCACATTAACTTTGTTCGCACTTGCTATTTTGACCTGGCTCGCACCCGCCTTACCTCTGGATCCTTGGAATTTATTAGGTCCTAAGAAAATCGCTAAAATGATTCTTGCCCTCGCAATCATTCAGGCTTTCGGTTCCGCAATGACTCAGTACCTAGGAACGCGAACGGGAGCCATTCTTACTGGATTTTTTGGCGGACTGATTTCTAGCACTGCGACTACCGCCGCATTGGCCAAAAAAAGTAAAGAAAGCGCAAGCCTTGGCTCAGGAGAGATACTCACCTTTCTTTCCACAACCGGAGCTATGCTGTTTGAAGGCATCGTCTTAGTAATTGCCGGCACTACCGAAGCTCACCTATCAAATCTTGTAGTTTTCATCGGGCCAATCCTCGTAACTATAGGAATGACTAGTATCGAGTATCGAAAACAGGATGATCAAACCAAAGCATCAGATACCTCGAACTTTCAGATTCTACCCATTCTGAAACTTGCGCTTTTCATTGTTGTAATAATTTCTGTCTCCAAGGTTTTCCAAAAAATATTTGGCCAAAATGGTCTTCTTGTAATTACGTCACTTGTTTCGCTGTTCGAGATACACGGATCAATTATCGTAAATGTTCAACTGCACGAATCAGGAGCAGTCCCGGTGAGCTTGCTTTGCGGTCTTCTCGCCACGTCCATCGCTGCCTCTTATCTCTCGAAATTATTTTTGATTGCCACCCTTGGAAGCACAAAACTCAGATCCCAGGTCATCAAGCGTGTACTTCTCCTATTTATCTCGCTTGCAATTAGTTGGATGATAGCAGTTGAAATTGCATGATGAAGCCAACAATTAGCTATTTTAGCTAGGACTGGGTTTCCCTGGAGAATAATACTTCACCAAAAATATTGCGTACCCCAACATGGCCACACCAAGGATTGCGAATAAATTCCTCGCATCAAAGGTATGGGAGAGCATGCTAACTAACGCAAATAGCGCAAGCATGACGGCATTGCCGACGGTTTGAAACAAACTGCTATAGGAACCCATCTGCTCCTTGGAAACCATACGCACCAAGTTCGCTCTAGCGATGACTTTACTGGAAACTAAAGTTGCTCCAAATACAAAAATCCAAACATAAGGACTCACTCCTTCGGGTGAGACCAAAAGTGCCGCCATGCATACCGCACCTGAAATTAGACTCAGGGCCACATAGACATCTTTACGTTCACTAAGGCTGTGCAATCTACTCCAAAGCAAGCTCGCGCCCAGGGCCGCTAGACCGATAAGCGCGTCGATCACCCCAAATTCACGTACCCCTTTATGCATAATATCTGAAACATAAAGAATTAGGGGAACGTTGCTCACCATTATAATGGCATGCGGAAACATATGAAAAAATCCAAATGTGGTGGTTTTTTGATCAAGGCGTTTCGTCTCTGGGCTCTGTCCCAAAAGCAGACCAAATACTTTTTTGTATCCGGAAAACAAACTCTGTTTCTTGGATGAGGTCTGCCCAATCACCTCGAACTTTAATGTTCGGAGGCCGAGCAGCCCAAGCCCAACGGCACCCGCACTCAGTAAAAGAAGGTTTTCAAATCCGATGGCTTGAAAGAGGAAACCTGAAGAAAACACACCGACTATATTGGAAATCTGCAGAGAGGCCTCCGTAAGGTGACTGTACTTCGTCTGCTGATTCGCTGGCACCAAACGCTTCAGAAGGACATAAACCGAAGGAAAGTACATGGCGAAAAAAATGCCATAAAGACCTGACATTAAATAAACTAAAGTAGTTGTAGGCTTAAGCTTAAGCAATACAGCAAAACTCAAGAAGATTATGATCTTCGCGAATTCAACTCGCATGAGAACTTTCTTTAGATTTGGCCCATCAAGAAGGCTACCGATAAGGGGTAAAAATAAAAGTGCCGGTACGAAAAAAATACACCAGCTAGTACCTACCGAAGTTTTACTCCCGGTTAAATAAAGTAAGTACCAGCCTTGGGTGAAGATGAAATAATTGGATCCGATCAAAGACAGAATGGAGGCGGCGAAAAAAATCCAGAAATTTTTCATGGGTAAGTCCTTTCAACTAAGCAGCTAAATCTAAAATTTTTACTCTCTGAAAGAGTGCTTTAAAAAACAGTTCGAGGTGACTACTGTCGCCATCTACGGCAATGCCCGCCACCGGAACCTCCCGCGATTGATACGTAATGTTCCTTGGCAACGGAGAACCCGCCTTAAGCTCGTTCCACCGTACGATGCGTGGGTCGTCCCGGAACTCCTGGGCCCCTCCGGCGCCACCGAATATCGGCCTAAAATGGTGTCCAGGAAACACGAACCAGCCAAATTTGCGGTCTAGAGAACCTGCCGTCAGGGCCGCACGTTCAATCTTTTCACCCGTGAGGATTTTTAATTCAACTGAAGGCATATGAATTCCGGTCGCGAGCTCAAAGGTATCCACGACGTCAGCTCCGCCAACTCTAGCCCCTACCTCAAGAAATACTGGCCCCCTGTCGGTTTGGATTGCCTCCAAATGAAATGCTCCGTCACTTATTTCTACTGCCTGAAGGCACTCCCTTGCCCACGCAAAAAGCTCAGGGTCGGGATCGAGTTGAACGGACCCCAGAGGCAACCCCTTAGCAAAACCAAGACAAGTTCCAATATACCTGCTGGCAAGAATAGAAAGCAGATTCCCCTCATGAATCAATCCGTCGATGTGTAAAATTGGTCCATCGATAAACTCTTCTATTTCATAACTCTCTGGGTCTAAAGTGCCGGCTTCGGCCTCGGTATTTACGAAAGAAATAGCATCCTGTTTTGTGAGGTGTACGGTAACGTTCTGACTAGATGCTCCGGAAACCGGTTTTACCACCGTCTTTCCGCTCCAGGCGCTATCGGTCATTTCCGTACAAGGCTCATGAAGGGGTGTGCGAATACCCTTGCGCATCACAGCCTGTTTCATCAGCATCTTATCGCGCACTAAAGATGTCTGCCGGTAACTCAAGCCCTGAACACCAAAGGCTTCCCTTATTAATGCGGCTTCAAGTAACTCGTACTCCGAAAGAGAAATAACTTTATCAAAGGTTTCACCCTTTAGGAGCTGAATCACTTCCGTGCTCGTCGGGCGAACACCCGCCCTGACAATTTTCGTACAACGCAACGCCTCAGGAATGTTTTCTAGAGATTCGGAAGTACCGACATAAACGACATCATGTTTTTGATGGTCGATTCCCCGATCATACTGAATCTTATGAAACGGAACTCGGTGAAGAATTAAGATTTTCATTTTTTAACCTTTTCTTTTTGAATATAGGCCGCAATGAATTCCCCAAATACTTTCTCGAACTCATCAAGCCAAAACTTCACATCAATTTGCGAATCCCGACTGTAAAGACACACTTCGGCCATGAAGCCTGAATTATCTTTTGGGGTCGTGGTCACCATGGATCCTGGCATTGCTGTGATTCGAAATTCACTCCACGTTAGATTTACCGGGAAGCGGTCCTTAATTTTATTGAACAGCTCACCTGCAAATTCCGGGTTCGAAACCTCTTGGGCCAGAATGCCTTCATGAGGCGCCATAAGTTCACGAATCGCCGCTACGCCACGAGGCTGCGGCAGTTGCTCAGGCAACTCACCCGTGATCAGTTGGTCCACTAACAGGTGAAAGAAGTTTATACCGTAGACCCGCTCGGCTAAGTGCCAGATTTTCATCCCCGCTGGCCTACGATTGGGTTCAATGACCGCTGAACGGCCAGTCACGGGGTCGTACTTGAGTTCATTATGAAATGGACCATTCTTTTGACCCACTAGAATATTGGCAAGCCTCCCGCCACGCTTCACCGCGCTGATCGTCCCCAAGGATTTCACGGCAGGTACGATCTGGCCCTTTTCAACGGGATACCTTGTGGAAAGGCTAATCTTTTCTGTAACCCAATTTAAGTGCCCGATCCCGTCAAAGGAATATTCCTCTTCAAAGTCAATCAGCTCCTCGCAGATCAGGCCGTCTTTCAAATACGGTTTCACTTCCTCGAATGCTTCTTCCAGGTTGGAGTCTTTAGAAAGGCGCAGTACCCCACGGTTGTTTCCTTCACAACTTGGCTTAAGCACAAAACCATTTTTGCATCTTGCAGCGAAGACCTTAAGTTGTAGTTCATCAAAAACTACTTGGAACTGTGGAGTGAAAACTCCTTGAGCCTGAAACAGGCGAGCCAGTTTTTCTTCCTGCTGCCGGTATGAAATTTTCGAGTAAGCTGACTGTGCCAATTCTGAGCTATCGGCCGCCTTTCCAAGATTTTCCGCCAGCGCGGCCCCGGTTTTTACGGCGTTGTCTGAAAAAGGCAAAACCGCAACGATGGTATTTAAAAAAGGCTCCAGCGCAGTCGTCGCTTTTCCAATAAAATCTTCACCCCTCGGATCAAGGTCGATAATGTGATGCGCCACCTCGGCATCATGTGCCTGTGGGTTAGGTCGAATAAGAATCGTCCCACATCCATGTTTGTCCCAAGCGTGACGGGTCATCATTTTCACGTCTAAAAATCGGGTTAAGTTGTAATCGACAATAACTAAATTTCTCTTAGTGTTCATATTTCACCTCCAGGGCGGATTTTGATAAAGTTGACAAACGTTCGATCTTTGCATCCCGTCCACAATTTTTGATTTTCCAAAGCGCTTGCCCTAAAAAAATTTCGCGGCTTGACTTGGGCAATTGATCGCCGGCTTTTGCGTGAACTTTAAAAATAAACGGCTCCTCGACTTTTTTATTTTGGACGATGCTTTTAATCTTTAGGCCAGGGGTGCCGAAATAAACCCTGAACATGGAAGTAACGGATCCTCGGTTTTTCGCGTAATTTCTTAGGCTCGTCCGGAGTTCATTTCGCTGCCGTGGTGTTTTAGCCAACAGCGAGTCCATCCAAAGGGAAATCAAATTCCCCCCGTTAGAGGTGATGCGCACGCTCTCTTTAATCATTGCGCCACCCACCCTGGGATTGACTTCAATGATTTCCCAGCGGCCCGTCAAAAAGTCGAACTTAGCTTCGACGTGGTAACAGCCATTCTGAATTCCCAACGCTTTTAAGCAAGAAATCACATTTTTTTCTGCTCGCCTAACCTCGTTTTTACTAAGGGAGATCGGCGGCGATACGCAGAGATTTTCTAGGGTGCTACTTTGCTGTTCTTCGACTTCCATTTTCTCGTGGGTTGCGAGCAAATAGAAACTATTGTTTATCGCAATTATTTCAAAGCTAAATTCTATTCCGGGGATATAGTCTTCAGCGATGAATTCCACTTCCTTACCGAAGATTCCGCGATATTCAGGATCCTGGGCCATTTCCCGTTGCAATCCTTTCACCATTGCAACTTTAGTTCCTCGCCCAACTCGGAACGCCCCGAAGGAAGCTAATCCGTGCCTTGGTTTAAGAAAGTTATCCTTTCCTGAATTTAGAATTCTGGACATGTTCTTTGCGGTTACTCGTCTTGTACGCACCCTACTCAGCCCTGCTTTCTGCAAAGTTTTCCTAAATAGGTACTTATCCAGAATTCTTGCGAGCGAACGAGGGCTTTGATCGTTAGCGCCTAATTTCCGATTGGCCTCGGCCATAAGTACGCGGTAACCTTCCCATACGGAAATTACCGCCAGAGGTTCTGCATAGTTTTTTGAGAGTTCCGTTAGCACCCCTTCAACATCCTGAATTCGGAGATTGTCCGTACCTGTCACTTTCAGAAAGTCCACCAGTGGTTCTATGACATTGATTCTACTCATCGACGCTGGACTAGGCTTGGACATCAAAACAAACGCATTAAGCCCCTTGTTCCTCGCCTCTTTTATGACATCTTCCAGAAACGAAAAGCCCTGGTGGCTTAAGATCAAAATTCCTCTGGTCATATCAACCAGCCTTCGCCATTTCAGAAGTTTTGCCAGGGATCCCGACCATATCGGAATAAATCTCTTGGAAAAACATTCCTAAGATTTTTTGATGTTCATCGATGTAGCGTTTGATATTTTTGATATCATCTTCATCCCGAATTAGGTGCCGCATCGCCGCCCATACTTCTCCTGGATGATCGTCTGTGACGTCCGTGTTGGTATGTGAAATTTGACCTTTGATATTCTTTTCACCTACGGAGTTTTTAAGACCGTTAATCTTGTCGCCATCAAGTTTCACATTCACATATTCAACTAAATAGGAATAGACGAGGACACCCAAGGGCCCTTCATGATTGAGAAGGTAGGAGAAAAACCCCGTCAGTAATTTAGTAGACAGGTAGGGTTCGGTGTTAAAAATGACATCCGAATTGATTTGAGATCTTTCAAGATCGTCAATGAAAAGTTTGTCATGAATCATTTCCTCGTATTCATAATGTGCCCAAATCTGTGCGGCTTCTGGCGAGATTTTGGCGACCTCAGCCTGGGTATTGGCTTCGGAAACTCGAAGCAGGCGAATTCTTAACGCCGTCTCGATGAGAAATCGATTGTAATACTGACGATGAATTTCGCCGCTCTGGAAATGAGTCGCAAAGGGAATGGTTTGATTCCATTCCGTGATTTTTCCATCGATGTAATGATCAATTTCAGATCTGATAGTAGTTGAACGATCTAAGGAGAGGTAAGGTTTCTTTCTTTTAATTCCGGTATTGGTACATCTGTTTTTCATACCAAGCACTTGAGCAAGCGTTGTGCCAGGTGGGAAAAGATCTTTACCGCCCGTAAAAGGGGTTTTGCGAAGTACCCCGAATGACTTCAGCTCAAATGTGTATTGAGGGGCGGACTTGCCGCCCGGAAAATCAAACAATCAACGTGAGTTCGAAATCGGAACTTAGCTTTTCTCCAACCTAGGACCGGCACAGCAACGGCGTGGGTATTGCTCATGAAGCTTCCATGAAAACTACATTTACAATTTGCATTCAGAGTAAGTCGAGAGAACAGGAAATCAATTGCGGACAAAAAACTAACCTCAAAGAAATTTGCGAGGAGCAGGACAGCCCTATTTTATTTGGCTGTGGTCAAGGCGCATGCGGGAGTTGCCTTGTGGAGGTTGAAGCAAATGAATATTCCATAAGTGCTATGGAAAGTGATGAGAAGGATTTTCTAGAAAGCATGGGCGCGCTGCCGGGGGAACGTCTAGCTTGTTGCTTGACGGTCTCAGGTGACGTAAAAATCCATTTAAGATGAATCTAAAATAGAAAGCCATTGATCAGTTTTCATGATCAATGGCTTTCTATTTAAAATGGTGGACTCGCCCCGTTTGGTTTGGTTTCAACTACTTGTACTGCATTTTTGGCTAGCCTAGCCAACCTCCCCGCTGTTTCTACTTCTCGGCGCGGAAGTCGAAAAGGTTCACCACATGTCCCATCATCGCCTCGTCCGAGGGCAGGAACTTCAATCCCTCGGTCGCTCCGGCCTCGTCGATCCCGGCCATGCGAATGTATCGCTGCATGGTCTTGATGTCCTTCCATCCGCCCACCTTCATGACGCGGGTGGGAGCGATCCCATCCGAGATGAGCTGCGTCGCAAAGCACGCCCGCAGCGTGTGGAACTTGATGGACTTGAGGCCAGCTCCCAAACAGAAGGTCCGGAGGACTCGGGCTTGCTCGCCTTTGTCCCATTGCCAGAAGCGCGGGAGAACCTGCGCCTGACTTCCGGTTTGCGCCTTCAGCCCCGCGAGGAGCCAAAAGAGCTCGCCAGAAATCGGAACACTTCTCCAGTACCCGCCCTTCGTCGGCCCGGTGCTTCTTGTCCGGGTGTTCCAGGTCTTTGTGACCCGGAGCATTCCAAACCGCCGCTTGTCAGCGGGCAGTTTGTCCTGAGCGAGTGCCATCTCTTGCGAGACCATTTCGATATCGGTCCAAAGCAGAGCGTGAAGCTCGCCCGAGCGCATCCCCGTAAGAAGCGCCACCGCCCAGATCGGATACCAGGCATGATCGTGATTCCTCGCAGAGACTAGAAGCGCCCGGATCTCTCCGAGGGTCAGGATCTCGGGAAGCTCTTCTTCCCGTTCCTTGCCGAGGTTGAGGCCGTGCACCGGACTCTGCTGCACGCCGATGATGAGCCGTTCCTCGATGCCCCAGTTGTAGATGACATTGATGGTGTTCTTGATCTTCTTGAGAAAGGTGGTCTTCTTGCCCGCCTGCTCCGCCAGTCTCAAGACTTCTCGCCCGTCGCCACGATTGAGGTCCGAGGCGATCCGGGAAAGCCAGGGCTTCGTCCACTTTCGTAGCAAAGCCGAGTGATCCATGATCGTCGTCTCGACGTAATCGGCGGTCGGGTACGTCCGCCTGTCATGCTCCCAGCGATCGATCACGGTTTCCCATGTCGCGCCTTGGGACTGAAGCCGCTCGAGCTTTTTTCCCAGCTCGATCAGAAGGCGTTTTTCTTCCGACTCCGCTCTCGATTGGCTCGTAAAGCCGATCAAGAGTTTTTGGACCCGGATTGAAGGGTCGACCTTGCTCCGAAGATTGATGTAGATCTTCCAGTAGGTCTTCCCGTCCTTTTTGTAACTGATGACTGCCATTGCTTGCTCCTCTCTGTGGGAGAGTCTTCAAGCAGTAGAATCAGTTCCTGGCGGCATCCTTCGATTTCTACCAAACCAAATTGTCAAAGAGCGGTTCGTTTGTTTTCGAGAATAGCACCTGAATTATCAAAGCTCATTGAAAATTCCGGGCGAACCAGGTGCTTAGCCAGTCTGAAGACCAGAGCTGGAGTGATCGCTTAAGACCGGAGGTGTGCGGTGCTTACGAACAAGGTAAATCTCATATTCGATCTACGATCTTAGGTGCTATCGCTGATTCAGTCTTAAGCTCGGGTCGCTTAGGTCCTAAGTTGACGATGGAAAACGCTTGGCGGACACGTCTTCCTCGGCTTGGACGGAGAATCCAAGCTTTAGGCCGGCGACAAAAATCGCTAGGCCAACGGCTCCCACGGCGAAAATCGTATCTCCGACGACTCGTAGCCAGCGCAGCGTATTCATTGAGCCTGTCTGCATGAACTCAGCGGAACGTGCGTACCACATGCCGTGTTCGACGCTCGCGAGAGTTTGCAGGAAGCCCACGGGAAGCACGCTGATGAGGACCATGGCGGCCAAGCCGATGTTAATGGCCCAGAAGGAAAAGCGGATCAAGCCGTCCTTCCAGACGTTCCTTGCTGCGAGCCCTTTGATGCAGAAAAGCATGAGTCCGATCCCGAGATTGCCGTAAACTCCGAAAAGCGCGGTATGTCCGTGGACCGGCGTCGTGTTGAGGCCCTGCATGTAATAGAGGGCGATGGGCGGGTTGATCAGGAAGCCGAAGATGCCTGCTCCAACGAGATTCCAGAACGCGACGGCGATGAAGAAGTAGATGGGCCACTTGTAAGCCTTCACCCATTGGGCGGCCCGGCTCAGCGTCAGGTTATGGTAGGCCTCGAAGCCGACCAGAACCAAAGGCACGACTTCAAGCGCGCTGAAAGTCGCTCCCAAGGCGAGCACGGCGGTAGGAGTGCCGGCGAAATAGAGATGATGGAACGTGCCTAGGATACCGCCAGCCAAGAAAACCACGGCTGAGAAAATCACCGACAGGCTTGCGATGTGAGCGCGGATGAGACCCATTCGGACGAAAAGGAAGGCGGTCACCACGGTAGCAAAGACTTCAAAGAAGCCTTCGACCCAAAGGTGCACGACCCACCAGCGCCAGTAGGTCGCCATCGAGAGATGGGTCTGCCGGCCCCACATTAGCCCCGCACTGTAGAACAGAGCGATGGCGGCCGAGGAGATGAGGAAGAGGATTAGGAGGTTCCGGCTGTCCTTGAGCTTTTTGAAGGCGGGCAAAATGGCGCGGACCATGAGGCCCAGCCAGAGAAATAGACCGACGAGAAGGAAGATCTGCCAAAATCTTCCAAGCTCGACGTACTCGTATCCCTGATGGCCGAACCAGAAGTTGGCCTCCAGCCCGAGCTTCTGCATGACGCCCATCCACTCGCCTGCGAGCGAACCGACCACGATCACGAGAAGCGCCACGAAAAGAAAGTCAACGCCGAGCTTTTGAAGTTTAGGTTCGTGTCCCGAGACGGCGGGAGCGATAAACAGCCCGGTCGCAAGCCAGGACGTTGCGATCCAGAAGATGGCGAGCTGGAGATGCCAGGTGCGGGTAACGGCGTAAGGCAGGTAGTCTGACAACCGGAATCCGTAAAATCCATTTCCCTCGACGCCGTAATGTGCCGTGACGATGCCAAGCAGGATCTGCACTAGAATCAACGCGGCGACCACCCAGAAATACTTTAGCGTCGCTTTCATAGAAGGTGTTGGGTTCAGGGCCAAAAGGGGATCCTGCTTCGGAAGCGACTCGTGTTCGATATCTTCGTCCTTATGCGACGCATAGTAAAATGCGAGGCCACCGACGCCTGCGATTAGCAAAATGACGCTGAAGCCAGTCCAAAGAAGAAGCGAACCAGCGGGCCGATTGCCCACGAGCTCATCCGGCGGCCAGTTGTTTGTGTACGAGATTTTGTGTCCGGGCCTTTCCGTCACGCAGGACCAGGACGTCCAGAAGAAGAACGCATTCATCTTCCTCATACGCTCCGGGTCTTTGATGGTGTTTTCCGGGATGGCATAAGACTCACGCAGCTGAGAAAGGCGGGGATCATTGGTGAACAAACCTGCGTAATGCTGGCTTATGGATCGGATGGCGTCGGCCCGAAGTTGCGAGACGGTCAGTGTTTGGTTGCTCGGGTCGTAAGTATTGCCGCGAAGCTCCCGCTGAAGCCTGGATTTGAGCCCTGCCTGCTGATCGGCGTTCAAGTCGGAATAGGCTTTTCCAAACTCTTTTTTTCCGAGCGCGTCCAGCATCAGCACCGCTTCGCTATGCATCCAGTCCGCCGACCAATCAGGCGCGACATAAGAGCCGTGGCCCCAGATTGAGCCGACATTGTGGCCGCCCATGGACTGCCAAATGTTTTGGCCGTCTCGAATGTCTTGGCCACTAAAGAGACTGTTGCCACTTGCGTCAAGAACTCGTTCAGGGATGGGCGGTGCTTCGCGATAGATTTCGTAGCCGTAATATCCGAGTACGCTAAACGAAACCAGAATTACACAGGCAAAAGCAATCCAAAGTCTTCTGAATTCCCGCATAGATCGGACCTTCCCTTGAGATGCGATGCCTTACAAGGCATGCACCATGAATTCGATATAGAATTTCAATATATATCTACAATGAAGATTGGAGCATGGCAACCCGACCTTTGTCGCCTGAGTCATCGCCTCTGCATTTTGATCATTCGAGGTACGAATGCCGCCGACCAGATGAGGAGCGCAACGACCCACGCCCCCGCCGCATAGGCCAGGTGATGTAAGTAGCTTGGAGTCAAAGGCGCCGTGACTCGGGTGGCGGTGGCGAAGAGTAAGAAAATCCCCATCCAGCGGATGCTTTGGGATTTCGACTCCAGCTCAAGGTCATAGCCGCCGTGCGCAAGCGTTACGCGAGAGGCGATGATGAGCGTCATCAGACCGAATCCACAAATGAACATGAGATGAAGCCCGTGAGTCCCGAGAAGCGGGCTCAACGCATAAAGCCACGCACCCGACACCAGTCCCCAACACGAGAACCAGAGCCAGTTGGATAGTCTTCCGTGAATCTGGGGGCGTCGAAACAGCTTCCATGCTGAAAGACCTACGTAGGTTGCCGAAAGAGCGCGAAGCATTCGTGCGGGCGTCTGCCATGTGGTGAGTTCGAGCAAGAACCCCGCGATCAATAATGCCACGGGCAGAGCAACGTCGAGGGAGATCAAAGGATTACGTTTGGCGGCAGCGCCAGTTTCGATCAGCACTAGAGGAGGAGCGCTCCAGCCGAGGAGCGCGCTTACGAGTTTGCCGCCGACGCCAAGCACGAAACAAAGCATCGTACCTTGATAAAGAAAAGTCTTGCCTGCCAGGGAGCCCGTCATCATCAGCGCGGCGCCTGCCAGGCCGAGGAGTAGCCCAAGTGGGATAAAGACAAAATGTTTTGGCGGCGCATAGGTCCGCGTGCGGATTCTCGACAAGAAAAAGAATGTCAGGAACGCGAGGATCGCAATGGCGATAGAATCTAGATAAACGCCGGCAAACGAGCTGAGCGAAAGTGGGATCGCAATCGCTATTTCCCAGCGGCGCGCTTGGGCCGCACCCGTAAAGCGCGGTACGGCGGTCATGAGAAAGCCAAGCGAAAACGAAAACAAAAAGCCGACGATCATGAGATGGGCATGGATCGGCATGGGGTAGGATATCCAGCCTAAGTTAAAAAGGAGCCAGACACTCACGCCCCAAATCGCGTAGAGCAAACCTATTGGAAAAAATATTTGGTAAGGCTGGGGCAACGTCGTTCCTTTCTAGCCAGGGCGGCCATCTGTCCTTGGCGATAGCAGCATGGGCGAGTATACAAGCAGGAACAACACGAATGCCGCAATCCAGAGACTCCCGCTGACAAATAGAGTCTCTGTGTAAAAACGCGGGAAAACCAACGGGCCAAAGACGCGCACCGCCGCCGCAACTAAGAGGAAGTAGTAGCCGACGACGATCGCGGCTCGTGGGTGAAGCCGCCGCCCTGTGTGTCCAAGTGACACCCGGGTGATCATCCCGTAGATAATCGTTCCAAGACAGCCAACGGTGAAGGCGTGGACAGCCATGGTCTTTTGAAAGAGATCGATTGCGGCAAGCCCCGAAAGCACGAAGCCGATCACCAGCCAGAGATAGGCCAGGTGCAAGACCCAAATGAGAGGGATTCGTCGGACTCGGCGCACCTGCCAGCCCCACAGTCTGAGAAAGTGGATCGCTCCAGCTGAAATACCGACTCCTGCCGCAGGCCACGAGGACGGCAAGAAGAGGTCGGTAGCCAGAAAGAGCGCGGCCGAGGCATGGCTGCCGACTTCAACCCAGTTCCGTGTGGTGGGTTGAGCGCGGGCAATCGAGCTTTCGGTGAAAAATGGAATCACCCGTCCACCCATAAAGACGATCACGACGATGATGACGTCGAGCCCTAGAAAAATCCCGCGACGCGCGTAGCCGGGCATCAAGCCAGTCGATTCCAGATGCACGAGCAGATTTCCCACGAAGAGGAGGCCGTAAAACAAAAAAAACAGCTTTTCCGACTTGAGTTCCGGGTCCTTTAGATAGGGCACCATCAAGTACGCAGCGAACGGAAAAAAGGCCAAGTCCAGCGTGGCTGCGATTGGAAGCGGAACGAGCGGCAATGAAAGAGCGACTCTTGCTGCCATCCAAAGCAGCACCAGAAGTTTTAAGGAATTGCCATGAACACCGCGCAGTCCGGTCCAGTTCTGGGACGCGGTCAAGACGAACCCCACGACAATCGCGGCGGCAAAGCCGTAGATCATCTCGTGGGAGTGCCAAAGGACCGGATCAATCAGTCCCGGACGGGAAATCCATCCAGCGAGAAAGCTGACCCAAAGCGCTATCGCCAAGACGGCATGCATCGACCCAAAAAGAAAAAAGGGCCGAAAGCCGAGTTGCCACAGGCTTGCCGATTTTGAGCGATTGATGACGCGATTGGTAGCTGGGTTCAAGATCGAATTTCTCCGGTCGCATTACCTAAACACCTGACAAAACGAGACATTACCTCTATATTTATACTTTTCCAGATCAAACAAGTTTACGGAGGAGATAAGTGCATGGGGATTCGAGGACTGGCGTCATTACTGGCGACCGTAATTCTTGCTTCGGCGGCCTTGGCAGCGACGAGCGACGATAACATCAATGAAAAAACCGAAGGCCAGGAAACGGCCCAACTGACGGATGCACCCCAGGTGCCGCCGCCTCTCGCCCGCAAACACGCGACGAAGGTCGTTGTTCATCTTGAGGTAAAAGAGGTTGAAGGGAAACTTTCAGACGGCGTGAAATATACCTTCTGGACCTTCGGGGGCAAAGTGCCCGGAAAATTCATTCGCATTCGCGAAGGAGACTTGGTCGAATTTCACCTCGATAACCACCCCTCGAGCAAGATGCCTCACAACATCGATTTGCATGCCGTGACCGGTCCCGGCGGTGGCGCCGCATCGTCGTTCACGGCGCCGGGCCATAGCTCGGTGTTCTCGTTCAAGGCACTCAACCCGGGCCTTTACGTTTATCACTGCGCCACGGCTCCCGTCGCGATGCACGTCGCCAACGGCATGTACGGTTTGATCCTGGTCGAGCCCAAGGGCGGCTTGCCGAAAGTCGACCATGAGTTTTACGTCATGCAGGGCGACTTCTACACCAAGGGTAAGAATGGTGAGAAGGGGCTCCAGCCGTTCAGCATGGCTAAGGCCATCGACGAGCGGCCCGATTACGTCGTCTTCAATGGCTCGACGAGCGCTCTGCTTGAAGAGGGCGCGCTCAAAGTAAAGTCAGGTGAGACGGTTCGCCTCTATATCGTAAGCGCTCCAACTGTCCCATCATTGACAGGCTAAAAAATATCGTAATCTG
>CAYYYP010000028.1:0-43038 GCA_964475985.1 uncultured Oligoflexia bacterium | reverse complement strand
ATTCCGACAAAATTAATACGCGGTGGCCTGCTACCCGGGGGCGAAATTATATCGTGGGTTCACCAAGCGCACGTCGTACTTCGTTTCCGTGGCGATCCATGGGCAGCCAGTCGGAAGGACTGAGATTATGTCGTCGCATGTAATCCAGGACCCGGGTAATGCAGCCGGGGCTCGTTAAGGATTCACAAGACCGAACGCCTTCGGCGACCACGCGGCTGGCAATCTGACGCCAGGAAGAATGATCGGAATCAATTCCCATGGAAATAAGCCCCTGACGCCCCACCGGATGGGTCAACGGCACGCGGTCTCCGGTGAGTTGGTTTTGTTCACAATAGTTGGCCATTTCTCGCGCGAAATCTGCCGCGGCTTGGGCGTTTGCAAAATGAACAACAATTCGATCGGGACGTTGGAGGTTTCTTAAGTTCCGACCGAACTTAAATTGTAACGCTCGGTGATTACGGGCCGAGCGAACAAAATGCACCAAATGCCCAGGAATTTGGGCCACCGAGACCGGAAGGTAAACCTTGTAAGCCCGGTCATGGGGCTCATCATGAAAAACTATGCGATACCAGCCTTGATAATTCCCGACCTGCGCACCCCCGATTGTGCCATGAACAAAAGTGTCTCCGGGTCTGGCACTGGGCAATGGGGTCATCGCATTTAAAACGCTGACCCTAAAATATCTGGCAACGTCGCGCGCGCCCCGAACTTGGGTGGCAATTTCCGGTGGAATGGGCCTTACGGCATGGTGAGTATTATAAACTGCGTCGGTATCCACGTCCTGAGGGGTCAACCCACGGCCATGAACCGCCCTCAAAAGGGAGTTGATCTCAAAAGGGGTATTGGAGAGGTTCATTAAAGTCTGGCCAGGAGGGGGAGCATGGTAGACGGGCTCACTATTGGGATATACATAAAATCCATTGAGATCGATATTTGCCGGACTAATGGTGGCATTATTTAAAGCGACCGTGCGTGGTATCTGACTTAGAGTACGCTCCATCACCGTTGAGTCGTTAGGCGGTTCATTTAAAATCGCGATGCGAGGATGCGGGTCGGACTCCGTTGGCGGCAGCAAACTGATGTAACCATCGTATACTCGATTTCGGTTTTGCGCGTCCCGGAACCGCACACGGCGCCCCCACATGGAATTGCCCTGAGGCGTATGCCAATCCTCTAAGTCGGCCAATCTTCCGGAGGTAATATCATCTTGCAGCGATGCCCGAGTCGGCGCGGCAGGACCAGCTGAAGGCTGCGCCGTAACGACTGCTGGCGTGGGCGACGAAGAGGCAGGGGCACGTTGTCGCCTGGAATTTGTAGCGTCTTCTAGATTGACTCGCGTAAGGGTACCCGCGTGAAAAAATCCGACGTTATCTCCATCGGGTGCCTCCGCCCTCGCAACCTGGGGCCGAGGGTCAACACTTCTGATGACACTCGGTACCAACAAATCAATTCGTCCGTTACTCAGGTCTTGCATGGCAACTCGACCATCGGAATGAAAACCTACGTACCGGTAAGGGTGTGGCACGCCATCATTTCCCCGCACATCCACGTGGGTTCCGGCGACGAGATTAAAATTTGTTCCGTCGGCTCTATGTGCAGATATATTATGGGCCGTGACGTGCTGTAAAATTTCTATATTTCCGGGCCAGGTCGGAATTTCCTGCGGAATCGGCGGTGAAGCAGTGGCCGCCGCGGCGGTCGGAGGCGGACTTACAATAGTCTCATCACCCCTGTTTTCAACCGGATGCAGATGGGCCTCATCCACAAAAACTAAAGGCGCTACGGGAGGCGCCGGGCGCGCTGCAGGGGTATGCAACTCAAGTTGAGGTAGCACCGCTGTCTGCGCCGACGCGTCCGCGAAACCTAACTCTACTGTCATCACGCTTTCGGCCGGAATACGCTGACCCATGGAAATAACTGCAAAGTCTTCGCCGTTTCCCCTTGCGGCATGATCTAAGTTTTGCATTAAAAATGCTCCGTTGTGCATGCCCATATAAACTCCTGGACTCACCAACACATTGCCCCGAGCATCTCGATGCGTGATAGTGAGGCGAGTTCCTTCCCTAACCGGCGCCACCGAAGCTAAATCAATTAAATTACGATTTAAAACCCGTCTACCCCGATGGGAATCCACAATGGGATTTCCCGCGACATCATAGCCAACAACGTTTCCAAAAACCGTTTCACCATTTAAACCCCTTAAAAATACGTCCTGGTGAGGCGCAATTCCCGCGAACTGAATCGGTGGAGGAACCCTATCTCCAATTTGGATTGGACTATAGGGAAAAACCCCGGCCTGTGAACCTGCGGCAACGCCATGGGTATCCGCAATTTCATGGTGGGGGATCGCATCGTAGGATTGGCCGCCGCCGAGGCGATTCACCACGCCCCGAAGTGCCGCGCCCATTTTATTCCAATCACAAATCACTGCCCCGGCAGAATTAACATCAAGCAAACCGACGCCCAAAAAAATGAGCACCGTCACAATGATAGTTTTATTTCCGAAAATACGGCTCAATTTGTATCCCCTGTCTCTTTCCTTAACGGTAACGTGTAAGGATTTCTCCGCCCTGTCGTTTTTGCCCAGTACTTCCTTCCTCTCGATCTTTTAATGCGCAGCACCTAACCTAAGATAGAGGATGGATTTCCATGGCTATTTCAGGCGTTGATCCCAGTGCTGCAGAACAAGAACGATATTCGCGCTCCCTTCGCGAACGTGAGGCAAACCACGCAAAGGAAGTCAGCACACTTCAAGACCGTCAAAGACGTGCGTTAAGTAGACTTGAGGAAGAGCAAAAGAAAACCCTTGGCGAAATTGAAACTAAAGGCCGTGATCGCCTGGAAAAACAAGTCGAAGCCCATCAACAAATCACCGAAAAACTTGGTGATCGGTTTGAAAAAACGCGCAACGCCGATCGCCGTGAATACTACGATCGGTTCGGTCGTTCGGCCGAAAGCTTCAATAACGAGATCCAAGGATCAAAAAGTGCTAGTCAAGAACAGATCAAGGGTTTGGTCTCTAGCCACGAGCAGGAAAAAGAACACCTCAAACGCGCCACCGATGAAACCATTTATGGCGTGCGCCGCGAAACGGAAAAACAATTGGCTAAGCACCAGGATGGCGCAAAAGAACATATGAATTCTCAATCCGGCGCCTTTCAAAAGGAAATGAATAATCTCAGTAAAGAAAATCGTAACAAGCTGGATACGAGGATGCGCGAGAATTTTGATGAGATGCGCAAACAGAAAATGGCATCGGAAGAACGGTTGGATAACGTTTACAACCAACAACAAAATCTCCAAAAAAACATGTCAAATGCCTTTAATTTACGTGAAAAACAGCTCGTAGATGAAAAAAATTTTCGAGAGCAGCAAGTCAATGAAAATGGCATGAAGGCGCTCGACGACAATCGCGCTAAACTGGGCGAGAACCTCGATCGGGTTTCGCGCGACAATCAGTTTTACAACGCGAAGAAGGATATGAACTTCAGCAACTCCCTTTCCCAGCAAAGCCACGAAAATCAGCTGAAGCTCCAGGATCAGCGCATGGCCTACGAACGTATGCTTCTAGGGGAAAAGGGCCAAGCCGATGCGCGGCAGGACCGTGAGCGCACGGGCAATGAGCTCTTGCGAAGGCAAATGGCCTACGAAAATCACCTCGCCCACGAAGGGGTGAAAAGTAATTACGAAGACGTCATCCGGGACATTAAAGAAAGCAATTCCATGAACAGTCAGGAGCAAAACCTGAAACATCAAACGGAATATGATGATCTGAAACGAAACTTCCAAAAGCGAACGGCTAGTCTTGAGAAAGATCGCTCTACGGACACCCAAGAGAAACAATTTCATGCGATGGAAAAAGCTCGCGAAGAACAGATGCAGCACTTACGTCAGCGCCAGCAAATGGCCCATGAATTCCGCATTGCGCACGAAGCTCAAGACTCCACCCTCAAACGCCACAAAGGTGAGACGGATGAGTACTACCACAAACGAATGCAGGAACATCAGAAGGCCACAGCGGAAACCGTCGCCCAGAATAACGCTGAGAATCAGTTCAAACTCTCTAAACAAAAATCTTATTTTGAGGGAATAAATAGTCAGATTGAGAAGGAAAAACAGAACTCCACTGCCCTTCAGGAACAAATGCAGCGCAGCCAGATGGGCCGCGTAAGCCAGAACTATAAAGAGAGCCTCATTGACGTCGATAAAATGCACAAAGCCCAGACCAACGAAATGCGTCACAACTTTACAGAAACTATTGAGAAAACCCGCAATGAAGATGATACAAGGCTCAAAGACATGGCTTCAGACTATGAGTTTCGCATCAGAGTCATGGCTTCCGATTATGAAAACAAGATTTCCGATATGACCTCCGCGCACGCGCGCGAAGTCAATCAAATGAAGCGGGAGTCCGAGATTCAGAAACGGGATGTTTCCATAAGGGCCAAAGCCGAACTTGAGAATCTCCAGGAGTCCCACAAAAAAGAAATGGCCCTTCAAGAAAACCAGTTTAAAGAAAGATTCAGATTAACCAAAATGAACAATGAGCAAGAACTCGCCCGGGTAAAACGCAGCAATGAACTTCTCGCAAAGAAGAGCTAAGATCGTAGCGACCATCGGTCCTGCGTCTTCGGAACTATCCATCATCGAAAATCTCATCCGCACCGGCGTAGACGTTTTTCGATTTAATTTTTCCCATGGAACCCACGCCGATCACTTAGCCAGGCTTCAACTCGTAAGGCAGGCCGCCAAAAATATCGACAAACCCGTAGCCATCCTCCAGGATTTGCAGGGACCAAAATTGCGGGTCGGTAGGTTTCCTTCCGGAAGCATCACGTTAGAAAAATCGGCTGAAGTTTTTTTCAGTTACGAAAAGGATCGCACCTTTGTTGCGGAACAAAAAGAAGGCACTCCCCCTTCCATTTATTATAATTATGAACCCTTGGCCCGGGAGATCCGCGTTGGGCACCGTCTGCTCATGGACGATGGCAACATCGAAGTTGTTGTAACCGAAACAGATAATAAGGACATCATTAAGGCTCAGGTAGTTTTTGGCGGCGTGCTTAAAGACCATAAGGGAATGAACTTTCCCGACACTAGGCTTTCCATCCAAAGCTTTACCAAAAAAGACAGGGAAGACCTATTTTTTGGCTTGGAAAACGATGTTGATTACATCGCATTGTCTTTTGTACGTACGGCAGAAGATATCCGTGACCTTAAAAAGCTCATGCATGCCCACCGCAAAAACGTACCGGTGGTAGCAAAAATTGAAATGGCCGACGCCATTAAAAACATCAAAGAAATTTTAGATGTCACCGACGCCGTCATGGTGGCCCGGGGTGACCTCGCCGTGGAAGTGGGAACCGCCAAAGTACCTGCGCTGCAAAAAGAAATCATAAAGCTAGCCAACGCTCGGGGAATTCCCGTCATCACGGCAACTCAAATGCTTGAGAGCATGATCTCTACTCCAAGGCCCACCCGGGCTGAAGCTAGCGATGTCGCCAACGCCGTCCTTGATGGAAGTGATGCCGTTATGCTTTCTGCTGAATCTGCATCCGGGAAATTTCCCGTGCTTGCCGTAAGCGTCATGGTGAATATTATTTTAGAAACGGAGCAGCGCCAAATATCTCTTTTAGGTGAGCGCTCCATGACTCCCCCGCTGGCTTCAGAAACCACCGTGGTGGAAGCCGTAGAATACGCCGCAACGGGCCTCGTGCGCGCCATTGGAGCGAAAGCCGCCGTGTGCGTAACCCATACCGGTGAGTCAGCCGTAGCCCTCTCCAGGTTTAGGCCAGCCTGCCCCATCTTTGCATTCACTGATTCTCACGCCGTAGCGAGACGATTGAGCTTAGTTTGGGGGGTAACCTCTAGAGTTTTAGATTCCAGCAATCAAAGCGACACGGTGGAAGCCTTGCTCGCCCACGCCGAGTTCGAATTGGTTAAAGAAAGGATCGCCGACAAAGGTGACCTCCTCGTATGCTCGGCTGGTTCGCCTCCCCTTAAGCACGGTTCTACGAACTTACTTAAGGTGGTAAAAGTGAATGTGAGCCAGGAATCCATTTTAAGTCCACAAACTCCCGAAAAAGAGGATGTTTCTGGCTACCGCACACGTAACGCGCAATTTGTAATTGATCACAACCTCTGCACCCAGTGCGGGGGCTGTATTGAAGTCTGCCCCAATGATATTTTTGGCATTGAGAATCGCAAAGTTTACCTTAAGGAATCTAATTGCCGCAATTGTACTTTCGATAATGCGTGTATGGAAATCTGTCCCACTAATGCCATTGAAGTCATGAAGCTAAAGTAAATTTATTTATATCAAAGGTGGCGGCGGCAGTTTTCAGGATCGATGCCCATTGGCACCACCGATGCCCGGTCATCCCTCGAGGCCGTACTTCGCGGCGCTGCGGCTTTTGGCGGCGGAGCCTTTGCTGCAGTACCATAAATCTTGCGCCAGCGATTGAGCGCTCCCAGCTGATCTTGATTCGGCGTAAGCCGCTCGCCGCGTTGTTCACGAACGACGCGGTCCGTTCCATAAATTTCATCGAGCATGGTCTCACGTAAAACGGCACCGTCAATGTGGTCAACATGCCTTGCATTTCGGTTTACAAACTCAACGTAATCCTCCACGAGTCCGTGAACTCGGCTGGTTTCCGCGTCCCGCAGGGATATGTTCCGCACATGCATGTCGTAACGAACCGTATTGCCCCTATCCGCTTCACTGGGCTGCAAGAAAAGTACTTTCATAAAAAGTCCGCCAAATATGCCGCGGGATAAAAGATCCGACGTAAAAAAATTCGGCCCCAGAATTGTACTTTTAAAGGCTCGCGGGCTTTCCGACACGCGATGAATACAAACATAATCTTTCCCGGCCTTAAGGTACAAGGCGCGCGCATCCACGCCAAGGATTTGAATTTTATTCCCGCCGTTTGCGTCCGAGAGATTATCCGTTAGATCGTATTTTACCCAAAATCTTTCCCCTTCAAGATTAGCTTTGGTTTTAATCCAAACGGAAGGGGCTTTTTCATCTAACAACCAAAAATCCCCGGAGTTGGGATTGCCCCTGACATCCCAAGCGCTATCACCGTGGAATAATGAATCGCGCAGTTCCTTTGGCATCGCAAAACTTTCATCATGCAACGAATATCCAGGTAACGTCATGAGCTGGTTGTTTGCCGCTCCGCGATCCGCAAAAATTACCCGGTGACGGTCGGTCAAAACGTGAAGCCCCGTATTTAAAGTACCATGAATGGAAAGGATGCTTTCTCCCGGCTGCAAGGCAATGGCCAAACGTCTTGACGTTTCAACCGGGCCCGTGGGCGTAAGCATCGTAAGCCTTCCCTTTTCGTCCATGGCGAACACTTCGCCGCTGCCTTCAGTTTGCAAAGCCAAGAACTGACCTGGCATAAGTTCCAAGGTCACTTTAGGCACGCTATCGCCAAGGGCTTCCCCGAGGTCCGCGCGCCATAGCCTACGCCGTTGGTCCAAAACATAAATTGTTTGGGCATCAATTTTTTTTGCAGAAATCTCAACTCCGGCCAGGGCATAGGCCTGCACTTCAATTCCCCGGGGTAATTTCACAAGGGCCCTGAGCCTTACGCCCGATAAAATACTGGCCCTTTCTTCGTTGGGCCTAATTTCAGAAAGCTGCGCATAACCGAGCTCGTCATTGGAGGCATCACGCTCTGGAACCGCCAGAGCGTAAACCGGACTTCCCATCAGTTGACGATCCGTAGAGTGGCCCCAAGCCATAATGCTCAAAAACATTGAGGCCAGCAGAAGGCTACTTTGGAAATAAGAAGACAAAAATGGGTATAATTTTAGCGTCCGCATCGGGTCGGTGTTTAACATAAAACCCAAGAGTCGCAAAGCACGATATAAACTTTTTTAATTTATAGTGCGGCCCCCCTAATTTTTAATAAGTAAAGCGCCAAAAGCCGGAATTTTAGCGACTTAAACCGTCACTCCGCCACCACACCGCTTGCAAGTCGAGACATGCCTTAGTACGCTTAAGCGCATTATGTCTTCCGAACTCACTCCCCTCATGACCCAATATTGGGAAATTAAAAAACAGGCGCCGGATTGCCTGCTTTTTTTTCGCATGGGGGATTTTTACGAACTTTTTTACGAAGACGCCAAGACTGCGGCCCCCTTGCTTGAAATCGCGCTAACCTCGCGGAACAAAACTAGTCCGGATCCCGTAGCCATGTGCGGAGTTCCTCACCATAGCGCTACAAATTACATCAATAAGCTAGTTCGGCTAGGCCATCGGGTTGCGATTTGTGATCAATTAGAGGATCCCAGCGCCGCTAAAGGAATTGTGAAACGCGGAATCACTTCCATCGTTACACCCGGTACCCAATTGGATCCGGACGCCCTTGATTCTTCCCTTCCTTTATTGACTCACGCCATTCGTTTTTCCAAGGACGAAATCCATTGGGCGAGCTGCGATTACTCCACGGGATTTACTTGTTTTGGAGTGCTCGATTTCCAAAAATGGAAAGAATATTTTTACACCCAAAACATCCAGGAAATTCTCTGCCTTGAGGACGAAAAAACTCAACTTGAAGAACTTTTACCCAAAGTAGAGTTGGGCGATTCGGCTCGGCAACCGCTCCTTCGCTACCTAAATAATTTTTATTTTGATCCTGCCACCGGGGAAAAACGGCTTAAGGAGCAGTTTGAAGTTCATCATCTCTCGGCCCTGGAAGAAAACCTGCCTAAACTTCCTTTGGTTTGCGGGGCCCTGGGCGCGTTGATCCGGTATTTTCAAGACTGTCGTAACGATCAGCCCATTCCGCTCACCTCCTCCCTGCTCTGCTGGCGGGCCGAGGATTTTTTAGAGATGGGCGCCACCACGATCAACGCGTTGGAACTCTTTTCCGAACAAGGTCTTTTTCACCACCTCAACCATGCAAAAACGGCCGTAGGTGCAAGGCTTTTGCGAGAGCGTATCCAATACCCACTCGTGGATAAACCGTTGATCGAAGACCGGCTCGATGATCTTGAGTTTTTTATTAGCCTAAATGCCGACTCGCAAATCTCGCCTCTACGTAATGGCCTGAGCGAGGTTTTTGATTTTGAGCGAATTCTTACCCGCATTAAGCTTAGGACTTGTTCACCCCGGGAGCTTCGCAATCTTGCCACTTCCCTTTTGAACGCCAGCCAAGTGATTTTGGCGTTAAAAGCGGTGCTTCCGCCGGTAGGACTAGGGTGGTTGCGGCACTTTGAGTTTTCGGCCTCGCTTCAAGCGCTCGCCCAGCGAGTGGTGGAGGGTTTTCAGGCGGAACTTCCCATTAACGCGAGAGAAGGCGGAATATTCACCCTGGGCTTTGATAAGGAGGTTGATGAGTACATCAATCTCTCCGACACGGGAGCCCAGTGGCTCGCTGATTTTGAAGCAAAGGAGCGTGCAAGCACCGGGATTTCTTCGCTGAAAGTGCGGTTTAACCGGGTTTTTGGCTATTATATCGAAATCACCAAAACTAATTTGCATCTTGCTCCCTTAAATTACGTTCGCAAGCAGACCACCTCCACGGGAGAACGTTTTATCACTGAAGAACTTAAAGTTTTTGAGGATAAAATTTTAAATGCCCATAAACGAAGACAAGAGCTTGAACTGAGACTTTTCCTTGAGCTCTGTGAAACTATCTGCGTAGAAAAAAAGCACATCCTGGAAATATCCCAGGTTGTTGCCCAGATCGATGTGCTGCAAAGTCTTACTCACGTATGCCAAGGCACGGGCGCACGCTCAAGGACCCGAAAATTCGTACGCCCCGAAATTTCTAATTCCTGTGAACTAGAAATCCTTGAGGGCAGGCACCCCGTACTTGACCGACAGCCAGGATTTGTTCCAAATTCCATTACGTTTGGCCGAGAAAATACGCCTTTTTTGTTAATCACCGGACCCAATATGGGCGGGAAAAGCACCGCTATGCGGCAGACCGCATTGATTGTGTTGTTGGCCCAAATGGGATGTTTTGTACCAGCCGCAAGCGCGAAGATCGGCATCTGCGACCGCATCTTCACGCGCATCGGCGCCAATGATAAAATCTCTCAAGGCATGTCGACCTTTATGGTGGAAATGACCGAAATGAGTTCCATCCTCAATCAAGCCTCGGAAAAAAGTTTGATTTTAGTTGATGAGATTGGCCGCGGCACCAGCACCTACGATGGACTGAGCCTCGCCTGGGCCATCGCCGAAAGGATTTTAAATACGGTTTCGGCGCGCACTCTTTTTGCCACCCACTATCATGAACTCACCCAGCTGGCGGATCAGCACCGGGCTGCAGCAAATATGCGGGTTGGCGTAAGTGTAAAGGATGAAGATGGTCACGAAAAAATTCAGTTCCTTTACAAATTGGAGCCAGGAGCCGCCCAGCGCTCCTACGGAATTTATGTGGCAAAACTTGCGGGCGTTCCGCCGGAAGTGATCGCCCGGGCGCAGGAGCTGCTTGATCAGTTTTCAGCGAAATCCTATGCCGTGGTATCTGAACCGATTCAGATCAAACTCAACAAAGCCCATGTGGAATTGCGGAAAACAAAAAGGCGAACTTCAAGGAGCCAGGACTTTTCCAATCCAGACCTACGCAACCAACTTCAGTTTGGATTTCAGGAAATTTCTCCGGAAATGTCCCAAGAAATTTCTCAGGACATTTCTCACTAATGATCACGGCGCTTTTTCCCGCCTGCCTGGCCTTGCTGTTTAGTGCCCATAGTATAGCGGCGCCGGCGCCAAAACCAGCGTGGCTTACGACTTTACGCGTTGCCATCGATGCTGGCCACGGTGGAAATGATTTTGGTACGGCGGACGCTGCGAACCGCATCCGCGAAAAGGACCTCACGTTAAAGATCGCCAAGAAACTAGAATCGAGGATTAAAAATCTAGGCATTCCCGTAATGCTGACCCGGTACAAAGATGAATACATAACCCTAGAGGAACGGGCCAAGCGAGCCAACCTCTTTCATGCCACGGCGTTTGTTTCGCTCCATATGAATTCCAGTGCTTCGCCAAAAGACTTCGGCATAGAAACCTATATTTTAAATCACACCACCAATGAGAGGTCCTTAAGGCTTGCCTCCATTGAGAACGACCATCACCGCACAGACACGCTGGCGCTCATTCTTTCGGATCTCACGACGAGCGCCAACGAGCCAGATTCCGTAAGGCTCGCCTACGAAGTGCAAGCCACCCTAGTTGAGCATTTGCGGGAAGCGCAGCTCTTATCCAGGGATCGTTGCGTGAAGCAATCCCTGTTTTACCTCCTCATGAAAACTGAGATGCCCTCGATTTTGGTGGAGCTTGGTTTTATGAGCAATCCTCACGAGAGGGAGCGGCTTACGAAGGATCACTACCAGGACCGCTTAAGTCTGGCCCTCTTTCATGGCATCCTGAAATTCGCAAAAAATGCCGGTAAAAAGCTCGATATCCAAACGGCGTGTCGAGCATTAAAAAGTGTAAAATAAATCTCGCGCCGGAAGCCAAACTAAAGTGCGGAAAGATCTAAACCTTCTCGCAGGACTTCAGAGAACTCAGCAATGGTGCTGCGGCACATTTGATCTAAGAGATTAGGAATGGCAAATTCAATGACGCGTTGCCGTTCTCGTTCAGCCGCGGTGGCTCTACCCCTTGTGGCGGGGGCTGCACTTTGAATTTGAAACCTTAGGTCCGCAAGCCTTCCCGCACAATATCGAGCGGCCGGCCGCTCGGCCATGGTGCGATAAAAGGTGGAGCGGCACTCGAGAGGAAAACGCTGTGCTGTTTCGTGCATGCCGCAGTAGGAAAAAAGATTTTGCGCGTCGGCGAGAAAGTTTTCCCGGACATATTCGTTAGGGACGGACTCCGTGGCAAAACGGGGGCCTCGCTGAAGGGCCGATAAAAATTGATGGCCGAGCATTGTCGCCGTGCTGACACAAATGGAATAAAATGGAGTGCGTTGGGCTGCGTCTAAATCAGAAATTTCGGCTAGCCAAGCGGGCCTTTCTAAACTTCGTGTACAAAATTCAACGGCCTGACTATCTACCGTTGCAATGAGAGCCTCGTAGTTAGGTCCCGTTGCCGGCGGAACGGCCGCAGGAACCGGCTCTGAGGTTACAGTACCCGGACCGGAATCTGGCCTTACGGGGCAGGCCGTAATTTGAGTAGAGTCGCCGGAAACCAAGTTAGTATTAGTATCTGTACCGGTAGCGGTATCGGTATCGGTGCTTGTGCTCGTTGCCGTATCGGTGGCGGCGCCGTATTCGCAAACCGCCGTAGGCTGGGCCTCGGGAACTATGGCCGGTTGGGGCTTAGTGCGAAGGTGGGCGCCACTATCGTGGGGGCCCTTGCCCAAGCTGCGACGTAGGTCACCGCAACCGGAAAAAATCCAGCCTAGAAAAAGGCAAAATACGAGGAGATAAAATGGAGTCCCTAAGCGACAGGCGTGTTGTCTAGCGTGCACCTTGAATATTGCTTTTCTCACGGGCCCAAGATTAACACACTGCACCATGGGCCACAATCTTGGTTTATAAATATTTTATATTTATTAGCTTTTTATTTTAGAATCGGCTGTATATTGCGTTAGGGCGCATCGAAAGGAGGGTGACCGGTGCCCCCCTTGAGTGCCATAATAAGCTCCAACGCTATGAAGTTTCATATTTACGCTTTTTTCACCCTATTTTTATTAATGTTTCCTGGACAAGGGTTTGGCGCCGAGAAATTCAAAGTCAAGCGCCCCGCCGTTTGCCAAGAGGTCCTAACGGAAGCCTCCCTGCCCTTTGATTACAGTTGCGCAAGGCGGGACATCGTAAGGCTTTGGGTCCCACTTTCATCCATTAGTCCTATATTGCGGGAGTATGTGGTGGCATTGGAGGATGCCCAGTTTTACTCCCATAATGGGATTGATACCGGTGCACTTTTTGATGCATTCAAGCATGACTTAAAAGTGGGGAAGTTTGCGCGGGGAGGGAGCACCATCACCCAGCAGTTAGTTAAAAATCTATACCTCACAAAAGAAAAGACGATCTCACGAAAAGTCCAAGAGGTTTCCCTAAGCCTTGATCTTGAAAAAAATCTTTCTAAAAAAGAGATCCTTGAGCTCTATTTAAATACCATTGAATGGGGGCCCGGAGTTTATGGGGCGGAAGCCGCAAGCCGGCTTTATTTTGAAAAACACGCAAACGAAATTTCAGAGTTCGAGGCGTGGATGCTGGCCCTTATGATTCCGAACCCAAAACAACTCAACCTTTGGTTTCAACCTAAAGCCCTGCCTTCGCTAAAAAAGCGGGCGACTAAATTTTCTCGAAATCTAAAAGCCATCAAACACTTTTCAGAAAGCACCCGCAAAGAGAGGCTACAAGGATTCTTAGATTTTCTTGCGGAGTGGAAATTGAAAAAGCCAACCGGATTATGGGCCGCTAGGCAACGTTTCCCGGCCGTATGGATTCTTAGCCCGTTTAGACTTATGGATCTCCGAAAAGATAAGGCCTTGGTTACGAAACTTGACCCCCTACTCCAGGGTCAGTTTGAAAAACTTCTTTTGGAAAAAACTTTTATGTCCTTAAGTCCGGCGAAAAGCTCCGAATATTTTGTGCTCAAACAAAACCATGATGGTGGGTTGCCCGAAATTCGCGCCATGGTGCCCGTGAAAAAAGTAAGTATGCCAAACCCAGCCCTGCTGGCGGAGGCTGGACTGAATGAAAATGAGTTTCAGATCGAAATTTTAAAAAGAAAGCCCTAACCCTCTGGCTCGCGGTACCTAGAAAATGGCGTAGCTTCAAAGTTGACCATGGGCTAACCCGCCACTAGAGTTAAGGGGTGAGGTTTTTTTAAATGCGCGCCACCAATGTCGTAATGTTAGCGTCCCTGAGCAAAGACAAATTCAGCGAATACCAAGATCTTTTTAAAGCTTATCCAGAATTTGAACTTAAACCCCTTTCGGAATTAGTCTTCAACGCACGGCATCTATCCGATGCGGAATCCGGCAAAACCTATTACGAAAATGCGTTCATCAAAGGGCAACTTGCACACCTTGCGGTTAAGGTTCCCACCATCTCCGACGACACAGGCCTCGAAGTGGACGCCCTTAACGGTAAACCTGGGCTGCGCTCCCACCGCTACGCCATTGCCAGGGCCGGGGAAACGCAGGACATGGCCAATGTAAAAAAACTTTTAGATGAATTGAAGTCTGTACCCACGGAAAAACGAACCGCAAGATTTGTGTGCTGTCTCATCTTTTTTGTAGAGGGCCTGGTTGCCACCGTAACGGAGAAACTAGAAGGCACTTTGCTTACGGAGCCCCGCGGTAAAAATGGCTTTGGCTACGATCCACTTTTTGTTCCCCAGGGTTCATCAAAAACTTTGGCCGAAATGAGTTCGGAAGAAAAAAATCATATCTCCCATCGGGCTAAGGCCCTCCGGGCCCTTATGGAACAAGTCAAAGAGAGTGGCGTGCATATGGTGAGGCCGTAACCCGGCCGCTTTGCCTATGCAAAAACCGCAACGGCGCATTTTTCTTGTAACATTTTTAATTCTAAACCTGGCCGCCTGCGCCCATGAATCTAAAAAAGTTTCTACGCTTGACCTCAAGGACGTATCTCTGCCCAGGGATTCTACTTTCACGATCATTGCCACCACGGACTTTCACGTTTCGCTGGATCGCGCAGAACCTTTTGCATTCATGCTCCGAAAGCTTCAGGAAGAATCCCAGGACCACCAGGTGACCGTGAGCGGTGGGGACCTCTTTCAAGGGTCCATGGAAGGGAATTTATTTAAGGGGAAGGCCGGCGTTGATTTCTTCAACCTTCTACATATGGACGCCATGGCCCTGGGAAACCATGATTTTGATTATGGGCCCATTCGTCCCGATAGCGTGATTGCAAGGCCAGGGGAGGATCCGCGGGGTGCCCTCAAAAGCAGGATCAAAGAATCAAACTTTCCCTGGGTCTCGGCCAACGTGGTTTTTCAGAGGACTCGCAAAACATTCCTTCCGGACCACGCAGAAAAACTTCTTCGCTTCAAAAATCGTGATTTAAAAGTCTGCATTCTGGGCGGCACCACTACGGAAACTCCGAAAATTGTATTTCCAACCTCGGTGCGTGACCTTGATTTTCTGCCTCTGGCCTCGGTCATAGAAAAACGGGCGAAATTTCTGCGGGAGAAACGATTGTGTAATTTTGTCATGCTCGTGGCCCACGCTGGCCTTTCTTGCAAGGAAGCTATGCCCCAAGGCAATCCAGGTGAATGCCTCATTGAAGATGATCACGCAGAAATTTTGCATCTGCTCCGGAAAATTCCTGAACACACCTTAGATGCCGTGGTTGCAGGTCACACCCACTTGCGCGCCATGGAAATGATTCGGGGCACGCCGGTCATTCAGGCCGGAGCCTTCGCAAGGGACATCAGTACTCTGCATTTTGCGGTAACTGACCGCTTACAGTTCCTAGGTTTTGCCCACCATGAAGTGGCGGGTGCGCTTGATGAGGATCAACTGGAAAAGGTGAGCGATGTTACGGCCGCCCTTTTGCCCTATCGTGAAAAAACCAAGCGACTTAAAGAAAACCGCGTTGGTTGCCTTAGTGAAGATTTGCCCCACACGCGCCAGGACCAAAGCGGACTTGCCAATGCTGTAGCCCAAGCGTTTTACGAAGAAGCCCCTCATGCCGATATCGCCATTCAAAATGGTGGGGGCGTCAGAAACTCCCTTCCCAAGGGTGAGCTCACCTATGGCGATATTTTTAAAACCCTTCCCTTTGATAATGAGTTCACGGTGATTAAAGACGTGCCGGGAAACCTCGTGAGAAACCTGCTGCAAATCTGCGTCACCGGCGCCCATTACTTCTGCGGGTTTGCCGGGGTAAAAGTAGTTGCGGCGAAAAACCCACCCACGAGTGAGCAAAATCATTTCACCCGTGACCTTAATGGAGATGGGAAGCGTGAGCTTTGGGAACAGGACTTCACCCGCTCCATTGAAATTTGGTCGCGTAAACGACAAAAGTTTGAACCGTTAGACGATCAAAAAAATTACACCATTGCCACGCAGTCCTATTTGACTCAGGGCGGCGATGATCAAGGTTTTGTTTATAAGCAGATTGAGAAGACGAAAATCAAGACATACTATGATCTTAAGATGCGAGATGTGTTCATGAGATATTTCGTGAACCAATCCAAAAAAGATGGCGGGTGTTTTAACCCGAAACCTTACTTGGACGAGTCGCCCACTAAGCCCGCAAGAAAGAGGTCACTTCTATGGAGTTCTCCGGTGAGTCCACAAGTTTCGCAATCGATCTAGTTCAGCGAGTCACCAAGGACCTCAAATCAGATTTTGACCGTAACCATCGCATCCTGAGTTTTGATGAATACCTTCATCATGTGGAACGCCAGCCTCGCCTGCATCTTAGGGGTTCTGCGCAGTATTTGCTAGACGTCATGGATTATTACGGCGTTGAGGAAAAAAGCACAGCCAGCGGCGCAAAACGATTCAAACTTTTTGACATGGAATTTTCCGACGCTAAATACCGGGTCGTAAATCAGCACCATGTGCACGAGGAAATTCACCAGAGCCTTAAAAAATTCGTGAAGGATGGCATCAATAATAAATTGATTCTCCTGCATGGCCCCAACGGGTCCGCAAAATCCAGCATCGTAAATTGCCTCATGGCGGGAATGGAAGACTTCAGTACGAAGCCAGAGGGCGCACTTTACCGGTTCAATTGGGTCTTTCCCGTCGACAAATATACAAAACAGGGCCTTGGCCTCTCGGGCACATCACCCAACAAAACCGGTGTGACCTCCTTTGCTAAACTTCCGGAAGAGGAAATTACGGCGAGGGTACCCTGCGAGTTAAAGGACCACCCACTGCTTTTATTGCCCAGGGAGACGCGGGCGAGAATTCTTGAAAGCCTTCAAACAAAAATGGGCGAAACCCTCATCCCCGACTACTTGACCAAGGGCGCACTTTGTCAAAAATGCCATGAGATCTTTGAAGCACTGCTATTGAAATACAAGGGCGACCTCTCCAAAGTATTGATGCATGCCCAAGTGGAACGTTTCTACGTAAGCAAACGTTACCGGAACTCCGCCGTTTCCATTGAGCCACAAATGCATGTAGACGCCCAAAGCCGGCAACTCACGGCCGATCGAAGCCTCGCCTTTTTGCCGAGCGCCCTTCAATACATTTCATTGTATGAAGTCCTGGGCGATATCCCCGATGGAAACCGTGGCATCATTGATTACGCCGATCTTTTAAAACGTCCGGTTGATGCCTTTAAATACCTGCTTACGGCCTGTGAACAGGGAAGTGTTAACGTCGGCAGCAGCATCGTGTACCTTGACGCAATCTGGTTGGGCTCCACCAACGAATTGCAAATGGACGCATTTAAGGAATTCCCGGATTTTGTTTCCTTCAAGGCCCGAATCGAACTCGTGCGAGTTCCCTATATTTTAGCCTATTCCGAAGAACAAAAAATCTATGACGTGCAATTGCATAAAATTGCGGGCGACAAACACATAACGCCGCATACAACTTTTATCGCGGCATTATGGGCGGTGCTCACTCGCCTTAAGAAACCTAATGCAAGCCATTATCCGGCCGCCATTAGCGATGTGTTGGGGTCCCTTACTCCGCTCGAAAAAGCCAAACTCTATGATCACACCGAAATGCCGCCCAACCTAACCGCTGATCAAAAGAAATATTTGAAAGCCGCCATTCCACGGTTGCGGGATGAATACAGTTCCGTGCCGTATTATGAAGGTCGTATGGGCGCTTCGGCGAGGGAACTTAAAACTGTGCTGCACGATGCCGCCCAAAATGCAGAATTCCGCTGTCTCTCACCGCTTGCGGTTTTCCAGGAGTTAGAAAGCCTCGTTCGCAAAATTACGGAATACGAGTTTCTAAAACAAGAAGTGCGGGATGGGTATCATGATCATGCGGAGTTCATCCAAACGGTGCGTAAGGAATATTTAAACCGCATCGATATCGAGGTTCGCGAAAGCATGGGCCTCTTTGAACGCGGCCAATACGAAGAGTATTTGAAAAAGTACGTCCTCCACATGTCCCACCTCATGAAAAAAGAAAAAATCAAAAACAGCATCACGGGCAAAATGGAGAACCCGGATGCCCAGTTGCTTGAGGAATTCGAGAACATTGTCGGAGCGCCGCGCGCCGATAAGGAACTTGAAGCCTTTAGACAGAACGTAATTTCTTCCATCGGCGCTTATTCGCTGGATCACCCCCAAGGGCCCGTGAATTATCGGAATGTTTTTCCTGAATTCATGGAAAAACTTGAGAACCACTATTTTGAACAACAAAAAGCGTTAATGAGCACCATGCACGACGCCTTACTCTTTTTTGATAATAAAAAAGCAAAAAATGAAATACCCTCAGCCTCCTCCTTGGTGGAGGTGGACGTAGCCAGCATGGCGCCCGCCAATGATTTGCAGGAAAACCGCAGCGAGTCCTTAGCCCTTGCGAAAAAGACCATCGTAAACATGGTGCAGAAATTCAGCTATTGCCCCGATTGCGCGAAATCCACCATTTTATTCCTGGTGAAAGCACGATATTAAGCTCCCATGGCGCCTAGGCGTTGGTTTTGGGTTTTTCTTTTTGTTCTCACCATAGGTCTTCTGGCCATTCTCGCCACAAGTTGGAATGTAGTTTTGGTGAAGCATCCTTCACCTAGGGCCCAAGTGCTTGGCATCATCCTGGGCTCCCTTGGTTTTTTGGGTGCGCTTGGGGCGCTGATTCTTTTTTTCATAAGGCTTTTGCGTGAAATGACTCTTTCGCAGTTACATCAAGAGTTTTTAGCTCAAGTGAGCCACGAGTTAAAAACTCCCCTTGCTACCCTTGAGCTCACCTCTGACCTTTTGCGCAAAAGTGAAAACTCGCTTTCGGCCGAGAACGTTAAAAGGCTCTGGCAATCTCACGACCGGGAACTGCAGCGGCTTAAAACTGAAGTGGAAACTCTTTTGGAAATGGCAAGGCTTGAACAAAATGCTTCGCCCCGAAAACTTTTTAAAAACCTAGGCCACCTCTCCCGTCAAACCGTTTTCATTGAAGATTGGATTGAGGCATCCTGGCCTCAGTGGCAGGATATTCTTGGCGAGAGCGCAACCCTGAAACGTGAAGGGGAACCTTTAAAAGTTAGGTTTTTCGGCAACGAGAAATTGCTGGAGCTCATTTTGCGCAACCTCATGGATAACTCCAAAAAATTCTCAGGCACACACGGCGCTCAGGTGGTGGTGCGCACCCGCATGAATGAAAGGCACTCGGCCCTTCTGGAAATTGAAGATCAGGGCATGGGTTTTTCCCCACGGGATGCCAAACGAATTTTCAAACGATTTGCCCGGACGGGACCGGCCGCCTTTCAAACCACAGGTACGGGCCTTGGGTTGTATTTCGTTTCCCGAGCCGCAAAATCCCTTGGCGTAAAAATTACCGCATCAAGTCCGGGCATTGGCCGAGGCGCCAAATTTTGTTTGGAGATTCCCCATGGGTAAGGTCATTCTTATCGTGGATGATGAAGTGGATTTCTCAAGGGCTTTAGCGCTAGCGCTTGGCACTTTAGAAATGAAGTCGGTGCATGCCACGTCGCTGGCCGATGCCGACGTGGCGCTAAAAACGCAGGATCCTTGCCTGATTCTCCTGGATCGGATGTTGCCCGATGGCGACGGGGCAACCTGGCTTGAGAGGCGACGAAAGCAGGGTTTAGGTACTCCGGTCATTTTACTCACGGCAAAAGGTCAGCTTCATGATCGGATCCAAGGCCTTGAAGCTGGGGCCGATGATTACTTACCTAAACCTTTTTCATTGGACGAGTTATCTGCCCGGATTAAGGCCGTCTTAAGAAGAACTGGCGAGCCCGTTGAACTTAAAGCGTGGGAAATCAACCCAAAGATTTCCAGCATCCGGGGCCCTAGCGGCTGGGTGAAACTTACGCGATTAGAGTTTCGTTTGGCATCGGAGCTTATCAAAGAAGCAAACTCCATTTTAAGTCGCGAAGAACTTTTAAAGGAAGTTTGGGGTTTTCAATGGGTTCCCCAAACCCGAACAGTTGATTATTTCATGGGAAGGCTCCGGAAAAAATTTGAAAAGAACCCAGATCAGCCCATGCACTTTCTTACCCATCGTGGCCTTGGATTTGAATTTAGGCGATAATCTACTTTGCGCATTTGAAGTATTCTAGTGTGGCCATTCGCTCAAAAAACCGCTCGATGTCGGCCCGCGTTTGATAGATGCCGAAGCCAACTCGCCAATTTATTCCTCTAGCATCGGTGATTAAATTCAGATTTTCTAAGTCTTTGACTAATCTTTCGGCCGTAACGATAAAGCCCTCCAGTGGAATGGCTAAAAAATTTCCCCTTTGGTTTTGGTCAGTATGCAACGGCACTTTCACACCTAAATTTCTTTCATTTAAGAATACCTGCCATTTTTGTAACCAGTGGTCTTGTAAATCCAAAACATGTTGTCGGGCTTGTTTCACAGCCTCCGTAATGCTTCCAAATTCCGTTTCCCAAAAATCAAATACACTAGCCAAACGAAACCAGGCCGAAAGGTCTTGGGTGGCCCCGGAGAGGGCTGCCCCCCTTGCCCCATAGGCAATGCTTATCCCACGACTAGGTTTACTGAGGGCGCCGAATTCTGAGAACCAACCCGTGAGCACCGGGTTTAAGCTTGAGAGGGGTTTTGGTACAAACGCAAAACACGCGCCCTCCCCAGCCTGTAAATATTTATAACCGCCCCCTAAATAAAAAATGTCGGTTTGAATTCTTGAGAGGTCAACGGGTACGGCGCCAAGGGCGTGGTAACCATCTACGATGGTCCAACTTTTTTGGATGTCCGGGAAATATTTTCTAAAAACTCCTACGATGGTCTCTAGATCCCTGAGATAACCACCATGATTGAAAAAAACTTGGCTTAGAAAAAGTACATCGATATTTTTTTCACGCCGGAGTGTATTTTCTAAGTTTTTTCCAAATTCCGATAGCGGTAATGTCGGAACGGTTATGAGTTCCACAGCGGGATCCTTTTTATCCCCTAACCTCCACTGGGAAAGACGGCTAATTTGCCTTGAAAAGCTGTGGAATTCGCTGTCGGAAGCGACGACGCGTAGAGGCCGCTCGCCAAACTCGGGGTGGGCGCTTAAAATAGTACAAAGCAGTTGATGCGTATTTGGACCGAAGGCAAAAGTCTGCTGGCCTTGATCGTCGAGTTTTACATTAAGCAACTGGGAGAGTTTGTGTTCAAGCTTGGGAAAATTATTTCCAAACCAAATACGCCATTTCTGATCCAAATGTTCGGCGGCAAAATCCCACGCCTTGAGTTGGGCAGCCTGGGTAACATCTGGCCAAGGATGGTGGCTGTGGGCGGCAAAGTGCAGGCGATCGCTGAATTTACCAACGCTTTTTTCGTAATGTTTTTCAAACGGCATGCTTTTGATTCTTAGCCGAGTTGCCAATGATGAAAAGCTAGAAATTTTGCCTAAGCACTGGGTGAGGAGGATTGCGCAGATAAACCTAGTGCGTTATCAAACCTTGGGTAGTGGAATCATGGGTTTCCTAAAGAATATCAAATGGCTTTTCGTTTTGGGGTTAATATTTCTACTAAACCCCGCGATCTCCCACGCCGACCCGAAGCATTCCCGCACTTGCCGGGAATATCTTGGAGAAGTTTTATCCCTTGCGCCGGATATGAACGTAAAATTACCCGGCGGTGGGCCGGTGGAAATCCGCGAGATCATGCCTAGGGTATTTTATCTTTTATTTGACTCAACCGCAGAGGCCGCCTCCACCTTTTTAAGATTTGAGCAATTTTACGAGTCCCCAAAATTTCGACACCAAGTTTTTTCCTTTAATGAATTTAAGGCTTGGTACATGGAAAGACGCGGAACCAAGACCTTCACCTATGAACAAGATTGGGCGGGTTTTAATATTCCTTCCTCAGTCCTACAACCATTCTATAAGGGCGCGTTTGACCCACTCTCTGACCGCGAACTCTGGCTCTTAAATATGTTCAGATCCTTTGGACCAGAAGACTTTTACGTCATCGCAGGTTTTAAAGACAATCCTCGGCAACCCTTAGAAGAAATCGCCGTCGCAAGACACGAACTGGCGCATTCCCTTTTTCATTTTGATAGAAATTATCGTCAAAAAATTTTTCAAATCCTGAGTACTGAAAATCTTTTTCCCCTCAGAATCTATCTACAAAATTATCACGATGCCGTGTTTGAAGATGAAGTGAATGCCTACCTCACAGATTCAAGTGACCGGGAGTTGATGGAAAAAAAGGGTATTTCCATGAAACCTTACCTACCCCTCATTGAAAAACTAAATGGCCTTTTTGAACGCCATTTTTTCGCCTGGCTTGAGCGGAGCAATCGGCGGCGATAAGCCCATAGCCTTAAATCTTACACAAACCTTACAAAACGAATTCCACCGCTGCGGCATAATAGGCTCATGCCCATCATACCCATTTCAAAAAAGCGTTTTGACTTCGTCAAATCCAGTCCCTTCATCCTGCTTCACCTTGGAGCCGTGGTCGGGCTTTTTCTTTTCCCTCCAACTTTGCCCCTCGTAGCGTTATGCCTTGGTAGTTATTTCGTACGTATGTTTGCCATTACGGCGGGTTATCACCGTTATTTTTCCCATAAATCGTATCAGCTGGGACGTTTTTCGCAATTCGTCATGGCAACATTAGGAACCAGTGCCGTGCAAAAGGGCCCCCTTTGGTGGGCAGCGAATCACCGTCACCACCACCGATTCTCGGATGCTAAGGAGGATATTCATTCCCCCGTTCAAGATGGCTTTTGGTGGTCCCACATCGGCTGGGTGCTCTCCAATGCTTTTGATGAAACAAGGTGGGAACTCATTCCCGATCTTAAGAAGTTTCCGGAACTTATTTGGCTAAATAAATATCATTTGGCCCCAGGTCTCGCATTGGGCGGGCTATTTTACGCCGTAGGCGGAATGCCCTATTTTGTTTGGGGCTGGGTCATCAGCACCGTAGTGCTTTTCCACGGAACGGCGACCATCAATTCCCTCTCCCACGTCTTTGGTACCCGTCGTTATCAAACCACCGATGATAGCCGCAACAATCCACTGCTCGCACTCATTACCCTAGGTGAGGGCTGGCATAATAATCATCACTGCTACATGGCTTCAACCAAACAGGGGTTTTTCTGGTGGGAAATTGATATTTCCTACTACGTGTTAAAAACATTATCTATCGTGGGCATTGTCCGAGGCATTAAACTTCCACCGCTGGAACGTCTCGAAAAAATGCGTATCAAAACCAAAGTAAAAACAAACCAAATTAGCCCAGCGCCAAACCAAACGCTTCCTTCGTTTGAGCAAGCGTTGCCACCTTTCGACCGCTACGCTCAACAAGTTGAACGGCTTGCTCAACGAGCTCACCATTACTCCGCGCCATAGTCGTGCCATCGGGCAGGTAGAAATTATCTTCCAATCCTACGCGAATATGGCCCCCCAGCTCCAACGCCTCTTCACAAAGGCGCCACTGGTCCCGTGAAATGCCAATGACCTGCCAGTGATTTTCTTTGGCCACCAGTGTACTCATGAACTTTAAGCACTCAGGCGTCGCGCCGATTCCGCCTACGACCCCTAAAACAAAACTAAAATGAATGGGTGGCTTTAAAAGGCCCATATCTATTAGTGGGTTTGCGTTAAACACATGGCCCGCATCAAAACATTCAAGTTCCGGTTTAGCGCCGGCCGCGTGGATGCGATTTAAGCAGGTGATGATGTCACGAAAAGGATTTAAGAAAATCTCTTCCGCTAAAAATGCGTGTTTTTTTTCGGAATAAAGCGCGTAATTCATGCTGCCCATATTCAGCGCCGCGATGTGCGGGCGAGTTAACGATAGATTTTCCGTTCGCTCCTCGATGGTATTGCCGATTCCACCCGTTGAAAAATTAATGAGCACCGGACTTAGTTTTTCAACTTCTTCACGAATGGCTTCAAACACGGGAACTCGCCACGTAGGCCTTCCGTCGTCCTCCCTTGCGTGAATATGCACCACGGTGGCTCCGGCATCAAACGCTCGTTTTGCTTCGATGGCAATTTCTACCGGTGTATAGGGCAAAGCCTGGCAATGTTTACGCGTAGTGGCGGCGCCCGTAAGGGCTGCCGAAATGATAACGGGTCTTTGTTTGAGGGAATTTTCCACGAATTAGCACCTCTTATTAGACGGGCATGACGCCCATGCGTTTGCGGTGTTTTAAAGTTTTTTTATTGAAGCAAAACTGAAGCGCTCGCATCAGCACCATTCTAGTTTCTCGGGGGTCAATGAGATCATCAATCAGTGCAAGTTTAGCTGAGCGAAGTCCACCAATTTGCGCTCGGTATTGTTTTACCTTTTCCTTTTTATCATCGCTGCCTAAGTCCGTTTGATTCTTAGTCACAATGTTCACGGCGCCTTCCGCCCCCATCAGAGATATCTCTGCATTAGGCCAACCCACGAGCAAGTCGGGCCTCAGGCCCTTTCCGCACATCACGTAATAGCCTGCGCCATAGGATTTGCGGATCACCACACTTAATTTCGGTACGGTAAGGCTGCCCACCACGTGCAAAAATTTTGCGCCATGCCGAATGATGCCAGCGTGTTCCATACGGGACCCCACGATAAAGCCTGGGCAGTCGTGCAGAAATAAAACGGGAAGCCCAAAGGCTTCACAGGTCATGAGAAACCTTGCGGCCTTATCCGAGGCATCAACATCGATTGCACCACCCAAAAAACTGGGCTGGTTCGCCAAAATTCCCACCGGGTGCCCCATGACTCTTGCAAATCCCGTAAGGATACTTTTTGCAAATCCAGGTTTGATTTCAAAAAATCCGCCGGCGCGCCAGTCTAGGCCAAAATCTACGATTTTTTCGATCACTTTATGCATATCGTAGGCTCGTCTTGGATCTTCCGGCACAACGGAAAGAATGGAATCATCCATTTCTAATTTAAGTCCACGCATGTCCCGCCGCACGGGCGCGCTAGCACGGCAGTGACTGGGGAAAAAGCTTAAGTAACGACGAATGGACTCAAGACAATCTTGATCAGAATCAAATTCCGCATCCCCTACTCCGCTCACTTGGCAATGAACGCGAGAACCACCTAAGTTTTCGGTGGTCACGTCTTCTCCTATGGCGGCCTTCACGAGTGGCGGCCCAGCTAAAGCCATGCTACCCGTGCCTTTCACCATGGGGGTGTAATCCGCAAGTGCTGCGATGTAGGAAGTACCAGCCGCCGTAGGGCCCATCACCGCCGCAATTTGTGGGATGACGCCCGAGGCCTGAACCTGCTCAAAAAATAAATCCCCAGTGCCGGCGAATTGCGCACCGGCCGCTTCCTGAACACGAGCACCCGCTGAGTCCAAAAGCCATATCAATGGAATTCGTTGATCAAGGGCAAGTTCCCGCATGCGTTTGGTTTTTCGTTCTCCGATTTCACCCATGGTCCCGGCAAGTACGGTGAAGTCGTAGGCGATAAGAGCCACGGGCCTGCCCTCCATAAGGCAGGTCCCGGTGATGACGCCATCGGCGGGCGTTGGTTTTCCCTCAAGATCCCGGTTATGAGGAGAGTGATCCGCTAGTAACCCCATCTCTAAAAACGTGCCCGCATCGGCCAGCGTGTCAATTCGCTCACGGGCGGTTAACTTATTTAATGCTTTTTGTTTACGAATGGCGTCGGGGCCGCCCATACCTCGTGCCTGTTGTTTGATTTCCGTTAAGGCGTCCAGGGTTGCATTTTTATTTTGTGCAGTCGTTGATTCCATTAATTTCCCCCGCCCAATAAATTCGCCATCCGTTCTTTTATAATTTCCTTCGCGACGATCATTTTTTGAACTTCGGAAGTTCCGCCGCCAATTTTATAAAGCCTAGCGTCCCGGTAAAATCGCTCAACCCGGTATTCCGTCATATAGCCGTAACCGCCAAGCGTCTGGATGGCTTCATCCGTTGCCCGCACCGCAAGCTCTGCGCCTAAAAGTTTTAAAACGGCTGCTTCCTTGGTGACGCGCTGGCCTTGAGATAATTTCTCAAGCGCATGGTTTAGGTAATTTTTCACCATTTCAAATTCCGCGCCGATTTGGGCGATTTTTTCTTGAATGAGTTGATGCTCTAAAATGGAACCCGCAAAAACTTTACGGGTAGCGCCGTATTTAATCATTTGATTGAGCGCTTCATCGATCACACCCACGCCAATGGACCCAAATAAAATCCGTTCAATATCAAGTGATCGTTTCAGGTCGTAAAAAGCTTTTCCTTCCTTGCCTAAAAGTTGCGTAACCGGGACCTTTACTTCATCAAGAAAAACCTCGCCCGTAGGGGAAGTCGTGTGCCCCATTTTTTTAAAAGGTTGCCCAAGGCTTAATCCAGGGGTGTTTTTTTCAAGGATAAAAGCGCAGCCACCTTCGATGCCCTTGGGGTCGGTATTTTTGAGACGCGCTAGCACAATGAAATAATCGGCCACCGGTGCATTGGTAATAAAAGTCTTTGAACCAGAAATAACGAATTCATTCCCGATTTTTTCGCAAACAGTCTGCATATTGAGCGCGTCGGATCCGCCTTTTGGTTCCGTAAGCGCCCAACACCCAATCTTTTCGCCATTCACAATGGGAGTAAGGTACTTTTTTTTCTGCTCAGGCGTACCATGAAGGAAAATATTGTTTCCAAAAAGTACGGCGCTGGCCATGACGGAGAGCGCAAAACCAGGGTCCGTTCGGCCCATTTCCATGCCGATGTCCGCATAACCCGGCAAATCGCCAGCACCCCCAAATTCTTCGGGCAAAAATGCAGTACCAAAGCCTGCCGCAAAAAAACTCTTAAAAACTTTTTCGGGAAACTCGCCCTCTTCGTTGATGCGATCACAAATGGGCACCAAGTTCTGTTCAAGAAATTTTTTCGCTTCTTCACGCAAAAGGTTCATACCTCAAGTGTCGGGAGATGCCCCCTTGGTGTCAACGGCTTATGTAAATTGACCGGGCCTTGGCGAAGGATTGACGGACCCTGTGAGGTCATTCTATTTTGCGTTTAAATTTATGACGCAAAACTCAAAAACAAATTCGCAATCAGCAAATGCCACCATTGGAATCATCGGCGGAACGGGACTCTATAGCCTAGAGGGCTTAATAATTGATTCGACGGTTCCAGTTGAAACACCTTATGGCGCTCCTTCGGCCCCGATTACCATTGGCGAATGGGAAAGCAGCACGCCCGGCAAGAAACCCATCCGCGTGGCTTTTTTGCCAAGGCATGGCACACACCATTCCATTTTGCCCTCTGAAATCAATTTCCGCGCGAACATCTGGGCGCTGAAATCCATTGGCGTGCGAAAAATCGTGAGTGTCTCTGCCACCGGCTCCTTGCGAAAAGAAATTGAACCTGGCCATTTAGCCTTACCGACTCAGTATCTTGATTTTACGAAGGGCCAACGCAAACAGACTTTTTTTGGCGATGGAATCGTCGCCCACATTTCTTCAGCCCACCCCGTTTGCGAAAGCGGAACTCGACAGCTTGAGAAATTGGCGGCAAAACTAGAAATCCCTCATCATAGTTTCACCACCTACGCTTGCGTTGAAGGGCCAAGGCTTGGTGCCCAGGCCGAGAGTTTTTTCCTACGTCAAATCGGTTGTGACATCGTGGGCATGACCAATGTGCCCGAAGCTTTTTTAGCTAGGGAAGCTCAACTTTGTTACACACCAATCGCAGTGGCTACGGATTACGATTGCTGGCATGAAGACCCTAACCTTCACGTCACGGCCGAAATGGTTTTAAAACTTTATCAAAAGAGCATTCATAAAGTGAAGGCGCTCATCGGCGCGTATTTAAGTGAAGCCTCGGAGGAACGCGCGAGTGAGAGCTGCGCTTGTCGCAAAGCCCTTCAGGGCGCCGTGATGTCCAACCCCGAAAGCTTGGGCAAGGAGCAAAGTGAGCGCCTTCGTTTCTTGATGCAGTAGGAGCTTTCCTGGGGAAGGTTGGTCGCTCCGCGAACTCTTGTTCCCAGTTTTATCAGAGTTTAATTTTTTCAGAGTTTAGTGAGCCGATGTGCCGGTACCGACGGCTGCCGGCATCCTAATTCGCGGAAATATAGAGGTTGCAACTGCAGGGCATCCAGCATCCCTTAAACCCTGGGTCACGAACGCATCTTGGGAGACTTCTTGTGTTGTAGATGCCGCGTTTGAGTAGAGCGTGCGTGTGTTCGGGTTTGCCGGCTCGAGCGAACCCATTATCTGCGGCGTAGCTGAAAGGCGCATTTATTCTGGTCGTGCTAACGACAAAACCACCAGCCTAAAGGTGACGCTTTCCCAAGGGTGAGCGATCCGGTCCGCAATTCCCTCCTTCAAGGGCATAGCCAATACTGATCTCCTGTGACCCAAAAACATTCACCTACGACTTCTCCAGGAAAGTCGAGCCGACTGCACGGTCATGAGATCGAATCACGTGGCCTGCATTTGATCGCTGGCCACTCTTGGCCTTAATGCATTCCCGTAAAAAATTTGTCATTTCAAAATCTTTAAAAAATAAACCGCAGAAAAATTAATAATTTTGAAAATTGTTCTTGGGCCCATCTTGCCTTGAGATTTTTGATTCGCGAATGCAAAATTTACAATCAATTATAACCCGCCTAAACTTCGTTAAGCGCGATCAAAAACAAGTAACGAATCATCAACCGGCCATTCTTCAAAAACTCGCCCCACGGTGCTCATTAGTCGCGAATTTTCCTCCGAAAAACCCGTGTTATATGTCAAAAATGGAACAAAAATCACCTGAACAAATTCAACCAGATGCTTCGTCGCGATCGCCATCACCCCACGCTCAAGTTTCTTCGCTAAAAGATTACGAACTTCTTTCCACGACAAAAGCCTTGGTTAACAAAGAACGCTCTCTCACCACCAAAATCCTAGAATGCATTAACGAGATCGAGTCACGTAGGCTGCATTTGATCGCTGGCCACTCAAGTCTGCATGAATTTCTCGTAAAAAATTTTGGCTATTGCGATGGCGCCGCCCACCGGCGCATTGCAGCGGCGCGGTTACTTAAGCTTTTACCCAAGGTCGTCGCGCCGGCGCTTAGTGAAGGCACCATCAATTTGACTACCGCAGCGCTGGCCCAAGACTTTTTTGTCTCGGAAAAACGAGAGTTCAAAAAGGAATATTCTTTAAAACAAAAGGAAGACCTGCTTTTTTCCATGGCCTCAAAGTCCAGACGACAATGCGAAGAAATTTTCCAGCGAGTTTCACCCGAACGGGCCAATCTGCCTAAACCGGAAAGGGTACGAGTATTAGGCGGTGAAGAGGCCTCCCTTGAAATACTGCTTACGCTCAATTCAGCTTTTCAGAAAAAACTAACTAGGGTCAGGGAAATTTTGAGTCATCATTCAGAGGCGCAGAAAAATTACGCTGCACTTTTTGAACTCATGGCTGATCAACTGATTAGGAAAATGGACCCTTTGGTAAAGAACGAGCGCAAGAACCAGAAAGTGAAAATTCAATCCCAAAAGGTTCAACTCACAACGGAAGTTGCAAAAAACGCCATCGAACCAGAGGTAATTCCTGCAGCGCCTCCTGGATTAATAGCTCAATCCATTCCTTCAGGGCCCGTGGCAACGCAACCCTCCGGCGAGAAGTTCTCGTCAGATTCGCACCACGCTTTCCCAGGAAAGCTGACACTACCTTATGACTTAAAAGTTCTCTCGACTCAAAAAACACACTTTTCTGGGGAAAATCAGCTCCCGCTAGAAGATCACAAAAATGAGATTGATAAGCGCGATAAATCTTCGCGTTACATCCCTGCTCGCATCAAAACTTTTGTTTATAAACGCGACCAAGCTCAATGCAGTTATGTCGACCCCATCACCGGGACAACTTGCGCTTCACGAAAATTTCTTCACATTGACCATATTGTCCCAATTGCTCTCGGTGGCAAAACCACCGTAGAAAACTGTCGTCTACTTTGTGCGCAACACAATTCCCTAGCTGCGCTTAAGACCTTGGGACCAGAAATTATGGCGCCGTATTTAAACTTCATATTTTAATATTGGAGTATGAGCCATGGTTGCTCCCCTCATCTGAGGCTAAACCTCTGTGCAGATTTTTATGACTTCCCTTCCGCAGTTTCCGGCAAAAGTGAACTTTAGTCTGCGGTGGTACCATTCCCTTTACAATGCCCCCCGTCAGTCGCGCTTATGGAAAGCACAACGGCGCTCCGTGGTTAATCTCTCAGTCTAGCGGGCCGCCAGCCCCCGCTTCTCCCACAACCTAGGTTCTCACCCCACGTTAAAAAGACTACGGGGTTACTGGCCTGGCCTATCCCTCTTCAAGCCGCCACAGGCCCCCGACAATTCCTAAGCGACGGTTGCCTGCGGACGACACGCCGTGTTACACCGGCCGTAGCTAAAAGGGGCATTTTTGAAAACGTTCAGTCGATTTTTTGCATATGTCTTTTTGATTTCGCAGGTATTGGGTTCCGCTGCTCGGGCGACAAATCCCCGAATGGGGATTGAGGTCACTATCCCGAACTTGTTATCCGCTTGCATCGCCGCCATGGAAGCGACCGGCTCCCCAAAGCCTACGGAAATTCCCGTAAGCGAAATTCCATTCCCTGAGCTTGTGGGAATCTTAGAAAGCGCTCCTTCGTTTGTTCACTTCACCATTTTTTCGAGATTCATTGAAGGCATCTCAAACCAAAGTCCACGCCCAGGTATCGACGATAAACGAGTGAATCAAGTCTTAAGAAACCTAAATGTCCAACCTTTCGCACACCAAAGCGGCATACCAAGTGAGGTGGACTGCGTAGCCACTAGCCCTTGGCTTAAGGCCCAATACTCTGCCCTCGTTGCTGAACTCACTTCGAATTACGCTAAGAATACTTCTCCAGACAGCGAGGACATCGGCATTGGTGAAATGCAGCCCATTCAGTTGGTAAGTCGCACTCAACGAGGAATTGAAATTAAGAACCCGCAGTTACTAGCAGAAGCTTATCGGCTTTTAGTCGACGAAGAACTTTTTTCACATCTCCGAGAATGGCATTTAAGTTGGGTGAGCCTTCGGTTTCCTAAAGTAAGTGTCCATCTTAGAGTATTGCCGCAAATTGGTTTGATCGCTTTCATCGAAGAAACCAGCGAAGCAACCGCAACGGCACCTCAGTTACCTCAAGTGGCACGCATGGCATTTTTTTCGCCCGACCAACAAAATCATCTCTCAAAAATCATTCGTGCCCTCCATCGCCCCTACTTAAATCAAAAACTCAGCGAGATCTTAAGGGCAAATGGGCTCCCTGAACTTTCAAATCTAATTTTTGGCAGCCCCAATACCATTACTCTTCTCGAAGAGGCCATCGCTCGGGAAGTGGGCTTAAGATTTACTCCGACCTCAACCCAAACTGGTTTTTGGCGTAATGCTCCCGTGGGTGAAGTTAACCACCATCACCCCATCCTTCAGGCCTTAAAACTCCTGCATCAGAGTCGCCGTGTGGTTATCGTTGAAGGGGTCATCGACGCTGCCGACCGTCCCGTACCACCGCAAATCATTTCCCAAGCGCAACTGAGAACCCGGCTGGCACTGCAAGGCTTACGCATCACTCCCAGTGGAGTTCAGCAAACCTCGGTCGGTGAATCCGGCGAAATGTTACCTAACGTCATTCTTCAACTTTTAGCTTTGGTACGGCCATAAAAAATAATGCGGTCATCATGAGAACAATATTTTTCATGAGATTCCCTTGATGTCCCTGGATCGCAATATTGGCTAACGTGCGAATAATTTGCTGAGCTTTCTCATTGCTGTCGGCCTTAAGAATAAGCGCGTTATTCACAGCAAATTGCATGACTAAAATATGCAGCAGAGTTGCAGGAATCAAAAATAACAAGATGGAAAGTGCGCCAGTTCTCACCCGAAACCCCAGGAGCAAACTTAGGCCGCCAAAAATCAAGCACACGATGGCGGCAATAGCTAAAACCTGACTTGCAACTTCCGGCAGCGAAAAATATTCGGTGATGATGCGTGCACCATCCACGGTAACCGGAAATGCAAACGCATGCCCAAGGCCCGCAAGTAAAAAGAAAAGGCCAAAAAACCCTCGAAATCCCCGAAAGGCCCACCTTCTTGAAGCTCTTTCAAAACTTTGGATGAATCCCATTTCTTTTCTCCTCCGACATTGAAATGATCATAACCATAAACCCCTATGAAGATATCTAAAACCTACGCCAAAGATTCTTTGAGCACCCTTAAGCCTTTGATGCGCCTGGCCTGGCCGGTTATCATTGGGCAGCTGGGGCAAATCACCATGCACCTGGTCGATAACATTGTTGTTGGAAGGTTAGGTGCCGCACAACTTGGCGCGGTGGGATTAGGTGCCGCATTTTATTACGTAGCTTTGATGGCAGGCATCGGTGTGCTCTTAGGTCAGGATTTTTTGGTGGCCTACGCCTTCGGGGCCAGACGTCTCAACCATGCGCGTCGCATCCATACCCAAGCTTATATCAGCGCCTTTATATTAGGTGCGCTCCTGACCTTAACTCTGATTTTTATAAGTCATCACCTCAACTGGTTTGGTTCGGACCCAACCGTAATTGTTTATGCCTCACCTTATTTGGAAGTTTTAAGTTATTCCCTTATTCCCGTCCTGATTTTCAGCGCCGGAAGGCAGTACCTTCAGGCCACGGGCAAAACCGTAGTCGCCATGACCATCATGATCCTTGCAAACTTAGTGAATTTCGGCGGCAATATAGCTTTAGTTTATGGCCGTTTTGGTTTTCCCGAAATGGGCGTTAAGGGTTCGGCCTTAGCTACTCTTATGGCAAGAATTTTCATGGCTATCGCTATCGTCGTTTATGCCGCCTGGCTTGACCCCCATTGGCTAAAAGGAATTTTCCGGAGGGCCTACGGATTTCACTGGCCCTCACTAAAAAAGCTTTTCCACGTGGGCTCGCCTGCCGCCCTTCAAATGATCGTTGAAGTTTCAGCCTTTAGTTGCGCCACCACCTTAGCTTCGCGGTTTAGCCCCGTAAGCCTCGCGGCTCACCAAGTTTGTTTAAGTGTCGCAAGTTTCACTTTCATGATGCCCTTGGGGCTTTCCGCCGCAAGTAGCGTGCTCGTAGCGCAAAACTTAGGTCGCGGCGATTTTGTGAATGCCAAAAAAGTAGGCGAACTAAGCTTGATCGTTTCCGCTACCATCATGGGTTTTTGTGCCGTAGCACTACTGGCTTTCGGCAAACAAATCATATCCGCCTACACATCCTCTACCGAGGTCATACTGGCTGCAAAAAAAATTCTTTTCATTGCAGGTCTTTTTCAAATCTTAGACGGCATTCAAATTACCGGTACCGGCATATTGCGAGGTTTAGGCAAAACAAAAATTTCCCTGTTTGCAAATCTCATAGGCCACTGGTGCATTGGCGTGCCGTTAGGCGCATTACTCGCATTCTTTTTCCAACTAGAACTCGTAGGCATTTGGCTAGGGTTAGCGGCAGGACTTGCTACAGTAGCCTTACTTCTTGTGTGGCAGTGGAATAAACGAACTGCGCACTGGCTTAACCGCACCCACTCTGCCACAGCCTAAGTTTTTGCTGGTCTAAATATTTAAAATTTATCTCCATTCACCATTTCGGTACCGATAACCGGCTCTGGCCATGGCCTGATTGAGACCGTCGATCAAACGAGGTCCACCGCCAAAGAAGATGGTGGGTGTTTCATAACTTGAAAGCTGAACAATGGCCGGCGCACCAAACTGCGTATAGGCACGGTCATGCTCCTGTAGAAATGAGGATGCGCGTAATACTCGTAATGCGGTCGGGTCCTGACGTCCCGTACTTTCCCAATAACTAGGCACCGCAAGATTAGGCACAAACCCATTAGCTTCCAAAACATAACCGCCAAGGACCACATAGGAATCAGGAACCCGAATACCTTGGGCGACAGTTTCCCAAACTCGAGCTAGCGCATTGGTTTCCAAAACCGCACGCATCTGCACCTCATTTCGCGCAAAAACCCGGACGGCATCGTGAGCAAAGGCATCGATAATTTGCGCCGCAGTGTTTGCTCGTGGGTAAAACCCATTTACCATTTCATAGTCAGTGCCTAAGTAACAGCGATAGCGACGAGCCAAAGGCAATGGGGCCATCTCCCTGCAAGCTTGCGAAACCTGATCTGCATTTTTTCGCACTCGCGAACTGATATCGCCAAAATAGGGTTCTTCACCTGCCCTAGGGTGCGGATTTCGAACTAACGTTACGTCGAGCATGTGACTAAAATTTGAATTCTCAAAAACAAAATGCAAACAACCATGGGAAGCAAAATCCGCCAGCAATTGCCGCCGAATACTCCTAGCCTCCGGCGCATTTCGATAAAGCAAAGTGATCTCTTCAGCATTTTGCGTAGCCGAACCCACCACCACATGCGCAAACCAACACCCACCCGCCATTTGCGGCGTCTGGGCCCATGTCGCGTTAGCCATAAAAAACGTTAAACTGAAGATGTATAAAAATTTTTGTAAAAGTTTTTTAGCCATAAATTACGCAGAGAATTGAGCCAAAGCCACAACCCGTCAAGCTAAATAAAATGAATTTACGCGCCGCATTAACTTACCAATTCGATAAAAGATCCCGCTACTTCCTTTAAATCCCCTGAAGGCATTTCCGTCACCAAGCCGTTCAATCGGGAGCTTCCCCACGGGTCTAAAAAATTCCCCACGAGGAAACGCGCATCCTGCGCTGCTTCACGCTTGGGATCCGTCCGTTCACTACGCTTCCAGCTCCGTGACCATGCCATTGCATGGTCCGAGTTCTGGGCTCCTGCCCAGAACTTCCTGACGCGTGAGCTTCCCCAAGGGGAATTTTTTAGACCCGTGGGGAAGCTCTCAAGATAACTAATGAGTTAGTGCCTACAGCCGCTCGCGAATTTCCCGGAGATTACTTAGTACCTTTTCGCATTCTTGAATTTCAAGGAAGGCTAGGCCACACGCAGGAGTAAGTAGTTTAGTAGAAGAATTTTTCTGCTTACGAAGCTCGGAAGAATCTTCGCTCTCGACAAAATCCTTCACATCAAAAACTTCATCGGTGGGCACTACTCCGAAAGCAAATCCTGCGGAATCTTCAGACGTATTCTGATTAAAAAAGGATTGGGAAGAACGTTTCCAGTCAAAGGAGAGAATGTCTGCCACGTCATTTTTAAAGTTCCAAAATTTTTCCGAGGAAGCGGGGTCTTCATTTAAACTTGCGCAACAATGTACGCCCACCAAGGCGCCGGCCTTTCGTAAAACTTTAGTTAAAAGCGTAAGATCAAGCGTTGCCGTTTGGAAATCGCCGCCCGTTGCGAAAAGGCCTGGCTCATCTAAAAAAATGAGCGGGGTTAAGCCTTCTTTTTTCAGCCGAATCACCATGGCCAACGCTCTGGCAAAAATCACTTTTCGTATGACGTCTTGGAGTTCCGGGAAAGTTTTATGATGATCGGCCCATTTGAGACTTAAGTACCATTGAACCGTAACGGGGCCCGCCATTTGAATTTTGCAGATTTTATGATCTCGTTCGCGCAACTCCCAAAGAAAGGGCTGCCAGGATCGGCAAAAGTCCGTGGAGGGTAAAAAGTCCTGGAGAACCTCGTTGGAAAACTCAAGCCCGCGACCGGCGTCTCCCGAAAGCGCATCGTTCAGTTTTTTCAAAAACCCGCGCGACTTAATGGACCACGCTAAGGGATCGAGATTCACTTCGCCCTCAGATCCTACTTGTAGGCCAGGCAAACATTCCAATGCCTGGGGAATCATGTATTCTCTGAAATCACGTTTAGGGAGCTGCGGCAAAAACGGTAAATCAAAACTAAAGGAGAACTCTAATGCTGCGTCGATGGATTGGTGCGGAAGGCTGCCAATCCCAGTAGTGCTCCAAGGCTTAAGAATGTTTAGTGCATCTCTCATTTTATGCCCCTCCCCGATTGTCTCCGACGGAAAAATACGCCGCTTGCGGGTGATGGAACACAATCGCTGAGACACTGGCTTCCGGATCCATCATGTAGCCATCCGTAAGTTCTACGCCGATGTCCTCCGGCTTTAAGAGATCAAAAAGAGGTTTCTGATCGCTGAGCCTCGGGCATGCAGGATAGCCAAATGAAAAACGTTTACCGCGGTACTTAGCCTGGAACCTTTCCATCATGGTGATGTTCAAGGGGTCAGAAAATCCCCAGAGCGCGCGGATTTTACTATGGAGGTATTCGGCAAATGCTTCGGCCGTTTCAAGGGCTAAAGCCTGAACCGCATGGGACCAGAGGTAAGACCCCGCTTCCTTAAGCTGGCTTGCGTATTCACGGACGCCACTTGCTGCAGTGACCACAAAGAAAGCAACATTATCGTCATTCTCCCGAACGTAGTCCGTAAGGGAGAGGCCATCTTTGATGTTCTGCCTTGGAAAATCAAAATCCGCCAAGAGGTCCCCGCTGTTGGTGAGGATTTCCAAATGATTCCCCCGTGCCCGCGCCTTGAAATAGCGGTACACGGCCTTTGGTTTCAACAACCCAAGTTTTAAGACTTCCTTTTTAACTTTTTCGACTTCAAGCCAAATCTCCGCACCTTTCGCAAGCTCGCCTGTCTGGTTTTCCATTTCAGAAAGTTTTAATTCCTGAAGTTTTCGTACCGTTGCGCCAGGTAAACCTAAGTGCCGGCCGTACAACATTAGCGGATTGATGAAACTCCAGAGCAACTCCAAAGGAACGTCCTTTAAGACATGGCGCTCAAGCGTGGGTGGTGCGGGTACGCTAGTTAGGACTTCAATGCGTGAGCAACGGGTTTGAACTTCTGGGCCCTGGCTCTGGGTTGAGGCCTGCAAAGGTTTTAACCCTGCGCGCTCCTGCCTTAACTGTTGAATGAGTTCCGCGAATAACTTTGGATCCACAATTTTTTTCGCGAGCTCAAGGCCATTCATGGCGTCCTTAGCGTAGGCCACTTCACCGCTGTAAGAAGGCGCAATGGCTCGGTCGACGAAATTTTTGGTAAGCGCTGCGCCACCCACCAATACGGGAACACTCACGCCTACCTTAGACATGTCATTCACCGTGATCACCATTTGCTGAGCCGATTTTACCAGCAAGCCTGAGAGGCCAATGATGTCTGGTTGATGTTCACGCACCGCCGCGATGATTTGCTCCGGTGGAATTTTAATACCAAGATTTACGACTTCAAATCCGTTGTTTGTGAAAATGATATCCACAAGATTTTTGCCGATGTCATGCACATCACCCTTTACGGTTGCGAGCAAAACTTTTCCGCGCCTAGAATCACTGGCCTTATCCATGTGGGGTTCAAGCTGCGCAACGGCCGCTTTCATAACTTCGGCCGACTGCAAAACTTCCGCTACAATAAGTTCGTTATTGTTAAAAAGCCTGCCTACTTCATCCATACCTTTCATGAGGGGACCGTTGATAATTTGTAAAGGTTTCCTGGTTTGTAGGGCTTCAACTAAATCCTGTTCAAGGCCTTCGCGTGATCCGGTAACCACCGCTTGGCTTAAGCGCTCATCAAGGCTCATTCCTTCACGATGGGAGACGGATTTTTTTTCAACTTTTTTTGATCGGAAATGCGCGGCGAACGCGGCAATGGGATCGGCGCCCCGATTCCAAATGAGGTCATCGGAAAGGCGTTTTTCCTCTTCTGAAATCATTGCGTAACGCTCGAGTTTTTCCGTGTTCACAATAGCGAGATCAAGCCCCGCTTGAACGCAGTGATACAAAAATACGGAATTTAATACTTCACGACCGGCGGCCGGCAAACCAAACGATACGTTTGAAATTCCTAAGACTGTTTTGGTAAGCGGCAGATGCTCCTTGATGAGCCTAATCCCTTCAATGGTTTCCACGGCCGAACCCACGTACTGTGCATCTCCGGTGGCGCAGGGAAAAACTAACGGGTCAAAATAAATATCTCCTGGCGCAACGCCGTATTTATTCACCAACAAATCGTAACTGCGCTTTGCGATTTCAAGTTTACGTGCACGGGTCACGCCCATGCCGTGATTAGGGTCTTCATCAATGGTGCCCACCACCAAGGCTGCGCCAAATTTTCTGGCTAACGGTACTACCTTCTCAAATCGCTCCTCGCCATCTTCTAAATTGATTGAATTTATAATGGCCTTGCCTTGGCAGTACGTTAGAGCAAGGGCAATAACCTTTTCATCCGTAGAGTCAATCATGAGCGGTACACGTACTTTATTGATGACCTTGAACATGAACTTTTCCATGTCCTCCGCTTCAATGCGATCAGGATTTGCTAAACAAAGATCGATGATTTGCGCGCCGTTTCGTACCTGTGCCCTTGCCACTTCACTGGCTTCCTCAAATTTCTCTTGGCAAATGAGATCCTTAAATTTTTTGGAACCAATCACATTGGTACGTTCGCCCACTAGAACGGGCCGATTTTCCGGTAAAACTTCAAGAAAATCGATGCCCGAAAGAAACGATCGGTCGGCTTTCTTCACCGCTCGGCCGGGGTACTTATCGGCAATTTGCCGTAGCGCTCTAATATGCTCAGCGTTTGTGCCGCAGCAGCCGCCTAATACGTTGATCCAACCTGCCTCACAAAAGCGCTCAACCACTTGGGCCACCATGCCCGGTGATTCCAGGTAATCTCCATGTTCATCGGGTAAACCTGCATTCGGTACACAGCCCACGGGAAACGGGGAATATTCCGCTAGCGTTCGAATGTGGTCCGTCATGAACTCGGGGCCCGTAGCGCAGTTCAAACCAATATAAAGAAGATCCTCATTCATAAGCGAAACAAGGGCCGCCTCAACGGACTGGCCAGCGAGCATGGTTCCCATCGCTTCAATTGTTAAGGAAACTGCGATTGGCACTTCCTCTGTAGTGAGGTGATTTTCCTTTAGAGCTGTGTGAATCCCATGCAAACAAGCCTTCACATTCCGCATGTCTTGGCAGGTTTCGATCAGGAAAAAATCAATTCCACCTGAGAGCAGAGCCTGAGCCTGGGATGTGAATTGTTGAACGAGACCTTCAAAGGTAATGCCGCCGGTTACGGAAATGGCTTTGGTCGTAGGGCCCATGGATCCTGCAACAAACCGTTGAACTCCCGTTTTTGCGGAAACTTTTTCACAAGCGGCACGGGCCAGCTGCACGGCCTTTACATTGATTTCAAAATATTTTGACCCTAGGCCGTATTCATCAAGGACAAGAGGGGTACCACCAAAAGTGTTGGTTTCAATGATGTCAGCGCCGGCTTCTAAGTAAGCCTCATGAATGTCCTGAACGACGTCGGGCCTGGTCATGACCAAATACTCGTTGCAGCCCTCTAGCTCTTCCCCGCCAAAATCCTTAGCCGTGAGGTTTTTAGACTGCAGGGCCGTTCCCATGGCGCCATCGATGAGAAGAATTTTCCCGGAGGAAAGAATTGAGCGTAATAAATTTTCCGACATTTCGAGATCTCCAAAGCTTCCGATAACAAAATGAGACGTTTAGGATGTCAATGATCCGTTGATGTTTACCATGGTTACAATGATGAATGCTTTAAGAACACAGAAATCACCCCAGTACTTACGTGTCAGGTTTCACCTGCTTTTCGCGGTCATTTGCCCTATGGTAGCGACGTTTGCCGTCATTGGGCTCATGTTTTTTCATAGTCAGAACAGGCTTATGGAAAAAGCTAAAACCGAAAAAGAGCAAGCCAGATTTACTCACACCCTCTCCGAGACTCAGAATCTGGTTTTAACCATCGAAAACCTAACCTTAAAAGCGACCGTTTTAAAACGGGTGGATGATTCCAGGGCGTTCCAGAAAACTTGGGCAAAGATTCATCAAAATGTAGCGATGCTCAGCCAAGTCACGGCAAACCAAACCTTAGGGACGGCCCTTAAAAACTCTGCCGGAAATTTAGCGTTGTCCTCCGGTCGAGTGATCGCTTTTGCATCAGAAAAAAATGCTTCCGATAATCTCCCGCCGTTCCAGGAAGATCGCGTAAAGTTTTCCCAATACTTGCAACAAATCGCTACTGAGCACTCAAAGGTTTTTTCTGACCAGGATCAAACCAGAGTCGTGGCCCTTTTTCTGAGCGCTATTGTTTCTGCGTTTTTCCTGTCTTTCCTTTGTGGCCTCAATGTTCTCACTCGCCTGCGAAACTTTTTTAATGAGCTCGATGAGACCAAGACCGTAATGTACGAAGCTCAAACTATGGGTGGCCTTTCGGAAGATTTAGCGGAACAACTTACTGCTCACTCAAGTCAACTGAGCGGATTTACGAATGACCTCTCAAAGCAATTGGCCCTAGAACAATTGAGTCTAGATAAATGCATTTGTGCCCTGCAAGCTTTGAAAAAAAGACTTCAGACCGACTCCGAAAAAATGGTTCAAACGGACCAAACTCTGATTTCCGTCGCCGAAAAGTTAACGTTGCTTGAAAAAAATCTCATGAACCTCCTGGAAATTTTTAGCGAACGAATCATGGAATTTAAGCTCATTCATGCCGGGGGCGACGAGCAAATCAGTAATTGCTTGGAAACCTACCTCCATGAAGCCTCGACCTTCTTGAACCAAATTCAGGGCCTCACCATGGAAGTGAGCCGCTTAGCGAAAAACCAAATGAACCTTGACGGTGATTCTCCCGGACGGGAAGCAAGCCTTCTGGTGCTAGCCGAACAATTACAGGTCTTGAGCCAGTCATTTGAAACCAGCAATTCCGTTTCCTTGGACGTTGCAAGGTTAAGTTCAACTTTGAGGCATCAATCAAAAGCATTGGAAGAGGGCGTTACGTCATTTGTGACCACGATCAAGTCGGCGGATGATCAGGCGGCGGCCTAGCTTCATAGTTTCTGCGCAGAGTGCAGTTTGCGAGAATTGCCAGAACGAACATTCACCGCCATAGTTTTCACTAAAGTTGTAAGCTCCGAAACCATCATCCCTAGTCTGCACAAACAGACCACCACAATCATATTCTTAAATGGTTTTTGGTGAACAAACCGGTAAGCACCCGCCAACGGCGCCTGCATAAAAGTAGCCCACCCTAAAAGAGTCGCAAAAAATACGGTAATTCGGCTATGGGAAAAACCTGCAATGGCCACGATCCAAACCACATATTGCGGGGAATAAAAAATCGAAAAACTGGCGAACGCAAGTAGCGCAAACAAAAGAGCACTGACGAGCTGCTTAAAATCCTTGGGCATAGAGGCGGCAGCAATTAAAGCTCCCGCCGCTTGAAGCACTTTAGGAATAAAGCCTAGATTAATTTCTGCAATGAAAGCATTCCTGGAGTCACTAGAAACACCTAGACTACGCATCGCAAATTCAATCACGTCATAAAATGTCTCGCCATTCAGAACTCTCGTGGCATGAAATCGAAACGGCATGAGCATTCCATCTAACCCAGCCCAGGTATAAACGATCAGAACGCTAAAACAAAAAAGGCTGAGGCAAATCGTACTTAAGTAAACGGCGCGCTTAAAGCCTTCCCTTCCCCAAATATAAACAAATATCGTTGGCATTAGAAACAAGCCATAGCCCTTGAGTGCAATGCAAAGTGAAAACCAAAGGCAGGCCTTGAGGTTTTTGCCATCCCGAAAGGCCATGAGGGTCAGTACCGAAAGCAACGCCGGGTAAAAATCATACCGCATTACGGAAAAATGAATCACCGCGGGGGTAAGCCAAACCCAAAGGGAAAAGGTTTGTTTGGTTTTCTTGAAATGCAAAACCAAACCAAAAAATAGAGTTGCGATGATGCTGCCCCAGAGCCAGACAAAATTATCCCGTAGCGTTTCAAAGGGACCAGCTGATCCTAAACCATGGGTGAGCAGCCTTACGAACCCAAATAGTAAATTTGCCATGAGCGGGTAATCGGAAACGATATCGCGATAAAGCACGCCATTACCAATGACCCACGTCGAGGTATCAAAATAATACCCTACATCGTGGGTATCAAAGAATCGGCCGATCCCTAAGGGGCCAGATGCCGTCACTACCCGCCACCAGAGATAAATCAGCACGGAAGGAATAAGCCAAATGAGATACTGTGACGCATCTTTGAAAATTTTCATTTGCGCCAAGAAACATTAAATTATAAAGAATATTCAATGAGGACTTGAAAACGCCTAACTCCCCAAAATCAAATCCACCGGTGTCGCTAACTTTTTACTCTGGTTACAACCTTTGCAAAGCGCGGAAATATTCCCCTTCGTGGAGTGCCCACCTCGCGCCAGGGGAACGATATGGTCCATAGTCAAAGCATCACGGCCAACCTTGACGCCACAGGACTCACAAATTCCCTGGTTCAGCTTGTTCTGCCACCACTGAGTCTTTTTAAGATCCCGGGCGCGATTGCGTTCTCTAGAGATAAAAGCGGCATCGGCCGTTACTTCAAAATAAAAATTGCTCATTTCAGACGCAAAGTCTTAACACAACCCTGGCTGACGGGAAAGCATTGCGTTAACGCTGAGCGCGCAAAACTTGGATGAAATCCCCATCCACAATCCAACGCTCAAATACTTTCCATTGGCCATCGACGTTTTTTCGTTCCACCAACACGTGGAAAAGCTTTTGTTTCTCGTCATAATACGGCAGTCCACGTAATCCATCCCGGGACCCCAATGCTCCGCCCAGGGGCAGTATCGCAGGCCTTAGGTTATCGGATGAAGCCAGCCAACGTCCGCCGGACCTCGCATTATGCTCAATCGGAAAAAACAGACCTAAAGCTAAAGCAAACCAAGCGGCAAACAATTGCATGCCCACTTTAATTTTTGAATTCATGAACGAACTCCCCTCGCTTGTCCTAGACCTCTATTATGCGGGAGGCCGTCCTGGGGAGACACTAATATTTGCGCAATTTAAACTTAAAAAGTTTATATAAGTCCAGGTACTTAGAAATTTCATGAAGGAAATTTAACAATGTGAAGAAAATCGCCCGCAGTATCGACGGAAAGTCGCCCTAACTTGAGGCACTTTGGTACCGCCGCAGGCCTACTCGCCAAAGCGAAACGTTTAAGACCAGGAAAGTCATAAAAACCGTGAAAAGCAGCAACCATTCCCCGCCATCAAGTCCGTATAAAAGGGCCCTTGCCGGAACGCTCCCGATTAAGGCGTAGGGCA
>CAYYYP010000027.1:8583-44941 GCA_964475985.1 uncultured Oligoflexia bacterium | reverse complement strand
ACGATATAATTTCGCCCCCGGGTAGCAGGCCACCGCGTATTAATTTTGTCGGAATAAATAAATAATATTTACATAAGCATGGGGCTGTTCTATAAGGCCTCCAGACTTATGGTTTTAAGCATCCTGCTACGATCCCTTCTTCTGAGCATCCTTCTTTCCGTAGGGGCTTTCGCTGACGAGCCAGCGTCCGACCCTGTGGCGGTCTTCGTAAGTTTGTTTGGTGCGGAACTTCCAAACCCCGGGCCTGAGCCAGAAGTTTTAGATGAACTGGAGCGCCAGTTCCATCGCCAGTTTCCTCAACGCAAAGTTTATAAAGTAACGGCGAGGGATACTGAAGAATTAAGGGTGAAATTATCCACTCTACTTATGCCATTAGAGGAGATTTCCCATTTCTGGCTAGGCGCTCATGGCATGAGTAGCTTCACCAATCCGACCAACCTAACGGGGGAAGATGGCGGCGCCGTAATGATCATCAACGGACGCCGAGAAAGGCTTGATCCAAAAACCAAACTCATTTTTCGCGAGTTGCCTCCGCTGCCCTTAGCGCTCGCAGTCCCCGTATTGGAAGGGCTGCATTCCCGTGAGTTAGAGGTCTTTTCGGGCATTCGTCATCGCTTTGCAAACGCTGCCAAAGTTTACCTTTATTCTTGCTCACTTTTTGAAGGAGATATTGAACAGGTTGCCAGTCGTGCACGGTCCGTGGCCTTTGTTTTAGGCCTTAAAAATGGTGAGATCTTCTCCCATTCAGGCGAATTTGTTGCGGCTCCCCTAGTGTACGAAAAAACCTGGAGAAATCAGCTGATGGCGACCTGGTACTTTGTACGGAGAAAGATATTTGAAAAGTATTTCCAGGACCAAGGGCTGATTTTTCGTTTTCAGAACGGGATGCTTACGAAATCGTTTAAGAGCCGGTCGCTTTACTACTGGCGACATTTTTTTCGGGGCAGAACTTTGCGTTGTGAAGAAAACCTTTAAGGCGAGAAATGAAATGGTCCATTTCTCGCCTTAAGATTTATGCGAACGATTACTCGGCTAAGTCTTCGTCGATCATTTCTTGGAACGCTTCAATGGGTTGAGCGCCCTGGACCAAACGGCCGTTTACGAAAAACGTAGGTGTGCTACGCACGCCGAGTTTATTGCCGTAATCCATATCACGTTGAACCACATCGGCGAATTTGTGGGATGCTACGCATTTATCAAATTCGTCTTCCTTCACGCCAACTTCTTTAGCGAACTTTTTGAGGTTATCGGCCGAAAGCTTGTCTTGATTTGCAAAAAGCTTGTCATGATAAGCCCAGAATTTATCCGCATTCTGCTCTTGTACACAAAGAGAAGCTTCAGACGCAGGTTTTGCATCGGGGTGCATGGGAAGTGGGTAATGACGAAAAGCGATGGCAATCTTTTTGCCGTAGGCTTTCTTCAATTGACTCACGACGGTTGCGCCCTTTGAGCAATAGGGACATTGGAAATCCGAAAATTCTACGATTTTAACCTTCGCATCTTTATTGCCCCATACGGAACCGCTGCCAAGTTCTACATCGACCTTAAGGTTTGGTTTTGGGAAATAAATTTCTACTTTATGGTCTTTAGAAGCCTTAGCGATGAGGGCGTCACGTTCTTCGTTTTTCTTCATGGCCTTCATGTAAGCGATGATTTTATCTTTGTACTGAGATACTTGTTCCTTAGGAATGTTCTTCTCCGTAGCGAATTTTTGCACGTCTTTATCCGAAATCTTTGGGTCTTTTAGAACTTTGCTTTCAACGTATTCATCAACGCCCATGCCGGCCTTTTTCGCGTCTTCGCTGTATTTCTTCTGCAAAAGTACGGAGCCTACACGCATAATGCGCAAGTCATAAAGACGCTTGAGCGCATCAGCGAATTCCATTTTCTGATCACCGATGAGTTCATCCTCGGTGATGTTCTGGCCATCAATGCTGAGGGCGATGCCAGGTTTTGCGCCGTTTTCTTTGAACACGTAATGTGGTTTTTCTTTAGCGCGGGTATTGTCGCTGCAAGCTACCAACGCAACGACGCCTACGGATGCGGCGCCAAACATAAGCCTGGCGACCAGCGTCGTCTTGGAAAGGGAATTTGATAGTTTCTTAAATGGTGTCAATGAAGCCTCCTCAATGGAACGAAAAAAATAAATCGTATGTATGATGGTATAGATTCTTCTGCACCGAGGCAATCTGGAATTCGGTTGGGTGGCAATGCGTTAGAATAAGCCCACAAGGTCATGCAGACGAATGAGCCCTACGCAATTTTCTCCGTCAAACACGGGCGCCACGGAAATTTGGGACGAGCGTTTTTCCATGACGAGCAAGACATCGGACGCCTTATCGTCCACGGATACGCGAGTAGGATTTTTAGTCATGATGTCTTTTGCCGCAAGGTCAAAAAACTTTTCTTTGTGGCGCAGTGCGCGGCGAATGTCGCCTTCGGTAATGAGGCCCGCAAAAGTAAAGGGCAATTTTTTCGTAAGCTTTTTAGAGCCCGGAATCGGTTCGTGAACCAACACACCACCCAAGGGATACTTTGTAGCCATGGACACTACTTCATCCATTCCCGCATTTAAACTTACCCAAGGCGTATTTTGCGCGTCCTTCATGAGGTCCTTGATGCGCAAGTGAAGTCTACGACCCAGTGCGCCAGCCGGGTGCACCATGGCAAAGTCGTCTTCGTGAAAACCCCAATGATTGCTCAAACAGAGGGCCAGGGCGTCACCCAAAGCTAAAGCTACCGTCGTGCTGGCGGTGGGCGCTAAATTAAGGGGGCATGCCTCTTGGCTTACGGAAGCATCAAGTACCGCATCGGATTCTAATGCGATGGGTGAATTCATTTGTCCTAAAATGGAAATGATCGGGATGCGCAGACGTTTGAAAAAAGGGAAAAGTAAAAGCAGTTCATCGGAATTGCCACTGTGACTAAAAACCAAAACGGCATCTCCATCGGCGACGACGCCTAAATCTCCGTGGGCCGCTTCGGAGGGATGGAGGTAAATCGCAAGGCTTCCTGTGCTGCATAGAGTCGCTGCAACTTTAGCGGCAACTTTTCCGGATTTCCCCATGCCCGTAACCACAATCTTGCCACCCTTTTCCAGGGACGTAGCGAGGATGCTTAAGGATTTCGAAAAGCTTCCATTCAACCGTTTAGACGCATTTAAAATACTTTTTGCTTCGTGATGAAGGATGGACTGAGCCAAGGCCAACGCACCTTTTTGATCGATGCCAGAAGATTTTGCGGATTTAGGGCGGGATTTCAAAGTAGTTTCCACTTTGTTTGAGTTAACTTACCTGGCATTTCTTGCCCAGCAGATTCTTGCCAAGGAGAGCGTTATGCTCGAAGGAGGGATGGGCGTCTTTCACCTATGAGATATTTGCGTTTCATTTTCATTTCCATTCCGATGGTCATGAGCTTGGCTTCCTGCAGTTGGTTTCATCAACCGGGCCAAGCTAACAATAAAATTCATTCAAAAATATTTTTAATTGATTACAATACCGCTTGGCAATCGGCGCTCGATGCTTTGAGAAGTTACGAGAAAACTAAGCAGAACCGCGCGGGTGGGATTATTCAAACGGCCTGGACCGACAACACCGCCGCTAAAAATTACACCGATGCTTTTGGTAGCCAAGAAACTTTTCTTAAGGCCAGGTTTCGTATGACCATGGCGGTGGCGCCAGGAATTTATAAGGGCAAACCTTCCGTGAAGGTGGCGGTAGAAAAAGAACAGCAAATCATGCGTGACGCCCTAGAGGGCTGGCAGGATGTGCATTCAGATTCTATAGATGAAAATACGATCCTTTATCGCATGAGTCGCCTCATCCAAATGAAGATGAAACTGCAGAAGTTTGAAGAACAGAAACTTCAGCAAGCCCTTGAAGAAACTATGTGATGGTCTTTATCGATTAGCGCCTTGGCCTACGGGGCTAGGGGAGGATGGCGGCGTTTCGGAGCTGGCGGTTTGAGCTTCACCCGGGGCAGCTACCGGACCTGCCGTTTGGATCGTGGCTAAGAGAGACTGTAAACGAGAATTATTGAATAATCGGGCCGCGGCTTGTGCGACCTGGCGGTCCGCTCCGCAGTGAGCGGTGATGCTACCTGGGGCGCCCGGGGTCAGGGCTTGCCTGGCGGTTGTAAATCCCGCGGATTGATAGTCGGGCGTAGGTTGCCCAGCAGATTCATTTCGTTGAGTGGCCCTTTGCAGAAGGGCGGCTTGGATTCTTGTAATTCCGTCGAGGGCAACATTTCGTACGGCACTGCTAAAACCTTGAGCGGAACTTGCCCCACTGTCCGGTCTTCGATCAATTCTTTGGGCCGCCAAAAGAAAACCTAAGTATCCGTCATCCTCGGGAGTTGCGTTAAGGCCGTGCAAGGGTTGGGAGTAGGTGCGCCCACAGGAACCAGGATTAGCCGAAAGCCCCTGCAATTCAATTCGGTTTCCGCTGATCGTAGCGATCATTTCACCGTGGGAACGGTTTCGCCAATGGTGCACAACAAATTGTATCCGCGGGGCACGGGACTGGGTTACTTGCTTAATGAGCAGCCATTCATTGGGGTCAAGGCAGCGGGGAATGCTAACGCCCGAGGCAGCCGGAGCGTGCAGATTGCGTGGATGCGCAACCAGCGGTACCGCAAAAAAACTAATCTCCCGGGGGCCATCGCGGTAGGTGCGCACGGCATCTTCGCTTAAAGGAATGGGAATTTCTCTTATCGTAAATCCATTTCCATTTTCTTGAAAAACCGTAATTGTGCGATCGGTGGTGGAAGGAACTGCGATGACACGGTTAGGTGAGGCCACGCCAGTTTCATTCGGTAGGTCGGTTTGGGCGGAAAAGACGGGGTTTTCCCCCTGGCCGAGATGAGTGAAAGCAGCATGAATACTGCGCAAGCAGTCGTAACCAGTCCGGGCCGGTACGGCATTTTGGGCGTTCAGTGATATTGGGGTAGATATTGCGATCAGGAGTATTGCGGCATTAAGGCCGTATGCATATTTCCGAATTGTCTTTAAGCAATAAACTTTTTTAATATACGTCCTCACTGGAGGGCCCTGGCTAGAATTTAAAACGTAAGTTCATCCACGGTGCCGCGTTTCCAGAGATAAACTTGCTCTTCCATGCTGCGGTTTCGGAAGTTTTTCCCGGTTAAATCTTCTAGCGTTGCAATGATCTGCGTGCGAAATTCGGGGTCCTTATGTTCTGCAAGGATGCCGGCGAGTCTGGGGGCAGCATCCTTAGCTTTGAGTTTTTTCAATGCCGATAAAATATGTTTATGAATCCAAAGGGGCTTTCCGTGGCGATAATTCCGCGAATCCGACAATGCTTCCAAGAGGGCAGGTGTGCTTTCCTTAAGGCCCATATGGTGAATCACGTCTACGGCCGTTGTGCGTACGACGAGGGCTTGGTCTTCCTTAATGACCTTTTCAATATCTCCCCGCATTTTTGACGCTTGAAGTGCCGCAAAAGTTTTTAAAGTAGCGTCCCTTAAGATCCAGTTCTTATGCACCAGGAATCTTCGTAGAATAGTTGGGCTCTCATTACCGGCAAGCCTGCCGATTCCAAAAATGGTGGCCCAGCGGACTTCGTCGCGCTCTTTTTCATTTTCTACAATATCTACCAGCTTTTTAAGCAAAGTTTCGCTAGCCGGTGCGCGCTGGAGCGTACGTTGTTTTTGAGCAAGGTCATTCCAGAATTGCCCCATATTTGCGCGGGTCGAGAGGGCTTTTACAATTTCATCCCGTACTGTAACTTTGGCCGCCCGCTCCTTTGCTACGGAGGTGGAGAGGGTGAGGCAGACTGCTAAGGCGAGAAATAATAATTTTTTCATTTAACTACTCAACATTTTTTCGAACTCGGAGAGTAAATCATTATCATTTGATGCCTCTGGTGCCGCCGCGGCGGAAGGGGCCGGCGCAGTGTCGGAAGTTTCAGCTACGGTTTGGGCGGCGGTGATGGCTTGAGGATCCATTGCGCTGCCTCCGCTGGGGGCTGCTTCCAAGGCTGGCTCAGGGCTTTGCACTTCTTCGTTAATACTTTCCTGAACTTCTCTAGCTAACGCATCAAAATCTTCACTCGTCACGTTGGTGCGCTCCGAAAGGGGCGGAGTAGTTTCGACGGGTGCCATTTCAGGCGGAGCCGCGGCTACAGAAGCGCTAGCGGCAGATACGGATGCCGCACCTTTTCCACCCTTAAGCATTTCAAGTTCCGCGCGAAGGGCTGCATTTTCCTGTTGGAATTTTTTAAGGTTAGCTAAGTCATCTTCAATGACTTCGTACTCTGCAAGCCTTGCTTCGAGGTTAGCGGCCTTCTTTTTGAGTTCATCAAGCTCCCCCGTCTGGGCTGGATTTGCGCCACCACCGGCGCTCGCCGCACTTACGGCCGCGTCAGCTTTTGCGAGGGCTTCTTTAAGTTTTGCTTCTACGCCCTCTTTTTCAGAACGCATGGACATCACTTGTTTATTGAGTTGAACTTGGTTTTCGGCCGCAGCGCCTAATTCTTTTTGCAAGGAGCTTACTTGTTGCTGAAGTTGTGGGTTTGGGGAACCGGCATTTGTTCCGTGACCTAAACTTTCGCTAATTTGCCCAGCCATGCCTCTCAAGTTTGCCGGTTGGAATTGTTCACCAAAGAGCTGGATGCGAAAGCTTTCTGAGACGGAGAGGAGTTCCGTGAGGAACGCCCTTACGACTTGATCAGAGATCTGTTCCTTCGCGACGCCGTAGCGCCTCCGTTTGAAAAGGAAGTATCCAAAGAGGCAAAAGCAAAGAAGGCTCATGAGGAAAAGTTCCAGCGTTAGCGCTTCTTCGGTGAATTTTGAAAAAATATAGACGAGGGACATCAGGGTTCTCCTTAGCTGACCAGCGGCCCCCGCGAAGGGCCTGACCAAAACCTTTATATAAATTTAAAATATTTATGATGAAAGGGATATGGCCGGTCTTGCCGCTTAGCGCATTGCGCGAAAAAGCCGGTAAATATTCTCCGTGAAAAAAACGCAGCGGGCTAAAATTGCCGAGGAGGGGAACCGGTGGCGGGCACTGAATGTGAAACACGCCTCTATTCGGGCAACCCTTGCCGCGCCGATTTTGAAATGGCCGATGGGGGACTGTTCGCATTTCGGTTTTTCTCCATAAATTTCGGTCTTTTTCCGATGCCTTAGAAGATGAGGCCTACTCAGAATTCCAGAAAAAACTTTGGTGTAAAAACCGCTCTGCATCGCAAATTTTATTTGCGGCTGCTGCTCGTATTTTTTCTGGGTTTTGGGATGGCATTCGATGCAGTAGCGGACCCCGACCCTGACCATGATCTGCGGGAGCGAGTGAGGGAGATTGTTCGGAGAAATAGCATTGCGAGTCGAGCGCAAACGGTAAGTTTAGGGCTTGAGTTACGAAGCATTTGTTCACAAAGCGTCAGCGATCGGAGGGTAGTGATTGGAGAACTTCAAGGCCAGGTGGCCGGAGGTATCGCAAATTACGTCACCCCTGAATATCAAAGACGGGCGTTTTCCGGCTTTCTATTTTTAGATACGTTGTTTCATCCCTGGACTGGCCAGAGGGATTTCGAAACCCTTATGGGGCTTGTAAGAAAAGGCATTCGGGCGCAGGCCGCTATGGAACACATCGTCCAGATCGTGAGATCAGAGCCAGCTTTGATTGGCCGGGTTTTTGAAACTCTGGAAAATCAAGCGCAGCCGAACAGTTCAACGCAGTTAGAGGTCCAGGCCATGCTTCTCTTTGCTCTGGAGCGTTACCCTCCGCCCGTAGACAAGCTGAACCGAGATTGGGGCCCACAATTTTTTACCCCAATGTGGCAGAGTTACTTGCAAAAAAAGATCGGGATCGTAAAGCTTGTCGGCCTGGCGGACCAAGTGGGCTGGATTCGAAGTGCATTTGTAAGTGGGCTTCGGGCAGGAAATTTTGGTGAGACCGCGGTTAGTACTTATCTTAGTAATAATGGCGGGCGGCCAGTACATCCCGAAATTCGGGCCGCCATAATTTTGAACACGAAGCTTGTCAGTTTTGAATTTGCTGCCCGGGACGAGGAGTATGGAAAACGGTTTGTCGCGAACGCGACCTTTCGTCCGGATCTGATGGCTAGGCACGTAGCGAAACGGCTAGAAAACAATCCCTCGGATGAAGTTGAGAATGCGGTTGCAAAATTAGTTCTCCCGACTCTGATTAATTTAGGTGAGATCAGACGCGCCGAAAGTATTCTTGCGGTCATAATTCAGCGTCACGAAGATGCAAAAACGAGACTGCCCCCGGAGGTTCAGAAATTTGTTCTAAATGAGTTCGTGAGGTCAATGGGCCCCAATACTTTCCCAAGTGAATGCGTTGAGCGTGATCTTCTCTTGAGAGGAGTTCAATGGTTTGATCATACCGAAAGCGCCAGTCTGACTGAACCGCATATTCAAGCCGCGATAATCGCCTTATTCAATTCACCAGAATTTTCACCCAGCTCTCACTTTAGTCTGATGAATTACTTCGCAAATGCTTTACCGTTCGAAAGTTACACGCCTGAAACTAAAGTATTTTATCGTCAAAATATTAAAAGATTAAACCCGTATATTTTTACTCAAGCGGGCATGCAGTTAGTTCGCCATGATCGGCTTTTTCGAAATGAAGTACTTGCGGGGCCAATGGAAAAAAGAGCGGGTGTCAATACCGCATTCGTCGCTCCTTTCTACAATGACGTCCCGGAAGTGAAAGCCGCCTTGGACCGAGGAAACTTGGAAATGTCTCCCGATCTTCACGGACAGTGGATCCGCGAGCGCGGAGTACCCGGCGCTGATTTTATGAATGAATATATCGCAACCCCCACCACGCCGCTGGATCAGCGCACGGCCGATCCACTTCTTCTGCTTGCGGGGCCTGACCCACAGCGGTATTTAGCGGGCGCAAGCTCACCTATACATATCCTCACCATTGGAAATCTCGGGGTGCCAAGTCGGGATCACTTTGCTGATGAAGCTGAACTCATGCGACTGGAGTACGTTTTAAATCTCTCCCAAACGGAACCGGGCCTACCTACTGTAAGCATGTTTTTCGGCGATCAAACTGAGCAGGGGGTAACGGCGGAAATACTATACGGAATTATAAACCGCGGAAATACGGGCGCAGGAATTTCCCGCATTCAGAATATTAGACGTGGTCACCAGAGACGAACCCAGTTGCTTGACGCCGAAGCAGAATCCCTTCCGGGCAGATTTTTTTTGGACCCCATACCTGGGCTTGCGCAAAGTTACGCTGCGCTACAGGCGAGGCTTAGGAACCAAAATAATTCAAACGCCCAAGGCGGCGCAAGTAGGGCCCACGGTCGTGAACATACTCTCCCTACGTTGACGGCGGCGGAACGCGCCTCGGTTGAAGCTTCGGCCAGGGCAGAAATTTTATCCGTAATTGCACAGACCAATCCCCTCACGGAAATTTTGCTTCCGCCAAGGAGTAGGGCAACCTATGGGCAGTCATCTTTGGTACTGGGCGAGCACCTAACCCACGAAGCATTAGGTCTTAGTCTTCCCCTAAACGACATTTTACCGTCGACGATGCCCGAACAAATGGAAAGACGAAGCATCACGCTAAGCCCAGAAAGGCTTTTGAGCCAGCCGCCCTACGCGCAGCAATACTTTCGGCTGCTGAATCAAAGGACGGAGGAGGCCAGGCAAAAGAAAGCCCAGAGTTTTCAACAGCCAGAGAATGTTGAGGTGGCGTTATGGCGTGAGCGACAGAGAGAGCTCATTCGTACAAATTTAAGGCGATCTCTAGAGGCTGTGCTGCGGCATCGACACGGAAAACTAGTTTATTTTTCTGAGGCTAACCCACCGCCCTTGGGGTTTGAAACCACGGGTTACTTCCAGGGCAAACAAATCCATGAACTAAATCCTTCAAATTTAGAGCAAATCGATGTGGGTTGGAACACCCTGACCCATCAACCAACTTTGGTTATTGCGGGGCAGCGCGTAGATGTAGCGGCTTTACAATACCTTCCCCATCTTCCCGCAGAAATGAGTCCAGATGCGGTGTCCGTTTACTATATGACCGAACCGGACGCTCGCGGGCCTTACGTTGAAGTCATAACGGAAGCAATGATGGTGCGGGAAACCTTTTTTCGACGCTCACTTCCACTTCTACTACGGTACTACGCCGAGGGAGCTCGGATTCTAAACCAAAACCTAACCTCTGCCGACGATTTGCAATTTCAGCTGGATCATTTTGTGACGCAGCACGAACGCACCCGCAGCGTACGTTGGATTCCCGAGGGAATTGGAAAACACGCCATCGCCCTGGAAGCCCTACTTTGGAATCGCAATATGGCGGATCTGCTTTACTTAGAGCACATGGCACGTCAGCGAGGGGTTCCTGCCCGCAACATTGCCAATGCGTACATGAAGCTCGCGGACCCGGATTCCCAAAACCAGGGCAGCGCCGCGGCCGAGACCCTTAAAAATCCACCGTCGCTAACAGTTGCGCGCGAAAGTCGTTCGCATGAGGACCATGATTCCCGTCAGCGTCCGACCGAACAGCCCGAGCAGATTGGAAGCGCTCGCAATTCCATTCCCTCTGAACACGTCCTGCATCATGTCACTTACCGTGGCTACTTACCTCTCGAGCAAATGCCAAAACATTTTTTATTGGGAGAGCGAACCGATTTCCGAAATCTAAATGAAACAAGAATTATCGACGTGCCTCGGCCACCATCTTTTTCTCTCGCCGCAACCCTTCTGCGCGGAATGAATAAAAATTATCCATCCCTCGTTAACGTGAGATCCCAAGCACCGTGGACTAGAGGTGTTACGGCCGGGGAAGCGCTTTTACCGCGCCCAGAAAATATGGCCATCGCGCATTTAGAAGTCACGGACCTTCAAGGTATAGCGCTAACGGCCGGCCAGGACTACGATGTCCTATTGCATGAGCCCACGGGTGAGTACGCCGTACGTCTACGACCCGAGGTAAGAGAACAGCTTGGGCAATTTCATGTGAGTGCATCCTACCAGCACCTCAGCTCCGAGGCAGTAGCCTTAACTCAAGTTGAACCTGCACCCGATTACCAGATCGACCGCCTGCGCCCAGTCATTAACCGCGCACGGGCCGCCGGCTTCACGGCAATGGCAGATAGACTAGATGAGTTGATCGCCTTGCACCAAAACAAAAATCGTACGACCGTACCCGGCCAGGAGTTGGAAGCAACGGTGCGTAGCTCTGCATTATATTCTTACCGAAACGAGCACACATTTCCGGGCGCGCCGGCTAACGCCGAGGACAATGAATTTACCGAATGGGCAAAGTTCATCGCGGAGGACGCCACCGTTTGCGCGCAGTGTGATGCTACAAATGGAATTTTTGGAACTTTCCTCGGGAGTTATCACGGAGGTGACCCGCAGATATCGGTGCAACCGCGAGTGGAATACTCCATAAGTCCCGGTAGTCGGGAATTAAGGGTAAGTGATCTTCATGCCCGCGTGCACGAAATGCATCGCACAGATTCGGGACCACTACGCAGAATTATTTACGATGTAACTCCCGACCGGCGGGACCCCCGGTCAAAACATGGGCGGGCTTTTCAGCGTTTGCGAACCGAGTCCCACCGCGTCGCTCTAGGAGTTCAAAGCCATATGATGGAATGGTGGAGGAAAACAAAAAATGTTTTTGCTAGGGCCGCCCAAATCATAAGCGAGCGTAGGGCTAAGCAAATGGGTTCCGCTCGTTCAAATCCCAACGCCGCTGAACTTTCGAATGCCGAGCAACTTTTATTAAATGGTGAATCTCCCATTCAACCTCTACCTTCGGAAAATGCGGAAGTGCCCGCAGCAGTTTCTAAAGTTTCCGGGGATAATCCACCAGCCGAAGCCTCAACCAACTCAGCGCTGGTTGCCCCAACCGAAAACAATCTTGGCGAAACTCTTTCCCGTATGCAGGAAAATCGTGAACTGCTGACCCGGGAATTATCGCAGTTAAGAAGAGTGATTCAAAACTTGGGGGGGCATGCTGCCCTTGATCCAAGAGAAGGCATTGTTTTAGCGGAACGCCTCGTGCGCACTTATCAACGTTTAACCGAGAATGATCTTTCATTGCCTGAAGCCGTTGCCGCACTAAATTCCATTGCACCCGCATTGCAACTTTCCCCCGATGCTACTGGGCCTGAAGTAAGAAGTGGATTCCGGGCCGCCGCAACGGAAGTCATGGGCCAAGTACAAATAGCCCGCCGCATGGATACAGCATTTCCGCACTATCGCGGAATGCAGGGTGATCATATTCAAACGGTAATGGAGAGCCTGTTAAGTCCGTTCGGGATTGAACGCGCTAGTCCCGCCGTGCCCACGGAATGCATCGTTCAAAGTTTGCAAAACCTTTAAGTCTTAGTGCAAACTCGTCTCCCGCAAAAACTTTGGGCTGCCTCACCACTCAATGGTTTTAAGCAATTCCTTATGCACAAGTCCATTCGTTGCAACAATGGAGGCCGCGCCCAGCCGATAGGGGTCTCCAGAAAAATCAGAATAATTTCCTCCGGCTTCGGTAAGAATCACCAAACCTGCCGCCACGTCCCAAGGAGAAAGGCCTTGTTCAAAAAATCCATCAAATTGTCCGCAGGCGACAAAACATAAATCAAGGGCAGCACTTCCTACGCGGCGAACGGCCCTTGACTTTTTTACGACTTGGCTGAACGTCTGAATTTCCTTTTTAAGAAAACTTTCACGACGGTAACTAAACCCCGTGCTGAGCATGGCATCCGATAATTTTTTTGTTTTGGAAACATGGATCCGTTTTCCATTCCGAAATGCGCCCTGTCCCTTAATGGCCCAGTAAGTTTCCCGACGCAGAGGGTGGTGAATCACACCCAATAAAAGTTCGCCATCAAGTTCAAACCCGATGGAAACACAAAACATGGGAAAGGCGTGCACAAAATTGGTTGTGCCATCCAAGGGGTCGATGATCCACCGCGCGTTGGAGCGAAGGTATTCCGTAACTCCGCTTTCTTCCGCTAAAAAAGAGTGGTCAGGATAGGCCTGATTGATGCGTTTAATAATAATGCGTTCAGCGCCCTTGTCCGCTTCCGTGACCAGCCCGGCCTCGGGCTTTACGTCAAGGAATTGAAACCTACCGTACTTGCGCTCCAGTAGGGCTCCGGCCTTAAGGGCCGCATCCATGGCTACGGCGAGCGCTTGTCTTAAAAATTTTTTGGAAGGTGCAAGATTTGTGGTGGAAGATTTTCGTTTCATCGGAACTGCCCTCATTTCTGGTGATCTTTCACCCATGCCGCAATTTTTTCATGCAGGGCCATAGATAATTTTTTTGTGACGGGCCCAGGTTTGAGTTCTCGGGAATTACCTGTGGAGTGGAGTTTTGCCACGGGAAGGATTTCCTTCACCGTTGAACTCATGAAGTACTCATCTGCCTGCCACAATAAGTCGCTAGAAATCCTAGTCTCCTGGAAGGGAATGCCGAGCTCTCTTGCCACCTCTTTAATGTATTTTCTCGTAATACCCTCTAAAATTCCAAGCTCCACGGGAGACGTGAGTACGGCGCCATCCTTCACCATATAAAAATTATTTGTAGTACCTTCCGTAACAAAACCATCCAAGGATAAAAGTAAGGCATCATCGGCGCCCGCACGTTTGGCTTCCTGAATGGCTAAAATATTATTCATATAGTTCCCCGATTTCATTTGGGGCTCAAGGCAACGCGGGTGGTTGCGCTTACGCTCAGAAACGTAAAAATGAAGACCTCGCTCTTGGTCCAATTTCGTAACCGTAGGCAGCGGTTTTACGAACACATAGGCCATGGGACGGCTTGAGATTTCTGGTGTGATATTAAGGTCACTCATTCCGCGGGAGACCATCCAACGGATATAAAGGTCACGCTTAGGGGCAAGCGGGTCCTCGCCAAAAGTTCGGTACCACTCCGCTTGTGTCTTATAAATCATTTTGGTTAATAGGGGGCGAGTAGGGAATTCCGCAAAACCAGCAATTTCCGCCGATTTTTCCATTCGCGCCATATGACCTTCCATTTCAAACAGGACGTTCCCGTAGGTACGTGCGACTTCGTAAACGGAATCTCCAAAGTGAAAGCTACGGTCAAAGGCGCTGACCTTAGCATCTTTTGCCGGCACGACGTCGAATCGGCCGTCCCAAAAGTCATCTGGAGAAGGGCTTAATGCAACCAGGCACTCATCAGGAATTTTTGGAGATTTCATGAATTCAGCTTAGCGTGAGAGTCATTCAATGCAACTGGCAAAACTTCAAAAAAATTAGGGATTGGATTTTTGGCTTGGCCTCGCTACCCCGGAGTTTTTGCGCTACGCTTTTAGGGCCCATGGGTTTTTCAAATTCAATTCACAAAAAATTTCCAAAAGTCCTCCCTTTATTTTTTCTTGTGCTGGCGGCCGGATGTGCAAGTTCCCAGCGGGCTGAGCAAGAGGACCAAGCCCTAGAAGTTGGAAATGCGCGGGATGGACTTACGGTATGCGAAGACATTTCCCCGTTAGCGGAAGAGCCCATGGAAATGCCTAAGGCCAGCGCCCTTCTGCCTTGGGTTCACTGTTTTGAAACCCTTCTCCGGCGGTTTGAAAGTCTACGTGAAAACGACGAGTTCGTAGTTTTTTTTCGAAGCCTGAGGAGTCGTTATGATTACGCCTACGGCGAAGCGTCTCATATTCGCAGCTTAAGCCTTTACAAGGAAACGATCCATTTCGCAGTAGAAAGAGTTCGGCACCGCGCGGATCCAAATGTTTCTGTTCCAGAGCTCTCTGGAAAGCTTTTTCATTTTATTCAAAAAGAACTTCCAAGGTATGCCCAATATCTTTCCGAGCATGATGTGACTCCTGCGGATAAGAATTGGTCGGAAGGTTTTGTGAAACGGAGTGTACAGAACCAGCGGGATGCCGAAAGGAAGTTCCCTGAATTTTCTGAAGACTGGAAAATCTTAAATCGATTGTCACCAAGCGATTCAAAAAAACTTTCGCTCTCGGTGAATGACGAGAAGGAGTGTGGTCGTTACCGCTTTTACGCATCAAGGCTTCTAGGATTGAGGCAGCTTGCTACGGAGGCGAAACTTTTTGAGGACGAGATGCCACCCATGCCTAAATCCAAGGCCACGGGCTTAAGCACCCAGGGCACCACGGACCTCCAAGATTCCCTGCAACTTCGCATAGAAAAGATCCGCGGGGAGCTTGTACAGGAACAAGAAGAGTTGAAAGAGCTGCAAACTCATGTTGAAAAGAAACGAGCATGTTTGACCTTCAACAATTCCTCATCCCCCTTGCCAAGAAAAAAGCCTTAATCCTCAGCGACTCCGATTGGGGACTTGAGGAAATGGAGGGGCTTTTCACGACTTTAGGCGGTGAAACCCTTGAAGGAATGAAACTTCAGTTGCGCAAAATCGAAGCACGTTCCTACATTGGTGAAGGAAAACTTAAGGAAGTTGCCGATCACCTGCGGGCCTTAGGCGCCGATGTTTTATTGGTAGATTTTGACCTGTCGCCTTCCCAAATGAAAAATATTGAAAGCATCACGGGCTCCTTGGTCCTTGATCGAAGTGGAATCATCCTGGAAATTTTTAGCCGTCACGCCCGCACGAAGGAGGCAAAGCTTCAAGTGGAAGTGGCCCGCCTCGAATACCTTATGCCAAGGCTCACCAATCTTTGGTCCCACTTTGAGCGGCAATCGGGCGCCGGCGGCACCGCCCTTAAGGGAAAAGGCATGGGCGAAAAACAAATCGAAATCGATCGCCGACTCATTAAAGACCGCATTTCCATGCTGCGCAAAAAACTTAAGGAAGTAGATGAAGCCAGAAGCCTTCGCCGTAGGTCCCGTGAGGATCACCTCAAGGTTGCGCTAGTGGGTTATACTAATGCCGGCAAAAGCACGTTACTCAACGCATTAACTAGGTCGGATGTTTTAGTAGAGGACGCTCTCTTCGCTACCCTTGATGCTTCGGTGCGGGTCCTTAACCCAAAGGCTAGGCCTTTGGTCATGGCCATCGATACGGTGGGGTTCATCGACCGCTTGCCCCACAGCCTCGTCGCAAGCTTCAGGTCCACGCTCTCCGAAGTTTTAGCGGCAGATTTGCTGCTTCACGTGGTGGATGCTTCTAGTCATGAACTTGAGCGACAATTTGAAGTGACCCTTGAAGTGCTACGCGAAATCATGGGCGACTCTGCACCTCTTCCATCCCTTGAAGCACAAACGCTCAGTGACAAACAAAATTTTCAAAACCGAAATTCCAACGTTCCACTAGCCGCCACCGACGATATTTTGACTCCAACGCCAATGTTGCTCGTAATCAATAAGACGGATAAATGTTCGCCCGATGAATTAAGGCAAGTCAAAGTCTGGGCCGCAACTCTGCAACGCAAGTACGGCCTTCCACCGGCGATCTTTGTGAGTGCCCTAAAGGACGAAAGCGTAAACCACCTCCGCGATGAAACCCTTAAATTTTTTGAAGCCCGCATGGAAGTATTTGAAGTCGTCATTCCCTTTGAGGACGGCCGTACACTTGCGCAAGTGAGCGAATTCGGTCGCGTAGAAATCAGGCGCGCGACCAACGAAGGCACATTTCTAAAATTTCGCACGACGCCAGAATTTGCGCAAAAATTTAACTTCGATCGATACCGCATCTAATCAAATGACGTGCGTGTGGCCGGGCAAAATCCACCCCAAAGGGTCGGCATCCTGCCTCTCGTGCTGTACCGCCATCCATGGCTGCACGAGACCCTTTGGGGTGGATTTTGCCCAGCCACACGCACTTCGTTGGAAAGCATGAGGATGGAGAAGTGATTACGTAGTCACTTGTGGAAATCTGACTGGCTTCTACTGCCTCTTGTTTGACTCCCCCAAATTCGCTGCATATACTTCAACCATTAACAACCACGGGGAGCTGCGCGGTAATGCGGCTGAGAGGTTCGGTAGGCCGGACGACCCAGAAACTTGATCCAGGTAATGCTGGCGGAAGGAATTTTATGAGATCTCACGTTTATTTTATTGCCCTCATTTCCGGGCTTTTTTACGCATTTTTATTTCCCTATTTTGCAAAGGCCCAAAACGTTGAACCGACGCTTCGCCGAGATTGCAACTTTTCAAACTTTATTCAACAACGCCTTACTGAGGAAAAAGCGCATTTTTCGGCCCGCTACACCGATGGTACGGAAAGGCACTTTGTCGATCTTGAACGGCGCTACGATCAGAATCTCGCGCTTCAAGTCCGCGACTGTTACGAGGGTTTTCTGCGCGCGGAATTTCAGTCCTGCGATTTAGCGCATATCTCTGCAGATCACGCCCGCTTTGAGCCTCATCGAGATTGGTATGCTGAATACGATGCTTGGCACCTCATTCGTGGAAGTTACAAACCGGCCGAAATCATATCGGCGGCAAGAACTAGGTATCTGCAAATGCTTGGTTATTTTTTAAGTGGCTGTTTTACCCGCAACAACGTTGAAGGTCTGAACGCTACGCAAATAGATAATATTTATTTCGCTGTAGCGGGAGCTTACCAGCGTCAACTCCTGCCGCATTTGCCTTACGTTCCCAATCACCAAGTGATTACCCGAGATCGCCGCTGCGGCAGAGGAGAGGGGTGTATCACCACCATTCGCATGGCTTTTAACGGCATCGTGGTTGATTCTAGAGAAGATACCGACGATGAGAGTTACCATTTGCATGTTTCAGGCGCTGTGAGCCTTCCTTAGATTAGATAGTTTACGGAAAAAATTTGGCGGCGATGAGTTTTATGCGAAATCGCGCAGGGAAGCGCTATCCCGTAAGCCCGCGCAAATGTCTAAGCTCAAGCGCTTGGTTCCGTTCCACAAGGGCAAGTGGCGTTAGATCCGTCGATAACAAAGCATAAACCCCGGGCGTTCTTGGCGTAAGTTCAGAAATCCCCGTTTGTGCCGTAGCCCAACTGCTGCGTTTCATGAGGCTGGATAGGTTTTCGTCTAAAACTACTTGCGGGAATGCATCCAATATCGCCCCTACGGAAAAAAATCCTGCCTCTGCATTAGCAATAAAATCACTCGAGAGCGGAACCGCGTTTGAAAGATTAAAGTTTCCTACGCCGGTGCGCACAAGTCTCATAAGATGCGCTTTTAGGCCTAAAAGCGCCGCTAAATCCTGGGCAAAACTTCGTACATAAAAACCCTTGGAACAAAGAATTTCAAACCGCAGTACCGGAACGGCGTCGTCCAGCAGTTCTACCGCTTTAATTTTAAAACTTTTAAGAATGACTTCCCTGGCGCGGTCCGCAACATGTTTTTCGAGAGCTTCTCTGGCGAAGCTCGCAGAGGTGCTATTTTGGCCGACGGATTCCAAAGCTTCAGCACTTCTTGCTAAATCACTAAAACGAACGCCGCCGATTTTTTTTGCACTGTAGGCGGGCGGAGTTTGCACGTACCGTTTTGCTACGAAGCTTTCGGCTACCATTGTTTCAATTTCCGCGTAAAGTTCAGGCGCCCGGTTCAAAATCGCATTTTTTAATTCGAGAAGTTTTTTTGGATCACTATGGTCTAAGACATCACCCGTCGGATCGGCCGTGGTGGTGGAAAAATCAAATCGCACGGTGCCTTCATAACGTTTCCAATAAAAGGGAAGGGTAGGGAATTCCTCTAGGAAAAACCGTGAAAACTTTAACCCTTCGCCCAACATGACCGGGAGCAATCCTTCGGCAAAAGAATCAAGCGTTCCGCCGTGGCCAATGTCTTTACGATTCAGGCTTTTTTTTAAAGTACGAATACAATCAAAAGAGGTGCAGCCCACCGGCTTATGAATAAGCAGAATTCCCGAAAATAGATTAGACGCAACGTCGCAGGTTAAAACCTGAGTCATGGTAAAGTCCTTGTTTTACGGACTAAGAATCAGAGTCTTCGTTGGTCGAAGCTACCGCTTCCTCTTCGCCCGCTTCAGAGTCAGAAACACCCGCGTTTTGCGCTTTCGTTGCTTTAATTAAGCTTTCAATCTTTGTAGCGTGCACGTGCCCATGATCAAACTTAAAGTGCAAAAGTGGAGTGTGCTTAATGCCAAGCTGCTCTGCCACCAAGTGCCTTAAGTACCCAGCCGCGTGATTGAGAATTTCCTCAAGTTCCTTGGCCGATTTTTCAATTCCAGCTTCCGTTTCTTCTCCACCAAAACAAATGAAGGATACGGTTGCGTTACGCAAGTCGCCTGCGCATTCAACGTGGGTAATGGGAACGGATGAGTACTTATCAAGCCTTGGATCGCTTAAAGAATCTGGCACCAAAAGAAGGAGTTCTTCCTTCATACGGTTTGCCACTTTAGCCGGCCTGAAACTTTCTTTTTCAAGAACGAATGGATCGGCTAAATCTGAACCTACTTTAAATTTTGGACGACCCATAAGTGATATGCCTCTTTTATTCTCGAGCTGACTGCTGACCTAAATTTTGAGCGCCGCCGGAACGTCCCGGAACCTTTGCTCCTGAAGGTGCATCGTCCTGATCGGCATCTTTTTTATCTGCCTTTTCAGTTGGCTTCTTATCCAGCGCTTCAAGCCCCTGGGCCACCATATCGATGGTGTAAGCTTCAATGACGTCGCCAAGTTTGATGTCGCGATAGTTTTCAATGCCGATACCGCATTCAAAACCTTGCTGAACTTCTTTGGCGTCGTCCTTAAACCTACGCAAGGAGCCCAATTTGCCCGTATATACCACGCGGTTTTCGCGCAAGAGACGAACATTGGCATTTCGCACAATCTTTCCATCAATGACGCTGCAACCGGCAATGACACCAATGCTTGGGATGCTGAAAATATTTCGTGCTTCAGCCCGGCCAAGGTAACGCTCCACGGCTTGTTTCGGAAGTAAGCCCACCATCGCTTTTTTCACATCATCGATGAGTTCATAAATGATGGAGTAGGTTTTCACTTCCACGTTCTCACGTTCCGCAAGGGCAAGTGCCTTGGTATCTGGCCTTACGTTAAAGCCAAGAATGAGCGCATTGGAAGCCGAAGCCAAAAGAATGTCGCTTTCAGAAATGCCGCCTACTGATGAAGCAAGAATTTTGACCTTCACTTTATCCGTAGAAAGTTTGTTTAAGCTTTCCTTAAGCGCTTCCGCTGAGCCGTAAACATCAGACTTCATGATGAGAGGAAGTTCCTTCAAATCACCTTTCTGAATTTTACTGAAAATTTGTTCAAGGGAGAGTTTTCCGCCCTTAGCGGCTTCACGTTTACGAATTTCTTCGGCGCGATGGGCGAGAAGCTCTTGAGCCTCACCGTCATTTTCAACGCCGTTGAATTGATCACCTGCGATAGGCACGCCACTTAAGCCTAAAACTTCAGCCGCCATGGACGGACCAATGGTAGCTAATGCCTCACCGTGGGCGCCAACCATAGCTTTGACTCGGCCCGTAAACATTCCGGCCACCAAGACATCACCTACGCTTAATGAACCGCGCTTTAACAGAAGAGTTGCCACGGGACCACGAAACCTATCCAGCTTTGCTTCAAGGATAGTTCCTTCTGCGCGGCGCTCTGGGTTAGCCTTAAGATCAAGCACTTCAGCTTGCAGCAATACGGCTTCAAGGAGTTCTTTAATGCCCGTACGTTTCAACGCCGATACATTTACGGTCATAATTTGACCGCCCCATTCTTCAGCGAGAAGGTCCGCTTCCGCAAGTTGTTGCAGAATGCGGTCACGATTTGCCGTAGGTTTATCAATTTTATTGATGGCCACAATGATGGGAACGCCAGCGCTTCGCGCGTGATCAATGGCTTCGCGAGTTTGTGGCATGATGCCATCGTCGGCTGCGACCACAAGAATTACGATGTCCGTAACGTTTGCTCCGCGGGCTCGCATCATGGTGAATGCTTCGTGACCAGGCGTATCGATGAAAGTGATCTTACGATCACCTTCCACTTCAATGGAGTAAGCTCCAATATGTTGCGTGATTCCGCCCGCCTCTCCGGCAACGACATTCGTTTGACGAATGGCATCGAGCAAAGAGGTTTTACCGTGGTCGACGTGACCCATGACGGTAACGATCGGAGGCCTTGGTTGTTTGTCTTCTTCGACGTCGGCCGTTAAATTCAGAACGTTATCTTCTTTGAATGCGATGTTTTCCACCTCAAAACCAAATTCCGGCGCAAGTAAAATCGCCGTTTCAATATCAATGGCGTGATTCATTCCGGCCATCACACCCATACCCATTAGCTTTTTGATGAGCTCAGAAGCTTTGATGCCCATGCGGTTTGCAAAGTCCGCTACCGTTGCGGCACCTTCAAGTTTAATGACACGTTTGTGTGCTGCAGGTTTGGTGATCTGCGTAGATTTCAAAGCCCTATCCAATGGTACTTTCTTTTTCTTACCAATGAAGATGAGCTCTTTTTTCGCGCGATAATCTGTGAGTTTTACGTCAACGGGAGTTTCTTCACGAACTCCACGTCCACCTAAACCTTTTTTCTTAGCATTGGCGTCGTCATCGAAATTGAAATCACGAGGTTTGTCGTGACCCATATGCCTTGAACCGGCGGGCAAAATAGGAAGCGCCGAAGCCACTCCACCAAATGGTAAAATGCCTGTGCCGCCTGGCCTAAAGCCGCCGCCTTCGGATCCAGGAAATCCAGAGCCTGAACGCTGTTGACGTGGACCGCTATTTGGAAATCCATTGCCTTGCCCGGGGGTCGTACCAAAGGGAGCCGCGCGGTACGTTCCGTAGGAACTACTTGAGCTGCGTCCAAAACCAGGACGCGGACCTTCACCGGGACGAAGTGGTCGTACTGGCGGTGGTGCTCCAGGAACGGCTTTTTGGGTAATCTGAATATTTACAGAAGGCCTAGTCACTTGTGGGCCCGTGGGCGTGGTGACGATGCGCTGAGTGCTTGGGCGTGGCGCGTCGGTAGCTGGACCTTTTGGAACAACTTTAATGATATCAAAACTTACTTTTGAAGTCGGAGTTGCGGACGAGGCCGTGGCTTCAGAAGTGCCAAGGGCTGCCTGTGGTTCAGCCGGTGCTTCGGATGGGCTGGTATCAACCGCTTCCACTGCAGCGCTCGGCTCGGAATCTTGCGCTTTCACCGGTTCGCGGGTCACGGGCGCTTCTACTGGAGCAGCTTCCACAGTTGCGACTGGCACAGGTGTCTCTTCCACGGCAGCAGGGGCTTGGGGTGAAGCGTCTTTGGTTGAAGCGGTGACTTCCTCTTTAGGTTTTTCTACGGGACGTTTTTTGCGTAAGGCAGTTGGTTTTTCGGCTTCCACTTGAGGAGCTGCCGCTAGGGTTTCCTCTTTTTCTTCCGCAGGCTCAGCTGCCTTTGGCGGAGTTTCAAGAGTTTCCTCAGCCGCTTCTGCCTTAGCTGTTTTTCCGGACGGCCTGCGAATCACTTTAGTTTTCGCGGCGGCTTCTGCGGCACTGGAATCTTCCGCCGCAGTTTTTGCTGACTTAGGTGCTTCTTCAGCCACTGCGTCACCATCGGTGCTTTTAGAGCGGCGTCGAATCACCGTAGAGGTCACTCGTTTTTCAACGGTGGAAGGCGAAGCTTTTTTTGAAGTGGATTTTGAGACTTTATCTGCCAGGGCTTTTTCCTTGGCAAAATGTTCTCGTGCGATGCGAGTTTCTTCGCTGCCTAACGCGCTCATGTGACTTTTAACGTCAATGTCGAGCTGCTTAAGCCGTTCAACGAGAGCAATGGATTCTACGCCTAATTCCTTAGCCAGCTCGTAGACTTTAATTTTTTGTGTGGTCATCAGATTGAATCGCTCCTTCAGCTTCTACTTAAGAATCCGTTAAGACTTAACGGGTTCTTCTTCCTTGGTCTCTTCCGTTGCGGACATCAAGAGACTCTCGCCACCCTTTTCGACGACGGCTGCCGCTTTTTCCTTTAAGGATTGAGCCGCCTGGGCATCCTCAAAGCCAGGGATGCTTTGGAGATCGGCGACATCGGCTTCGGCCACCTGGAATACGTTCAAAAAGCCTGTTTGAAATATACCATAAGCCAAGGGCTCCGTGATGCCTTCAATGTGTTGAAGATTGAAAATGGCTTCGGAGGTTTTTTTCTGGAGTTTAGACTTAGAAGTGATGTCTAAATGCCAGCCCGTAAGGTTTGCGGCCAGACGAACATTTTGGCCGCGGCGCCCAATGGCTAAACTGAGCTGTGTATCTTCCACGACGATTTCCATGGCGTGATTGGCATCACTCACTTTAATGGATGAAACTTCTGCGGGTTGAAGCGCAGACCGTACAAATTGAACCGGATCCGCGTTCCAAGGAATGATGTCAATGCGCTCGCCCTTAAGTTCAGCGATAACGTTTTGTACACGTACACCCTTCATGCCTACGCAAGCGCCCACGGGATCAACGTCTCGGTCACGACTCACTACGGCGATTTTCGCACGGGAGCCTGGCTCCCTAGTTGCTGCACGAATTTCTACGATACCGTCGGACACTTCCGGTACTTCATTTTCAAAAAGCTTCATAAGGAACTGGGGCGAAGTTCTGGTCAAATAAAGTTGGGGCCCACGGGAACTTAAAACGACATCAGACAAAAACGCTTGAACGCGATCGCCCGGTTTGAAAGTTTCTCCAGGAATAATTTCATTTTTGGGGAGAAGCGCGTCAGTTTTACCGAGGTCAATCACAAGATTGCCCCGTTCAACTCTGCGGGCGATTCCGGCGATGATCTCACCTTTACGGTGAATGAATTCTTCAAAAATAAGGTCCCGTTCCGCATCCCTGACTTTCTGGAAAATGATTTGTTTTGCGGCTTGCGCGTCAATTCGGCCAAATTTAGGGCTTGGCAGCTTGATCCCTAGTTCGTCACCTACGCTGACTTCAGGGTCAAGTTTGCGGGCTTCCTTAAGCCAGATTTCGGCATCTGGATCTAAAACGTCATCTTCCGTTTCAACTACGTTTTTAAATTGAAAGAGTTCAATTTCGCCGGAGTCTAAATTGTAATGGGCTTCGAGCACGGCTTCTTCACCGTATTTTTTCTGGGCGGCGCTGAGCACAGCTTGCTCAATGGCGCTTACGATCAATTCTTTTTTTATGCCCCTATCTTTTCCAACTTGTTCGATTACCCGGCTTAATTCGGTAAGGTTCATTGTAAACTCCCTTCAAACTTAAATTCTAAATGTGCTTTGTTAACGGCAGCGAGGGGTAAATGGATGTCTTGTTCATCCACTTTCAGTAAAATATCTTGTTTATTGGAAGACATTCCCTTGAGCTCTCCTGCGAAATTTTTCTGTTTCTGATGGTGGGTCCAGTAATCCTGGTTTTGAAATTCTTCGGCGCTCAACGGACGAGAGGTGTGAATTCGGACATTCTGGCCGGCAAAACGCAAAAAATCCCTGAGCAACTTGATGGGTCGCTCGATACCCGGTGAGCTGACCTCGAGTTGATACTTCCCCTCGATGAGGGTGGTATTTTCCAGAAGCTCATCCAGAGCTTTGGTGACGATGACGCAGTCTTCGATGCCGATGCGCTTAAAGGATTTAATGTCTAACAGTTCCGAATTCGAAAGAAAATCAACGAGCACCCGCAGGGTTCGACCCCCACTTTGCGTGAGTTCCAGGGCGACAATCTCGTATCCTAAGGGAATGATGATCTCCCTCATTTCGTCTTCGAGTTGTTTTAAATTTTGAAGTTCGGCTTTCGACATTCAGTTCAAATTTTCCAGCGATCACGACACTTTACGGCTAACGTTAACGGATGACTTAAAAAAACAACGGCGAGGTTGCATTCCAATGTTTCCATAAGAAAACTGGAACGTTCCTCCCCCCTGAGGAAGATAAAAAAAAAGGGCTTCTTAAAAAGCCCATTTCAGACTAACCCGCAGGAACACCCTTCCTGTAACATGCGGCCTTCGACTTCTTCAATCAAAAAGTCAATGCAGGCGGGAAAGATCAATTTTTTGGGCCATGGCTTGCCATGCGGTTTTATGTAGTTTAGCCCACCTCTTAAGTTAGATTTTTTCGCATCTCGTGACCATTAGAGGGGGTATCTATGGGGGTTCTGAGGCGTTCTTTAGGCTATTGCTGCAAGCTTTTCCCGGGGTTCACCGTAGGTATTTTGCTCTTATCGCAAATATCGCACGAAGCGACCGCTAGGTTTTTCATAATCTCCGATTTCGACAATACAACCGTAGAAACTAGGCGAACTTCCGGGGGGCGCGGGCGGCGTTATAACGGAAGTTTCGAGACCCCCTTCGTCTGGTATCGCATCACTACGAGGCCCAATGGTTTTATTGAAGCCCCTGAGGGGCCTCTAACCATTGAGGTGTCTCCCGCGGATCGACACCGCCTTGAAACTCAGCTTGCCCGAGGAGAAGGGCATCCTGGCCAATTAGGGCAAAAAGCTAGGCTCAGCTCTGGCTTAGAAATTCAGCCTGGTTTCTATATGGAGCGAAATCCGGAAAGTTTCCAGTTTTTCTTGGCTTCACCCGAAGGCCGAAACTATTTGCTAGAAGATTTTAAACGGGCACTTGAGCGTGAGACCAAGGGCGAGTTTGCTAAAGGGAGTTGGCAGGGCCCATTTTGGCCATATGTTCAGCAAATCCTTTCTTCCCCATTGACGGCCCGGCAATTTGGTCACTCTACTGCGCGTGGTCAAACCTATCGAGAGTGGCGGGAGTTTTATCAGGAACTGCGAAGACTCAAACTCATCACCGATTTGCCATTTTTGCCTGAAGATCAGGCCCAACGTAGCCTCTTTAAGAATATGAGCCGTACAGAATTTGATTACCTGCACATGGGCGGTAGCATTTCTGAGCGTAAAGCCAAGGACCTTCAAGAAACTGCGCTTGCATTAAGAAGGGCGCCGGTTACGGATGAGGATTTACGGTTGTCATTAGACGGCAAACGGCAGGAGAAGCTTCACTCCATCGTTTATGCCGAAGACGATCAGCACAGCATCGATCGAACGGTGGAGCTGGTATCAGATGTCATTCGAAGAAAGTTAGTGCCACTTAAAGTCGTTATTTATAACGCCGGCACGGAACAGCAAATTATCGATAGTGGGCGGCCGCGTGCATTTGTCATCACCGAATCCGGTGGATTCCGGTTGGCAACGCCCCTTGAGTTGCTCGGTGAACCTCCGCATTTAACGGATGGGCAGAAAGCATTTATTGAAGGTTGTGGCGGAGCGTTGGTGGGGACGGGCCGCGAAGGGGTATCGGAATGAAATTTAAGAAAATAAAGTTAGGATTTTTTGGCGCGGCACTTTTATTCACTATTTGCTTGGAGTCCATTTTCGTTTCTGCCTTTGCCGAAGATGACGTCGAAAATGCACCCGTAGTGAACGCCGATCCTTGTGAAATGGCGAACTTAGATGAAAAGCTTTTGAAGGCCGCCATCTCATGGATCAAGAAGCACGGGAAAGTTCCTACGGCGCTTGAACTGTCTGAATCCACCGATTATTCCGCAAGGGATGTTTTACTTAAAATTAGGGCATTTTCTGGCGTTGCTGGAAATAACGAAACCAATGAAACGGTTCTCGTGGATCGATTTGTGCAAACATTGCGTAGGCTCTATCGCGCCGATTTTGAAGATTTCCACGCTAAACTTCTGCAAGTGGCGGGTGCATTTCTTAAACGTCATTTAAGGACGCCATCGCAAAAAGAACTTTCAGAAGTGCTTTCTTCCGCTTCCGGTAGGGATTTGGATTTGATTTATGGATGGAATCCCACGCTTGCCGATAAGGGAGCGCCCGGTCTTACTCCTGAAACCATCCGCGCCGCCGAAGTGAATTTCGCGAGGGAAATTTACCTCGCACGACCTCAGGACGTCGAAGTTGCGCGAAACAGAATAATTTTGGGCTTCACCAAGGCGGCAAGGGGAACAGGCCGCATTCCTTTAGTGAACGAGGTTGCGGCGGAGCTTAGCATCCGGGCTGAGCGTCGTGAGTTGTTTGCTAGCCAATTTTTTGGCGAAGGTTTGGTGTTTGAAAATCTTGAGGCACTGAAAAATGCCGCTAAGCTTAAGTCGCCGCGAGCATTCAATAATGTCGTGGACACCACATTTTTTAATCAAGAACGAGTAGACCGAATGTTGGAGGCGATACGTACACGCAAACGCTTGATTGTAACCACGGCAGTTGCCGGCGCACCGGTGAACCAAGCATTTTTAGATTCACTTTTAAAATATGCGGAACTTCGGGATGCTGAGATTTTAGTGTTTCCTGCAAATTATCAAACCACGGATCTTGATCCAAAATTACTCGATCATCCGCGGATTCACATCATCATGAACACCGTTCATTTGACGCCGGATTTTGTGTTGAACAATATCCGCGCGCCAGGAAAATTCATGCATCCGCTGCAAGGGCTCGATGTGAGGTGGGCTAGGGGACAGAGCGCGGTGGTGCCTTCCCCGAAAATGGTGATGCAGGTGGTGCCAACAAAGGATAACGCCATTAGGCCCCATGCTTTATTTTCAACCGGTGCAATTACAAACCCGAATTATCGTGGACGGTATTATCATAATTTCCGAACCGATGATTTAGCCACGGAAGATCACGTCATGGGTGCCCTAGTTTTGGAAAGACTTGATCAAGACAAATTTTTTCCGGAGCTGGGTCAACTTACGGGCGAATATGCGGCGAGGCATATTGAGTTCATCCCGGACCAACGGGGCTTCATGGATTTAAATTTATTTTTTACGGGTAGCGGTGCGCGAGCAACGCAAATCAAGGCAGTGGTGCCCGGCGATATCCATGTAGGAGATACGGATGATTCCATTCTATCGGAATTTCTAGATCATGTTTTGAGCGCGAATCCAGAGTATTTAGTTCTCCATGATTTCCTAAATGGTCATTCCATCAGTCATCATGATGCGGGCAAAAGCATAGGCTCAAGCGCACGCGCTAGAAATGGCAGGTTCGATTTAGCTGTGGAGCTCAATCAAATGAACCGCGTGCTTGAGGCTTTGCTTACGAAAAAGCCAAATTTAACCGTAGTTATGGTGCATTCCAATCACAATGACTGGTTGCCCCAATGGTTGAATAAAGGGGAATATCCTAAAGATGCTCTTAATGCGCCCATCGGCGATCGCTTAGCCTTTCAAATGCGCAATGGCGTACCACCGTTAAAAGAAGCAATTTTAAATGGAGTACCCGGACGCGATGATCGGTCGTATCTCGTCACTCCCATCGCTAAGGCGCTGCAGCGAAGAATTCGTTTCGTTGATGCGGGAGAGTCATTCCGAGTGGGCTCGGAGGGCAGTACAGTTGAACTTGGGCTCCATGGCCATGCCGGCGCGAACGGAAGTAAAGGTGGAGGCGTTCGGGGAATGCGAAGAGCCCATGGCCGAGTGGTTTTTGGTCATACGCACACCCAAGCACGTTACGGCAAAATTGTGAATACGGGAACGTTCACGCCACCAACCCTTAGTTATTCTAAAGATGGATTTAGCAATTGGGTGCGAGGGCTCGCCATCGTGGGACCAAACGGCGAAATTCAAGTCCTTAACTTCGCCAGCAATCAATGGTTCGCAAGGCACGATGCCCCAATGGTCCGTGGTGACCGAGTGGTATTTCCTAAGCCCCCTGGAACGGCCGATGCGTCAGCTGCCAGCGATGGTTTTTTCTGGCCAGGTTACCCATTTGCTGTTGAAAATAATTTGCCGGAGCAAACATCGGATGCAGCGGTCGCCGCTCCTGAGGTGGAAGAAGGCGAAGAGTAAGTTTGGGTTAAGCGACCGTGTGCTGTTTTAGACAAATTCAGCATTGGATTCTATTTTAGGCATTTCATCGTTTTGCCGCCGTGCAAAACATTGAGACCGGTATAAGCTTTAGGAATGGTTCCCAAAAAAAATGAAGTCTCGCTAAAACAAAATCTAGATCCTAAATTTTTCAAGGGGGCGGATCCGTCCTTCGTCAAAAAAATCTGGCCGTTTTTGGAAGGCCTCTACAAACATTATTTTCGCTGCGAAGTTTCGGGCTGGGAAAATCTTCCGGAGGGTCCGTCTTTGTATGTAGGTAACCATAACGGTTTGATCACCTTCGAAGTGCTAATGATGTTTTATGCGTGGTGGGAGCGTTTTGGTGCCTCGAAACAAGCTTTGGGTTTGGCGCATGGCGTTGCGTTAGAGAACCCGTTTTTCAAATGGATGATCCCTAAAATTGGTGCGATCCCCGCGGCGCCGGCCTATGCCGATGAGGCTTTTCGTCGCGGTTTTTCCCTCTTAGTTTATCCTGGCGGTGAAAAAGAAGCGTTCAGACCTTTTCATGAAAAAGCAAAAATTGATTTTTTTCAGCGTCGCGGTTTTTTAAAGGTGGCATTGAGAAACCGAGTGCCCATAGTTCCCATCGTCAGCATCGGTGCACACGAAAGTTATATGATCCTCCACCGCGGTGAGGAAATTGCGGAAGCATTAGGGTTAAAGAAGAAATACCGATTGCACGGATTTCCCATCACGGTGCGCTCATTGTTTTTTGCATGGTGCGTGGTCACGGGCATGTTTACTTTTTTTCCACTGCTCCTTGCGCCCGGGGCGCTTGCCGCGACTTTTATTCCATTGCCCGCCAAAATGAAGTTTGAAATTTTGCCGGCGATTTCGGTAAATGATTTGGTGGACCCAAAACTTTCCGAGGAAGAAAATTTAAAAATACTTTATGACCATGTAGTCGGAGAGATGCAAAAGGCCTTGGAAAAAGGCTATGCCGCCCGACGATTCCCCGTGCTGGGCTGAATTTTTCTTTTACATCTCCTTTCTCGTCTGCTGAACTCTAATGACGTGTGAAATTTCACATGAAGTCAGTCGAATTTTGAAAGGATATTACTTATGAAAAAACTCATTTCGCTATTAAGCTTGTTGGCCGTTGCTGGTTTCGCAGGATCCGCTTTTGCTGATCACCACGAGTCCGCAGAACGCACTGAAACCACCAAAACTGAAACCTCTGCACGTCGTGGCAAATCTGCACGCGCTGCAACGACTCACACCACGGTGAAGGAAGCTCATAACCCAGACGCATCTGAGCATCATCCAGCTGATTCTGGCAAAACTGACGCGCACACTCACTAAGAGTTGTCCGTTTTCTGAAGGGGGCTCATTTGCTTTTGAGCGGATGGCCCCTTTCAACTTTTTTGTCGGCTGAAAGTCATAGAAATAAGAATTCCTTAAATTTGCATTTTTTGAGTTTGACAGTGGGCCCCTAACTCGAATAAATCGTAGAGCGTAATCAAGAGTGACTCTTTAAGACTATCCCAGATAAGCGGGGGCGTAGTTGAGTTGGTTACAACGTCGCCCTGTCACGGCGAAGGTCGTGGGTTCGAGTCCCATCGCTCCCGCCAATCATCCCAGTGTACTAACAGTGTACCTCCACTGTGACGGATACCAGATTCCGTCCAAATGCCTGAAATTTCAGGATTTTTTATTACGATATCAATCGTCTCTTTCCGAATGACGATTTTCTCCACTATGCTCCTGAGTAGTGCTTGCCGTGAGGTGATAGGCAGGCTTTCAAAGTTCTCGGTTAGTTTTTCCAATGCTGCAGTGATCTTTTCTGCGTCCAGAAATTCTGTCTTTTGAACAGACGCCTTCTCAGACAATTCTTGAAATTCTTTCTCGATAAGCTGTCTCTCGGTTTGGCTTCGCAGGAGCTTTTCCTTCCAAATCCCAACTTCAGCTGGACTTTCACTATTCAAAACTTGGTCGGAAATTTTATCGATTTTTCGGATGATGGCATCCAGGCGTGTCTTCGCCGCAAATACAGCTTGGCTATAGGTCGGTTGCTGCTCTTTGAATTCATCATTCGCCTTCCTAGCTAGTGCCTTGGCTAGTTCAGGGACTTTGATAAGGTCCTTGAGGTCTTGCAGTACTTTCGCTTCAAGAGCAGGTGCGGATAGAGTTTTGACATGGCAATCACAAGCTTGTTTGTGACTATGCCGATAGTGTGTGTATTTGGTGCCTGATTTGCCCCAACCACTTGCTCCGACTAAACCATTGCCTTCGGGGCAGGTCAAAAGTCCCGTCAAAATATATTCATGATACTTCCATTGTTCTACTTTTAAGTGGCGATAATTATCATCGAGTAGGTTGTTTGCTTTTAGCCATTTTTCCCTATCAACGACAGCTTCCCATGTTGCTTCTACGGTCTTGTATTTTTCAGCTTCAGGCAACTTGCTCTGATCTTTCTCCTTATTCCCAGTATTGATTGAGATTTGTCCGATCAGAGCGACGTTTCTAATCCAGCGGCCCAGCGACTTTTGGTCCCAAGTCTTACCACCTTGGCGTGTATAGCCCAATTCTGTTAAGCGTGCGGCAGTTCGTTCCAGGGACCCTTCTTGAGCCAATAGAATATCAAGGATTTCGTTCGCAATAACTTGCTTTGCGGCATTAACAATCAGGTATCCATTTTTTTCAGTTGGTTCCAGGCCAAATGGAACTGAACCCCCGGTCCATAATCCTCGTCCCGCTCTAGCAAAATAACTTGCTTTGACTCTCTCCGCAGTGAGCTCACGCTCAAGTTGTGAGAACTCAATCGCGAAATTAAGCATGGCGCGTCCCATTGCATTGGACGTGTCAAAGTTTTGCCTGCTTGCAATGAAACATGCCTCATGCTCATCAAAGAAAATCCTCAAATCCTGCCAATCTTTTACGGATCTGCTAAAACGCGAAATTTCAGTGAATATAACTGTATCTATTTTCTTGGCGTAAATGTCCTTAAGAAGGCGCTTCATTTCGGGCCTACGTAAGTCCTTCGCAGAAAATCCGTCATCTTTATAGACATCAACGAAAACACCCCATTTGTCATCTGCCTTTAGATTTTCGGCTTTGATATATTTTTGAAGGATCTCAGTTTGATTTTTAATCGAGCCCTCTTCAACGGCGGCCTGCTCATCGGTTGAAACCCGCACGTAAATTCCTACCTTACGCATTTTTTGTTAGCTCCATTTCAGTTTAAAAATATCCTCGACTTTAAGCTTCAAGGATTTAGCAAGTTTGAGGGCTACTTCGACAGACGGTATGTACTTACCAACTTCGATCGAGTGTATTGTTTGTCTCGAAACATCTATGGATGCCGCCAAATCTTTTTGAGTCATTCCAGTTTGTCTTCGAATTTTGCGGAGGTCACTTTTAATCATCGAGGTAAAGCATACTTTACATAAATACATATGTAAAGTATGCTTTACACTTATTAAGATTATGCTGCTAGGAGAGCATGGACTGAATTTTTAGATCCTAATATGTCTTTGATTTCCTCAGCTTTATCCGCATTGCTATCAAATAGCGCATCATTCGCTTTCAACAGTTGAAGTAGGACATTTACGATATCGCTAGACTGATGAGGATTGAGGATGAAGTTGACCGTTTTTGAGGAGTACGGATTGGGACTAGGTTTTCTTTTCTTTTTCTTCGACCGCATCAAGATCAGTTCTTTATGACAGGGCCTGCATCTTGATTCTGTCCGGCCAAGGCCTTTTCGATAATACTCGCTGGTTGGCTTTTGCATCTGACAAAAGCCACATCTTTTTTGAATTGGCGTTTCATTGTCTTGCTGCTTTAAAGTAAGGCCTTCTGTCATGTGATTAGGCTTCAACTTTATGCGGGTCTTTCTCTATTGCCTTCTTGGGCCTGCGTGTACTTCGTTTTTCTTCAGAGCGTATTTTGTACAGCATATCTTCGAGAACTGTAGCAAGGTCGGATTCAGATCCAACGGTGTTGATAGTCTTTCTTAGATACTCCTTGGAATTGAAATGCGCCTTAATAATTGCTTCTTGGTCGTTGGCGAACATGTGTTCGAAATACCGCCCGATGATCCAGCAGACGAACTTTGATGGCGAAAGTCGGATGCAGCTTTCCTGTGCTTTAAGCTCTAAAACCATCTTGATTAACATCTCTTTTGTACCTTGATCAAGAATGACCCTTCCAGATTCTGATGTTTTAGAATCAGATTTTAATTCAACTGAGATTAAATTCACTTCCTCTCTTTGTCTTTAGTCGGCGGGGGATTGTATTGGACATTTGAGTCATCCGATAAGATCCATATTCTGTGACCTTCAATGACCTTGTTGCCTTGGCGATTGGTTTCCACTTTTTGTTCCTCAATCACTCGAAAGCTAATGGCCGGAACGGCGCTGCTTTGATTGGGAACATCAGAGACACCAAATTTCTCAAGGCTAAAAAGAGTATCTTTCCTAATTTTTGAATCTCTGTCTTCAAGGCTTTTGTGGGTAAAGTATGCAGCGACTAATCCGACGCCTGCACCGATGGCGCCGCCAATCATTGCTCCAGTCCCTTTGCTTTCGGAGCTAGCCATAGCTCCAGTAACAGCACCTGCTGCGAATCCTGACCCTGCTCCCAGGATCATAGAATCTCTCATCGTGGCACAGCCACTCGTCATCAATAGCGCCGTCACCAGCGCGATAATGTGTCTCATTATCTCTACTACCTCCTTAATCGCTATTTCCCTGACCGAGTCCTATGTGCAGTACTTGTGGTCTATGGAAATTGTTTGGTTTACAGCTAGTTATAAAATTCGACCCCTGATCCAGGTGCTGAATGTGTAAGCAGGCATTCAGCACCCGGGTTCAGCACTCATTTGCGGATCTATAAGACGATTTTCTTCTCCTGATTAGAGCTGATAAATGTCAGTTTTTCAGAAGCCCGAAGGACGTCGCTAAGTAGGGCGAAGTACAATTTTGGTTTAAACTCCTGGCTAATCTCTTGATCGATTTTGGCCAAAGACTTTAAAGTCGTTTGATCCTTACAAATGAACAATACAGAATTCCCGTCGTGTTTGATGTAATAGTGGAGGATCTTTTTTTGATTTCTTTCCTTCGTCTTAAGGCTTGCCTCATATTCCAAGGGGACTATGAATGTGAATTTATCTTGTAATGAAACCTCTAGAACTGCGTCAGATCTCAAATCGATAAATGGTTTAAAATCTTCCGATTCAGAGAATTCAAAACAAGATTGCAGTAAATTCTCGGGATAGTATCGCTTCACTGATGATACCTTGGAGAGGCGGTTTCGAATCTCAACGAGAGTTAGATCATGAGCTAATACTTCACTTGTAAGCTGAAGTCTACGGTCATTGAGTCCTTCCTTAAGAACATACTGTCGATATGATTTTTCAGTTAAATTAAAAACATTTTGTAGAATGTTTCCATTCGATAATCCCTGTTTTCCTATCCAGCCAGATTTTACTAGTTTGGCAATTCGCCGGTATGCAGTTTGTTTGCGGATCCTAGGAAATATATTTTCATGAATCTGTATTCCGGTTGCTGCCTTATTCTCAAATAAAAACTGAAAAAGTATCTGATCTCTGTTGGTAATAAATCCTGTTCGATTTGTACGTAAGGTCATAAACTGCTACTGCTTATTTTCTTCTGAAGGATCGGGATAGTTTTCTTTGCCGTAATTTTGAGTTGCGAGCATTGGCTGAAAATTCTTTCGTTTTCCATTTTCATACTCAAAACAAATCACTTCACAGGATCGAATTATCTCATCATCTTTCACAAGTGGCGCCTGAACTTCGTTAAAGTTGTTCCCTGAAGCCCAAATAGCTCGGCCTTTATGGTCAGGAAGTTCGAACGCCATCTTATTGCCAAGAACTGTTAACGACCCTTGTAACGTATTCATTCGAAAGCACATACGACCACCAATGTTCTCCTGGATCTTAGTATCAATGGTTTCTTTTGATACTTTTTGAGTGGCTAAAATAAGGTGAATGGCTGCTGCTCTGGCAAGTTTTGCTAACTCGTCGGTAAGCTGCCTTGCTTCTTCAATCAATTCAGATTCGAGGCTGCGGCGACTAGATTTAGTATAAAGGACGGATGCTTCGTCTACTCCAACCACGATTAGGTCCATTTTATCGCGCTCGGGCTCGATCTGTTTGTACCCGTGTTCCTCCATATATTTAAACCTGCGATCCATTTCGATTTTAAGTTTTCTTAAAATAAAGACCGCTTCTTTTTCATTCTTGGCTAAGGCCACATTGGGAAGTGCCGAGAACTCTTTCATCTCGACACCTCTTTTTAAATCCAAAAGGTACATTTGAAGGCTCGGAGACGTATGAAGCAGTCCTAAAAGCGCCTGCTTAAAGAAAACTGACTTACCGCCGCCGGTTGTGCCGGCGATAAGCATATGGGGCAGATCCCTAAGTCCTATTGTGATTGTGCCTCCAATGGATTCTCCAATGACAATGCTATAGGGCTTATCGGTTCTTTGAATAAGCTCGAGAAAGGTACAAGAATGTGGAATGCGTCGGCTCGCCAGGCTTATTTCCACAAATTTCGGTGTTTCGGCGGTGCGAATCCTTTCAATCACAGCGCCAAAAGCGGCCTCGAGATCTGCCCTTTTCGTTTCATACCGATCCACTCCCACGCCTTCGCTTAATACCCTTAGTTTTAGTCTGTGGGGACCATCTACCCGTGTGCTGACAAGTAAGGGACTCGTTCCAAGGCCACTCTTTAGTGCCATACAGTCAATGGCTCGTTGATAACGTCGCTGCGCTCGATAGGGTCCAATGCCCAAGGCAAAGAACACAATGGATGCTGCTAGAAAGCAAAGAAATCCAAAATGATAATTTGGATTTATTGTTAGTAGCTTTTCAACCAATCGGTCATAGAGAGGGTTACTCATCCTGGACTGAAAAAAAGTGAGATGCTTTCCGCTTAGGGCTAAAGCATAAAGGAAAAAAAGACCTGGGAATAAATAGATGTAGAAATCAATTGTATTTATCTTAAGGTTTTTGATTCCGAAATACTGAATTCGAAAGAGGTTGGCGGCAGCTTTAACTATGTTGTCAAAGACCGCATTTAGTTTTTGCTCCGTTGCTTTATTCCCCGCCGATTCTAATGTTGTCATTGAGATTTTATAAATTTTCTCCTTTAAAAGTTTCTGTAAGACTAATGATGACATCTTGACCTGCTTCAATTGTGACATAGTCCTTTGCGTCATTGATCTTAGCCGCGCGACGTTGTGCCTCGTTTTCGGTGGCGCGGGCGATTCCATTGTATAAGCCGTTGCGTAGCCCTGCCTTCGGCGTAGGTGCGCCATACTGACCAAGCGCTTCTCTTTGCACCATGACATCCGTGATTCCTGAGAGCATGGTGAGTCCCAATGTGGTGCCGATTCTACCACCGGCGCCATCGTGTTCTTCTCCTGTGAGCCCTGGCGCGTAATCAAGGGAGCTTAGGGCTTGGGCTTCAATTTTAAACTCCTGGCCATTGGGAAGAAGGACCCTGGTGAATTTGACGTAAACCTTCTCACCTCCGTCTGGATATGTTGCTGTACCGAACAGGATTGAGTTTCGATCAAGACGCCTGTCATGATCAAAAGAAGCTCCATACGGGATGATGGCCCGGACAAAGGAGTTTTGTTCTCTGCTATCAATGGCATTGAGAAGCCGCCCAATGAAACTTGTTCCGATGGGTAGCTTTCGATCCGGATCTCCTCCGGGGCGGCCAATGATCTGAGCGGCGCGGTATTTTACA
>CAYYYP010000027.1:0-8573 GCA_964475985.1 uncultured Oligoflexia bacterium | reverse complement strand
CTATTTCCAGCCTCGGGTAACGCTTGACCAGAGCCGCCACGAACACCGTCTATGGTACCGGCAATGCCCTTTGGACCATCCGTGGCTTGGGCGCCCGGTGGACGGTCTCCTTTTTCATTTGCTTCATCCTTTGTGAGTTTGCGCGAGGTTTGCTCTGCAAAACTCGTATCCTGGTGCTGAAGTACAAGTGTGAGGCCTAAGATCACGGCAATAGACGGCATAAAAATAATGCCGACGTTTCTTTTATTGATTCTTCGCTTTCCGCCTTCTTGAATCAGGAAAAAATCGCAAATTGTAAGCTTGATCTTCTCCCAAGGCTTTTTAAAAAAAGTTATTTTAAATCCTTTTGAGTAAATGAAGTTTTCGCGGACTGATTTTTATAGCTTAGGGTCAAATCCATATTCTCAAGTCCCTCCATACGAAGAAGAATTCTTGCATTGGTCTTAGTTTGTGGTCGAAGCGTGTCTAGAAGAAAGGCGAACTGTTGCGGTGGCTTTGATCCATTTTTTGCCGTGACCGCAATTTGTACGTCCTTTGCTGAAATTGCTTCCTTCGTTTTATTTGTTACATTTACTTCAAAAATTGAAACGCCTTGGGCTACAGCCCGAATGACTTTTGTAAGTTCTACGTGCAATAGTCCCTTAAGATCCAAAGTGCGATGGATGTTAGTTTCTCCCAGCAGTGAGGTTGGCCTTTTCATTTTATTTTCTACATTCAAGTAACCAGGTTTCCAGCGCATAGATACGAGGTCATCATACTGAGACTCAGGCCCCACCTTTAGAATCAACCCATAGGTCTGAGATTCGGTGTAAATAAATAAATTCGTTGACGTGACCCCCTGAGGTTGAATCGTGATGTCATTGCCAAGAAACTCGATGCTGAAATAGTTTTGATTTCCAATGACGGCATTTTTAGGCTTCTCATCAAATCTAAGAACCGTAGATCTTCCCATCGCGAGAAAGATCGGTGGCATCATGCGATCATTGGTATAAAGGGTGCGTACTTTGCCTGCGTGTGCAGGAGCGCAGGTGAGAGAAACGAAGCTTAAGACACCAACCAAAAAAAGGCTGTGAAGCATCATTTAACTTCGTGTTCAATCACTCCGTTTACATAGAGACCCAAATAGTTCCATTTTGTTGGCATGCCCTGAACAATCTCAAGAGAGACTTCCCCGGGGACCACGATTGGAAATCCATTGAGGCGTACAATGGTGTCAAAACTAGCAACTGCCTCTTTTGCGGCTAAGGTTACTCGAATATTTGTGACTGTGATTTCAAATTTCTGATTTGGTTTTGTAGCATCGACCTTTGTTTTTTGTAATACGGGTTTGAGTTTGTTTTGTAGATCCTGCGTCGATAATGGTCCCACGGCGTCAAGAACCTTCTGTGGATCAAATTCAGTCCATGTGTATCGAAGCTTGACCCAGCTTTCGACAAAGCGCTTCACGTCATCATCGGTGATTTTAAAATCTTCCCTTTTTCCTTCGAAGAATAATTTTTCTCCACACTGCAAGGTCACGACCACTGGATTTGCTGTTGCATAATATGCGACTAGCCCACCTAAGAGAAGAGTTGTCACGGCAAGGCTTGCGGCTGTAACTTTATATACGATAAGTACCTTATTGATAAATGCCCATTGATCAGGAGCCGATCCTGATCCTATCCCGCCAGATTTTAGAAAACTAATATTTCATTTCCTCCAGAAATAAGTTGAAGTTGCTTTATTCTTTTCCATTTAAAAAACGATCGCGCCCTTTCTTTGAAAATGGTCCATGTTTATCAAAGGGACTATGAACTCGCCTTGAATCGCTGATACTGTGGTTGCGAATTTTTGTTGCGACGTTCTGCGTTTTTTCTGCCCATTTTTTACCCGTCTGGTACCCAGTTTTTGCCCGATTGTAGTTTCGGGAGAAAAAGCTTCTTGTGCCTTTAAAATTATTAAAGGGTTCTTTGGCCGCAGTTTTCCAATATTTCATAGTGTACAACTTGATGGCGCCAGCGGCGGCTACTGCAGGAACAGCCGTTAACTTAGAAGCCACACTTTCCATGCCATTGGTTAGGAGTGATTTCGTCGTGGAGGGAATGAAAAGCATGCAAAAGCCGATGCAAAGATTCATTAGCACCGCCATCAGGAAATTATCCGAACTGGCCACCTCGGGCACCGTTGCCATTTTGAGAAGCAAGACGCCGAGAATTGAGCAAAGTATTTTCCAAGTTACGACATTAATTAGCCCTCGATAGAGGCTTGATGTTACAAAAGCCGTTTTCTCAGAGACGTACATCAAGATCATCAGTGGCGAGACCACATATAAAATAGACCAAGAGAAATGAATCAAGATGTCGGCCACGAATACACCGAGATACGCGACGATGTAAGACAGCAAGCTAATGATGAAGATGACCGCCTCTCGAACTCGCAGCCAACTGACTTCCTTATTTTTATAGCCGTCTTCAAGGTGTTTTAAGAGGTCCTTTAGCCTCATCACACCATCGATCTTTTCAGTGATGCCATCGGAGATCATGGCGATCAAATTCATGCATTCCTCAAATGAGTATAGAAGAATGATAGAGATGACAGCCCTCTTGAGCACTCTTCCTGCGGCAGGTTCGGAATCTGGGATTTTAAAAAATTCAAGACAGAGCATAAACACAACGTAAGGAACCAAAAGAAGCCAATATATTTCTATGAGACTTCCTCTGAGTTCCCGACACACTTCGGGCAACCATTCAAACAATTAGAACCTCGGAAGTGTGAAATCGCCGGAAAACCGACTCATTGAACTTCGCACGTCGCCGTTGATTTTGTTAAAGTGCCCCACCGAGTCTTTGCTTGCCTTGTTTTCCATGGCAAATTGTTCGCTTTGCAGTTTTAGTAATTGGCCATTCACTTTCAGAAGTTGACTTAAGGAATGAAGGACTTGAGCCTGGGTTGATGCCGCAAGCCTTGCTGCCCCCTTGGGGCTCATTTGCCCGGCGAGCATAAAGGCTTGAGACGCATTGGCCTCTTGCCCAGCGGCGTAGTCTGAAATATTGCCAGTGACTTTAAAGCTCTCTGCAATGGTTTGATCGTGGAGCGACTGCATGGCAGCTTCTCCACTTAAGGGGACTGCGCCATAGAGTTCAGTGACCGATTTTATAGCTTTTTGAAAGTCTTTTAGCTCTCCTAGAACACGTTGATCCTCGATTGGTAGGGTGTTGATAAGGCCAATGATTTGATCAAGGCCCGAATTCACCCAGTGCTGATACTCGAGTCCCATCTCTCCTTGGGCAATAAGAAGCTTTAGCTGCGTATAATGCTTGTAAGCCTCCATTGCCAATTTCACGATATACGGAAACATAGCCCACCCCGACCCATCACTAAAAGCAAAAGCAGGCGTAGGAGTAAGGGCCAAGGAAAGGCAGAGTAATGCCGCTGCCCATCTTTTTTTAAAAGTGTCTATGCGGCTCTCTTTGCTTCCTGAGCAGCAGCAATCTTTTGAAGCACTTCTAGCTTACTGAGGTTAGGGCATTCCTTGGCGACGCGTTCAATTTCCGCCTTGTCTCGCGGATCACTGGTGCAGATCCAATAACCCAACGGGTCAGGCGCTATGCGAAGGGTTGCTCGTCCCTCATCTTGTATATAAAACACTTCGGTAAATTCTCCTTTCAATACTTGCAGGTTTTTAACTGCATTTAATTCCGTATCATTTAGTCCTAATGTTTTTTGAAAGTCTTCCCAATCAATGCCGCGTTGCTTGAGCACGAAAATGCTTGTCGTGTTCGGTAAAATGGCCGCTGCAATCTCTTCGCTGAAAAGGAAATCTTTATAGTTCTGGCTGATGCACCAAATTCCAGCGTTATATTTTCTAAACGTTCGATATGCTTCGAGGGCGAAGGAAAGTGCAGCGGGCGTCTGGAAAATTTTCCATCCTTCATCGATCACGAACAGAAATGGCTGCGTGACATCTCGGGATGCCTCTGTGCGGATAAAATCCGTAAACAGGAGCAAAAAGACGTTCTGCAGATCTGGATATGAATCGAGTCCCTTCATCTCGATGGTGGTGAGATTCTTCGTAAGGCGAACGTTGCTAGGGCCATCGAGAAGCCGTCCATATGCCGTATCTCCCGTCCAGGAAAATAGAATCTCTGAATAGGCTCTCATCTCAGCAACGGCGTGTGCCTTTAAAAGATCTCTGAGATCCCGCAAGTATGGCATACGGCCTTTTACGCGTTCGTAGGTCTGAAAAATGGCTTCCTCCAAAAGCGCCTTCTCACGTTTGGGAAGACCTAATTTTTCTTCGTCTTTAAGAATCGTTTCAAGTACAGCCAAGATGAGTTTGACCTTTGACGGCGTCGGTTGCGTTTCCCCTGGGTCAAGCTCAAAAGCATTGAGTCGCATTACCGAATGAATATTGAGATCGATGAATTCTCCATTCAGCACTTCAATAGCTCGCTGCGATGAGGCTCCATTATCGATCCATACGACTTTGGGCCTCGGGCGCTGCCCATAGAACATGAGAATGAGTTGCAGAAGCGACATACTTTTGCCGCTGCCAGTAGCTCCAAAAACCATACCGTTCCAGGCCGGAAGCTCTGGAGCGAATGGATCTATCGACACAAGAACACCGTCTTGATTTGGTAGTAGGCAAACCGGCCGCTTATTTCCCTGCCACGAGGAATAAACAGGCATCAGGTGTGCGGCGTTGCTCGTTTTGACCTTCTTTGTCCGAAATCCAGTGCAGGTACCAGGAATAGTTCTGATGAACGCATCAAAACAGGGAAGTGTTTCAATGACGCCTTCACTTTGTCCGAGGTTGCGAAATGCTTTTAAAACCTCATCGGATTTCTCTTCAAGTGTTTCGATCTCGCGGGCCCATATGATAATATTAAGATCAGTCGAGACGATTTTCTCAGAACCCTCCAAGAGTTCGCCGATGAGACCTTCGATATGACTAAGTTTCGATTCTGATTCAAGATCACTTACGTGCCCAGCGCCTGAAGCCATGGAATGAGCCAGGCGCCTTTGGATTTGAAGTTTTTCAACTTCTCTTTTTTGTTCGTGGACGGTGACCGTTTGGCTCGCCCAAAAATGAAAGGGAAGTTTTAAAAATGCTTCAATCATCGAGGCGTAGCTCTGCCCTTCAGGCAGCGTCTTTAATGTAATGACACGGAACAGGTAATCCCCAATTTGAAGATGACTCTTATGTACTTCAACATCCGTTAGAGTGCATTGAGCACATAGTGTTTCCCCGATCGAACTGGATTCACCTAAGTCCCGAAATTTAGGGCTTGGTAATTTTTCAGAGCGGAAAAGATTCAGCGACTCATAGAGCAGAGAGAACCATTCATCTTTGGAAAGCAGACGCGGCTCAATGCCTGCACGAGCTAAAGAAGATTCAATCTGTACTAAATTTCTTAAAAATTTAGTTTTATGATCCAAATACTCTTTCTGTGTCAGGTCTTGAAACTTACGATCTGATTCCCAAAATCTTTGCTTTTGGTAACCGTGTCGATCACTTCGAATAAAGAAATAAATCTGCGGTTGAAAATAAGATCCTGCCTGAGCATTCTCCGTAAGATATTCGATCCGAGATCTTGCAACCGCATCATAAGAATCACCGCCAATCGTAGCTGTGATGTTTTGATGTTCCTTTATGAGTGGGGCAACGTCAGACGTGAGTCGATAATAAATCTGAAATCGCACACCCTCTTGAGCCGTATTGATGAGATTCTCCAGTGCTTGGGAGAGTTCATTGATACGATCAATAGAGGCTGCTGAGATATCTATTCCGGTAAGGCGCAGGCCCGCGCCCAAAGAACCATCGGCATACACCATGATATTGTCGTCAAAATGCCAAAAAGGAAGACGGCTACTGAGATCCGCAAAAGTGGGATTATTTTTTATAAATGGAACTCCGCATACGCTCGGCGTACTCATCGTGAGCGCCTGCGCTGTAAAAACCGGGACTGATATAAAATTTAAGAAGATGAATTAGATACAGATCCGGCTTGTTTCGTTTTGTAATAAAAAGCACCAAAGCCATGAAAAGTGGCAGTAGAAAAACCAGGTACAAAGCCAAGGTGGTTCTACCGAAAATCAAGTTCATGACCGAAGCAAAGAGAAGGACGAAAAGAAGGTCGTAGATCTCAAGACCTACGACCTTCAATTTCGCGTCCAGGTTTCGATGCACCGTAGACGTTTTGAGTTCACTCATTTCTTAGTTGAATGTCACGACCCCGCTGCCACCTTAAGCCAGGCGATAAACTGGGGAGCCAGGAACCCGACGATACTGCAGCAAATTACGGCGATAATTCTCGCCTTCGCTCCACCGTCGCCGGTAAGAGCAAGTATCACTGCGTAGACGAGGCCCAATGTGCTGAGCAGCGGTAGGACCGTTGTTATGAGATTTGAAGTGAGTGCCTGGGTTTTCGCTTGGAATTCGTAGGCAAGTACAATTTCAGGGTACAAAAGCGTAACAACAAAAACTCCCAGTATAAGGAGTAACCAACCAATATTCTTATAGTTCAATAAATTAGTTTAGGGTGAGAACCAGCTTCTTTTCAAAGGGTCCAAAATTAATCAAAACATCCTTTCCAGTTTCCCGAGAGCAATAGCCCTCGCCGACATAAAATCTACCAAAAAATTTGTTTCCTTTCTTCACTGCAGCCTCTGCACGAAATAAAATGCAGTCATTTTGGCTGCCAGTAATTTTTAAATAGAACCTAGTATCTTGTCGCTCTTGAATGGCCTGAATAAAATCTATTTTCAGGTGATATTCACTGTAATTTTCTTCATAGAAGGCTACTCCAGCAGGAATTCGTTTTTGAGTCTTCTCATCTAGCCACCAAAGAGATAACTTCTCTGGTTTCTCCATAATCGGTTGCATGTTCATAGTTTATTTCCATTCATAGTTTTTTGTTTGGTTTAGGCCGCACATTTGTACTTCGTGCGTGGTGCGGTCGCAGCTAAGTCATCCGCCTCATCAGCTATGATTTCAGTTTTCTTTTTTCTTTTTCTAGAAATAGATTTTGGTATTTTGATTTCGACATAGTCGCAGACGTGGCAATAGTCATAGCGCTTAAATTCCTCAAATGAAGGCCTGCCACAGTCGGGGCATTTAAATAGCTCGATAGAATGGTTCCTTTTGTTTGTGTTTAATAAGTAATTTAGAGGTCTGTATGAAATGCAATGATGGATTACGGGAGCCGCAAATCATTTGTAGTAGGTGGCGTGCATGAAAGTTCGTCCTCCTTATCTAGGTAGTCGCCTTCTTCTTCGTCCGCTTGACCTGGTGGAACTTCTGGAGCTTTCTCTTTTACGGTGATTTCAATAGGGTCTTTATATTTGTCTAAGGACATAGGTTCTTGTTTTGCGACGTAGATGATGCCTCCAACGAAGAGGCCGAGGATCAGAAATGCGTAAGGGCGTAAGTCATTTTGCACGAGGTTATTTCTCCTAAATGTAAGGTGGATATTATAAATTTATGATCTAGCGGTGGTGACTTTTTTGATGATGGGATTAGCAACGAGCGAAGGCGGGTGGTCAGGGACATTTGATGGCTTGCCGGTTAAGCAGCGATCTTTTCGAGTGAAATTAAGTGAGCTCTACTATCTGAAGTTGAGCATAGTTCGTGCCACAGGCGAGGCAGACACCTCATGTAGTGAAATCGTTTTTCAGCGTCGAGAAGATATGGCTGCACATTTCGAAGTTCGATATTCATGAAATAGGCAATGTTCATGTTTGAAAAATTCTTCCAAAGTTTCAAAAAGACGATGTTCCTCTGCATTGAAGGAAGATCCCTTAGAATCTTGTAAAATCTTTCTAGTCGCGATTTCGATAGATCTAACGCCGAGCAAGGTGTTTTTAACTCTTCATTCATAGTTATGAGAGGATCTAATTTTGTTCGATAATGAGGCCTGGGATAGTAGTCATACCACTGGTCGTAGCGGTCTTTTGCAGAGGCGAGGTTGCAGCTATGGCAAATGCCATAGCTTTTTAATTTCTCATAGGCGTAGTCTTCGCACCGAGGGCATTTGCTCAATTTAATGGGTTTCATAGTTTGATTCCTATATTTTTGGGGAATAGAGCAGCCACCTCAATTTCCTTGAAAGGAAATCAAGTGGCTGCTTGACCGATCCGGCCGAACTGACCCACCCATTTCGGCGGAGTTGACCCACCCGTTCCGAGAATGTTGACCCACCTATTTCGGTCCTAATGACCCACTCGTTTCGGGGTGGGTCATTGGGGTCCAAGAGGTATCCGGAAAAACAGCGACGCTTGCTCATTTAAACCTGCCAAAAGGGATCTCGCAAAAGGAGATCTAAAGCATGAGCGGGATGAGAAAGGACGTCGCAGTGATTGATCAGATTTTGGAATTGAAAAAAAGAGGCATGGGCCCAAGAGCTATTTCTAGATGCCTTAAAATCGCCCGCAATACGGTGAGACGGGCCTTGCGGGAGCATGACCAAGCGTTACCGCCGACAATAGCTCAATCGCCGTCCCAGGAGTCTTGCGCGCAAGGCGATGACTGGACTGCCAGTGTTAACTGGGAAGCCCTTGGAATTGAGCGCGCAAAGGGTGCAACGCTAAAAGTT
>CAYYYP010000026.1:12194-44956 GCA_964475985.1 uncultured Oligoflexia bacterium | reverse complement strand
TGAATTGAACTGAATTGAACTGAATTGAACTGAATTGAACTGAATTGAACTGAATTGAATTGAATTGAATTGAATCTTTAATTCTCTTTTGTTTTTTGAATGAAGAAAAATCAGTCACGGCGATTTTAGATGAGTATTCTTAGGGTTAACTGCGGATGATTCTTTGCAAAAATGTAAATATATTTATCGTAAAATAGCCTATTTTTAAGCCGTTTTTCGCGCTGATGTGCTATTCAGGTTTTCATGATTTCATTTAAGGATTTCTCCAATCATGAACTTTTAAAACAAACTAAAATCTTTGCTCTACGCGAGCGAGAAGCGGAGCTTTTAGTGTTGCGTGGCCTTAGGGAAATTGAGTTACGACGACTTCACCTTGAGATGGGTTACCCAAGCCTTGAGAGATTTCTGGTTGAGGAACTTGGATATCATTCTTCGACGGCCTACCGCAAAGTTGATGCCATGAGGCTTATTGCCGATATGCCAGAAGTTGAAAAGGCGATTCAAAAAGGCGAGATGAACGTTACGGCCCTAAGCCAGGCTCAGTCCTTCTTTAAAGTTCAGGCGAGAAAAGGAAAGGCTTGGAAAGTTGATGCGAAGTTTGAATTACTTCAAAGCATTAAGGGCCAATCAAAACTTGAGACGGAAAAGCTTTTAAAATCTATTGATCCAGAACTGCCATCACCTGATCGCGTGCGGGCGATTAACGAAACCCAAACTGAAATTAAGTTTATCGCAGACGACTTGCTTCTTAAAAAGCTTCAAAAAGTAAGGGAGCTCACTTCTCACACTCAAGCTGATGCATCTTACAACGCGCTCTTTCATAGGATGGCTGATCTCGTTCTAAAGGCAGTTGATCCAGAACAGAAGAAGCCTCGGAACGCCTATAATTCAAAAATTGCTCAGGTAGTAAGAGTCGAAGTGAAAGAGGGAAGTCCTCTGGCAGCTCCTACTAATGAAAGCAAAACGGCTGAAATCCTCTCCCGAAAATCATTTTCAGAAGGAAATTTAGAAAACAAACTAGGTGAAACCCATAATGACGCCGAAAGCGAAGTAACCTGTAATCAGGTAGAATCTTCCGACGCAGAAAATTCTACAACCATTCAAAAAAAATTCAAATTCCCACCAGTGGGAAAATCGATAACTACAAAACCAAAAAGCCGCTACATCAAAACCGCTGACCGGCACTTCGTTTGGAAGGAAGCCCAGGGTGAGTGCAGCTACGTTGATCCCGTGTCTCACCGCAAATGCACTTCACGTTGGAAAATCCAAGTCGAACACCGCATACCGTTTGCTAAAAACGGCACCCATCACCCAGAAAACCTTACCCTGCTTTGCGCAGCCCATAACCGTCTCGCTGCCATCCATTCCTATGGAAAAAGCAAAATGAATCCCTACCTGCGAGTGCCGGTGCCTGAGTAGATAAACTCAGTTTTTGACGAAAAAAACTAAACACGCCTTGGGCGAATGTGTGAGCTTTTGTTGCACGCTCAATTCGTTGACGGGCTTTCCTCATGGCCACGGTTAATGTCGATCCCACGTTATCCCTGAGTTCGAAACCGCCGCATTTTGCTCGGGTTAACCCCAGCTACATCGATCATAAGTTAATTAAATATTTAGTATTTATATGTTTTCCGGGCTTGACCCCAATCCCTGGCCTTTAACTTCACCGGCTAACCCCCAAAAATGATTGCGCTATCTTTACTTGACTAAAAGTATATGGTAATGTCCGCGCTCGCCCGTCTCGCCTAAGGAGAGTCCCGTGCTTCACGTCCGTTTTCTCCTCACGTTTGCTTTCAGTCTTTTGGCGCTCACCGTCCCAGTGGCCCACGGCCTTACGCCAGAACAACGAGCTGAGCTGCACGAATGGTTTATCGAAGGTGGCTACCAAGTAGCAGCTGAACTTGAGCTTCCGGATGCGCCGTTTCTTAGACTCCTGGGCCATTTTGATTTTGCGGAGTACCAGCGTACTCACCCGGAAGTTCTACACCGTATTCCACTAACCATCGCAGATCGTTACTTAGACGATGTCCAACATTTAAAAGCACTGCCAATAAAACTGCAAAATAGGCTTACGCGTGGGCTTCAAAATCTCAATGGCATTATCCTTAGTTCCAGCGCTATCCCAGGAACGCGCTCCGACCCCGTTTTACATACTCCCATGCCCCTGCCTGAATTCACCGTGCCATCCTCGACTCCTTCTTCGTCAACTCCCAGGCCCGCAGCTCCCCATGAGCTCGGAACTATCTTGGGCGCAAATGGACGGCCACTGCAGAATAACGCTACTATCATCCCCGCCGTTCCCACGCGCGGCGGGCTTATTCTAAATGAAAATACTTTAGCTTTAGGTGAGTGGGTAGAAGTGCGAAGACGCTGGCTTACTGAAGTGACGCCCGCCGAGCGACGGGAAGCTATCATGGTTTCTCAGCTCTCTGCCCGCGACAAAAATGAGATGATCGCTAAACACATCATCAACTTTCTGGAATTAAAACTAAAGCCCGAGGGCGAGCTTCCGGCCGGATCCGCTGAGCTTTTTAAAAATCTTGAGTACGACTACGATGTAATTTTTGTAAAAACTGGTGAAGAGATCCCGGAGTTTCGCCACGGCAAACCTTACGTCGATGAACGCAGGTTTCTTAGGGAGCTAGAACAGTTCGCAGAACTCGCAGATGTTTGGGACTGGCTGCAAAGTCCACTCGTAGTGATGCAGAACAAATCTCTTTCCGCCCGAGCTCCCAGTTATCATTTTCATTTAAGCCGTCGGGACGTGATCCCAATGGAGCATTTAGACGCGTTGAACGTTTTGAGATTGGCCCAGGGCTTAGCCAAGGGCGTAAATTACCTTGAGGATTTTCGCCGCTCACGGGTGGTGTTTCAAGATATTCACGCCAAAGGGTTGCTCCGAAGAATCAGTGATCGCCATTTTGAAACTAGGAATCAATTAGAGTCGCCCGAGGACGAACTTTACCATTCCGTAAAATATTTACGAGAACCCGATCTCATCTACGCTGAGCTTACACAACTCTTGCCCCAAGTCTTTACGGTAGAGCGTTTTAAAATCATCCTTACGGAATTCATCAATAAATTAAAAGAGTTTAATTACCCCGAAAAGCCAAGCTCGGTATCCAATGCGTTAGCCGAATTTCGGGCGTTTCTCTCGGGAATGTGGGCGGTGCAAGCCAGAACGGGTTTTGATTTTACCCCTAATTTTGCGAAAGCGGTGGCCGAACTTCAGGGAATTCGATGGCAGGGCGCAAAAAATACCATACGGCGGGCACTGCGCGATGGTCGTTTTTTCCATCCTAAAAATATCTACGGCGAATCGGACGACTACCGGTTGGTGCAATTTTTGGATACTACGGATTCCGTTACGTTAGCCTTGCTTGCCTTCGTGTCCATGACTCCGAGCCCAGAGTACTTGGATCACTTTTTTGATGCGACCGGCTCAAGCGATCTGAAGAATCTATTTATGGGATGGAAAGAGGTAAGGAGCTCCCCCGAAGGCAAGTTGCAATTTTTTTCGGATTCCCGTGGAGCCCTTGACGAGCTGTTCTCCCGAGAGGAAGTCATGAATGCACTCATGAGTTCAAAGAATCCTGAGGTGATGGACTTTGTTTTAGACCTCATACTGGATGGTCACCGGTCGGACCGATCCGGAACGGTTACGGGCAGCGCACTGATTCTCTGGGGTATCCACAATCACCCGGCAAACTATGAGGGGTTTAACTCCAACGATAATTTGTTGGCCGCCATGACTTCGCGTTTTATCCGGGAGACGGCGGAAAACCAGGACATTATTTTCAGTTACCTTATGCCGTCCTTTTCTAGAAACCCTTCCCTACAGGAAATTGTATTAAAAGCGGATCCTGCGGGCCGAGTTTTCCAGGTGCTCACCTCCCATCTTCATTTCAATGCTTCGATAAATGCCGAAACTGAGGCTTTGGTGACGGAGATTGCACGGGCCCACCCAGATGGGTACACCCGCGCCCATGCGGTTAGAAATTTGAGAAATAGTTATTCCAAAAACACGATAAAGTTTGTTGAATCCCTGCTGAGGGACCCATCGTCCGAAGTCCGTGAGGCGGCCGTTGAAACCTACGCGTTTCTTCGTCGCAGAGATACGTCGCTTCCGGTCTTGATTCCGCTGCTCGCCGAGGAAACCGATCAAAGCGTAAGTCATCGCATCGTAACGGCCATTCGCAAAAATAAATATCGGCCTTCGCTTTCCCAAGAACGCCAACTCTTACATTTATCGCAGACCAATCCATACGGAAAAGGTCTGAGGATGGACTTCTTGGCATATTCGCATCATCCCGAAATCCTAGCGGCGATCGCTTCGGAAGTGGAAGATTTTGGAAGCTTTAGAGTTTCCGAGTTTAAATATCACCTTCTCAATTTTCTTTCTGAAGCTAAACCAACGCATATGTTTGGAAGGCTTGAGCGGCCATCGCAATTTAGCGAGCGATTATATTACGCTATTTGGCTAGCCCTGGAAAAGCTTTTGGCTACGTCCCAGGCTTCAGAATGGAGTCAGGTTATTAGCGCGTTTGCTTCGCAAAGTGTCGTTGAATATTTTGCCCACCTCCACCCAGGCAAGATCATTTTAAATGAAGACGGTCGTTACGAAATGCCAGAGGTTAGCGATGCTGAATTATCAAATTTTGTAGTGGGCGAATTAGAATGGGTTTTCCGCAGCATCACCGCCGGTGGTGATGAGAAGGCGACAAATTGCAGCACCTATTTAGACCTCGGGAATGCGGTTAACCCTCATATCCACCCTCCGGTCAGTCGGGTGATTTCTGTAAACTAAATCCAACTTCTCACTTTCAAGAAAGAAAAACCGTGCTATTCTCGCCACAAATGAAATTCATTTATACATTTCTCCTGTTCACCTCCTTCCTCCTCACCACCTACGCCCCCGCCCACGCCGATGAAATTCTCTACGACCTAGTTGATCTTGGCGGCCTACCCGAGGAAACCACTGAAGGTTTTGGCCTTAGCAACCCCTCTCCGACAGGTTTAGTCTTGCCCGTGGGCACTAGATTCAACCTGTCGACGGTTGAATACGAGGCTTCATCATTTACGCCTCACGCACCTCTGACAACCTCCCTTGGTGCACGAGGTATCGCTCTAGGCGTGAGCGCCAACGGTGAACGAATCGTCGGCGGACGGGAATACGGTGACCCCGCGTCGCCCTTAACGAAGGCTTTCATTTCTTCCGCCGGAAGCATTACCAATATTCCCGTGCCTTCTCCTACGCCAGAGTCCGATTCTGAGGCCTACGGCGTCAATAACTCTGGCATGATCGTAGGAGCCTTCTCCTGGATCACCGACATTTTTCTTTATAAACATGCCTTTGTTTTTGAAAATGGCGGGACGGAAGCGACAGACCTGCATGATTTGTTTCCCGATTGGGAAGTGAGCGCCGCCTTCGCCGTAAACGAAGTCGGCCACGTCGTAGGGTATCACGACCGCGTGGGGTTTATTCACAAAGGCACTGCCTTTCATGATTTGGTTTTTGGCGATGAATTTTGTTTTTCCAAAGCTCGCGCCATCAATGAAGACGATATGGTCGTGGGCAGCTCGGATTGCGCAAGGAGTTTTACGGACGTAACTAGATCAGCTGTACTTTGGAAATTTCAAAACGATGGCCTACCTCGCTGGGTCGGGCATGATTTAGGAACGCTGGGCGGACACTTCCGTGACGCCTTTGATATTAATAACCGTTTTTGGATTGTCGGACGTTCTACCCTGCGACGGGGAAGTGGGGATGGTTACCACGGCTTTCTTTGGCGCAACCATCACGGAATGGTTGATTTAAATTCCGTAACGGCAATGCCGCCAGGTTTTGAAATCTATGAAGCGCGCGCCATCAATGACCGTAATGAAATTTTAGCCAATACTTGGTACGAAAGAAATCCTGGGGAAGGCTCTTTTTCCCATGCGGTTCTTCTGGTTCCCAGGCATCGCCCTTAAAAACATGGTTAGCTTGCTAAAACTTGGGCAAGCTTCAAAAGATCTTCATTCACTTTTTTATGTTTGCCCACCACCTGCTGAAACGGCACTAACGCAAGGTTGCCTTTAACTTCACTCACGGCACAACCGTGATGCCCTTCCATCAAAGCCTTTACCGCATAGGCGCCCATGAGCGAGGCCATGGTGCGATCCTGCGCCGTAGGTGAACCACCGCGCTGAACGTGCCCCAGCACCGCAACTCGGGGGTCAACTCCCATCTGAGTTTTAAGTTCCTTGGCAATTCGGTCTGAATGCCCCGGTTCATCACCTTCCGTAACGATAATAATACTGCTCATTTTACCGCTGTTTTGGCTCCTTTTTAATGCCTGGCAAAGTTTTGAAAAACTTGTGGCATCATCGGAGGTCATGACAAACTCTGCGCCGCCAGAGATGGCAACGCGGGTTGCGATGTCGGCACTTGTTCGACCCATCACTTCAATAAGGAACACGCGGTCATGGCTACTGGCCGTATCTCTAATTTTATCGATGGCATCAAGCGCAGTATTTACGGCGGTATCAAATCCGATGGTATAGTCGGAGCCAAAAACATCATTGTCGATCGTTCCAGGAACGCCAATGACGGGGTATTTATTCTCTTTGCCCATAAGGTAGGCGCCAGCGTAGGAGCCGTCGCCTCCAATGACCACGAGGGCGTCGATTTTGCTGCGGTTTAAAATATGTACCGCTTCAGCCCTGGTTTTGCGCGAGAAAAAAGCTTTGCAGCGGCTGGTCTTTAAAATGGTGCCGCCACGCTGAATGATATTGGCGACGGAACGTAAACTCATTTGTTTTATACTGCCTTCGAGGAGACCAGTGTAACCTTTGGATATGCCGTGAATTTCAATCCCGTGGGCTAATCCAAACCGAACGACTGCCCGAATGGCGGCGTTCATGCCGGGGGCGTCCCCGCCGCTACATAATACACCAATGCTTTTTATTTTGCCGGATCCGGACCGACCCTTAGCAGGAATTTTTAGGGGAAAAAAAGTTTTAAGGCTCATATTCATATTATGGACTCTTTCGTGGTGAAGCATGCAGGATCAAAGATGTTCCGGTCATGACCGCTGGTTTTGGCAAATTCATCAACTCTAGAATAGTAGGCGCTACGTCCGCCAGTACGCCACTTTCCCTAAGTTTCAGGCCATGCGTAAGATTAGCGCTTCCGCAAAGTAAAAATGGCACGGGGTTCATAGTGTGCTGAGTGTGGGCCTGTTCATGATCTCCGTGTTCATGCATTTCTTCGGCGTTTCCGTGGTCAGCCGTGAGCAGGATGGTGTATCCATTTTTAAGGGCCGCCTGAAACACCTTCGCTAAACAGCGGTCCAAAAATTCCAACGCCTTTAGTGCGGCGTCAAAATTGCCAGTATGACCCACCATGTCGGCGTTGGCGTAATTTACCAGGATAAAATCTTCATGTTGGTTTTCCAAATGAGAGACCAGTTGGTTGGTTACTTCTTCGGCGCTCATCTCAGGCTTTAAATCGTAGGTCGGCACATCCCTTGGTGAAGCAATGAGGCTTCGGGCTTCGCCTTGGTAGGGTGCTTCGCGGCTACCGTTGAAAAAAAACGTTACGTGAGCGTACTTTTCCGTCTCGGCGATGCGGAATTGAGTCAGGTGATGGGCTTCCAATAAATCCGGAAGAATTTGGGACAGATTCTGTGGGGAAAAGGCCACGGGCAGTGCAAAGGACTTGTCGTATTCTGTCATGCAAACAAAGCCGGAAAGTTTTGGGCGGTTTCTAACGTCAAATTCCTTGAAGTCTGGTTGGGTAAAAGCCCTTGTGAGTTGGCGCGCCCGATCGGAGCGAAAATTTAGGAAAAACACTCCGTCCTTATTTTGAACAAAGGGCGGCATGGATTTTAAGTCAAAGGCCACGGGCTCCATGAACTCATCGGTGATCTCATTGGCGTAGGAACGACTAAAAATTTCATCAACGGAAAGAGTTTGTAGTGGCGCGCCTCCCGTCAATGCTTTCCATGCTTTTTCCACCCGCTCCCAGCGATTGTCCCGATCCATGGCGTAATAACGACCAGAAAGGCTTGCGATTTTCGCATTCGGGTACTGCGCAAAACTTTCGGTCAATGTTTTTGCAAAACCTTGACCGCTGCGGGGCGGGGTATCGCGCCCGTCGGAGAAAAAATGAATGAGCACGGGAATTTCCTGGGAAACCTTCTCGGAGTATTTTTTTACGAGCTCAAGGGTCGCAAGAAGGTGATTGAAATGGGAGTGCACGCCGGCATCTGAGACTAAGCAAAAAAGATGGAGCCTAGATTTTTGCGCGCTGATTTTTTTGAGCAGATCAAGGATCGCAGGATTTTCCTCAAACCGTTCGCCTTCACCACGAATGGCGCGATCGATGCGACTAAGTTCCTGATATACGATGCGTCCGGCCCCGATATTCATGTGCCCCACTTCAGAGTTTCCCATGATGCCCTTGGGCAGGCCCACCGCCTCACCACAAGTAAGTAGTTGAGAATGCGGAAATTTTTTTTTGGCCTCGTTGAAAAACGGCATCTTGGACCGGGTTACGGCGTTGAAGGGATAATCTTTCCCTTCGCCAAATCCATCCAGAATGATCAGCAAAGTTTTAGGTGCAGCCATGCCCCTAAGCAGAACATATTTGGGTGCCCATCGAAAATAGCTATTTTACTTGTTTTCGGCTTCTTTGGTCGGGTCAAAAAAAACGCCGGCTTGAAAACCACTTTCCATGAGTTGCTCTAAGTACTGCGGATGAAAAAGCGGGGATTTCCCCGGATCGGCGTTGCTTTTCCAAAGGCTCTCCAGCGCCGCTTGGGGGGTAAGGGCGCCCGGTAACATGGGAGAAATGAGTTGTTCTAAATGATCGGCCAAGGAAATGATCTGGGCCCCGGGGATGATATCTGGGCCCTTTAAACCCTGGGGAAAGCCACTGCCATCAAAACGTTCTTCATGCTGATAGACCATGAGTTTTGCGATCTCCGAAACTTCAAGGTTTAGAATTTCAATGGCTTCAAGAGAGTAAAGCGGATGAGTTTTATAGTTCAACCATTCCTCGCCCGTCCATTTTTTTCCTCGCTCCGGTGGGGGCAGGCCAAGGGTTTCCAGGCCCAGCTCATGGGTGAAGGCTGCGGTTGCAATATCCGTGAGGGTTTTTTTATCTGTTTTTCCAAGGGCCGCTGCGATCATGACGCTGAGGGCGCAAGTGATACTCGAATGATTCCAATTTGCGGTACTAGGTGAACTTAAAAAAGTTTCGATTTGTTTAATGAGGCTCTGCTTTACGCCGAGAATCTTAAAAATTTCATCTAAGATACACTGAATTTTTTCCTGAACCGCATGGCTTAAGTGGGTCCCCGCATCGGGGTGGCTGGGGTCAATCGTGATATCTAGAAACTTCGAAAAATTCTCAATGCTTTTTAATCTTAGTTCCCGAGTTGCATTCTCAGAGGTTTGCCCATTTCCAACGTTGAGATTGCTGTGAAGAGAGTCGACGAATTCCTTCGGCTTTTTTGCGAGGAATTCCTTTAGGACACCTTCCTCAGTTGCACTTACAAAAAATCGACTCTGATTTTTTTGCATCTGCAAATATTTCTCCGCTTCCAGGACATCGTCCTTTGCCCGAAAAATAACGTATTTCTGGGCCGTAGGTAAAAGGAGATAGAGAGTAAAGGGTAAGCGCACATTGGTGTGCAGCCCTTCAAAGGGCACCGGCAGATATTGTGGAGCTTCGGCGGAAGACGTCATTTTCACCTTCAAAAGGGAGCGATTATAGGTTCTCTTAAAAGTTTGAGGTGCGAAAATTCATCTGACAAGGCTTTAAGGCTGAGGGCGTGCAATAAAAAGGAATTTTTCGGAAGGGACGTGAGAGGGGGAGGGGCAAAAGAATTTTTTTCCAGCGAACCTGAGATCTGGGCAAAAGAATTTCTAATCTCCTCCTTGACGTCATCTTTCATTTTTTCAATTTCAAAAAAGGAGTGGGGGGCGGCACGCCGGGAAGCGTAGGTTTCATCGCCGAGGATGGGATGCCCCATGGCACTCAGTACGGCACGGATTTGGTGCATGACGCCGGTGTGAAGCGCAATGCCAAGTAGGGTAGTGGGGCCTTCATTTAAAACGTGCAACTCTGAAATGCTGGTCACGGTCTTTTGTGGAGTACCGCGAATGCCGCGCTGGTCCTTAAGGGAAGCCGCCCGCATCCGCTTTTTTGATTTTTCGTCGTGACCTAAAAGGACCGAAACTTGGATATCTTTTCCGTAGGTGAGGGAGTGGCTGATATCAAAATCCCCACTTACCCAAGTGAGGTAAATTTTAGAAATCTTTTGTTCAGACCACGCTCGTTTTGCCTCATCAAAGGCCGTTTGGTTTTTGGCGAAAAGCAAAATTCCCGACGTTCCATAATCAAGGCGATGTAAGAGCCCACCTTCATTTACTTTATGGCCCGAAACTTTTGCTACGTCAGGATACTGGTCCATAACTTCCGCAGCTAAAACTATTTCGTTTGATTCGTTTTGGGGAAGTGTGTCGGACTTGGGCATGGGCGCGCTGTGAACGCCGCACGGTTTCAATACGGCCAAAAGATTTTCATCTTCGGCAAGAACTTGGATTTTCATGGACAGTTACCTTTAGTGAGGGCGGTTAGGGGTCTTCACTAGGGTCATAACAGCCAAGCGGGGTTCCGTCCGTATCATTACCCCAGTCGGCCCCGTTTTTTGATCCGGTAGTAATACTGACGCCATAAACGGAACTTTGATTTCTTATTAAACGATGATTTGGGCTGTCGTAATTCAAGGAACTTGTGTTGATTTTCCCGCGATTAGGAATCAACTGAAAGGGTGCTGAAGAAAGCAGCGTCGCCTGCATAGTAAACGCAGGTAAACCATACTTATTGTAAAATGCGCCACGGCCGGCACCGACTCCTTCTGACTCATTAGTCGGAAATGCTAGGGCCAAGGAGTGAATACCGCGGTTTGCGGCGGTGGCCTGGATTCCATTGCGGGAGCAACCAGAGGATTTTGAATTCCCCGAGCAACGCTGACAACAACCAGATCTTGGGGTCACGAGCTGGGTGAGCGGCACCCGGTCGTTGTACGCCGTTTGCTGACTTGGATTGTAGGTAAATGCGCAAGCGTAGGATTTTTCATTCATGATGGCGAAGGCCGTCATAAGCGGATCAGAAACCGTTCGGTTGGTGACCGATGATGTAGATAAGTTGGCAAAACCATCATTCGTGCCGCCTTTTTGAATATAATACCTCGGATCCGAAGTGTTGGTGGCGTGGGGCCGTCCCGAATCACAATGCCCAGGTGCCGTACCCGCCGTACCGCCAGAAAATGGTGGCGGGTCAAACCAGCTAGGGTCAGCGTAGGTTCTTGCGCAGTAAAAACCGCGTGCTTGTTTCGGATCATCCGCTGCACTATCGCCAACTCTAGTTTGGTATCCGTTATAGGCTACGACGATGTCGGGATCGATGGGATTTGAAGATTGAAATGCGCAGGCCTGAAATCTAGTGTCTTCCAAGAATTCTGGAACAAATCCTTTGGTGGGGCGAATGTGCAAGGCGCCTTCCGTAGAAAGGTTCCACGCGGGCGGTGGGTAAATGGGGCAGTCTTTATTGTCCCGAATCGCAATGCCATCGATGTTTACGGGAGTGACGTGATCATTAAATATTTCGGGGTGCTCGGGGTCCGCAGCCATAAGTGAACAAGCGCTTCCTGATGCACAAAGGCTTGAGATATTGCAAACATTGTTGCCATTGTATTCGGTGTCTCCTGCACTGCTGGCGTTCGCGAGACAGTAGGTGCGGTTAGCCCCTAGAAAAGTTGCATCGCTGCTATCGGTCACGAGGCCAAATTTTTTCCCGTCGGGCCACGATCTAAAGCGGGTGTAAAAATCTCCACCCAGCATGCTTGAATGCGGCAACTTCCAAGCGGGCATCACGCAGGAATAATTAGGTGCCGCAAGCGCCGTGGTATTGGAGTTTCTAAAACTCCGGTTATTGCGCCAACTAAATGGACAAGGTTTAGGTCCAAGCCTAGTTAAGGACTTGATGGGGTCTTGGCCAGTTTTGTCCACGGGGCGGTCCAGTACGTAAACCGTGTTGGATGGCTGAGTGGTACCCAAGGGCAGGCCGCCTGCGGAATAACGCATGGGGTAGTTCACGACGTAACGCCTCAAACGAAAGGTGCGTCTGAGCAAACCATTGGAATCAGGAAAGGAGGGGCAGGTGCCATCAGAACTTGGAGTTGCGGCATATCCAATAAAGCCACGTGCGATTTGCGTAGCGTCAAGCCCGTTATTGGCGGGTACCGGCTCGGGATATTTCCTGGAGGACTGTAGGGCTAAGGAAATTGTTGAGTCGTTCGGGAAAGCTTGGGAGCGAAGGGTTGCCGGTGAGCCTTTGTAAACTTTTACGTACGGGCACGAGAAGCCTGGCGCTTCACGATTGGTTTGCCCCTCTACGGAAGTGATATTGTAAAAATCGTACCAATAACTTTGCGCAGAAACTCCGGTATTAGTTTGTCGAAATTGATTAGCCACTTTCACTTGCGGCACCGGCGGAGGTGCGGGAGTTTGCCTTACTCTGGCGCCCCCGGCCGTTTGATCGTGCTCAATGGTGAGGGCGCGGCTGAAGTAATCGTAACAAGTGTAATGAAAAATGTTTTTGATGGCCCGGCCTTCAGAATCCCTAAAATCGCCCCGATTTGCGACGGAACTAGTTTTTGTGAAAACGTAATTGTTGCTCGTAAATCCGAGAGTATTGCCAAGCGCCGCATTGGGTTTCACGGTCAACGTAATTTGTTTGCCTTCAGGGATTTCTGAATCCCAAACGCCGGGGCCCGGGCAAATAAGGCTAAAGGCCGAGATGCTTGAGACGGCGGTTTCCACCACCCGGTTGATTCCTGCGCCCGTTGCGGCATTGATGTCTTGCCAGCTGTAGCGACAAAGGCAGGGAAAAGAAGGCGCAGAACCCGCAGGCCTTGCCGTCGCCAGCGACGCGCTACAGAGGGTTTCGACATTGTAACCATTGTTCAGATCAGAGCGCATAAGCACACGAATATCGGGCCCAACTCCGGTTCCCGTACCTGTACCTGTGGAAGTTGCAGTAGCGGTAACCGTAGCAGTCGCCGTGGCTGTACCAGTGGCCGTACCCGTCGCGGTGACTTGCACACTTGAGATTTGCATGAGGTTACCCACGCTACTTGATGGAGGAGCCTGGCCTGCACCCGGTGCCGGTGTAGTGACTAAACCATTGCCTTGGCTGGAGGATCTGGCGCCCGGGCCTTGATTGGAGGAATAACATCCGGATAAAAAGATGCAGGCTAATGCTGCACCAATTTTTAAATTATAAATAGTTTTAATATAATTTTTAGGCATCTGATTTTATCCTTCCTTGTCCTGAAGGACACAGACGGGAAATTGCGGAAGGCGTAATGAGGGAGTCGTGCTGCTTTGGGAGTCCACATCTAAATTATACTCGACTTTGTAACCATTGATGTAACGCACTGGGCGAAATTGATCCTGTAGGGTTTGGTCCCGTTCCATTTGATCAAGCGTAATGCCGGTGGGTGATACTACGTAAAGCACATCCACCATTCCGGTTTGTTCGAGGTCCACGGTTCCGAATTGGAAAATCCCGTAACCGCCCCAAGAGTCGGTAGAAGAGTGGGGGCCTGAGCGCAGAGAAGTTCCGGCAATGCTTGCGTTATAACTTGGCGTAGTGCCCGCTTGGCCCACACCATTAAATACGCCCGCCACCCAAGGAAATTTTGGATAGGAATCTGAAGCTGAAGAGTTGTCGCACTTCCCTAGGCAACCAATGCCTACGAAGTCAAACCAGTTTTTTATGGTTTTGGGAAATGCGCCCACTAAACCGGGAAAACCCAGAGGAGTTGCGGAACTGCTTAAGCCAGGCAAGCGGTTCACATGATTGGCTGGCTTTAAATTCGTTGCATCGGCTGGGTTGCGAGTCGCATAAACGTTATAAAGAAAACCAAAATTATTGTCAGTATCGGCTTCAATGCACGCAAGTTTTTGCTGACTGCCACCTACGAGCCATACGTCCTTGCCGTCACCGTATCCGGGATTGGTTTGAACAGGCGGCCCCGCCAGCTGTCCTGCATTCCAACTAAAGGAAGTGTCGGGCACACCGCTCCAGCGGCTGCCGGGAAGGGTAGGGTTACAAAAATTTCCACCGGAGCCAACTCCGCGCGAAGTTTCGCGCATCCCGGCCGGTAAAGTCGTATAGTCACCGGCGATAAAAGGAAAACCTTGCCAATCAAAGGTTGCGTAGGCTGAATTATTATCGAGTGCATAACCAAATATTTTTTGCGTATCGGTGCCGCCCGAACGGCCCACACATCCCCAGCCAAAAGTATTTATAAAATTGGCAAAGCCCGAACAACCCGTGCCGCCAATGCAGAACGTAGGTTGAAAATAAAGTTGAGCGGGGTCGTAGCATCCGCTGCGGTCATTCACGGCTCCCGCCGTGGGTGAGGGGTTTAAGGCGTATTCGGGCAAAGTGTTATCGGTTCCCGAAAATAATCTAAATGAGCCACCCACTCCCGAAATTGATACCGGCACTGGTGAGCGATCGGCACTTGCTTGTAAACTATAAGGTCCAAAACCATCGGTCCACTGGCACTGACCAATGGTGACGGCAGGACTTCGCCAGCCCGTTGTTCCGTCGCCCGGCGGCGCGCCGCTGGGAAAAAGTAAACTTCCTGGTTCGCTCGTGGTGGGATCACGAGGGATTTGTAAACAATTTCCGTAGCGATAACCGCTGCCTTGATCGGGCACCGTAAAAACTCCAGTTTTGAATTGTTCGTTCCTGCCCCGCGCAGTTTGGCAGTACCTTGCGCCATGGCCTAAGCGCCCAGCGGCAGCGCCTCCGGCACTGGAATTGGACGCATTGGCTGCCTGGTGGTTCGTAATGTCTGCGCTGGAATTGTTTACGGTCCATGAATTCGTTTGATCATCGGTGCACTCGTCTTCTTTAGATGTGCACATGAGAAGCCCAATATCGCCAGTATTTGTGATGTCAATGACGGCGCGTTTTGGAAGTTGCGCACGAAAGCGCCAAAGCAGCGCCCATTTCTTTTTCTCCGGCAATGTAGTGCTGGGGCAACTGCCGCTTGCGGTGGGGTAGGCTACGTAACCTAAAACATCTCTGCCACGTAAAGGCGGGCTCTGGCTCGTGTCGATGGTGCAATCAAGGCCTCCGCTTTGCAAAAGGCGAATACTGTTTTGGGCATTGGCGCCGCCAGCAGTATGGGGCGCACAAAACGGCGCCCTAAAGGTTGAGTCATAGAAATTCGAGACGTAAAAGTCGTGGCGATTTGCGGCATATTTGCGGCAATCTTTTTCTAAGCCGGTCACGCATTTACAAAGGTCGGGGTCAATACCATCAGAGCATTCAAAGTTAAAAGTCGTGCCGTTATTTTGCATCAGCCAAGTCGGTTGGTCTTTGTTTTTATCGTTGTTAACCCCAAGGGTGGTGCGTGAACCTTCATCAAGATTTGTGGGAAAAATTACGTTGTCATAACCGCTTAAGGGCCGCGTACTGTAGAGCGCCATATCGTAGGGCTCATCTTCGGTGGTCCCGTTGGTCCCGCTTCGTGCGCTAGTATTTCCGGAGGTGACCCCAAATACTTTTGATCGGGAGTTATATTCTACGGATGGGTTAAATACGTTAGTGCAGCCGACGCCCGCGCTCGTGCCTTGGCCATCAAAGAGCGAGGAAACCGTGGTGCTGAGCGGGGTGCCGCCCGGACAATCGCAAGTGGATGCGCTTCCTAAAACTCCGCAGCGGCCATCGATCCCGCGGGGGCCGGCCGTACCGCTAGGAAGAACATCTGGCCAATAACGATCTTGCTGATAAATCACGTTTCGTTCATCGGTGGGCGACATGGGACATTCAAAATTAGAAACGGATCCACCGTAATCTTCACCAAGGCTTGCGCTGTAAAAATTAAAACTCATGCTCATTTGCCAGATTTGTGGATCTTGCAAAGAAGTTTGGGAACTGCCGTAGTAACGTGAGTTTGAAGTCAGAATGTCTTTGCATTGATAACGTTGCACTTTAAGAAAGTTGCTTGCGTTGCTGCTGAGTTGCGTAGTGGGAACGCTTGGCGTATTTAAAGTAATTTTATTTGACTGCATATTGCCCGAAAGAACAAGAATGCTGACTTTAAATTGGCTCACTTCGCGCGGTACGACATCGTAGCGGCAACGTAATAAATTTGTTTCGGCGTAGGTCGCAGCGGTTTGGGTATCCGTGCTGTTGCTAGTTCCGGGGATGGTCCATTGAATCAAACATTGGCAGTCCGTGGTGCTCGGACAGTAACGGCCGATTTCGTCGTCACGTCCGACTAAATCCAGGGCCATGGAGTCACTGCTAGAGGAGGAGGGGACCGCATTCACTAATGTGATGGGAGTTAAGGCGGATCCCGTAGGAAGCACGCCGCCACCAAGGCTTGGTGTAGTTCCAGTGCTGGCGGTAGAGGTGCGACCAGAACTTGCCATATTAGTGTTGTTACAGGCGGACATAGTAAAAACTAAAATGCAGAATAGAAAATGAATCGCCACGGTGGCGTACGATCCCTTTCGCTTTTTTGAGTTTTTATCAGTCCTAAATAAAACTTTTTTCATTTGCCCTTATCCGTGGGTTTAAAGCCGAGTCTCAGTTCCTTCTTCGGGTCGGGCTTGGTTTCAGATAAGGGGTAAAAAATGCCGGAAATTCTTCCCGGGATTCAACGCTAAGCGTTCTACGCTTTCGGTCCTGACCTTTATCGCGGTGAAATTTCTCGAACCTTCTAGATCTTCAAAGATGGTGAAAATTCTGCCCTAGGCTGTTACTATGTTTCCCTATGTCCATTTTATTAAGCGCCCACCAACTTTCGAAATCTTTTGCCGCCCGGGCGCTTTTTCAAAAGCTCACCTTCACCATTGAATCAGGCGATCGCATTGGCCTCATTGGCCCTAATGGCGCGGGTAAATCAACTTTGTTAAAAATCCTCGCGGGTTTAGAACACTTAGATTCAGGAACTCTCTCGTTCCAAAAGGGCTGCCGCATTGGGCTGCTCTCCCAGGTGCCGCAATTTACCGAAGGTGCAACTATTTGGTCCACCATGATGGAAAGCATTCCAGAATCTAAGCGTGACGAGGACTGGGACGCCATGGGGCGCGCCCATGAATACATTTCAAGATTAGGTTTAGATAAATATCCGGAAGATACCTTGGTGGCTAAACTTTCTGGCGGTTGGCAGAAACGGGTAGCCCTGGGCAGGGAACTCGTAAAACACCCTGATCTTCTTTTGCTTGACGAGCCCACCAATCATCTTGATTTGGAGACCATTCTTTGGCTTGAGAATTTTTTGGCAAGAGCTCCATTTGCAACGCTTATCATCACTCACGATCGCCTCTTTTTGCAGAAAATCTCAAATCGCATTCTTGAACTTGATCCTCGTCATGAAGGGGGGCTGCTTTCTATTTCTGGCGATTACGCAACTTACTTAGATGTGAGGTCACAACTCATTCAGGCCCAAGAGCGTAGAGAAATTATCTTAAAAAATACTCTACGTCGGGAAACGGAATGGTTGCGTAGAGGCGCAAAGGCCCGCACTACAAAACAGCAAGCGCGCATCAAACAAGCTGGTGTACTTTCCGATGAAGTCGAAGAACTTGGGGTTCGAAATCAAAACCGTTTAGCTAGATTAGAATTTCAGGAAGCGGGCAGAACTCCTAAAAAACTCATTGAAGCTAAAAATATTTCGAAAGTCTTTGGCGATAAAACACTTTTTAAGAATATCAATATCACGCTTACGCCGGGCACAAGGCTTGGACTTTTGGGCGCTAACGGCGCCGGTAAATCAACTCTCATTCGCGTTCTCTTAGGTGAAGAGGAACCGACCACCGGGACGGTAGTTCATTCTGACCAGTTGTCCGTGGCGTACTTTGATCAAAAACGAGATGTGCTTGATCCTAAGGAAACCTTAGCAAAATCCATTTGCCCGGCCGGAGAGTACGTGAAGTACCGTGGCAATCATGTGCATATTCGCGGATACCTCGATCGTTTTCTTTTTACCCAAGCCCAAATGGATATGCAGGTTGGTAAACTTTCAGGCGGCGAACAAAGCCGCGTGCTGATCGCTAGGCTCATGCTCACTCAAGCCCATCTCTTAGTGCTAGATGAACCTACCAATGACTTAGATATCGCAACGCTGGGCGTGCTTGAAGAGTGCCTTTCTGATTTTCCGGGCGCCGTGATCCTCGTAACCCACGATCGTTATTTCCTGGATCAAATCGCAACACAAATCTTGGCTTTTCCGCCGGCGCCCCATGGCCACGGAAATCTTGAAACGTTTGTGGGGTTAGAGCAGTGGGAAAATTGGATCAGTGAACTGACGGCCCCCAAACCTAAGGCAAAGTCGGAATCCAGTAACGGTAATGCAAAAAATAGTGCGGTAAGTACCCCTAAAAAAGTGAAGCTCACCTTTCAGGAGCAACGTGAATTTGAATCCATGGAAAGCACAATTCACAAATTAGAGGCTGAACTCATGGAAGTTTCTGGGCAGAGCCTTCTGCCCGAGAATCAATCCAATGCTTCCCAGCTCGCTAAGTGCACGCAGAAAATGGGTGAGCTTCAAAATCAAATTGATTCGCTTTATGCCCGTTGGTCGGATTTGGAAAAACGAAACCAGCCCTAAATCCTTTACGCTTTAAAGCTTGAAGGGTGAGTGTGCGCCCAGTATTCAGCGTAGGTTTTTGGAATGACCCTGACTTCCCCGCGATCGACTTCAATGACTTTCGTGGCACACTCCCGCAAAAAGTGACGGTCATGGCTTACGATAAGCACGGTGCCTTCGAACTTTTGAATTGCTGAAAGGAGAAGCTCCCGCGTTACGATGTCCAAATGATTGGTGGGCTCATCTAGAATTAATAGATTTCGCGGAAGCGCCAAAATTGTAGCCAGTACGATTCGGCTTTTTTCTCCACCCGAGAGAACGGATATTTTTTTATGAGCGTCATCGCCTGAGAAGAGAAAAGCGCCGAGTAAATTTCTCACGTAACCTAGAGACGCATCCGGAATCACATCATGAATATGTTCCAGTAAGGTCTTTTCTGGGTTCAACACTTCTAACGCGTGCTGACTGAAGTAACCGATCATAACGTTAGAACCGATGGAGAGGCTGCCAGTCGTGGGAGTAGTTTGCCCCGCAATACATTTGAGTAAAGTTGATTTCCCGGCGCCGTTGACACCGACCACCGCAATTTTTTCAAGTCGTCTCACCGTCATGGTGGCATTCTGAAAAACCCAGTGGGACGACCCGTCATCTTTTTCCCACTTTTTAGAAAGCTGATCGATGCGCACAACATCGTTGCCGGATCTTGGGCTTGGAGGAAAATCAAACTTTACGGTACGAGCCTCGGAGGGAATTTCAATCCGCTCAATTTTCTCAAGCTTTTTTACCCGCGACTGCACTTGTGCTGCATGGGACGCTCTAGCGGCAAACCTTGCTATGAATTCATTTTCCTTGGCGAGCATGTCTTCCTGCTTTTTGTGCGAAGCTAAGAGTTGCTCCCTTCTGATTTCACGTTCACGTAGGTAAAACTCGTAATCGCCTTTGTAGGTAGTGATGTTTTTGTTGGCTACCTCAACAATCTTATTTACCAAGCGATTCATGAAGTCGCGGTCATGGGAGGTCATGATAAGCGCCCCTGGATAATTCGAAAGCCACTCTTCGAGCCAAACGATGGATTCAACATCCAAGTGATTGGTAGGTTCATCCATAAGTAAAACGCCTGGCTGCAAAGCTAAAATTTTTGCGAGCGCAATTCGCATCTTCCAACCACCGCTGAAAGTTTCCACGGGAAGTTTATGGTCTTCTGGCTTAATACCAAGGCCCGTGAGAATAGCTTCGGCCCTGGCCTGAAGGCCGTAGCCATCCAGGCGCTCATACTCAAGTTGCGCTTCGCCATAACGCTCAAGGAGTTTTTCCATAGCGCTATCGTCAATGGCATTGATCGCTGAGTCTTCAAGAGCTTTCTCACATTCATGAAGGGCTCGTTCAATTTCTGAAACTTTGCCGGCGCCGGATTTAACTTCTTCAAGGGCTGACCTTCCAGCCATCTCGCCTACGTCTTGCGAAAAATAGCCCATGACTAAACTTTTCGGGATCGAGATGGTGCCTTGCGAAGGTTTATTTTCACCCGTGAGTAATCGAAATACGGTGGTTTTGCCTGCGCCGTTGGGGCCCACTAAACCGATGCGATCTTGCGCCCCGATTTGGAAACTTGCGTTGTCGTAGAGGACTTGCTCACCGAAATGCATGGAGATATTTGAAAAATCAATCATAAGGGTTCGGTTAGTCTAATATGACTTACTGAGCGTTGCAAAATGAAAGCGGACGCTGACTTCAATATTAAGCTGGCGGCGGCGTCCTAACGTAAATTCAAGGGTTCTAGTTAAACTTTTATTATTGAGAAGCGTCTAAACGAAGGCCAGCGTCCGTTACCGGTACTTCAGCGGCGGGGGCTGCCGTTGCGGGTGTGGCCGGACTCGTCTCAACCACACGCTGACTTTGGCAGTAAGCGTGGGCTTCCTCGGTGATGGAAAGATCACAGCTCAGTTCAATGCCAAATACGCGGCGGTTTGCCTGGGCACTCGCTGGAATGTTTGCACAAACCGTATCGAGGTTGGGGCGAGTCGGTTCAGGGCTGGGCTGTAAAAGATTTGCGGCAATGGGGGTACGGCGATTACGGCGCGCTTGTTCTCGAGCAAGGTTAGCCCGCCTGGTTTCTTCGTGGTCTTCCCAATCATCGTGCTGAGCTTCGTAGGCACTTTGCGCTTGGGCCATTAGGGGACGACAAGCGTCAATTCTCGCCTGATTCAAGAAAGGGATGACTCTTTGGTTCACCGGGAATCCCGTAGCATCGTTCATGGGTAAACGAAGTGTATTTTGGTGATTGGTAACCAATGTGGTGAGCGGCCTCACGATATTTCTGGTTGGCAACATTCCGATGGTGGCACTGCTGTCACGTAAAGTATCCAACTCGTTGGCAAGGGTAGTGGAACGGATTACGAAATCTACGCCGCCCTGAAAAGTTCCGTCTTCTCGGCAATGAGGAACGGCCGTCGCAGAAGTACTGGACTGCACAACTACGCCAAAATCCAAGGAAATAGGATTCGTATCATTTCCGCGGCCACGGTAACTGCGATCCGCTAAGGTTTGCGGTTGAATCGCGTGACTCGCCCCAATGCTCTCAGCCGCCGGATGAGCGCCTGAAGTCCTTGATGTCCTAAGCTGGATTTCAAAGGGAGGTAAGTTGAGAAAGATGGGGTACTGAGCCATGAAGGACGAACCGGGGTTTCGCTGATTTCTTGCCGCCGGCCTAATGAATTCGCGCATGTGGATGCTTTGGCAGCGCAGGGTTCCCCAGTGCATGCCCTCGGAACCTTCTTGAGCGAAGGAGGGCAATATGGAAAAAAGCCCAAGGCCTAAAATCGAAAGGCCGTGGGTTATAAACATATAAAGTTTAGTAATTTTTAAGCTTTGATTCAACATTTGCGCTCCCTTGGCGAAGGGACTTATTGCACAAAAAAGACCAGTTTGGATACGTTGAATTTGCTGTGAAAACTGGTGGGCTAGGCCGTCAGGGATAATGATGGTTGTCAAAGTTTTGGGCGGCATTAAGCCTTGCCGATTAAGCAGGCAGCCCAGCCGCCCACATCTACCGACTCAGTCACCCTCACTGGTGACTTCCTCACCGAATACCTCTCGCAAGGGCCCGCCAGACTTCGGTCCCTCTGCCCCAGAATTTTATCCGCTTACTTTTTAGCTTTCCTATAGTAAATAAATTCCGTGAATAGGGGCTTTTTCATGAATTTAAGTTTTAGAAACCGGAGCTTTGCCCTCTGGGTTGCAATCTTTCTTTCTGCCCTTAATCCCGCATTCGCGACGCCCATCAACCCTTATCAAGCCTACCCACAATTAAATGGTCTTACGGTAACATCCCCCGGCGTAACTCCCATTGCTGGCCTTAGGCCGTACCGTGAAGGAGGGATCAGGTTAGAACATGAAGTCGTAGATGGACTGCACGTGATCCACAATTATGGCCATGGCGGCGCAGGGTTGACCCTTTCCTGGGGGACCGTGTGGGAAAGTTTACGGATAGCCGAGCATCATCTCTCGCCCTCCAAAAAAGTTGTTATCATCGGGGCCGGGGTGATTGGTCTCACCACCGCCCACGAACTATTGAATCAAGGTTATGACGTCACGATCGTCGCCGAAAACCTTTCCCCGCAAACAACTTCTAATATTGCCGGTGGACTTTGGTCTCCCGTCTCTTTGGATTTTGGCTCTGCCGCCGATCACCAAAGGCTGATTCGAATGCAAACGGAATCCTACCAAAAGTTTGCGGAGCTTGAACAAAGCGGCGCGGCCGTGAGGCAGCTTCCAATCTTTGGCGTAGCGGGGGATGCGAATTCCGTGTCCGATAAATCAGGCATGCACAATGCTGCTCGGCTGGGCATCATACTACCCGGTATTTTCCACGCAAAACTACCCATTGATGGCGTGGTGCACTCAGGCTTCGAGTTTCAAACATTTCTTATTGATACACCCATTTATTTGCGTAACCTTTCAGAAAAAATTTTACCTAAGGTTACTTTCATTCAGAAACGAATCGCCGCTATTTCCGAAGTTAGAAACCTAGTGCCGGACGCTTCGCTAGTCTTTAATTGCTCTGGCCTTGGTGCCAGGGACCTGGTTCAGGATCAGCACCTGATTCCCGTGCGCGGACAGCTTCTTTACGTTCAGCGAGTCGCTGCAAGTTCATCTGAACTCGCTTTAGACTACATGGTTTTTTTTGGACCTTATTATCTCTTTCCTAGGTCAGGCGAACTTGTGCTGGGGGGCACTTTTGAAATGGGTAATTTTGATACCAACAATGATCAAACAAGCTGTGAAAGAATCTTATCCGAACATCAAGAATTTTTAGGGTTTCGGGGACCTAATGAAACTGAAAAACCTTGAAGGTTGGAAAAAGTATGCCGCTCTAAATAAGAGTGGTTATTACGATTTAAAAACTGAAGACACCGCAAACGTTTGCGTGAGGCTCTTTCTCTCGCCAGCGCTGCTGGCCGGTGTAGAAGATAATCTCTATTCACAAATCATAAACGCCACGCAGTTCCCAGGTGTAAAACTTGTGGCGATTACCCCGGATACCCATTTTGGTTATGGAGTTCCCGTGGGTTGCGTTTTGCTTACGGATGCAAAACATGGCGCGGTGGCCATGGGGCCCGTAGGTTATGACATCGGCTGCGGCATGATGAGCGCAAGTTCAAAGGTACCAGCCGATGCGGCAACGCCCGCCAAACGTCTTGAGTTCAATGCGGCCGTCATGCGGCGAGTGGATCTTGGCGCCGGCGGAAAAAGTAAACGGTTCGGCTCTGTCTCCGATAGAGAATTTGAAAAACTGATCCGGGGAGGCGCTGAGTATTACGTCGATAAATACGGCGCGAATTTTGATCGTAGCCGCGCGGAACGGCATCGAATACCGGTAAGTGAAAGTTGGGAAGCACCCTGGGGAGGGCAGGGCAGGCCCGAGCGTGGACGTGATCAACTGGGCAGCCTTGGCGGCGGAAACCACTTCATTGAATTGCAACGTTCCGAGGAAGCAGGGACTTTATTTGTGCAAGTTCATACCGGAAGCCGGGGGTTCGGTCATGGCCTTGCTACAAATTATTTTAATTTAGCGAAATCTGAGCATCCGGAGTTAGGGCGTGATATCGACTTGGGGTACTTCACTCCGGATTCCAAGCATTACGACGATTACTTAAATGCCGTAGCCGCTGGCGGAAATTATGCCATTCTCAATCGACTTATTATTTATGAACAAATCGCGGAAGCTTTCCAAGAAGTATTCAAATCAGAACTCAGTTTAATTTACGAAATCAGTCACAACTTAGTGCAAAGGGAAACTCATCCAGAGTTCGGCGACGTTTGGGTTCATCGCAAAGGTGCCACGCGCGCATTTCCGGCGGGCCACCCAGCGCTTCGCGGGACCATCTGGGAAACTAGCGGGCATCCAGTTTTAATTCCGGGGAGCAATAAAGACTGGAGTTATATTTTGCGACCGCTAGCGGCGTCCGTGAATTCTGCATATTCCGTGAACCACGGAGCTGGACGCAAACTGTCCCGCGGAAATGCCATGAAAACGTTGTCGCAATCCAAGATCGATGCGGAATATAAAACGGCCGGCATTCAAGTCAATACCGATGGCCGCGTGCCACTTGATGAAGCGAGCCCCTGCTACAAATCCTCCGAAGAAGTGATGCGGGCCTTGACCACTGCCGGCCTTGCCAAAGTGGAGCATCGCTTATGGCCGCTGGCTTCCATCAAAGGCAGCGATGAGCGCAAACGCCGGCGAAGGTAAGCTATAAAATTTTTAGATTTATAAACTAAAGTTCAAATCCCAAGTTAAAACCAGAAACGTGGTTTACGGTAGCCTGGCCATTAGGACGGTCGTCCGTAGCGATATCGATGACATTCAAATCATAACTAGGGCGAACAAAATATCCAACACCCGTTCCTCGCGTGTGAGATGGCCAGTAGGTATAACTTACGGCCGTCCTCAAAGAGTGAATAGCCGATAAAGAAGTTCCTTCATTGTCATGATACGCGCCAAAAAATCTATACAAGCTATCTAAACCAACGAAATGTCCGCCTCCTAGGTGCAGAACTAGTTCGATATCAACCCTCGCATTTCCACCTGCGGCAAAAGCGGCTTGAGCGTTTCCGGCCCCCGCGCCAAACGCTAGCGGAGATCCACCTACCCTTAGGGCAAGGCCCGCAACTCCTGCGCGTTGTAATGCTCGGTAATCCACATGCATTACATTCAAAAGTACGCTCGGCGTAAGAATAATATAGGAGTTGGCACTTGAGTCTGTAATTAAATCCCTGCGGTATTGGCCATCGAATGCCACCGGAATAACGCGAAGGCCAAATCCAGTGGTGTGGCGATTGGCGGCAATGGCCATTTCTCGGGACTCAGGATCCCCAGGGGTGCAGTCAATGGGATCTAAATTATTTCTAAATCTAGAATCGCAGCGCAGATTTCGGGCGAGCTGGGTGATGTTATTTCCAATGGCCCGCCCAAGAGTCTGGGCGAGGGGACTGCCAAAAATCGGGAAGTTCAGATCAAACGCCAATAATTCGCCAGTTCCCTGGGCCCTTAAAAAGGTAGCGCCCTGAAGATATTCTAAAGAAAACTGGTGTCCTTCCTCTCTTACGATGCGAACGCCAGCGCCACCCGCAAAAGAGCCCCCAGTTTCGGAAATATTAAATGCTCCGACGCCATAAACGATTTCTGATGCGCGCCTTTGGGAAATAAGGTTGGTGAGAAGATCCACTAACGAAAGCCCGCCTTGGTCGCGGTGGGATCCACGCATGTAAGTTTGACCGTGGGAAAGGGTAGGTTGGGTGAGGGTAAGAACGACACCTAAGGCAAACCAAGCAAACGCAGTAATTTTAGAAATCATAATAGTTGCGTCTGATACACGTTTTTTATTTAGATGAACAGGTTAAATGGTTAATAAGCAGTCCAATTGAGCGGGAATTCCTAAGGCCCGTGCAAGGACTGCACTACGCAATCACGAATCGTCTGCATGACCTCGCCCGGTGAATCCTGCAAAACCGCCATGGGCCGTGTCCTCAAAACCCGCGTCACCTCTTCCGTCAAAACTTGATGAAGGTCATCCACTCCAGCGAAATTTTCCCTTTGGTAAATGAGCAAGGCCTTAAGCACGCCAAAAGAAAATCTATGCTCCATTGGTACTTCATGACGGCTAAATGCGTCGGTGATCCCAATGAGTCTTTCATCGTTACTTTGGGCCCGCCGTAAAAGATTTCGCAGTTCCTCTCGCAATGCCGCGTGATCCCGTGCTTGCCCGGTGGCCGAAAGCCGCACGCCGAATCTAACCATGTCATCCACATTTTGGGCCTCAACTGCACGCAAAAACTGGGAGAGGTTATAAATATCGTCTCCGGTTTGTAGTCGCCCAAAAATCGATCTTATGAATGAAGCACGTCGGTAAACTTCTTCCTGGCCAAAATCGATGGGATGAATGGTGCGCGTATTTTCATCAATCAAATAATTCCCGCCATGGGGGTCCGTATTTAAAATCCGGTGCCGAAACAAGCCACGTACCCCTGCGCGCAAAAGCATGCGTCCCGTATGTTTTCGCGTATGATCATTCGTGATATTTTCGTGGGGAATCCCTGGTGCATATTCCATGAAAATTAAATTATCTCGGGGCGTGAAACCCTCAATGGGACCAGGCACATGAAAATGCCAACCCTCAAGTTCGTTAGCCATTTGGGTATTGAGTTTGTCATACATTCCTTGAGCGCGAAGTACGTTTTCAACTTCTTCCGTAAAATTTTCTTCGTGCTGCATCTGACGCTCGGTGCCCCGGATGATGTCATCCATAAAGCTTGGCACTTCAATTCCTTCTTCCCGCAGATTGGCGACAAAAAGTTTTGCTCGTTCAATATTGCTGCGGTTCTGTTCCTGAACATTCGGTGCCCGCACCATTGCGACGACTTGGCGCCCATCGACCAGCTCAACCAAAACTACGGTTTTCATGCTCGCACTTCCAAGCACGCGCACGGTGCGTCGAATGCGAGAACGTTCGGAGAAAGTGAGAGTATTCTCAAAAATCCGTTCTACTTGATATTTGCTCAAAGGACGCGCGCGGTCTCGCAAGCCCCGAAGTTCCGCCGTAGCTTCCGGCCCCAGTAAATTAAAAACGCTAGTGAGCTGTCCGCCCTTAACGCCAACGCCCGTAAAAATTTCAAACATGGGCCGCCACCGCTGGCCGTCACTTTCGTGATGAAGGGCCATCATGCCCGCAAGGTTGGCTGACACTTCATCGGGACCGATGGTGCGCAGATAGGCCCGCATGGTGCGTTCCTGCTTAGAGCCACGAGGATCCGAAGGGTCAGCGCGAAATCCTAAGTATTGCCGTAAAATATTTTGCGGGTAATCGGGGCTATGCATGGGTGCATTCTCGCCGCTACGCATGAGCAGCATGAGCACCGGAATACGCTCATAAGCACTGGCGCTATGGGCAGCGGTTTCAATTTGTCTGATTGCATCGCCTACTTCGCGCTGAAGTGCAGTCAAGGATGAGAAATCTTCGGCTCTATGGCGCGAGTCCCGCTTAACCGCATTATGGACAGCGTCTACGACGGAAGCGGGAAGTGGACCTTGAGGATTCATAAAATATTCAATGGCATCATGACGGGCGCTGGGGGTTAATGCGCCCGCTACTTGAGTTAGAGCTGAACCTTTCCTAATCTGTGAAGGATTTACAAAATGCCAGTTCGTGGATTTCTCCGATTCCAAACGAGCGAGGATATCTTTGTCCCTGATATCAAGTGACCACGCCAAGGACTCAATCAGTTCATCCCTTGCCGTGCCGGCATCCGTCATTTCGTGGATGCCCGCCAGGAGGCGGTTGACCGTTCTTCGGAGTCTTGTTGAAACATCCCGGTCTGGTGGAGACAAAGTGATTTCCCGCGCTAAAACTTCCTTTGCGATGGCCGCACGAATTTTACCGCCGGCAATGCGGCGATGATGACCGGGTGGCATCGGAATATCGTGATTGAGACCAGGGGTTGTGATTTCAGTTCCATCAGAGGCGATATACGTAGTGGGTCCGGGTCTCGTGCGGCCTTCAACTTCCATGGCGTAACTTTGAAGTTCATCTAGGAGCTGACCAGATGCCTGGGCGTAAAGGGTAGGTCGCAAAACTTGTTCAAAGTATTGATCCGTCTCAAGGGATGGGCCATTTTGCGTCAAAATCAAAAATACGCGATGGGCGTCATCGGTGCTTAAATTCATGCTTCGCGCTCGGGCAATCGTTTCTCCCGTGAGACGAGTGACCGCCCGGCTCGTAGCGGCTGCAGCATGCTGACTTCTTGGAATGGATGGATCATAAACTCGCTCTATAAATTGAAAGAATTCAACTGGGCTGCGGACCTCTCTCAGCTCCTGGCTGAGGAGCGGTGCCATGGCGTGGACTACTTCGAAATGACTTCTCGTCGTATATTTGTCGGCCCGACCGCGGGGGGCGGTACCACCGAACAAATCTCGCGTTTCGGTCATGCGAGCTTGGGCGAGGGGAAGAATGTCCGTCGGTCGCCGCACCACTCCGGCTTTATGAAGTGCGCGATAGATGCGGACGTTATGCTCACCCTTTGTAAAGAGGGCCCACTGTATCATCTCGTCCGGGTGCCCTTGGGGTAGGTTAGGCCACGCGAGATTATCTACCGATCGCCCCCTCGCGTCCTTCGATGCTTTTTTTCCGGGAATGGGCGCTGCCTCTTCTAAATAAAGTTCTGAAATCAGGCGCTGCTTTGTCGCTGGTTGCAAATTTAATTCATTTATGGATTCGATCTGCAAATCATAGACGGCGGTGGGATATTGATGATGATCCCCGAGCATTTCCGTCATGGTCGCCAGAAAGGCGTCCCGAACCTTTGCCGCAGTGGGCGGCTCGTTAGTCCATTCGGTCAACCCCCTCAAGCGACTTCGCACCACTTCGCGGTACCGGTTCCGAAAAGCCTCGCTATGACCTAAAATGTAACGCCTTTGAAGTCGGTTCCGAGTCATGCTGAAACGTGCCGTGGGCGACGTTAAATTATTTTTATCTGTGATGTCATCCCCCAGGTTGGCGTCGAACCAAGAAGAATACCGGGTCCCCAAAGCTAATTCTTTGGTCAACGGAGGCCGCCCATTTGCTAAGGCTTCAAGAAGTTGGGGGTACCGATTAGAACGCAAAAAATCCCGCAGGCTTTCATTGATTTGTTGGCGCCCCACTTCGGCCGAAATCCCCATGATTTGGCAAATCAAATGCCAGTCGATCGTATAGTTAGTGTTGTTAGCAAAATCAAATGCCGCATAGAATCCCCGATCTCTCCAGATGCTTCTCGCGGTGGATTCAACATCGCCCCACTGATTGTGGGCTCTGGCGTAACTCAATTTCTGATCATCCAGACCGCTTCGTTCCCCCGACCCTGATCTCTGGAATCTCAACCCTACGGAACTCGGGTCGCGTGCAACTTCGTTGAACCTCACCACGAAATGATTACGCTCGCTTTCCGAAAGGCTGTCGGCAATCTGTTGGTAGAGCCTCCCCATAATCATGGTCCAATCAAGGGTTTGCGTAGAGTTAGAAAATCTCGCTAGGAAGTTTGCGGCAAGAACTCCGCTAAGTTCAGTTGATGGATATCTGCTTTGGACCTGGGGCAAAGTATCGGCGATCAATTGGGCAAAAAATTGTGGAGGGCAGAATGAGTTACCGATCAAGCCCAAGGAAATTGAATCCCAAGTCATGGAAGTATCTAAATCCCTGGCTGCGCTCTCAAATCGCGGAGTCAGCGTTTGCCTAAGAAACTGCGTGTATTCCGGACTTTGAAAAAAAGGAATGGTTTCTAAGCGAGTATCATTGGCTATGGAAATTTTTTCGGTGGCGAGCAACGGGGAATCGATGGATATTGTTTCAAATTGCCGAAGCAAACTAAATACTTCCTCACGCTCGTTTGGTGGCACGTGATTACCCCTGGCCGCAAGCTGCGAATCAAAAAGCGTCATGAGATGTCGAAGCTGTCTTGCGGCCCGATCAAAAACGAGGTTCCGGTTCTCGGCGTCACTATAGCGAGCGTTCTCCAGGGTATTTAGCGTCGCTCTAATTTCAGAGATGGTCGCCACCAGGGAAGTTGGCCTCGGAAAGGTTGCGATTTCTGCGGCGGCCTGCGCCTGCGCGGGGGTTAGCGTTGGTAGGTGCGGAATTTCCGCTAAGAAATTTTCACGTTGAACGTTGAGTGGACGAAGCTGCGGACCGCCTTGGGTCATCTGACTTACGACAATTCCAATTTCGCCCTGGATGGTGCGAAACACATCGGTGGGATGAGTGCTGACATAGGATTTTACGGCTCTCACCAAATCACTTTCCGTAACCGCCCCGGCAACGCTTGCGATACGCCGAAATGCGCGGTTTAGGGAATTGGTCGGAATGCCCGCCGCGTGCAGAAGCGGAATCGCAATTCCATCGGCCCGTACCTCGCGCAGCTGCCCATAAGCATGGGGGTCTTGGCTGAAGTCAATGCTATGTCCCAGCTCGTGGGCGATGATGCCAGCGATTTCCTCAAGGGCGTCGTTAAACTGTGGACCATCGGGATGGGCGCGTGCCTCCGCCATAAAAAGGTTGATGAGGCCGGCCGTTACTTCCACTTGATCCACATGGTTCACACCAGACGAACCGGTGCTACGGTCTCTATCGCGAATTTGTACCGAAGCATTGATTTCTGGGGATGCGGTAATGCGGATGCGCCAGTTCACGTTTTTTATAGCTCTGGGATGCGTGATGCGTGCGGCCGCAACAATGCGATCAAGAATGTGCTGAAGTGCGTTCTGGATTGCGGGAACGTCTGCAGTAACATCACGGATGTTGTCGGAGGTAGAATCAGGGTCTTTGTCCGCAGATGAGGGGGCAATGGCGACACCGTGATTTTGGGCTTGGTTAGGTTGACGTTGCATCGCCGGCGCGCGTGGTTCACGCACGCCATGGGTTTCCGCCCCCGCGGATCGTAAGAAGACCAGCAGGGTAACGAAAATCATGAATTTTATCCGATGAAATAACACGGGCAGTTCCCCGGTGAATTTATCGGTTTTAGTATAAATTAAATGAATTTATACATGATCGGCAAGAAGTACCACCTAAGAAGTTGCCTCAGGGCCATTAAATCTCGGTAATGACGTCTCAGTTACAAATCTTCGGCAAATCCACCACGTCGTTGGTTCCGATTCGAACCATGTTCCCGTTTGAATTCGTCGTAAGCGCGCGGGCGTTGCTACCATTTGCATCCCGAATCCACACATTCGGAGTCGGCGTCCATGGAGTTACGCCCGCCGGCGCCTCAGAACTTAAATAAATAATTTTGGTTGCATCGGGAGAATACCGCGGCAAACTGATCGCACTATTTATATCCGTAGATGTCGTGATTGCCCGAGGATTTGAACCGTCGAGGTTCATGATCCAAAGGTTGTAGGGCTGCGCAGCTCCACTGTGGCCGGCGGATGTCGCCATCCGAGATTGGAATACTACCGTTGAATCCCGAAGGGGGTTCATACCATTTCGCCACACGCGGCTATCAAAGTTCGCTTGAGTCTCAGTGGTGAGTGGCGTTTGCTCCGTACCATCCAAGTTCATGATCCAAATATTATCGGAGTCTGAAGCCACGCCGTTTACCGCTTGCCTTGAATAAAATAAAATCTTGTCACCTTCCGTGGAAAATCCAGCCGGTTGGCTGCGTACGTCCGTATTTCTGGTCAAAGCGATTTTACCGCTACCATCTACGTTCATAACCCAAACATTAAATACGCTTAAGCAAGGAGTTGCAGGATCCGCATCCAGTGCCATTCTTGAAGCAAATAAAATTTTGGTGCCGTCTGGTGAATATTCAAAACCATTGCTTTCACAACTTACTTGCGTAGCTGCCGTTAGGTTTCGGAGTTGGGGCACTCCGTCCAGCGCGTCAAGACTCCAAATATTATGAGTAGGGTTTCGGAGCCCATTCGGTGATGCGCTCAAGTTGAGGGTAGAGCTAAAAAATATTTTATTGCTGTCGGGCGAAAAGTAGACGGAACCATCGCTATGGTTACCGTTGGTGTTCTGGGTGATTGGCAAGAGTTGGCCGGTCGCCGTATTCACTGCCCAGATATTGTAGGCTGATTCAGGTGCGGAATTCACCGCCCCCGAAAATCCTAGCGTGGAATTAAAAAAGATTGCTCTTCCGTCCGGAGAGAATGTGGGAAAAAATACGTTTACATTAGCGACGGTATTCTTAGTTAAAGCAGTTTTATTCGAACCATCCGCATTCATCATCCAAACATTATAGGAGAGCGCTAAATTTGCGGCGTCGCTATTGCCATCGCTGCCCGGGTCATTCGGTGCAAAATAAGTCACTCTTGCGTGGCTCCAATCAAAGATGCACCCACCATCCACCGGCTGGGCGGAAAGTGGTGGAACGTTCAGTGAGCCAATTCCCGGTAAATTTGGCGTGTCACGACTGCAGCCAACAACGACTATCGCTACCGCTATCGGTAAAAAAGCATGTAAACGACTTAAATTTAGCGTAGACCGGTTCATAATCCTCCTCCGTGAGGAATCATCTGGGTTTGAAAGTTGAGAATGGGACGGCAAGGCGATGATAACTTTGGTTGCCCCTCTTTAAGGTAACAAACTTTTTAAAACTTAGGATGGACTGGGTAGAATAATTTCGGTTTAACCAAGCTTAGGAATTCAAAAAAATGCACACGTCGCAAAAAATCCTTAAAAAACCCTTACTTCGGGGTCACTCCCACCAGGCAGCATTTTTCATCGCCCTGGGATCCTGCTTAATGCTGATTACTAAAACCAATGGTTCAAGGGCATTAGTAGCAGCCATCATTTATTCGTTAAGTCTCATCAATCTTTTTGGCACAAGCGCGCTTTATCATCGTCCACAATGGTCCCAAAGCGTGCGTAAGTGGTTTAGGCGCTTTGATCACGCAGCGATTTTTTTGCTGATCGGGGGCTCGGCCACACCTTTTTTTCTTTTAGCCCTTCCTCCGGAGGAGGGCCGTCGTATGCTCACCGTTTGTTGGAGTGCGGCGATCCTCGGAGTGATTCAGAGTTTGTTTTGGGTGCAAGCGCCAAAATGGTT
>CAYYYP010000026.1:0-12094 GCA_964475985.1 uncultured Oligoflexia bacterium | reverse complement strand
GTGATTGAACGGCTGATGAGCTCAACTAGTTTTTAACTTCTCTCGCTTAAGGGAAAGTTGCGGTAAGGCCGTTAAAGTTGGATAGAACTTCTGCCTCGGAAAGTGCACGGGTATAAATGTGAATTCCACCCATGGAGCCTTGGAAATATTCGTTACTGCTGTTTTTTCCGATCCATAACGCACCGGTCGAAACTTGAAGCAAGTTTGGTGCAGCTACGGATGCTACGGCAACGCCGTCTACTAAAACCTTCATGGTGCTAGCTTCCGCAGTGCAGGTAATATAATGCCAAGCGCCGTCATTGACGGCCGATGGACCCGTTACCGTCACTTCACCAGGTACCCACCATCCAATATTAGTTTGGTAATAATGGCAGACGGGTTTTCCGGCGGCATCTAAGTACATTTCATAACCGTTAGTCCCACCGGTGAGATACTTATTGATAACGGGTTGTTTAGCGGCTTTTACGGTTTTAACCCAAGCTCCAAGCGTAAAGGCAGCGGTGGGGTTGATGGTATCACCAAAGTTCAAGTAGTTTGAAGTACCGTTAAAATCTAGACGGTAAGGATCCGCGCCAGATCCAGCGCCATTCCAACCGCTGCCGCACGTAAGGGCTGCATACCCAGTGAGGGTAGCATGGTTGAGAGCACCCGAAATATCGTACCATTTGTAAGTCGTGCTTCCGCATGCTGCCGTAGGGTTATTGAACGCACCGCTAAAGGAAGGGTCAAGGTTGAGCACAAGGTTTGTAGTATTCACCGCAACGTTAGCATAGGTACCTGCCGCCGTTCCCGCGGCGGTAGCATAGGTTGAACTTAAGCTCGCGAAGGTTGCTTTGACTCGGTAGTGATAAGTCGTCGCGGCCGTGGTGGAGGTGTCGACATAACTTGTAACCGTCTTAGCGACGCTGGCGATTTGGGCAAATGCACCCGCACTTCCGGCGACATCTGGGGCCCGCTCTACTTTGTAATATTTTACGTTGGTGCTCACCGACGCCGTCCAGTTTAAGTCCAAACGGTTCGTCGCCGCATTTCTAGTTACAGTAAACCCCGTGGGGGCTGCGGGCGCTGTATGGTAAGCGGCAATGTGCGCATTCATATTGGATAATACTTCTGCGCCAGTTAGCGCGCGGGTGTAAATCTGTGCGCCGCCCAATGCGCCACCGAAATAATTACCGGAACTGTCTTTTCCGATCCAGAGCTCTGCCGTGGTGGTTTGCAACAAGTTAGGGGCCGCGGCCGATCCTACCGATTCACCATCAACATAAACTGTTTGCACTCCGGCCCCTGCCGTACAGGTGACGTAGTGCCAATCTCCATCGTTGACGGCGGTATCTCCCGTCACACTGGTAGCGCCCGGTACCCACCAACCGATGTTGGTTTGGTAATATATACAGACGGGATAACCGGATGCATCCAAGTACATCTCATAGGATTGAGCACCGCCCGTGTTGTATTTGTTAATGATGGGTTGAACGGCCGAGCGGGTAGTTTTCACCCAGGCGGCAAGCGTGTATTCACTCGTAGGATTGATTGTATTTCCAAAATTTAGGTATTGGGAAGTTCCGTTAAAACTCAATCGATGAGAATCTCCGACGGTGCCGTTGCCATTCCAGCCGGCGATGTCGTTTCCGCCACCATCCACGCCACCGCAGGTAAGGGCGCCGAAATTTACCAAAGTTCCGTTATTTAATTGGCCGGAAATATCGTACCAAGTGCTCGTATTGCTACCGCAACTAGAAGTGGGGTTGTTCGCCGCCCCACCGCTTCCGGCATCAAAATTAAGAACTAAGTTAGTCGTATTGATGGCGCCTGACGGATAGGTTCCTGCAGTGCCGTTTTCCGTTGAAGTGTAAGCAGAAGAAAGTCCAACGTGGGAAGCCTTCACACGGTAGTGATATTTTGTGGCGGCCGACAAATTAGTATCAACGTAAGAGGTAACCGTTTTGGCTACGGACGCGATTTGTGCGAACGCACCCGGGTTTCCGGCAACATCTGGAGCTCGTTCAATGATGTAACTAGTTACATTGGAAGTTTTGTAAGCTCCGGTTGCCGCACTTGTGCTTGCGGTCCAGCTTATGTCCAATCGTGCCGCAGTTGCGTAGGCCGTAACTACCAACGCCGTAGGTGCGGCGGGAGTGTCGATATAATCCGCCAGAAATCCGTTGAAGTTAGTGGACACTTCTCCGGCGGTTAAAGCGCTGGTATAAATTTGTACGCCGGCAATTCCACCACGGAAGTATTCGTTGGATGATGATTTACCAATCCAAAGTGGAGCGGTTGAATCTTGCAATACGTTTGGGCCCGCCGCACTCGCCGACTCCGCGCCGTCTATATAAACTTTTTGCGTTGTATTATTGGCTACGCACACGACATGGTGCCAACCGCCGTCGTTCACCACAGTAACGCCAGTGACCGTGGTGGTGCCGGGTACCCACCAACCAATATTGGTTTGGTAATAACGGCAAACGGGATAGCCGCTTGAGTCAATGTATAACGAGAATGAATTTGTTCCGCCCGAATCAAACTTATTAATCACGGGTTGCGCAGCGCCCGATTTAGTTGTCTGTACCCACGCAGATAAAGTGTAGGCAGTAGTGGGATGAATCACATTACCTAAGGTCAAATAGTCGCTGGTTCCATTGAACATCAAACGATACGGGCTTGCGACCAAACCCGTTCCGTTCCAACCGGAGCTTGCGCCGCAACTGCCAGATGCAAAGCTAGTGAGGGTTGCGTTTGCACCACTTGAGGAAATATCGGTCCAAGTCAGTGCGCCGCCGGTACAACTTAAATCAGGATGAGTTGTCGTTCCGCCGTTGGCGGTAGGGGCATTTAAATTCAAAGCTAAAGTAGTGCCGGTGACTAAAACTCCGCGGCCCACTCCACCCGAAGTATCCGCCTGGGTTGTAGCGGATGCATTAGACGTATAGGCCGAATCGCCACCAATTCCATAGGCCTTGATGCGATAGAGGTAATAAGTTCCGGCGGTGAGGCCAGAGTCCGTATAACTGGTGGAAGAGCTTCCGGGCGTAGCGATTTGAGCCATGGCGGAATCGCAAGTCCCATCGTTATTAGCGTCGGGACAACGCTCCAATTTATAACCGGTGAAATCGGCGGTAGCGCTAGCCGTCCAACTGACCACCATACTCCAAGCGGACGATGCGACGGCGGATAATCCAGACGGAGCAGATGGCGCGGAATAGAGGGCAGCACAGCCGGCCGCCACGTTAATCGAAATCCCGTACTTATTTCCCAAATAGCATTCAACCGTTTTTCGTTGCGCATCCGTAACCGCAAAGGGGTAAACTAAAATTTCTGCAATATCCCCGGTCAGGGTTTCACTGCCATTATTCACGCCACCAATCTGCCTTCTTTCCCACGCATCGGAGTGATAACCAGAGCCGACAACAAGCTCTTCAAGTCCATTGGTTACGATAGAAATATCGGCGCTTGAGCGGCTGACGGAGGACAATGCAGCCCAACTGCCATCCACCGAGTACGACGAATTTAAAATGCTTCCGAAATACGTACCCCAGTTTACCGAATTACCCGTCCGTGCGCCCATGAGTACGGCAAGGGCCGTATTGGGCGCAGATGCCTGAATCACGGTTTGCCATCCGGCGGCGCCACCGCTTCGTTTCACGACCGCAAATACGGAGTTAGCAATTGCGCCGCTACTATACGGGTGATTTAAATAGTTTGAACCAGAAAAACGTAGGACAGGTTTTCCACTGAGAATATTGGTTTTGTAAGTGGGTTGCGCGCCGCCGGTGAACTGCGTGGCATTCATGGTGTTTGAGCTTTGGTCCGCCCACACGCTGATGGTTTCTCCGTCGGCCTTTGAAATGGCATCCGCTTTGAACCAGAGCTGAGGTCCGGCCACGGGCGGGCTCGAATACGTTGCACAGGTGGCTGAAGCAAGCTTTGCGCTAGTTGAGCTACAGTTTTGAATGGCTTCTTCGGTGGTCAACGCACGATTATAGAATTGGAAAGTTGCAAATTCACCTTGAGAAAGCGGATTTGTGGCGACGAAATTGTAATTACACCCACCAAGGTAAAAGGCCGTGGCGTTCAGAGCACCTCCAGAAGGAATGGAAACGCCAACATCGTATCCGTCCACCATGAGGCGGAGATTTGTTCCGTTATTGATGGCTACGATATGGTGCCAAGCTCCATCACTAATGAATTTTGTTGAAGTGACTTCTTTGTCAGTGCTGGAAAGTCCTGACCACATGGCGAGGTATCCCGATTGGGTTGTAATTCCAAAGTCCCCGGTAGCGTCTCCGCTAGTCCCCTGACAAAAGAGAGCTGGTCTTTGCCAGTAAGTAGCGTGGCTTCTAACTTCCGTAGTCTTGACCCAAAAGCTAACGCTGAAAGTAGTAAGCGTTGAGGTCATTCCCGAGGGAAAGGATACGTAGTCCGTAACTCCATCAAAACTGAGTCGATATGGATTTGCCGCAACTCCAGCGCCCGACCATCCGTCGGTACCTGAAGCACAAGTGCTGAAACCATTAAGAGTAGCGTTTAAACCATTGCTCGTAAGGTCCGTCCAAGTCGTGTCAGCGCAGGTTCCGTCCGTGAAGTTGGTCGTGCCGGAAGCCAAGCTTGCATCTAAGTTTACGCGAAGGCCTGAGCTCACCACGGAAATTACGCCCGTGCCCATAATGCTGCCGTTTGCCACGCCACCTACGTATTCAATGCGTATTGGATTCGTGCTTGATCCAACGGAAGTTGGGCTAAAGGACACAATGATCGTGCAAGAACTCCGGGGAGCTACAGAATTTGTGATAACACAAGTGCCGCCCGCGAGAGCAAAGGGCGCAACTAACGTAAGGCTCCCGTCCGTAAGCGGAGTTAAGGCGATCGTCGTATCGCCCGTGTTGCTAACGGTAAAGGTTTTTGAACTGACGGTATTTTTTTCAACATTTCCAAAATTATAAATGGGTGCATCGGAAACCGTAATGGTGCCAACGGTTACGGATGAGCCACCGCTTTCCGAATCACTTGGCGTGTCGTTCACGGATTGCCCCAGTGGATTACATCCGCCGATCATCGCAAAACCAGCAATCAACAAAATAAATTTATAGAAAGACGAAAAGCCGTCCCTAAGGATTTTGAATTTCATTGTAATGATTTGGTTCACGACTCTGTTCTCCTTTTGGAATGAGTGAGAGAAATGACAACGATCTACTTAATAGATTATCGGAACCTGGTAAAAAATGTTAACTAAATAAGTCCAGTATTAGGTGGTCGCTATTTCAAATACTTAAATCCCTGTGTTCGGGGGGACCTAGGTCTTTACCGCTTGACCATTTGGTTGGCCCCTACGAACCTCTGATTCGGCGGAGCTGTATGAACCAATTCAATCTAGAAAATTTCGAGATGCTCATTGAGGAAAAAATGAAGTCCGTTTGCGAAGCAGCATCGGAGCTTGATCCGGCCCACGATATTTTGCACTTCCAAAGGGTAGCGGGCCTCGCAAAGAGGCTTTGTTCCGAAGAAGGGGGGCGCGCCGAAGTCGTGGTACCTGCCGCGTGGCTGCATGATTTCATCGTAGTTCCTAAAAACGATCCGAGGCGAAGTCAGGCATCAACCCTTTCCGCCGTCGCAGCCCAGGAATTTTTAGGTTCAATCCATTATCCCGTTCAGTTACTCGATGAAATTGGACACGCCATTGCGGCCCACAGTTTTAGCGCAAAAATTAAACCCAAGACCTTGGAAGCTAAGATCGTTCAGGACGCCGATCGTCTTGATGGCCTAGGCGCCATTGGGGTGGCCAGGTGTTTTGCGACGGCTGGACTGCTAAAAAGGCCTTTTTACCGCCAAGAAGATCCTCTCTGTAAAAGTCGTAAAGCAAATGATGCAGAATTTACCCTGGACCATTTTTACGCAAAACTTTTCCATGTTGGGGCTAGTCTTCAAACTCAGGCCGGTCAACGCGAAGGAAAAAGGCGTGTGGAATTTATGGAAGCTTTTATAAATAACTTAAGTTTAGAATGTTTTTCGAGTTAGGGCTTGATTTAATGCTCCAAAGGGCAGAAATTTCCTCGCAGTTTTATGGGGAATCGCCGATAAACCTTTGGGGGAATCCGTGCCTGTCGCTTTTCAAAAATATCTAAAATTTTTCGGCCTATTGCTGGCATTTTTGTGCACAGACCTTGCGTTAGGTTTGCCACCAAAATTGCTTAGTACTGGGGTCGCGGCTACGGGCCCAGTTTCGCCCAAAAGCGCTGGCACCTTTGTGGAATGTGCGGTGCAGGCCCTTGGCGATGTCGAGGCGTCATTATCCGCCGACGATCTGCACCCCCATGGTTTCGCCCAGTGGCTGCCGCTGGATGCCCATTCCAATCGCGCGCTCATTGATCTAGACCGCAATGCTCGGCAGCGCCTTGCCCAAGAAAAGTCTGGAGCGCCTAGCGCCCTTGGCGTGGCCACTCAACCCGGATTGCTTTTTCTGATTGCTGCTAACGGACTTCAAAAAATATTGAACAAACATTTCGATGCCGCAGAAGTTGATGAAATCAACCGAGTGTATTTTTCCCTGGTACTAGAAGAGGTTCGTCGTAATTCGCGGCTTCGCTCAGCCCTAGTGGCAAGTTCGGTACCGAGCGCCGAAGCAACCTCCCGAGTTGGAGTGCTTTCGGCTTATAGCTGGACGGGTGTTGCGTTTCAGGGGCTTTCTCCAGAGGCGCTTCATGCTGAGTTGCGTGAGGTTCATCAACGTGTTTCAAGGTCCTTCCGGGAAATTGCCCGGCTGAGGCAGTGGGAAGCGACGGATGCGACTAGTTACGCGGCAACGCCCTTGGCTCACTATCCAGATCTTTGGCACTATTGGGGAATTGGCCGAACGCTGGATGATGCCACCATCGCTGGTCGCAAACGCAGGCACGCCTTGAACCAGGATTTAACTTTACACCCCGTGCATTCAAGTGCGCCTTCGGAAAATATTCGCCCGCTGAGTGAAAACCGACGGATTATCGGCTTAGCTACTCACGAACGTCATGGTGCGGAAGTCTTGGAAGACCTGCATTCCTCGCGGCAATCCTACTCAGAATTGCGTCAGAATCAGAGTCTCCGCGAACTTTTTACCCCCGATGGACAATTGCAAGACGGAGTCGTAGACGCCTACCGTGAAGCGCAGGGTGAGAATTCTACCGCACGGGCCCATTCCTTCTTAGGGCTAATTTACGAGAGATTTGTCTCAAATTCTCACGATTCCACACGACGTTTGATTTCATTTGCCGACGCAGAAAGACTGCTTACGGCCCTAGATAATTTAAATTTAATCTCCGTCAATCCGCTGCAAACCGAACGTAGAAGTGTCCAACACGTAAGAAGCGTCCCCGGCTTAAGGTGGATTGTTTCCGGGGATCTGGTGGGCGCTGGACGTATGAATATGCAGGCGTTGATCCGTGAGTTTTTCCTGGGCCCACCCCTTACCGATTCGTCCCAGGTAGGACTTCGCTCACGGGCTGCATTTGAAGCGACCGATGTACCTATGCTGAGACGGGCGCAGAATATTGCAACGGCTATGAATTCCACGCTCGTCGGAAATCGGCATCGACCTCTTCACCTTGAATGGAACGGCGGGGTTTCCGGGAACTATCCCCTTCGTATTTTTGAGCAAACCTCACCAGGTCACGGCGGTGAACTTCTCGCGGTAATGGACATGAGTGGCGATGATGTTCTCATCGGAGTAACCCGCGAATTCACCCAAGAAGACTGGCGGCGTTTCACCCAACGCTTTTCGCAAGGTGGTCAGGACCGGCCGGGTGATTTTCGTCTCACCATTCACCCTTCGATTTCAGAATTCGGTGCCCCAATCACTGCTGGCCTTGAGTCCCTTGAAAAATCTCTTAGAAAAATTTTGCGAAAAAGCGGAGCGTTTCCTCCTGAAGTTTTATCCCAGATCGGAATCACTCCGCGCATCCTTCGAAACGAAATAGACGACTTAGGGGCCGTAGAAAATCATACCCTTGATATTCTGATCACGATGCCTCAGGAAGGATCTGGATTCACTCCTGCTTTAAGGGCGCAGAAAATCGCCCAGATGAGGCGCCTGCTTACGGAGTCCATCATGAACCGGGAAATTCGAAATCAACTTCCTTCCGAAAACATGGCCTTTGAATTTGGTAACTTTGTAGAATCACAATAAAACCTGTTGCTGAGCAGTGACACTTGACACGATACCACTAAAGTTTGACGCCATTTCCGCCGAGGGGAATTTGGAATGACGATGTCAATTTACAGATTTTTCTCCCCAAATGACAAAAATGCAAAAAAGATGCAGACCCTATTTGAGAAGATCGAGGGCTTGCTTGATTCAGCGAGAAGTTTGTATACTCAAAGTGAAAGTTTAAAAAAAGTGGTCGAGTCAGAAATGGCGTCCGTGCAGCAATCATCAGCGGCGGCTCACGAAATCTCGTCAATGGTAGGCACCACAGCCGATGCTGCAAATGGCCTAAGTAGCACGGCTTTTGAATCGAACAAAGCCGTTGAAAGTTCAGACGTGGCGCTGCGCGAGCTTTCAAATCTTATTTCAGTTGTTAACAGTTCCAGTCAGTCGCTGCAGATTTCGGTGAAGTCCGGTTTGGCTGAGATTTCATCCATGACGGATACAATGGCGCAAATTAAAGACAAGGCCGGCTTGATTAACGAGATTGTTTTTCAGACAAAATTACTCTCTTTCAACGCCTCCGTAGAGGCAGCCCAAGCTGGTGAGCATGGGAAAGGATTCGCGGTTGTTGCCGAGGAGATGGGCAATCTCGCCAAGGCGAGCGGTAGTGCTGCGAAAGAGATAGAAGCAATTCTTTCCTCCAGTGTCGAGAAGACAAAACTTCAGATTGAGCGGGTTACACAAGAGTTAGAAAAAGTAGCTGAGGATACAATCAAAGCGATTGACGTCGTATCAAAAAAAACCGTCGAAATGTCGTCCTCGTTTGCAAAGCTGACCGAATATTCCAAAAACACAGAATCCAAATCCCAAGAAATTTCGTCGGCTACCAACGAGCAGCGGATTGGTGTCGGGGAAATTTCGAAATCTCTGCAAAATCTCGAAGCTTCATCACTTCAATTGGATCAAATGGCTTTAGATGGGAACAGAAACGCGGCCCACCTTGCGAGTACGATCGAGGTAATCTCAAATGATTTTTTTGAGATTGCTAAAAATTTTGGGTGCCCGGTCGCTAGAATTGCGAAACCATTTGATTTTGATGCTGCCATCAAAGCGCATATCGATTGGAAAATGAAGTTAAGTAAATATCTTGAGAGCCCCGATGGTACCCTTGAGCATGCCAAGGTTTGTGTCGATAATGCTTGTGCCTTAGGAAAGTGGATTTGTGGCGAGGGTCAGATGCATCGTAAAGATAATGTAAAGCTTTTTGACCAACTTAGAGAATCACATGCTCGTTTTCACGTGTGCGCAGGTGATATTGTTGAGTTGGCCAACCGGCATCAAATTGAGAAAGCGAAACAACTCCTTGGACCAAGCGGCAATTATCTCAAAGTTTCTGAAAATACAGTAGAACTCATCAAGCAATTAAAAATGAGAGTCGAAAACGCGACAGACATAAGAAAGGCGGCTTAAATTTGTTGCTTATGCTGGGCGAAGTACCAGAAACACGTCGGGAGCATTTCTTCCGTTAGGTTATCTTCTTTAGTTTTAATGTGCGCCTCGGCCGGGATATTCCGTCGTGCGTCGCCATTGTTCCTGCATGCCCGCGCTGGCCTGCGCGGCCGCTGTTTGGTATTTATCGCACTTTTCCCGGTAGGGTAGTGCACCGCCAACGGAAGCTGCATCAAGGGTTCGCAACTGGGCCCTGGCCGCCGGGCTCTCAAACGCCTGCAAGATAGCCGCTGTATCGTCGGCCGGGATGCTGCGCCCCAGATCGGTATGGCTCATAAATTCAAAAATACAGCTGTATCGTCGCGAGGTGTAAATCGCAGGCGGTGCACGCCTCACACTGGGGGCTGCGTAATTTCTAACGAGCGGGCCTTTAACGCAATTGTCCTTGAACTGTGAGCGATAGTTTCGGACATCGGCAAAAAGCGCGTTTGAAAATTCTGGCCACTGTTTACCAAGGCATCGGTTGCTGTTCAAATTTTCAATGGCGGTGGCGCGTGCATTGAAACGATCCCGGGCACCTGAACGTCCTTCTTGGGGTAATGCCGTCATTTCTTCCGAAGCCGCCGGGTTGCCCGCGAGGATGCAATCAACCGCGTGTCTGCCCAGCGCTCCCAATACAGAGGTTGGAATTTCTGCGGCAGGTTGGCTTGAGTTTAAGCGAGCAACGATGGCGGGGTTCTCTCGGCACGCCGTAGCAAAATCTAAGGAAGGGTTAGACGCGCAAGTCTTAGATTCTAGCGCCGCAACGAAGGGCTGCGGGGCAAGGGCATAAGCTCTCTCACAAAAGTTCCGTCCGCCGATGGTACTCAGGGAGGGAGTCAAAAATGAAGTCGTATTATTCCGGCACGCTTGAGTCATGGCCCGCAAACAGTAGTCTGATGCAAAACGAATGGTCGCGTCCTGCACTCCGTAACAGAAACCGCGGCGGACGCTGCCATCGGCCGGGCCCAGGACGGGGTTGGTGCGTGGGCTCTCTTGAAGACACTCAACTTTTGAAATTCCATAACTTGTTGTGCGGGGTGGGTTAGCCACGAAATTTTCGATATTAATGCGGTTTGCTGTCAAGATTTGCGTAATCCGTCCACAATTATTCCCGGCTTCAAGCGCGCGCCTTAGGAAAGCTGCCGTTGCAGTTTGGTTGGCAGACACCGGAACATCAAATGATCCAGAGGTGACGGAACTTGTTACCCGAAAAATGGGTGAATTTCGGTTCGCTGGATCCACCGGGTGACCGGGCAGCCTTCCCGAGAGACCAGTGCAGTCAAAGGTGTAGTGCGTTGCGCTAGCATCGGAGGAGCGAGTATCCGCCGTGAGGTTGACATGAACCGTAGGTGCCTGCACTTCCGGACCGTCTGGCGCAGGATCCAACTGAACTGCCTGGCCTAAAGCCAAATTGGAAGAGGCAAAGGCGCTCAAACAAACAATCGTCCCTAAACTTTTCGAAACTCCCCCGAGAATTTTATTAAATGTCATAGACACCCCCATGCCTTCGATGAAATTCTATGCCTCAAAAAATTTGTTTCAAGAAATATTCTTAAACCGGAGAAAAGACCGATGTTGAAATTACGCAAAAGCTCAGAACGTGGAAAAACTAATCTTAATTGGCTTAAAAGCTTTCATACCTTTTCCTTCGGTGATTATTATGACCCTAGGTTTTCAAATCTAAGATCACTGCGGGTTATAAATGAAGATTTCGTCGCGCCAGCGGGTGGTTTTGCGCCTCATGGTCATGCGGACATGGAAATCCTTACCTATGTGGTTGAAGGAGCGCTTGAACATAAAGACTCCATGGGAAACGGCACGGTGATTCAGGCGGGCGATGTTCAACTCATGGGCGCCGGTCGAGGTGTCACCCACAGTGAATTCAACCATTCCAAAGAAGCGCCGGTGCATTTCCTTCAGATCTGGGTGAATCCTGGCGTTCGGGGCACCTTACCAAGATATGCCCAGAGCCACTTTGATCGGGAACTTAAGTTAAATAAATTTTGTTTTATCGCCGGAATTGGGCATCCTGATATTCCCATTGAACAGGATATTAAAATTTTTGCTTCCGTCCTTACTGCGTCAAAAGCTGGCGTGGGTATGCTTGAATATGCGTTTGAACCAGGCCGGGAAGGGTTCATTCACCTTATCACCGGTACGCTCGTGGTGAAGAGTGCATCAAACGCAGGCGGTGAAGTGAAGCACGATACCATCACCGCAAACGCGGGCGACGGCATATTCATTTCCGCCGGCACCCAGTCCTTTGCGGTCGAAGCGCAAGCCAATGAAGCACATTTTTTATTCTTCGATCTGCGTTGAGTTCGCAAAAATCGCGGAAATAAAAACTATGGTTCCTAACGCTTGGTGCACGCTTGCCATTACGATGGGCGTATAGGCCACCACCATGGCGGCCCCCAGTAGATATTGCAGATTAATGAGCCCCGTGAAAATTCCTACCCGTTTGCGAACAAGGGTAGGCGCTTTCCA
>CAYYYP010000025.1:0-47793 GCA_964475985.1 uncultured Oligoflexia bacterium | reverse complement strand
AGCCGAAGGTTTTTTCAATAAATAAAATTTATTTGTTCTGCCGGAGAATGGAACTTAGTTTTAATCGGCACCCGCTGGCGAATGATTAAGATTAGTGCATATCCCAATGCGAACACCGCACTTAGGCAGAGCAGAGGTGCAAAACTTACGAAATTGCCCATTTTTGCGTAAAACAGGGTACCTAGCGGAGCGAATAAAAAGTATCCCAAGGAATAAAGGTAAGAAAACCGCGCCCTAAATTCCTGAGGTGCCTCTAATTGCAACATGGCGCCGTTCTGTCCCAAACATAGAACGGTAAGGGAGCCAAGGGCTGCTAGGGTTACCAAAAAGTTAACGGAAAACGGGGTGTTTGAAAGCTGCAAAAAAATTCCAAGGCTTGAAAAAATCACGGACAAAAGTAGGAGGCGCAACGGAAATTCGCCCGATAGCCAGGTTCGCACCTGTTTAGTATGGGTGACTTTTCTTTTTGTTTGCATCCAGAGCAGGGCCGAGCCCAGAAACGATCCGGCAGAAATAATGCTCTGAATGATGCCAAAACTTTTCCAAGAATGGTCGGCGGAAGGTCCACTAAAGGAAGCCAGCTCCCGGCCTAAACTCATAGCAGGCAAGAGCGGTATGATTGATAAGCAGAAAAAGTTTATGAAATAAGCAGAAATGATGATGACCAAGAAATTCCGGCAGCGAAGTTCCTTGGATTGTCCTCGGAGCACCAAAAAAAATGCATCCTTCCATCCTTCATGAAATACAGATTGGATTTTGGCTGCCCGCTGCGAATGGTTGAAGTATCCCCAATGCAGGCAATAGATTAGTGGCAAGTAGCTTATGGCATTCAAAATAAAGCAATAATGTATACCCTGTTTTGCCGCCACAAACGTACCTAAGAGTGGTCCGATGATGCGCGCCGAGTGGAATTGTAAACTCGTGATGGCAAAGGCCTTAGGAATCTCTTCCCTTGGGCACAGGCCATAAACAAAAGCCTGCCTTGCGGGCAAGTCAAAACTTGAAATCACCCCAAACAAAATAGAAATGAGATAAATGTGTGGCAAGGCCGGGTGCGCACCTAGGCATGCGGTTAAAATCGCTAAAAGTCCGGCAAACTTCGTGGTGTAGGTGAGTACCCGCACGGGTCCTACCCGGTCAACCAAATGCGCCGCAAAGGAACTTAGAAGTAGGATGGGCAGAAACTCAGCGATTTGCAGCCATGCAAGACTCGTGAGACTATTGCTTGATTTTAAAGTTGCTCCATTTAAAGCAATGCTTTGGGTCCAGCTCCCAATTTGGGAAATGAGCTGCAGCTGGAAATAAAGGCGGTATCTGGACTTGCTCAAACTATCGGACAAAAAATGCTCCTTCCATGGAGACAATTTGATTTTCGTAAATTACAAAAATCGAAAATTATAAACTGTTTTTGGTAACTCCGGGAGGGATGATGGCGGGGCCGGCGGAAGTGCCCACGGTTACGGCGGGGATGCTAGAATTTCCCTCTGCGTGAGAATCGGTATGGGCGGGCGCTATGGCATCGGTTTTAGCCGGTAATGCCGCGATGGCTGCTGCCGCGGCCTCCGCTACGGTGGTCAAAGTTTTAGCCATTTCGGCTTCCTTTGGGGTGTTTTGTGGCTCTGGAGGCAATGCGTTCCAAGAAAGCTCTTCATCGCTTTCGTCATTCAAAACGTCAGCTTTAGGTAGCATTTGATTTCGGAATTTTGCAGTCATGCCGTGTAATATTCGCGGCCCCCTCCGCGACATTTCCGACGCGATGTCTGGCGAGCGCATATGAACGAAGGATGAAATGACGCTGCGCTTAAATTTTTTCGGTTTAAAAAGTTGCTGACCTTCTCCATGAACCCGTAACCCTGAGCTCACGAATTGCACTTTTTTATTTCTATCTACATCACTCAGGCGTTTGCCAACTTTCACGGCTCCCTCAAGCACCGCGACCGAAAGGCCCTTGTTGCTTGCGGCATAATCCACGACGAGATTTCCCCGGGCAACTCCCGCAATGAGGTCAGGCGTCTGCACGATGGCGGGATGTCCAAGGTCAAAGCCCGTAGCCGTTAGCAGCCAGATCGTTCCCGACTTAAGTTCAAAATAATCCCGGGGACTTTGGGCAGAGGTTTCTTCGCGTTCTTCCACCACGCGAAGTCCTTTGCTGGCGGGTCTGGGGTTGATGGGGTCATTAAAATCAGAGAATTTAATCGAGGTTTGCGGCGCTAAATAGATTTCGTTTCCGTTCGGTAGTGTAATGGCCACGGTTTCCGCCCCAGTTTCCACCGTATCGCCTTTATTAAGGCCTTCCCCTTCGGCCCGCAGGCTTTCTGATCCGCCCGCGCCGGCCAGCACTTTAGTTTTTACCGCACCAAAAATTTTCTGGATCGTCGCCGGGGGTAGCGTTCCTTCTGCGTAGCCGATGGACGAACAAAAAATGCCAATGGAAATAGTTTTAACCAACACACCAACATTTGATTTTATAAACTGAAACAATTAACTTCCCCCTTGCTCAAATATGAGCGGATAGCGCACCCGTAACGGCTCGCCGAACTCAGGCTCGTCAAACTTCATGCGTTGGATTTTTTTCATGATGCACGCCCCAAAATCTGGGTCCGGCGAAGACATCCGTTCAATCTCAAGCCCTGAGACGCGGCCGGTCTCCTGGACCTCAAATCGCACAATCATTTTTAGCCCTTCACCGCTGTTAAGACTGATGCTTTCCGGAATGCATGCCTCCAGCGCCCTTTGATTTTTTACCAAAGTTTTAGTGATGGGCCCCTTGCCACCGGGGGCTTTCATTTTGGCTTCCGTACCCATGGAGGTGCATGCAAGGTGCAGCAATGGAAGCGTAAGAATTAGGGCGCTTCTGCGTATGAATAAATAAAAGTTCAGCTTTTTCAAGTTAGCCCAGGCCCCCTCTCCTATGTTACGCCTTCTCATTATGGAGAATCAAATCATGCAGCAGGATTTTAAGGGTATAAATACGAAGTCAGCCATCACCCCTGGGCAAGATCGTACCGCCACCGGGAACCCCACCGTATCCGTCGGCGTGCCTCCCGTAACTCCCATGACGCTCAGGGCAGATGAAGCACACCGGGCCTACGAAATTGAGCTTAAGGTTTTAAGGCCTAAACTAAAAGAATTTGGGTTGCCACAGTATGGCAGCGACGCGGCGGCGGGCATGGATCTTTTTGCCTGTCACGATGAACCGATTGTATTGAAACCCGGGGCTACTCATTTTTTCCCTACGGGAATTTCGATTTTTATGGGAAATCGCAATCTTTGCGCCTTGATCCTCTCACGCTCAGGATTGGGCACTAAAAAAGGTTTGGTCGTAAAACAGGGCGTAGGGCTCATCGACGCTGATTACCAGGGCGAAATTATCGTCGCCCTGCAAAATGTCGACACCGAGGAACGCAGCGTGTTGCCGGGTGAACGTATTGCACAGATAATGTTTACCCCCGTTTTGCATCCAAAATTTGTTGAAGTTGAAAATTTTTCTGACACCACTACCCGCGGGGCAGGTGGTTTTGGCAGTACCGGAGGACACTCATGAGCATTCCCATTAGTTTTTCTAAACCCACAATTCCAGGGCTTCCCAGCGCAAGGGATCTTGAAGTACAATTGGAAAAAGGCTTGCCCGGTACCAAGGCTCAATTCATTGATTTGACCGGTACCCAAGATCATTGGCAAGTTATAGCCGTCAGCGAGAGTTTCGAAGGCCTTTCCATTATGGCCTGTCACCGTATGGTGCAGAAGGTTTTTGAAGCGGACATTCAGTCTGGCCGTGTACACGCGCTCACCATCAAAACCATGACGCCCGCGCAAGCGGAGACGCAGGGTAAAAGAAATTAGTTTTAATAAGAAGGAGAATGAATATGGCTGTGGATTTAAAATCAAACGTTGAAGAAAAAGTGAAATCAAATAAAGTTTTTGTATTTATGAAAGGTACTCCGCAATTTCCGCAGTGCGGTTTTTCTGCACGGGCCTGCCAGATGCTTAAGGCGGCTGGCGTTAAAGAAATTCCTGCGTTTGATGTGCTGTCCGATGATCCGCTTTGGGGCGCGTTAGAAGAATACACCCAGTGGCCAACGGTTCCTCAAATCTTCATCGGCGGGGAATTTGTAGGCGGTTGCGATATTATAAGTGAAATGTATGAATCAGGTGATTTGCAAAAAGCTCTAAGCAAAGCCGGAGCGGTTTAGCCTAGGTCGTAAGCGTGCGTTTTTTACAAACGCACGCTTAAGCCTCCCTGGGCTTCGAAATACTGAAGCCGAGAATCTGGGCTTAAGGGTAGGTAGTTTCTTATGGCTAGACTTAAATCCAGGTGCTTTGAAAGCGCGTAGGAAAGCCTAGCCCCCGCATGGCTTGAACTTGGGCCTTGAAGAAAAACTCCCGATTCTGTCCAGCCGAACATAAGGCCTAATGTGAGGTTTGAACTGGATATGCCAAAGGGGTTCAGTTCCCCTTCAATTCCGGCAAGCCCATAAAAAAGTCCGTTCGTAAACAAATTCACCCCAACGTACTGGTTGAAGAAAAGTCCAAATTCGAAACCAAAACCTACTGGGCTTGATTCATAACCGCCCTTTGGTTTCTCTGGACGAATCCACAGATCATCGAAGTTATCAAAGCTTTCGGCAGAGGAATGCATGCTTGCCCCAAATATGGATCCGATCATACGGGCATGAACTCGGTTCCAACCCGCAAAATTTTCGTCGGGAGAAATCCGTTTTTCGGGCGGAGCCTTTTCGGTAGGCTCTTCCTCAAGCTCCTCCTTCCGCACGGATTTTTGTTTTTCTACAGGTTCGGCGTCTTCCTCCTCCTCTTCAATTTCTCTATCCAGCTCCTGGGACTTCACCCCTTTTTTAGGGTTCACGTTGATCTGAGGTTTCGACTGACTATGGTCACCTTGCTCCGCATTATTGAAATACAGGTTGTAGGTGGCCGACCAGGCCTGGTCCGTAAGACTTAATGTAAGAGCAAGTAAAACCATAAGAGCCGCAATGGGCACGAACACCCAGAAGATTTCTTGGGAGAGTCTTTCTGATTTTTCAAGGGATTCAGGCGTTACGATAAAGTTTCTTTTTTTCATTTTTATTCTCTCTTTTTTAAAGATGAACCAGTAGGCCTACGTCGCCCGTGAGATAGTCGTAGGAAGACCGCGACGTGACGTTAAGCCTTATTCCGCCGCTCACGGAAAAGGTATTTCCAAAATTTAGACCTAGTCTTGTTCCTAAATGAACCGTTCCGGCGGGGGCGAGGCCATCGCTAATGCCTAAATTTTTAAGCTCGCGGCGCCCTTGAGTTGAAAATCCCGCTAAGAAGCCCCATTCTAGGAAATTTTCCAAGTCAAAAATTTGCGCATGGACGGGAAGCACTTCGATTTCTGCCCCTAGTACGGGTTGATTGATTGTATTGCTTTGCATAAATAAATTTAGGCCTAGGCTTTCTAGCGGAAAAAATCCCAACATGAGTTCTCCAGAAACTGAATTACTGGAAGACGCAAGTTTCTGGGCGTTAGCTCCAGAAATAATCTCGTGGGATTCGTTAACGGCTGCGGCAAGCAGGCCAAGTCTGAAATACTTTTTTGGCCTGGTGGAAGCTAAGGTAAAATCCTCTTTGATGACTTGAGTTTCTAAAGTTGAATTTGGATTTGAAGTTTCTGCAGGGCTTTGGCTTTCATCTGGTAAATCCCGTTTTGCCAGGTTTTTTCTGGTTCCGTCTCCGACATTCAACTGAGGAGCGGCATGACTGCCGGCGCCCTGCTCAACATTGTTAAACATCATCTGGTACTGAGCCGCCAAGGTTGAAGTCGCATTCACCATCACGGCGACCGTTGCCATCACTAGACCGGGGATAAAAATTCTTTTCTTCATTTAAACTCTTCCTCCTTTTGAAATATGGACGAGGAGTTCAAATGCAGAGGTTGCACCAGGGCATTACTAATTCGTATGCCTTTTTGGAAGTCGTAAGAATCGGCCTAAAATATGCCCTTTTTTTCAGTAACTAAAAATATACGCCCTGGGTTAAGCGCATTGGGATGATCAGACCTTAGGCCACTGTGCCAAATTTGTCAGACAGCTTGGTTTTTCCCCGAAAGGATTCGGTAGAGCGTGCGCTCCGAAATTCCAAGTTTGTAGGAGGTTGCCGTTCGATTGCCTTCGTTTCGCTCCAAAGTTTTTTGCACAAAACTGGTAGTAAATGCCTTTTGGGCTTCGTCCAAGCTCGCAAAATCTTGTTCTTCTAAATCATTGCCGGAGCTTCCGGGGGCCAGGGAAACCATGCGTTGGGACTGATCAAGATCAAGATCCTGCACTAAGATTTCGTTGCCCTCTGCGAGTAAAGTCGCTCTCGTGATAACTTGTTCAAGCTCCCGAATATTTCCCGGCCAAAGGTAGTTTTCGATGAACGCGAGTGCCTCAGGGGAGAAATGTTTAACTGGAGTACCCGCAAGGCTCGCTTGGGCTTTCCGTAAAAAATGTTCCGCTAGCGCCGGAATATCTGATTTGCGTTTTCTTAGGGCAGGAAGCTGAAGAGTTGCACCCGCCAATCTAAAATAAAGATCTTGGCGAAATTTTCCCTGTTTCATAAGGGCGTCAAGGGGCTTGTGGGTTGCGCATACGATCCGAACATCGATAGGGGTGCCCTTTAGCGAACCAACTGGTTCAACAATTTTTTCCTGTAGTACCCGTAGCAGCTTTGCCTGCAAATCCATCGACAAATCGCCGATTTCATCAAGGAATAGAGTTCCTCCATGGGCCGCCAGAAATTTTCCGGGCTGAGATTTTATGGCTCCCGTAAACGCGCCCTTCTCATAACCAAAAAGTGTCGATTCAAGCAAAGTCTCCGGGATCGCGGCGCAGTTAATGGCGACGAATGGTTTAGCGGCCCTTCCACTTTTTTTATGTAACGCGTTGGCCGTGAGTTCCTTCCCGGTACCGGTTTCACCTAAAATAAGAATATTAAGATCAGTAGGTGCAAGTTTTACAATTTTTTTCTCTACTTCGGCCATGGGGCTCTGAGGGGTGGAGAACGTGAAAATACTAGCTTTTGGATCTTGCTTTGAATCTTTGAGGTCAAAATTTTCTGAGCGTACGACTTCGAGTTCATGAAGGGTGGAGAGCAGCAGCGCGGTTTGCGTAGCCAAAATGCCAATTTCCTGGAGGCTTGATTTTTGAATACTGCGACCAGCGGATCTAGTGGAGAGGTAAAGCGCACCGATGACCCGCCCTTGCGTCATAAGGGGAAAACACGCGGCCGAAAAAATCCGCGCTTCGATTACGGAGGCCGTGCTGGAGAGCTCATGGCCAATCATGCTCTCGATATATACGGGCTTCTTGGTCGTAAGGGCCTTCTGTAAGATAGAGTCGCTAAATATTTTTCGTTTTTGCTCAACTGGGCTTTGATCCTCGGCGAGTCTGTGCATAAGCAAATGCCACGAACCATCGCGACCCTTCTCCGTTAGGATGGCTCCTTGCTCTGCGTTCGCGAGTTCCACGAGGGTGTCTAAAACTTGCGTTAGGATAAGACCTTGACCGGCACCACCTGCTTGCAAAAGTTCCGCGAGATTAGCTGAGACTTGAACCCAGCGCGCGTGGTGTGCTTCGCCAGTAGAGCCCAAAGCTGGCGGAAGCGTTGAATCTAAAAATGCTGCGCACCCGCCTTCCCATTCGAGTCTATCGCAATGCTTTAACTTCATTTTTTGGGTTATGACCTGACCGTTGTGCAAGAGCCGGATTCTCGGGGAAGGAATGACTTCATACTTGTCCGTTTCATCCTTCATGAATGTGCATACTACGCCATTGCCTTGGCTTTGCAGCGCAATGTCCAAACCAGAATCATATCCCAGTGTCGTGATGCGCTTGTGTAATGAAAAGGTGCCCAAGGGAACTGCACTAGCGCTTTCGACTTTGCCCAAGACAATTTGTGCCATGATTTGCCCCTTTCCCGAAGCTACATGAAATTTATTTATTTGACGACGATCTTTGTAGGCTCCGAAGATTTGAGGGTAATCGCTTGGGAAATCGGGGCAAATCCAGCCTTTATAAGCATGATTTTATGTACGCCTACCGGCGCAAAATGAGGCTTAGCTGGGTTGATTTCCTCTCCGTCAAAATAAACTTTAACGCCTTTTTCGACGTCAAAAATGGCTTTTCCCTGAACCGGAATTTTTTCAAATCGATCTTGCGAGCTTCGTTCTCGGGGCGCAACGGATTTTGCAGGGGCAGAATGGATTTTTTTCACCTCTGGGACGTCTGCGGTGTCGACGCTCTTTGAAAAGGGAGAAGTAGTTTCAAGTTTTGACGGAAGCGCCACACTAGATATTTTAGTTTTAGAAGGTTGCATAAGCGCAACGCCACCTAAAAACCCCAAAACGCCAACGATAATGAAGGCAAAAACCGATAAAACTAATCGTAAAGGCTTTGGTTTTATCGGCCGGCTAACCGCATCTGAATCTGTGGATAGCGTAGGCCGGGAGTTTGCCATGGTTTCGTGACCGGCACTCGGTGGGGTCGCAAGGATGAGCTCAGTTATCCGGGAAACGTGCATACTTTCTGGAGCTACGAGGCTTAAGTGCGCGACGCTGTCTAAGGCTGCGTCACAGTGGCCCTCAAGGGCAAGTTTTTCGCCCCGTGCGACAAGGGATTCCGCTATTTTCTGAAGGGCCGAAAAAGTTTCTTCCGAAGGCCTTTGGCTCCATTTTTCAAAATAAAAAATATTTAAGGTAAGCCCAATTCCGTCCAAATAGGTTTGCAGTCCTTGCTTCATTTCGACCGCCGAAAAAAAACGATCTTTCACTTTTGGATGTAACCCTTTCATGATGAGGCGAGAGAGGGCTGCACTGATTTTTGGATTTTTTAAATGAGGAACTTCTACCTGGCCGTTTTGAATGGCCGTCAATGTCGCGATGGCGGAATTTCGGCCAAAAGGCCGCATGCCAGTGACTAAAAAGTAAAGTATTGCGCTCAAAGAAAAGAGGTCGCTGGAAGCGCCTAATACGTCGCCGCGAACCTGCTCTGGCGACATGAAGTCAGGGGAACCCATGAGCATTCCCGTGGCGGTGTGGCTTGTCATATCGGTCTGCTGGGCGATGCCAAAGTCGGTGAGAAAAACTTTCCCAGATTTTTCGATAAGAATATTGGAAGGTTTTAGATCACGATGAATTACGCCATTTTTATGGGCGAACTCTAGGCAAGTGAGGATTTCTATGCATAAGGCCACGCTCACTTCCGGTAGCACGAAGGGTAGGCGAGGTTGATAAGTAGAAAGCGGCTCGCCATCGATATACTTTAAAATATGGGCTGAGTATTCGGAGGTATGAAGGTTTTCCAATGGGAGGATCACATTCATATTTTCGGGAAGGGTTTTTTGGAGGCGCTTTGCAAGTTCCCATTCCGCCTGGAAACGACTCTCAATGGCCTTGCCGGTACCCTCCGTTGCTTGGTGATGCACGTTCTTAAGTACCTTAACCGCCACCAGGTCTCCGGCCGGGTTTTTAGCCAAAAAGACCTCAGACGTGGCCCCTTCGCCAATGCGATGCAAAATCTCAAATCCAGGTATATTTATTTTGATCGCCATAGGTTTTCTAAGCTTAGAGCTTCTCGCAAAAACAATTCTGCGTCCTGATAAAAATGACCAAGTCCTCTTTTCGTTTGACGAATTTCATCAAAATATGTCAGCGTTTTACCGCGAGGTATAAAAAATTATGTCTGATCAAGAAACATCTGAAGTTATTGTGGTGGTTTCTAAACTTAAGTCCTATGTGAAGAGCAAAGGTGGCATGAATACATCTGATAAGGTTGCTGCCATTGTCTCCGATCGCGTGCGCCAAATTCTTGATGAGGCTGTTGAGAAAGCAAAGGCAGACGGCCGTAAAACGCTGATGGATCGCGACTTTAGCTAAAGTCGGTCTTTGATTGCGAAAAAATTCCAGGTGGGTTTATTTTTCTAAAGTTTTTCGTTTTTGCGAAGGAGATCTTTAAGGAAAGTGACCCCACCTGAACGCATTGCTAATAGGTAGGCGATGTTTTCCGTGCCCACGCGCCAAGGAGATAGTTTGGTTTCCCCTAGGCGTTCGCGATAGGGAATCTTATATTCTTGAAATTTATTTCTAAGATTCACCCACGCTTGAAGTTTAATCTCTTCTGAGAAATTCCAGCTATCTGAATGCAAGGTCATATGTTGAAGCGACGCTTTTCGAAAAACCCACATTCCGGAAAGGATGTCTGAGAAGTAGTGTCCAAACAAGATGCTCGCAAATTTGGTAATAACGTAATTTCCTAAAAGGTTTTGTTTGTTCATGCTCGCATGATCACGCAGGGGTAACCTTGAGCACGAAATAAAATCCAGGTCTCGCACAATCAAGTGGTCGACGATCTCGGAGAGCAGCTCAATGGGGTAGGTACCATCCCCGTCCGTCGTGGCAATGATCTCACCTTTCGCTGCCTCAAATCCCGTTTTAAACGCTCTGCCATACCCCTTGCGTGGCTCAACGATGACCCTTGCGCCCTTGGCTTCTGCCAGTTCTCGCGTGCGATCCTTGCTATTGCCATCCACAATAAGAATTTCATCAACAAACTTTGGAATCAAATCCAAAGTTTGTTCGATGCCTTTTTCTTCGTTCAAAGTAGGAATGACAACGGTAATGGTCTTCTCGCGGTACACTTTAGAATATCCTCTTTCGGGGCAACAGTCGTTAGCAGTACGCCTTAACGACGCAGCATTTTATCCATTTCAAAAATATGCTGCTGTTCTGCACAAATTTGATCACGTAAAAATTCTTCCAGAGCTAAAGATTTTCCTTCGACGATTTTAAGCAGTTCTTCATATTGCTTAAGGCCCGCGCGTTCGAATTCTAAGGCTTCAATCAAGATGCTTTGCACATCATGTTTATTGCCTTCAGGTGTAGAAGAAACTCGCACGGAAGGGTGGCCACCGATATCCGTGATCCATTCACCAAGCGCAGTGGCATGGTTAAATCCGTCGGTCGCTTGATCCCGCAACCATTTGGTGATGGGAATGCGATGGGGGCCAAAAATCATAAATGAATAATGAAGGTAACGTGTCACACCGCTAAGTTCAAATTCAAGCAGCGCATTTAAGCGGCTTAAAACTTCTTCGCGTTGCGGAAGTTGATATTCAGAATGATTTGTCATGGATTTTTCTCCTTTAGAGGCTTGCCCCTAAAAGCCTTAGCGAACCAAGGCGTCTTTGGATAGAAGTTTTCCGGCAAGTAAATCCGCGCGCGAAACCACACCTAAATCCCAGATGAGTGCGGTCACCAAATCGGCGGGCGTTACATCGAAAGCGGGATTAGATACCGAAATTGCGGAGCGATTCCACACTTCAGAAGCGGCGCGTTCTTCGATGGGAATCGAAGCGCCCGATGGGCAATCAAAATCCACGGTGGAATGGGGCGCTGCGACATAAAATGGAATTTGGTGGTGATACGCATTGACCGCTACGCTGTAAGTTCCAATTTTATTTGCGAAATCACCATTGCGCGCAATGCGATCCGCCCCGACAACAATTTTGTGGATTCGTTTTTGTTTCATGAGCGCCGCTGCCATATTATCGCAAATCAGGGTGTGAGGAATTCCTAGCTTTGCGAGTTCATAACAAGTCAGTCTTGCCCCCTGGAGCAGGGGCCGGGTTTCATCGACAAAAACATGAATTTTTTTACCCTGGAAATGGGCTGCAGCAATGACTCCAACGGCAGTGCCAATTCCCGCAGTCGCTAATGCTCCGGCATTGCAGTGCGTTAAAATATGGTCGCCATCATTTATAAGATTTGCCCCGTTTGCTCCGATTCGTTCGCAAAGCAACACATCCTCTTTAAAAATTGCGATGGCTTCACTTACGATCTGTGAGGCCGCTTCTTGGGCGATCTTTTTCATGCGGTCCATGGCCCACATGAGGTTTACGGCCGTGGGTCTAGCGTCCCGTAAAGTTTGAATGGCCTTTAAGATGTGGTCTGGAGATTCGCCCGCCAGTGCGCGGCTGGCAATGCAAAGGGCCGCGGCAACCCCAATCAGCGGAGCGCCCCTGACTCGCAGCATTTTTAAAGCTTCCTCCATGACCTTAGTTTCTGATGCGTCAAACCAAATCTCTTGTTCTGGGAGTTTCGTTTGGTCCAATAGTAAAGTTTTTCCATCTTTCCATAGAAGACCCATGGAGACGAGCTCAGATGCAGTACACAAATCAGTTTTAGTCATCAGCTCAGTTTTGATCATAATCCATCCCGTTTAAAAAGTTTGTCGCCCTTGTATTCGAGTAACTTCCAGAGACCTTCTCTAGAAAGTTTTTGGTCCGATTTTTTGTCGCAAATTTTTTAAGAATGCGATCTCGGCAGGCGGAAGTTCCGTAAGGCCCCCAAGTTCCCAAGCAGCCTTTAAAATCTGCGCACTATGCTCTAGTCTTTCCATACCATTGTAAGCTTCCGATAAATCCTCTCCCCAGCTGATGCCACCGTGCCGAGCTAAAATCATGACACGTGAATGGGGTAAAAAAGGGCGTAAAACTTCACCCATTTGTGCAGTGGAAGGCCTTGCGTAGGGAGCGATGGGAATATCCCCCACGGCGAGGATGACTTCGGATAAAGAGGCTGAAGGAAGGCTTAAAAGTTCAGGATGGGCTACGGACCAAGCAATGGCAGTGGGCGGATGTGCGTGAACAATGGCCTTCGCAAGCGGGCACTGCCGATAGACTTCAAGGTGCATAAGTCTCTCACCGGACGGATTGCCTGATAGTACTTTATTATCCAAGGTGATCACGGCCACATTTTTGGGATCTAAATACCCTTTGTTTACACCGGTAGGGGTGATGAGGATATATTCATCATTAACCCTAAAACTGATATTTCCGTCGGCCGCGGCCAGCAAATTCCTCCCGTGTAGGCGCTTGCCGATTTCCGCGATTTCTTTTTGGATATCTAAGAATGCCGACATGGAAATCAATTTAGTCCGTGGGGCAGCTCGTCAGTATTGCGAAGTTTACGAATCCAATGAACGGATTCCGGTTCTAATAATTTTTCCGGAAACTGCGCAAAACTTGAGAGTAAAGTTTCCCAACGGCAAAAAAACATTTTTCCATCCCGCATAAAGCCATAAAGGGTGGCTGAGACGAGGCTGCCGCGCCGACTCCGTAGGGCATGCAAAATACGGCCGACGTCCTTGGTAAAGCCGGGGGCTATGACTTCTTCTTGAGAAATTAGGCCGACTTCGCGGGAAAGTTGATGCAAAAGATTTTCGTCTAAAACTAATTCCTCATAAAAAAGAAATTCTAACTGCTCCTTCATGGCCGTCATGGACGCCACGAAGTGGGGTAAGCTTGAAATGTGCAACGCCCAGTGGGGCTGATGATTTTCCGGTGAGGCGAGAGCACCCTTGATGAGGGCCGTACCCGTAGCTTTACTCAAGGCATGGGCTTGGGTGAGCATAATGTGAAGTGCGTTTGCTTCTTCGCCCTCACGAATGCGAGGGCAGCGAAGACCAGGATCTTCGTCGACGGGATAAAAAGATTTTACAGGGTCTGAAGCGGATGGGCTTTGGGTCCCTTGAATTTGCAGTGGGCTGATTTGGTATTTTCCTTACGCTAGTAAATGTGAATTATTGTAAAACTAAATCTAGGCTTAGGCTCTGCCCCGCGGACACTTCCACGGTTCGGGTATATCGGCAAGACCCGCTTTCGGCAATGAGCACATAACTCCCTGCGGGAAGCGGTGCTTGATAATTATCGTTTGCGTTAAAAGTCCCCAGGAAAACTTCAGTTCCGGGAGCCTGCGTTCGACTGTCCGTGAGCGCCCTTAAGACCATGAGATTTGCCGGGCGACAATTATTGCCAAGCGTTCTTACGGTGCCGTAGACAACACTATTTCCGTTTTGCGGTTGCGGCGCAGCTTGCGGAGTCCCCGAATTAGGGATCCGCGAATCTGCGCAGCTGAAAAATGTAAGCGCTAGAACGCCGGCGCCAACGAAGGGAAGGAGGGACTTTAAGTAGTTCAAGGTCCTATGAACTACCTATTACTTCTTACCTTTTTTTGCTTTTTTAAAGGTGGTAACGCGAGCAAGCGCTCTCGTTGTTTTGCCTTCAAAATATGCTTTTTTGAATTCTGCGTCGGTATTGATCTTCGCCTTCAATTTTACGCGTCTGGCTTTGCGAGAATCTTTTCTGCTTTTACGCTTCTCCGTCAGAGTTAGGGAGCTGGCAGGTGTTTTAGTTGTGGTTTCTGCTTTGGAATCATTTGGTGTTGTTGAGGACATAAAGCACCCCTTATCAAAAGTTTAGTTTTTCTGAAACAACTGTCTCAAGCGAGAGAGTCTTTCTAAAGACCGTAAATCCCAGGAACTGGAGCCAAAAGCCAGCTCAAAAACTTCCCTACCGATGGAAACTATGGCCAGCAGACGCTCGAGTCGATGAATGGCTAGGGTGTTTCGCTGGGATATTCGGGTCATTTTAAATTTATCGATGCCTTCTTGAAGGTCCTGTTTCAACCGATCAAGCTGGTGGAGTTCACGATTGCAAATGACACGTCCGACGATTTTCCAAATTTGAGTTTCCGCCCGAAATACCGCTCCCCTCTGGCCCGTGCGGCCGGCATAACGTTCACGGACCAGCAGTCCCCAATGTTCCATCTCGTGAAGTGACATATTCACGGAACCGGCACTCAAATCCAATCGATCTCCAATATCTTGGGCAGATAGGGGCTGTGATGAGAGGTAAAGTAAGGTCCAGATACGGCCTAAAACCCTACGAAATCCCCAAAATTCAATGATGTTACCAATGGCGTCACAGGTAATCATGAGTCCTTCAACTTCATGGGCGGGGAGTGCCGTTATACCTTTAGTCGCAGGTAGTGATGTAGTGGTTGGTGAATGAATCATGGATGTTAACTATTTTTATTGCACGCCTGAAGGCAGGGGACTTGCTAAAGGACGCACCCAGTTCAAGTAAAATTCTCGATAATAGATTTCGTAGAAATTTGACCTATTAGTAGGATCAAACAGGGGAGATAAAACCATTCCTACGAGGGGACGGGGGGCAAAGGCCGGAAGATAGCCGGAGGCATAAAAGTGGTTAAGGATAGCGTCCCTAAGACTATTGGCGTGGGCAACATTTGGAGTGATGTTCAGGTTATAACTCAGTACTGTATCTCCTGACTGACAGGGCCTTGAGCCAGATGCCATGCGAACGCTGCCATGCCTTTCGGAGCTAAAAGACTCAACTCTGAGATCTGAACGAAATGCATCTAGGCCAACGGCATTGGCGGAGCTCGGGTATCGCACGGAAAATGAAGAAAACTCTGAATTCGATTCTCGGTATTCGCCCGAAGCTAAGGTACAACCGTGTGTGAAACTAGCTTGGTTGCCGGCATCGGATACGTTGAAGTCCCTCGTCTGGCAGTGGAGAAAAAATCGCGGGAAAAGGGCAGCGTGGGCTGGAGTAAAACTAGGGTGATCGTCGGTGCTTGAGTTTGTATTGTCTCGCAGCAACGTCACCTGCATTTCAATCCAAATCATGGCGTCGGTAGCACTCAACTGATTTTCCTGCCGTTGGCGATCACTACGGAACCAAGATTCGCTGGTCGACATGTTTATGATCCGTCGTGGGCCCATTTCCATATGTCCACCGGCCCATCGGGGAACCCGCATACGTAAATTGTCATCGTTACGGTGATAGCTGGTGTAATTAGTAAGGTAATCGTGAACGGACTGGATAGTGCGTGGGACGCAGCGGGTGTCCTGAAAACGAATGACTTGGGCATTCAGGGAATTTACGAAAATAAAATTCAAAGCTAGAAGGGCGATTGTAAAAAATGGTTTAATGAAGTTCATGGTGTAGTCCTTTCAGGAGTAGGGGAAGCAGGCGGCGCCGGTGGCGCGGTATTTGTGCCGGTTCCGGTGGCTGGGGATGTGGATTCTTGAAGCCCCTGGAGTTGCCTTTGTAAGGCGCCGATCTGAGCGTTAAGCCTTGCGAGCTCGGTACGAAAATTTGCGAGATTTTGCGCTTGAGTAGCGGCTGAGGCCGGTGGCACCTCGGCAGCGGGAGACGGCAATGCCTGAGCATCCGAACCGGTAGTGGTTGAAGTCGCGCCTTCCGTACTGGTATTGGTGGCAGTGCCAGTATCGGTGCTTGTCGCTGTGCCGGTAGCAGTTTCGGTATCGGTGCTTACTTGAGTGGGTACCATGGACGCGAAAGATGTCGTCATCACTTGAGCCATGTTTTCCAAAACTCTGACGGAGCTCGATACCACGGTCAAACTTTGGGCAATGCTTGAGAGTTGGGACTGGTACTGGTGAAGGTCGCCCGACATGGTGCCCATATTGTTGTCCATATGTTCTAAATGCCGATTGGCCTTATCCATGCCGCAACCGCTCAACATTAGGAAACTGACAGGTAAAACGACGTGCAAAAAACGTGAAAGATATAAATTCATAATTGTTCCGTCCGGGGGTCTTAACACTAGAATTCTGAACTTTCAAAAGTTTCTGAACTTTCAAAAACCGGGCGTGGGATTTTCCTCAAAGGATTTTTAAATGGGAATTACAGGAATTTCTGCTAAACTAGCAATTCGTTCTTTGTAAATGGGGTCGTCACGGTTTCGACGGAGATGTTGAATCTGTACGTGCATGTGGTGGAAGAGATTGGCCACCTAAAAAAATCTCAAAATGTAATTGCAACAGACAATTACGCTCTTGCTGCCTAATATAGAGTAGCAACGATCTACTAGAGCTCTCCTGCGGCCCTGGATAGATCGCCATTTTGCGGGATAGTTCTAGGCTTGTCATGAGGGGGCCTGGAGCGAAATAACTCTTCATGAGGGTGCTTGGAATTTTGTTTGTGGAAGTCCGGGCATCAACTCAAAACACAGAATAAACATGTAGACCGGCAGTGGATGCCTTTTCGGACGGGGGTTCGACTCCCCCCGACTCCACCAAATTGGATGCTGCGCGCACCGGCGTCCGAGTCATAGTCATGATTTCAGACGTTTTTCCAGGTGTGGCAAAAGTATAATCAGATCCGGCGGGGAGCTTCCCCGCCGGATTTAGATTTAGCGTCTCTTCCTTCGGCTCCCCAAAATAAACAACTCGAATCCCGTCTTCGGTCACCGTGATCTTGCTGACCACTTCGCGCAGTATCTCCCGCTGCTTACTGACCTGAAGCTCGTCGAAGCCTTCACGGAAATAACGGAACAATCTAAAAGCCTGCTCGATGTCGATCACTGAACCACTGTGAGCCCGTTCTTCGCGCAGGGAGTTCATCGTTTCGACCAACTTGTCGCGCTGCGTCTCTTTTTCAGCAACCTTTTCAAGCACGACCTTCAGACTGGCCCCTTCACCCTCCGCGAGCACGCCCAATAGATTGTCGATCTGCCGTTGCGTGTTGCGCTTCTCTTGCTCAGTCGAGGCGATCAGCCGGTCCAATTCCTCTTTGCGTCCGCCCGAATTCTTCAGGGCATCACGAGCAAGCTGCACCAGAAGCTTCCGATCCGAAGCCAAGTCCTTCAACCGACCGGAAACAGCTTCTTCTAACCGAACAGCGGGAATTCTTTCCAGCGGACATCTGAGATTGTGAGCCCCGTTCGTTTTCGCCTTACGATTGTGGGCATAGTAAAAGTACATCCCCCCACGGCCTGTGCTGGCCTTCCCACTTAGAACCTCACCACAGACTCCGCACTCAAGCAGCCCCGTGAGCCGATAAACGTGCGTGTGCCTGCGCAGAAATACCCGATTCTGAAAAAGAAGATCCTGGGCCTTCCAGAACAAGTCCTCGGACATGACCGCAGGCCAAGACGCATCGACAACCTTGTACCGTTCGACATCAGCCAATTCATCGGGCGGGATATGGCGATTCTTCTTATTGATCTCGCGCTTCCCGATCAGCGCAAGATTTGTCAGGAGGTTGTAAAGAGAGGACTCGGTCCAGATATTTCCACCGACCTGCTTACCCGATTTGTTTGTGAACGTTTTTGTCCGAATTCCAGCCCCATGCAGATATTTCATGAGCTTATGAACGCTTGCGATCTCAATGAACTTTTCAAAGAGATGCTGAACAACCGGAACTTCAGCAGTGTTCACAACAAGACGACAGGTGCGGGTCGGATCAGGATCTAAGCCGAGTAGCCGCTGGCCCCCGTGCGCAAGCCCGCGCTCCGCTCTCGCTCGCGACCCATCCTTGATTCGCTGAACAATGGTCTTTCTCTCAAATTGCGCAAAGCTGATGCACTGAATGACCATCATCTCGCCGATGGGCGTCGAGGTATCGAAGTTCTCCTTGAGACTAAAGAAGGTCGCTTTGTGACCTTTTAGAAATTCCCAGAACTCACAGAAGTCCTTCACATTGCGACTTAGCCGAGACAGCTCCGTAGCCACAACCGCGTTGATCTTGCCCAACTGAATATCGCGCAGCATCTGCTTGAAGGCCGGACGATTCATGTCTTTACCGGACATGTCTTTATCTTCGTAAAACTCGACAATCTTTCCCCAGCCCGGTTGTTGGGCATTCCGTACATCGACGTAATTTTTGATCCTCTGCGGATGTGATACCAGCGAACCCTCGCCTCGGATTTCATCGCTAGGCGACAACCGAATATAGGCCCCCAGGCGATACAACGTGGCTTCACTTGGGGTTAATGAGTCTTTCGATTTCTGAGCTGACCGACTTCGGGATGTCCCATTCTGCGCACGCCCTTGGCCTGCCTCGCTTCCCGCGTCGAGCGCGGTTTGCTTGCGCGATGCAGTCAAGAATCTTGCCTGATAGTCTCTTGATGCGCTCATCGTCTTCCTCCGTTTCCAAAAAAATAGGCTCGAACAAAATCTTCAGGGTACTGGCGGAACTTGACGGGAGACGTCGTCTTGCAGTCGCCATTGGACTGCCTCCCTTTTTGTTCCATGTGCATTAGCATTCTCATCAGCGCCCTTTTCCGTAGCTCTTCAGTTTTCGAACTATGTTCCGAGCCTCTGGGCTCGGTAGATCATTCAGGTAACAAATCAATCGCCGCACAGCCTCGTTCGGAACACGACGGCCAGTTTCCCATCGCGAAACGACATTCGGGCCTGCAAGCCCAAGTGCCTCGGAGAGTTCCGTCTGACTCAGACCGAGCTTCTCGCGCAATTCTGTAATGATCTTTCCGCCCATGACTTACTTATACCAATGGTATAACTCGCTGTCAACTGCTTGTATTCGTTTCTTCAAGCTTCATCTGGCGTGTCTTGCATTTCTCCGGTTTACCCGAACGGGCAAGGGGCGCTAAGAGCGTCGCGAAATCGGGACCAGCCGCGCCCGCTTTGCGGGCTTGCTTGGCCTGCTTCAGAACTGACTCCAGATAGGCCACTTGATCAAAATGATCCTGGCGAATCCGCTCGATGCACTCTTGAAAGCAATTCTTCTCGAAGTATAGAACCGCCCACGAAACCAAGTCATGCCTCGAAACTTTGCCCCCTGAAAAACCCTCGTTCACCGCTGCAACCATTCGATCCATTGCCTGCTCTAGCTCGATACTTCCCGTAAACTTCGCAATCTTTGATTCAAGCTTCTCCATTTTTCATTCCCCTGTTTTTGTTTTTATTCTTTTTGTTTTTTTCTTCTCTTCTTCCCCTATCCCCACCCCCTACCTACTCACACCACCACCTACCCTCCCTCCTACCACCACCACCCAACTTTACCCCTCACCCCCCATTCCTGACCCCACCACCAATAAACGTTGCGGGGGAGGGGTCAGGAATGGATCAGGGGTGAGTCCCCTTTGAAAGATGGGTGGTGGTGGTAGGAGTTTCCACGGCTTAGCGCGTGGTGTGACTGCTCGATTCATAAACCAAGGTGACATATCCGTATGTCACCCTGGTTTGACCTTCTAGGCCGCGAGCTGCGCGAGCGTGAACGCTGTGCCTTCTCCGCTGAACTTCGCATTGCCCTTTTCGTTCAGAACATCCGAGAGCAGCGCGAAGTAAAATCCGTTGTCGCGCTTAACGTATTTAACCGTCGCATCATTCGCACGAACCCATGACAGCGTAGTCATCAGCCGTTCAAGCGTCATCGCATCAGGGGCAACGACGAGCACCATATCGAAGTCGGTACTTGTTATCAGTCGATTCAGGATCTTTCGATAATACGCTTTGGCCTTGGGCGCGATCTCCAACTCCACTGCGACACGAAGTCGTCTTTGTTTCGTCTGAAGCGTGAACAAAGCGTCCGGTACTTTATAGCCATCGCGCTTTCGTTCCTTGTATCCATGCCTCATCGTGAGCTGTTGCCTGACCTGGCGCTCCGGCCAGTATTCGACGACGCCCGGAAATGATCGCAGCACCATGCCGATGCCTACGAGATAATCGTCGTGATTGTATGTTGTTCGGTAAGCGGCGCGATACTCGGATTCCTCAGCACCCTCAACACCGCGAGAGCGCAAAAATAAAATCCCTCTCTTACTCAATCGGTATGCCAGTTTATTGCCGCCGTCGCCGATCATGTGTTCGAGCAGTCCCATTTTTCGCAAAATGGACAGTCGCCGATAATAAATACAATTCGCCTTGCCACTCCAAAACTGCTCTTTGATCCAGCGCGCCGACGAGAAGCCGTACTCGCCGATGTGTTTCAGAATTGCGAAGTCCCGCTCGGTGAGCTGCCAGTTCCTTTTCGTCTTCACTTGCTCCATCGTGCGGGTTCCGTAATCACATATTCGAAGTGGGCAGGCACGTAGACGCTGCCCCGAACCTGCTCATCGACAAAACGACTTTCGACCCTCGCAGGTAAAAGCACTGGGGCACCACCGACGGGCACACTGGCATTCGCTTTCTCGGATTCTTTCTTTCCCTTCTCGTAAGACGCTTTGTCGCGGTCTTCCATCTCTTCATGCGCAAGATAGCCAGCCCCAGCACCGATCAAGCTTCCGGCAGTTGCACCGATAAACACATTTCGAATCCGACCTTCGCCTTTCGGGCCTGGGTCAACCATTGCGCCGATTCCGGCACCGAGACCGGCACCGGCCCCTGCGCCAAGAAGCGTTGACCGGCCACTGGTAGCGCAGCCGGAGATTGTCGTGAGCAGCAAAAGCGTACTCACAGCTTTATGGAGTCGATTCATTTGTTGGCTCCTTCGTTTGAGTTAAATCATTCGGAGCAACTCGGGTTCTTTCCTTCACAGCCTCAGTCTTTGGATAAGCCGCCTTCAGACTCGGAATGCCATCTTTCAGGACACGCGGAAGTTGAATCGGTGCGATGTCTTCTCGGCGCTTGAATCGAACTCGTTCGACTTTGACTCCCTTGAAGTGAGGAATGGTGACAATCCCTTCACCCGTCCCAAGGTTTCGAATATCGTTCGGATGAAAACGAAATTCCTGCACTTCTCGCACCGATCCGTCACCTGTTCGTGATTCTCCGAGGACGTTTTTCTTCTGACGTTCAGTCGTCTTTTCAGTGGTCTTGGTGCCGAAACTCTTTGAAAAGTATTCGCAGGTGTCAGGATCATTGTTCCTCATCACGCATTTCACGTTCGTATTTGTCAGAACGACGTTCTTGAATGCCGGAGACACTTTATCGAGATCGCCCAGGGCCTGATGCGAGAACACGACCCCAACGTTAGCCGAACGGGATTTATTGAGCAGCGCCCCGAAGCCCTCATAGATGTAGTCTTGAAAGTCGTCGAGGTAACACGAAAAGAAGCCAGGTTTCGATTCAATACCAAGATGCCGCTTTGCGACGGCATTCTGAAAAGATTGCAACGCCAGCCTTCCAGTCGCCGCAGCGAGCGTCGGATAATACATCGACGGGAGCTGAAAATAGCAGATCAAGTTTTCTCGCAGCACTTGATCCATCTGAATATGCGATTCGCTCGCATTAAAGAGAGTCGCAAGCTCACCCGTCGCGAAGTGACTGAGATGAGCATCAAGACCCGCGACCTTCTCAGTTCTTTCACGGTCGGGCTCTTTCAGAAAGTTGCCAAGATCATGCTTCACTTCGTCGTCTTCGCAGCGATCCAACCAAGTTTTTAATAGTTCGGCATCGGTTAAAAGCCGTCTGACAAGAATGAAGCTCGGTACGGCCCCAGCATCTAGGATCAATCGAATTACGGCATGAAAGAGCTTATACTGGATGTTTTTGAAATACTCATTTTCGAAAGTAAATGACGAAAACACCCTTTCTGCAATTTCATACGAAGAGCCGCCAACCAACGGATTAAATGTTGAAGATGGCTCGATATGGGCCAGCGAAAACAACCGAAAATCACTTTTCCTTCCCGACTTAACGACATAGGCGTAAAATTTTTCGAGAAACGTCTTGTCGGATTTGCCGTCGATGATGAGTAAGCCCGCTTTCGTTTCAAGATCTCGGATCGCCCACGGAAGAATCACGCTCTCGGTTTTACCGGCGCTTGTCGTCCCAATTACCTGGGTGTGAGTTGTTCGGTATTTCTGTTTGAGATGTATCTGCTCGCCCTCGGCCGATTTTCCGAGATGGACCGACGTCTCATCGGGCATCGCAATTTCTTTTTCAGCCTTTCTTGCGGAAATCCGATTCCACAGCGAACCGAACATCAGAAGACAGGCACATGCGAGCAGCGTCGTAATCAGGACTCCACAGACCCACGGGTGGACATGCCATAGGGCCAACAAGCGCAGGCTGACACCTTGGGCTGCTTTGTAGATGAAAAATCCGCAGACACCGAAGATAGCGACGTTGCCGTACATTTCAGAGCCTTGTTCTTTTTTTTGCTCGCTCATGGCGCATATTCCTTTTCAAGATAGAGGACAAAGACGCTTCCCCCAGGAACCTCCAAGTACGGGTGAACGTTTTGCATTCCTTCAGAAAATGACTTGGCTTGACCAAGAGATGAGATAGTGGCGCCGTTCAGAATGCCGTTCTTGAGGCTGCCGGGTTCAAATGCGATTCCAGACTGACCACCAGCTTGTCGGTCTTTCATGCCGTCGGCCAACCCGCCGATAAATTCCCCTAGAAAGCGCCCCACTTCCTTCTTCGCGGTTCCCGAGTGGAAATCACCGGGCAATCCCGATGACCCATCTGACAAGAGGGCTAATGCAGATACCGGATGCTGGTCCCCTTGCGGATAAACAAAGGTATGGAATCGAATCTGAAGACGCTTTGCAGCATTATCAAAAGATGCCGTGCCCACTGCGCGAGCCCCCGCTGGAATGAGCACGCTGTTTCGCCACGCTGCATCTTGCAGAACTTCGGCCATGACAGGTTGACTTGAATCACTTGAGAGCAGCGTATTCAGCAGTCTCACAGGAACGGTGCTTCCCATTGGGAGCCCAAAGCCGGAAGCCCCACCATCACCTGACCCACGCACGATTTGAGATGAGGTGTATTGGCGATTGCTGACACCAGACCCACCGGCACGAGCCCCATATGAATTGGCGGCAGCGGTGGCCTGGCTACTTCCCCAGCCGCCACCCATTCCCACCGACCCCTCAGATCCTTGCGACTGCGCCGACGACCGTCCGTGGTTCGTAAGATCTTCCGCCTTTGCAGTTGCCGCCTCTGATTGTTTCCATTCCCGTTCTGCGCTGCCGCCCGCAAACAGGATAAATGCGATGGCCGCTGTAAGGACCAGGGCCGCCGCTATCTTTATATTTCTGGTCTTGAGCTGTCTCTTTTGACTGAACGGACATTTCTCCGTCAGAAAATACTGGTCAATGGCTCTTGCCCGTCGAAAACGGGCAAGCCACGAGTCGTTTTTCTCCTCATCCATTCTGACACCTCAACCTTTTCTTTTGAATGCAACAGAAAGGCATCGCCCCTGCTTCTTGAGAAAGTCGGGAGCAAACGTCAGGGTTATCGGTTCTCCCCGCTCAATCTCTGACTGTCGAATGACAATGGTTCCTCGGATGCTTCTCGTCTGTTTCGAGAAGATGAGCCTTTGCAGATACAGATTTTCTATGACTAACGATTTTGAACCCTGGCTGACCTCGAAATCTCCTGGCTCAAACGGCAAATCCTCAGACTTAACCCCAGGCCGCACCAGCGTGACTCGCAAAGTAATGAGGTAAGTGCTTTGCGTTTTTGGCCAAGCAATCGACTCAACCGCTAGCTGAAATCCGGCACACGCTGTACTTCGATTGATCTTCCTTTCAATAAGAGTCGAAGACTGCGCACGTGCCGAATCACCACCGCCACCATCGGTGACAAACAATGCACGTCTTTTATTTTTCACACGGATCATATAGTCCGCTTCTGCTGTCGGTCCCGCAGTCAGACGAAAGCTGAAACGATCATAGTCGGTGAAGACAAACAGATTCGTCTTCGCGTGAGCAACGACCGGCTTAATTGCCAAACCATTACCCACATACTCAACCTTGAACGCATCCTGATCTCCAAGAATGACCGACGATGGCCGCGCATCGAAGTTGAGCATAGTTGTGTAACCAATGGCGGTTCTAACAGGAGCAACATCAGATTCCGCAAGCGACAGCGTGCGCGGCTCCTTTGCATGTAAAGCACGAGAAAATGCGCAGAACGCAAGAAGCGTCATGATAAACGCTAACCACTTCATCGACCACCCCCTTGAGCATCGGCAGAAGTAACCTTCTCGCCGATTACATAGACCCCTTCGGGATTCATCTCGATTCTCGCAGCGTAATCAAACTGCACCTCGATAGTGAGCGGACTCGTCGCCCGGAGCCCGTCAACCAATAGAATGCGGTCGCCAGTGATTCGAACCACTTTTCCAGCTAGATCGACGTTCAGATCAGCAACATAAAATCGCTGCGATATTTTCTTTTCTTTGACGATTCGAATCTGATCCTGATTTGCGGCGAGAAATCGCTTCGTAAAGTCCGGCGCAACATACTTTGCGGCGGAGCTGAACGTTTCCTCTATTTTTCCCCAGTCCCACGAATAGCGGGCAGAAATATATCCAGTGACCGCACGCCTGACCTCAGCGGCTAACAGTTCAGGGCGTGGTGGTGTCATTGTGAGAATTCGGCTTTCAGTTTGGCTGACGGCAAAAATCGGCGGTTTTCGCAGCGCCAGAATTACCAGCGCCACGGATTGCGTGATGGATAATGAAATAAAGAACACAAGGATGGCCTTCAGAAAACGGTTCTGTGCCTCCTCGGTTCCCCAGACTTCGAACCAAGTACGTTGAATATTGCGAATCATATGGACCCCTTTAGGCTACGATTTATTTTGTGGCGGTGAACTGGATCTGCCTGTGCTTTGCGGGGGTGGATTATTTGTCGGCGCTACTTCAGAGCCTCCTGCTTGCGCGGGAGATGACGGTGTTCGCAGTGGCGTAGAGCCACCGCCAGCAATTTGTCCGACGATGTTTTTTGTGAAACCATGAGTATCGGTCAGCACTTCTCGGCCAAACTTCATGACGGTTGCTGCCTTTGTCGGACCAGCAATCATTGTCGCCGCGACTGCGGTCCCGACGGTTCCGGTGACACTGGAAAGTCCACTGCCGATAAGGGCGTGGACAATCATCGGTGTTCCCAACATGCACAGGGCTATGACGAAGTTTAAAACGATGACGGTGAGATAATTGCCGTCAGCCATGTACGCGTTGCCGAATGGAAGTGCTGCGAGCATGGCCGAAAGCACTGCCCACACGATTTTCCACGCTGCCACCTCGGCCATGCTTCTGAAAAGGCTAAGTGTGATCTTCGGAGAGAACATGTGAAACAGCATCAGCAACGGCGCGATGATCGAAAGAAAGATCCAGGAGAAGTGAAACAGTGCCACCATGATGTACCGGGCGATATACAGAATAATGTAGGAGAGAAATGCCAGTGACGACACGAGCAGGTCATTGAAAGCCAAAATTACGGATGTCGGTGATAAGGTGTAGCTCTTGGCTTTCTGCCCGGCCATGCTCATTAGGGCATCGAATCCGGTCATATCGTCGATCTTCGCAGCGATTCCATTGGTCACGAATAGAATGGCATCAGTAATTTCCGCGAATCCAACCATCAACAAAGTGGCGACAAACGCCCGCTTTATTGCTTCAACGAAATCAGGACCGCCCTGTGGATGACGAAACCAAGCGAAAACCAGTGATAACGCAAAGAATATCGGTAACAGCGTGTAGTACAGCACTCGAAACTCGGCATGGAGCTTGAGCGCAAGAGGGCCGAGAAGAGCAAATTGATCCATTTGGCCTCCTTGTGATCCGCACCCCATAGGAGCGCGAATGAAAACTCATTTTATTCTTTATGTTCAGGACCAGACGAAGAGCACGGCATTCTATTCGGAAGTCTTGGTAATGAAGCCGGTACTGAACGTCCCAGGCATGACGGAGTTTGCACTTTCAGATTCAAGCGTCCTCGGCCTTATGCCCGAAGCAGGGATCAAACGGTTACTCGGAACCAAGTTGCCAGATCCAGCACAAGCGAGAGGAATACCGCGCTCGGAAATTTACCTGCGAGTTACCGACCCCGAAGCCTTCCACGCCAGAGCATTAAAAGCGGGCGCTACAGAACTTGATTCGATGAAAAAACGCGACTGGGGCGATATTGCGGCCTATAGCCTCGACGCTGACGGACATGTGCTAGCATTTGCAAAACAGCTCTAACTTTCACTGCCCAAGCGACGGAAGATCATAGGTCGGCTTCAACTCTCCAAAGGCACGCGATAGTCCCTCGTACTGCATCTTGAAGTGCTGCGACCCCACTTTTTCATGCCGATTTTGAAGCGCGAGATTCTCGCCCTGGAGTTTAAGGATCGCCGCGTTTGTCCGAAGAATCTGATTCATTACTGTAATTAGAACGCCCATCGACTGAGCGGTAAGCCGCTGGGCACCAAGTGGGCTAACGAAACGAGCGTATTCCTTAATCCGTTCTGCTTCAGGATCAACTGACTGGGCATACTTGAATGCTTCATTGTGAGTATGAATCGCTTCCGCCACACTTTGATCCGTAGTTCTTTGCATCGGCGCTTCGGCGGTATTCGGTACTCTGCCGTAGAGGCGCTCGACTTCTCCCATGAGCTTTTCCAACGTATCAAGTTGGGAGAGCACACCAGGGGAAAAGGTCGAGTTTTGGGTCCGAATAATTGACATGGCATCTCGCAGCCCCCGATTGATGTCTTGAATATAATTGAGCGTGTCCACTCCGCTTCCCAGAATGCTCTTGAGCTGGGCGAGTTGCTGAATGGCTTGCGCCAGAATTGATGCCAGCAGCGGCAAGTCACCACCGAAAAAATCAGCTCGGGCCGGAACCGGTGCCTGCATCGCGAGACACAACAGCAGCATCGAAGCTGCCCTACGAATGGATTTCTTCATCTTTGTTCCCCTTGCACTCTATTGGTAAGTTGTTTCTTTTCAGCGGGAACACTACTCACGCCCTGGCTGCCTGCTGGATACTCGGTCGCCAGCCAATGAACAATCTCCGCCAGATCTTTTTCTGGAAATATGCTTCGGGCATCTGCCAAAAGCGCATTGTCCGACGAATCGCTTGTAGCAAGCCAATACTCGACCGGAGTTGGACACGCCCGAATCACCGTGCGCGCCTCATTCGCCATCAGAAATGCTTCAGAATATTTCCCCTTGGATTGCCTGAGTGAAGAAATTAGAGCCATCTCCTGTTCGTTGAGTTTCAAAATCTTGCGAATCGGCTCCAAGTCACCGCGTTGAAGCAGAATGAATTTCGTCGCCGTATTCGAAAGAATCGCGCTTCCGATAGGACTCGCCACGATTTCTTCGAGCCCTTGTGTGATAAACGTAATTCCAGATCCGGTCTTTCTCAGCGTCCGCACGCAATATTCCATGAAATGACTCGACGCCTGGCTCTTGAGGAGTTCCCAGCATTCGTCCATGAGGATCTGTTTGCGCCTTCCCTGTGTGGCCCCATCTCTCGACTCAATTCGACCCAAAATAAAGTCAGTGATGATAAGAATCATGACCGATTGAAGATCGGGATAGCTCGATAGCCCCTTTAAATCGAAGACCACCACATCAGACTGAAGATCGAGACCATTCTCGGCATCGAGCAATCGCCCATAAGGCCGATCACCTGTCCATGGATACAGCATTCGCGAAAACTGCCGGAGCTTCTCATCCTTTGAACTTGCCAGTGCCGCATTCAAATCACTCATGCGCGGTGTCTTGTTGCCGCACTTTTTGTAAATCGAAAGCACGCTTTCTTCCAAAAGACTCTTATCGAGCTTTGGCAGCTTGTCTCCATCGGTATCGGTTAGGACGTTTTCAAGTAGAGCTAACAGAAACTTGATCTTTTGCGGCGACGGCTCTGTCTGGCCCGGCGGCAATTGGAACGGATTGATTGCCCGACAGGACTCACCCGCACGCGGCGGTGTGATCTCAATATATTGGCCCCCCAGAAATTCACACAGCTTGCGGTACGATCCACCAATGTCGATGATATAAATCAACGGCTTCTGAGAAACGTATTGTAAGAGAACCAAATTATTCAGAAAGCTTTTCCCGGCGCCACTCGATCCCGTAACGAGTGCATTATAGTTTGGAAGCCTGGAATCGAACGGGTCAAAGCTCACCAGCCCCGAGTTACGATTCCTAAAAAGACAAACAGGTTTGGCGTCATTTTCCCGAGGCCCACTGTAAGGTTCATAGATCGGAAGAAAGTCGGCTAGATTATCGGTCTTCACTCTCTTCAGCCTAACCGTTCCAATATTGCCCGCTGGCAACAGAGTCTTCCACACTTTGAAACCGGCGACCGTTTCGCAAATTGCTTCCGCGCCGTTCATCTCGCGAACCGTGCCCAAAACTATTTTTGTCCGCGTGTCCAAGTCGTCAACCGACTCCGCCCGGAGCAGAATCGACATTTGGAAGTAATAGATTTTTTGGCCGGTATTAATGAGCTCCCGGAGCAATTCCTCGGTAGAATGCAGCCGAGCCTCGCTTTCAAGATCGGAAGCACGTCCACCCTGAGTCATTGACATTGAATGGGCCATGCGCCGCCGCGCTTGAAGACTCGCTAATTCCTTAGACTGCTCTGGCACTTGAACATGAACATGAACCAGATGCGAAAACGGAAGCTGCATCAAACGTGATGCCAGCGCCGCGTGTGTAAACTCGGGCAGGGTCTTCAAGGTAAGGACACGATGATAATGCCCGTCCATAAAGAACGAATCATAGCCCTGTACCATGTCTGAAAATACCAACTGCTCGCGTGGCGACGCCAAAGCGAGGGAATTCACACGAGTCAGCTCTTTGGCTGTAAATTCTTGCTCACGATGATCGTGATTTATCACCGGCACGCCGGAGGTCTTGGCCCGCTTTGGGTTCAAGAATCGAAAAAGCATCTTCCATAGCTCGTCACCAGAGAGCGGAACCGCAGTCAAGCCGTTCGACTCCAGGCGTTCGCGCAGGTTTTCAGCCGCCTGCCGTAATTCACGCTCGGCTACATCATGCCCCTCTTTCTTGATCGCCTGAAACTTCTTCGGCGATGAAAAGAATGATTTTAAAAGCGAAGTCGGTCCGGTGGACTTCTGCGGCTCATATCGGCGGTAAACAAAAGCAAAGAGACTGGGTCGCAGTAACTGCCCACGACGCATTTCAGCGTTCAGCACCTCGATCCGTCCGCCCGCCACCCACTGAACCCATGGGTTATCGCTGCGCAGCAACTTATGTGCATCAATGGTCTCACTGAAATCGGAGGTCACTTCAGAAACAAAAGACACCTCGCACGCGTCGGGAAGACTGTTGAGCATCGCGCGAAGCCCCGTAGACATGCGGTTAATCTGATCTGTGTCCCAGGTTTCTACTGAAAGCCCGCGAAGCCGGAAGGCCATCACGAGGCTACCGTCGCCCAGGACGGTCAACTCATCTGAAAAATCCCAGTAAGGCAACTCACGCGCCAATGGGATTTCATTCTTGTACTCCGAGAACTGCGAATATGGCCGCGCCTTTAATTCAGAATTCATAGATTCTCCTCGTTATTCTTTGTGGATCGAAATGGCAGATACGGCTGGTATTCAACGTCCGGCACCCCCGCCGACAAAACGCCCGGCGACCAAAAGTGTTCCCCGGCATGTTGCAGATAGTTGTCAGGCTTTCCGCGCTTTACGAAATAGAGCGTTCCAGCAAGCGCAAGGGTGCCGATCCACACCATCGGAAATTTCAAACGGGTCTGACCGAAAATCAGGTTACTCAGCGCCAAGTACAGAAAGATAAAAAGCAAATCACCCAGCTCGAAGCCAAATAACCTAGCTTTTATTTCAAGCGCACGCGGAACCTTTGAAACAAGAAGACTCATGGAAGCCTCCGACGATTGCGAGGATCAACATCAATACTGATCACGCCCAGAATCACGACCATTAAAATGACGATTAAGGAAAACCATTCAGCCATTGCATGCCCCCAGAGATTCGCCGCAGGCCAGAGGCACTTACCCCCAGCCTGCGACGGTATGTAGTTTAGTGAACTGTCGAAGCGATGAAATCGACGATGGCTTGCGCGCCAAAACCGACCACGGCCCCGACCAGGGCATAGGTGACGTGTTTTTTCGCTTCTGGATTTCCCGTTACGAAACTGAGTGCCGCAAATCCCAACCCAATGACCGACAGCATCGGCAGCACTACGCCGGTTAGCTTGCTTTTGATCCCCACTAGGGATGATTCAAAGCTGGCAAAGCATGGATTTGCGAACAAACAGAATGACAACAGACCAACGACGACCAGGATAGTTCCGGTACGGAAGTATTTTGAACGAATCGAGTTCATGAATGCTCCTTTTGTCGCGTTCGCTTCGAGACGAGCGCGGCATTAATGACAAATACGAGTACGGAGCTTCTTCAGTGTCGTATCGGATTTCAGAGAGCAGCAGCTACGCCGCGTTTGCGCCAGGTAGTTCGGCCTCTTCGCCACGGTTCATCGGACAAAGACTCATGTAAATGTCTTCTGCGCCGAAGAGATCCCAGTCCAAACGCATCAGACCGGCATTATTGCCCGAAAGGATGTGCCCCTCGCCAATGTTGTTCCAGTAATATTTACGGGGTGGATTCGGCGACGGTTCGCGGCTGAGAATGACGTAATCGCCACGCGTGAGCTTCTTTTCCTCTGGCATCATATAGAAAACGTCCTTCAGCAGCGGCTTGAGATAAACCGTGTAAGTCCTCGCCCCTTCCATCAGTTGTGCCGCGCCGATGGATCGAATTTTCTGAATTTTTCCGGTAGAATCTTCGACGCCCTTGAAAATATCAAAACGATAAAGCTTGGCGCGCTTCTCAGCGTTAGCTTTTGCGCCACTCATTGCACGTTCAATCATCACTTTCATGTTTTCCATAAAAACCCCTCATTAACTAATTCGTAAAATGTAGATAGCGACAGAACCCGGCCGGTGCAGATCAGTATTATGCAGCTTCAAGAAACGACATGCGGTCGCCTCCGAAACCAAAATCTGTGCAGCACTCTCGCTTCAGCAGTAATAGAGTTGAATCAATGAGCGCATCGGTTTCGTCCCACTCGATGCGGAGAAGGCGGGCGATCTCTTCGATTGAGAAGCCATGGAAGAAACGCATTTCAATGACGAGCTTCTCGATGAGCGGAAGCCGGTCCATCGCGCGACGGACGGCTAAATAATCAAGCGTATTGAAGAGTGGCTTGTCGTTAACTCTGCGGCGGCTGTTGATTTGATTTAAAGGCATGGTCCCCTCCGTATTCACGGCTTTGAAAGCGCCGCCGTTTTGTCGCGGGCCTTCGTCGTAACGAGGCTCGACTGTACGGTAGGGGTATCTTTGAAAATGTTTAGGCTCTCCACCGAAGTGCGCCGTAAGAAACGCATCAGGGAGCGGGCCGTGGATATTACTTACTTCTCTAAGGTCGTGCTGGGTTCGTCGGTACTTACCCGAATATCGAGATTTGCGTACTTGGATGGCCTTCCATCATGGATCGCCATTTGAATTTTTCCGAATCGCACGTTAAGTCTGCGGGCCAACTCCATCCAGAGTTCTACTGTCCCGATTTGCTCCAATAGTTTTTTGAAATTAATTCTCTCGCTCATTCTTACTCCCCAGGCCCCACTTAGAATCTGTGATGCATGTAAAAATATTTGGTTCTCTGCTCGTCCATCAATTCGCGCCGACGTGCCTGTTCAGCGGTTTCCTGAAAAAAATGTTGAAGCCGTTTTGCATAAGCCAATAGCGGCAGCAAAATTCGATGCCACCATCTTGTTCCTGTTTTCATTTGCATTTCCCCTTTTATTGAAAGACTCGGAAGGCCCTAAAGCAACGACTGTGCCAAGAGTTTGTGAATGCGATAAATATGGAACAAAGCTTGAAAGCCACGATGGGAGCCGAAAGGGGCGACAGAATCTGGTCGCCGTGACCAAAATCTGGTCGCGACCACGATCAAAAACTGTTCACGCAGAGCGATATCAGTCGAGATTAGGCCAGCCCCACGCCTTGCGCTTGTAGTTCAGTGAGCTTCGACCGATTCCCAGAAACTTTGCTGCGTCTTGAGCTGATCCGGTCTTGTCGATGGCGTGCTTTACCAATGCCTGCTCGAACTCCTCCGTCAGCGCATTGAAATTACCCTTCATCTTGTCTTCGGTAAGGCCAAATGGCAGCCCATTTGATGCCTGAGATGCTGGCAGGGCCGCGCCATTTTTATTGGCGCGTTCTTTTTGAAGTGCTGGGCGAATATCAGTAGCCGTAATCTCGTCGCCGTCGCATAGATCTGCCGCGACCGTAATGGCATTCTCCAATTCTCGCACATTTCCCGGCCACGAATGATTGCGACAAAGTTCCCAGGCGTCCTGGCTCAACCGGCGATGAGAAGAGGTTGCTTGCCGCAGAAAAAGCGCGACTAAATCTTCAAGATCTTCCATGCGCTCGCGCAGCGGCGGAACTATGAGTGTTACAACCTTCAGTCTATACAAAAGGTCTTCTCGAAAACGCTTTGCGGCGACCAATTCTTCGAGGTTTTCATTGGTCGCAGAAATCACGCGAATGTTCACTAGCTTGGCCGGAAGATTGCCGCTCCCCAATGGGGTGATCTTCTTGTCTTGGAGCACCCGTAAGAATTTCTTCTGAATGTCGAGTGACATCGTTGCCACTTCATCGAGGAAAATATCGCCATCGTCAGCGGCTTCAAATTTTCCAATTTTATTTTCAATTGCGCCGGAAAAAGCGCCTTTTTTGTGTCCAAAAAGCTCACTCTCAACAAGCGCATCTGGAATAGCGCCGCAATGGACCGGAATGAAAACTCGTGACTCATCTTCTTCAAGTGTCCAGATATAGCGAGCCATCGCATCTTTTCCGACGCCAGACTCACCTGATAGAAAAATCGAAGAATTTTTGCCCCTGAGTTTTTTTGCTCGATCCAATACTTCCTGAAAGACTGGCGAACGCGAGGTAAGCGTAATGGGCGTGACAGCGTTCTTTCCGGCTTGGTGTTCAAGAGCCTTTCGGTGCCGGAACATTCGGTGAAAGATACGAGCCTTCCGCATGAGATCGTGAACGATTCGCGCCTCGAATGGTTTGTAGATATAATCTGCGGCTCCAACGCGCAGGCACTCTTCGACGGCCTGATCCGCGTTGTTGGATGTCATCATGATAGGGATGACGGTTGGGTGGTAACGAACGATCTCTTTTAAAAGGGAAACGCCCGCCGTCCTGTCATGATCAATCTTGAGGTCAATGAAGGCATAATCGAACTGCTGCTGATCGAGGACACGCTCTGCCTCAGCCATAGTTCCAACCGCCGTCACAAGATGCGGAACTCCCCCGACCGGGATTTCAGTTCCGGGGTTTTCGAGCTGGGATTTCACCGTGAGACGGACCATCTCATCATCTTCGACGACCAAAATCTTCATAACGCCTTTTTCGGCACGCCATTTGCTCTAAGGCCCGAACAACAGTAGAAGAGAGGCGCTCAAAGATGTTAATCACTGCCGGAATTAGAAAGGTGGCCTGCGTGGCACTGCTTACCACAGGTTCAATACAAATGCCCGTTGCCGAGCCAAATGGCTTCGTGAAGACCCTAAATAATATGGGTTTTATGACGTCCACGCTCGACGTGTTTTCGAAAGAGTTCGTCGATTTCAGCCCGAAAGCGCCGGGGCCGGTGCTGGACATTGGCGCTGCTTACGGAGTCGCGAGCCTCCCAGCTCTCGATAAGGGAGCCAGGGTTATCGTCAACGACATCGACCCCCGCCACCTCGATATACTCAGGGAACGTGCCCCCGAGTCTGCCAGGAGCCGTTTAGAGCTGGCTCCGGGAGCGTTTCCAGATGGTTTGAGTTTCGCGCCGGGGTCCATCGGCGCTGTTCTCATCTGTCGGGTCATGCACTTCTTCGATGGTCCCGCGGTAGAACATTCTGCTCAAGTATTATTTAAGTGGCTCGCCTCTGGCGGGAAGGTCTTCGTAGTGACCGAAACCCCGTATCTCAAGAACTTTCAGAACTTCATCCCCACCTATGAGGCCCGGAGAGCTGCCGGAGACCCGTGGCCGGGCTTTGTCGATGACGTGATGGCGATCGCGCCGGAGCGCGGAGCCTCGTTACCGCCAAAGATGCATTTCCTTGATCCCGAAGTGCTGACTCGTGTTTTCGCCAAGGCCGGGTTCATCGTCGAGAAGGCTCACACCTTCGCGCGGCCCGAATTCCCTGAAGATATTCAGCTCGATGGTCGTGAGAGTGTGGGCATCGTCGCGAGAAAACCATGAAACCATCTTTGGAAGTCGCGCGCCCTAAATTCACGACTTCTATTCGCACTTGGCTTCAACGCCTCACCGACAATAGTGGCGTCACGGGCGGAGCCTTCATTCTCGCTTTTGCATTCGTGGGACTTTTTGCATTCCAGTTCGTGCCTATGTTCAACGCACTTCCTAAGCCGGAACTGAATCTCGCCGGAGAGTGGGAAGTCTGCGTCGCCGCAAATAGCGACGCATCTGGCTGTGCCTGGAATCCGATTCACATACCATCAGACATTCCTCGGTCGCTTCTCACAAACTTTACTGGGTGGGCGATCTATAGAACGCACTTCATTGCCCCTGCCACTTGCATTCAGACTGGAAGCGCGTGCGCATTTTTCTTTCAAGAAATTGGTGACTCCGCCGAAGCAAGACTCAACGGCCATACTATTGGCAGACACGGCCAGTTTCCACCGAACGCGACCTACGCCAAACACTACCCTGTGAATTTTCAAGTTTCGCGCGACTCATTGAAGCCTGGTGACCAGGCCAACGAACTTTTAATTGTCGCGTACTCTCTGAAAAAGACTCAGGCCGGAGTCCGCGCACCGCCCGTTGGACTCTATACGGTTGAAAATGCGTTTCGGCTCTCCCAGGTTTTCACAGTCATCAATGTTGTGAACCCAGTTTTGAGTTTCGTGGCGCTCTTCATGATCGCCTTACTCTCGCTCGCAGTTGCGGGTCCAGATCTCGCGAAAGATCCGAAGTTTTCGGCATTCATCCGGTATGGTTTTGTTTCGTCGTGCTTTCTACTAAGCATTTCCGAAGTTCCGCGCGAGTACCTTCCGATTGGCTTTGCTGGCTACCTTCATTTTTCACTGCGAATTCTCCATGACTGGTCATTCTTCGAAATGGTCGCCAGCTACTTCGATTACAACTCAAAGTTTGTCCGAGCGGTTCGACCACTCTATGCGCTTACGCTTGCAGCATTTTTCATTCAATTTCTAATTTTCTTCGTAGCTGACGGTAACGGGGCACACTTTGGCCGTGGTTTTGACGTTGGTTTTTCTACTCTCAGAATCGTTGTGCCGTTGCTGTTCCTTCCCCATCTCATGGGCCTTTATTCTGGACTTCGACGTCGCTTCACCTGGGACGGCAAAATCTGCATTTCGCTTTTTGCAGTGACACTCATTTTTCAGATTCATGATTCAGTAATTTTTCACGGCTATGGATCGGGTATCTACTACGTGAAATGGTATCCGTTCGTCATCGGCCTGATCTTTGGCGTATTTTTTCTTGAACGCGCCCGCGACGCACGCACGAAAGCTCGCGTCGAGCAGGAACAGACCAAGCAGATGGAGCTTATTCATCACGCGGTTGTCGGCGTCGCACACGACCTTGAGGAGCCACTGAAAGGTCTTGAGATGGCCTGTAAAGAACTTCAGAGAAACCCCGACAATAAGGCACTCGTAAAAAGTATTGCTGATGTTTTCCCTACGAAAGTGCAGCGGATTTACGACTTAAATAAGGCCATTCAGAAGTACGCGAAAGAACTCTCGACAACGCTTGAGCTCGACAAAAAGGACACAGACCTCTTCGACTTTGCATCGTCTGTCGCTGATGAATTTCGTGAATTGCCGATGCTTCGGGATATTGATCTTGTCGTTTTCGCAGATGACCGATCAATTTCTTCGTTGATCGACGCAATACACATGAGACGTGTGCTGCGGAACGTGATTCGAAATGCCGCCGAAGCTTGCAAAGGAGTCCCGGCAGCATCGGTCAAAGTTGAAATTATTGGAGCCACGAAGCTCAACCCATTTTTGCAAATTTTGATCTCGGATAATGGGCCTGGCGTCTCCGAGAAAATCAAAGCGCGGCTTTTCGAGCCATTTGAGTCTTTCGGAAAAGAGAATGGAACTGGTCTAGGTCTGGCGATGTCGAGACGTCTGGCGAACGCTCATGGCGGCGGGATTCGTCTTCTAGATTCAACTATCGGAGCCAGATTTCAGGTCTATTTACCAGAGGCCTAAAGCCCTACTTATCCGACATCGAAACGCTCATACTGCCTAGTATAAATCGATCACTCCGGGCCGAACAGTCTTGAGTAAAAGACTTATTGAGGAACTTCGCTTGAACACTGAACTCTCCGATGACCTTCACTTCAGTCCAAAATTGCTCCGCAGACTTTTTTCTAAAAGAGGTAAGTTTTCGATCACAATTTCATTCTTCTTCCACTTCACCAACCCAGCCTTTTGCCAGCGACTGATCAAGCGAATGATCGTCTCGACACGACCATTGACCATGTGACCGACCTGCGATCGAGTGAGGCTAACCGGAATTCGGCAACTCACCTTAGAGTCATATTGCCCAAATCGTCGAACAAGGTGACTCAAAAATTCAAACACGCGATCTTCGACCCGACCTGCATTAAGAATGTCGATCTTGTCGCGCAACACCTGCTCATGCTGAAGAAACATCTCGCGAACCCAAACATGTAAATCAGCAGCTTTGGGATCTTTCGAATATAGAATGGGTCGCAAGTAAAATTTCAAAACAGTCGTGCCTGACGACAACACCTTGGCATTGCCCGGATAGGGCTTCTTGTTCATGACGGCGGAAAGTCCGATAACATCTGACGGCCCGAATATACCCATGCTCATTTCTTCATCGCGGCCTGAAAATCGCCGAATTTCTACCAGGCCACAAACTACGATCGCGACAAACTCGCCAGGTTCTCCCATTTTCCAGATGTAGCTACTGCTCTTAAATACCCGTTTTACGCCAACGCTCGCGAGAAGCTCCAGCGCCTCTGGGGCCAGACCAGCCACGCATTTGAGATCTCGTAGCTCTCTTAGAACTTCTTTTGTACTTTTGTCGTTAATGAGTTCCATGTGCTGCCTTAACTTTCGGCTCTATTTTCAGTACCGGATATGATCCAGATCATACCCAACGCTTTCAAAGACTAATATATTGAACTCCATGTTATCAAAATCAGCCGCTAAGCGATTCTTCATCGTAGGCACCGTTGTTTGTTGCGGAGCCTTCCTATTATTGACGCTTGATACCATTAAACGGGTTCCAGGCCAGACGCATAAGGAAAATTTGTCGGAGTCGGCCATTCGCGGCAAGCACCTCTGGGACAAGAATAACTGCATGGGGTGCCACACTTTGCTAGGCGAAGGAGCCTACTATGCGCCCGAGTTGACGAAAGTCTACGAACGACGCGGAGCAGCCTTCATCGATGCTATGCTTTTAGATCCTCAGGCGATGTATCCGGGTCAGCGCAAAATGCAGAAATATGACTTTTCTGAGCAGGATCGTAAAGACCTTGTGGCCTTCTTGAAGTGGATCGGTGAGATGGACCTCAATGGTTTTCCTCCTAAACCCGACCTCATGCCCATGGCCGTGTCGGGGGCCCCTATTGCTTCGAGCTCCGTTGCAAAGGTTTCCGACCGCCCTAGAATCTTCAATCAAATGTGCATAGCCTGTCATACCTTGCAAGGCCAAGGAGGCGCAATAGGACCGGTGCTCGACGGAGTTGGATCAAGGCGCGACCAAGCATACATCTTGAACTGGCTCAGAGACCCCACGAAGATCAAGCCCGACTCCAAAATGCCAAAACTGCCACTTTCTGAAGCCGACATTGTCGAACTCGCCGCATTTCTCTCGCAGCTGAAAGAAGAAAAGAAATGAAATACAAATCACAACGGGTTGCTTACTACTTTTTTGCAGTTTGCATGCTGCTGCTTTCTCTCCAAGTCATCTATGGCTTCATCATGGCCTTTGCCCATATGGGATTTGATGTCTTACATAATTTCATCCCATTTCATGCGGCGCGCGCTACTCACACTAACCTGCTTGTCATGTGGCTTTTGGCGGGATTCATGGGCTCGGCGTACTACATTATTCCTGAAGAATGTGAACAGGAACTGGTCAGCCCGACACTGGCCTATGTACAATTGGGTGCTTTTGTTGCCGTGGGCGTGACCGCTATCATTGGTTTTCATTTCAATTGGTGGGAAGGCCGTAAATTTCTCGAGATTCCACGACCGCTCGACTATTTAGTGGTCGTCGATGTGTTGCTTTTTATTTATCTCATTGGAAAAACGATCTGGATTGCCAAACGTCACACGACCACAAGCATTGTTCTATTTTTCGCTCTGCTCGCCGCAGCACTTTTATATCTGCCCGGGATGATTCCAACTGACTCGCAGACCATGGATTCGTATTGGCGCTGGTGGGTTGTACATCTTTGGGTCGAAGGTGTCTGGGAACTCATCATGGGCGCAATCCTGTCGTTTCTGCTGATCAAGGTCACCGGAGTGGACCGCGAAGTCATTGAGAAATGGCTCTACGTGATTTTGGGGTTCACCTTTCTTTCAGGCATTCTCGGCACGGGACACCACTACTACTTCATCGGAACACCAAAATATTGGCTTTGGATTGGCGGCGTCTTTAGTGCGCTCGAACCTCTCGCCTTTCTAGGCATGGCAATCTATGCGATCGCGATGATGAAGAAGGGTGGGCGCAACCACCCCAACAAAACAGCACTCTCCTGGACCATCGGTTGCTCGATTATGTCATTTGTTGGTGCTGGATTTCTAGGCTTTGCTCATACGATTCCACAAGTGAATCGCTATACCCACGGAACACTCATCACGGCGATGCATGGACACATGGCATTTTGGGGAGCTTACGCCATGCTCGTGCTTGCTATCATCACCTACAGCATGCCGACCCTCACAGGTCGTCGCTTACACGACACAAAGCTAAATGTTTTTGCATTTTGGGCGTCGAATATCGGCATGATCTTCATGACTCTGGCATTTGCCGTGGCCGGGGTTGCCCAGGTGTACCTGGAACGTAAGGTGGGCATCGACTTTCTCTCCGTTCAAAAGGAAATCGAAGTTCACTTTTTAGGTCTGATTCTGGCAGCCTGCGTATTCACACTTGGAATCGGCGCCTTTGTCATCAATTTCATCCGCTACGGCCTACCAAGCGCCGAAAGCCCAGGGACCGATGTCTATCGAGGTGCCTGACCACAGCGCTCTATATTATCGGGCGATAGGTAACGAAATTGAGGTGTTTACCGCAGCCCATAAAATCGGGCTGCCGGTGATGCTACAGGGGCCTACTGGTTGCGGTAAGTCCCGCTTCGTCGAAAAAATGGCAGCTCACACGCATGTTCCTCTGATTCAAGTCGCTTGCAACGAAGATACTTCGGCCTCTGATTTGCTCGGGCGCTTTCTCATCAAGGGCGGCGACACTGTCTGGCAAGATGGGCCGGTTACGCGCGCCGTACGTTCGGGGGCCATGCTCTATCTCGACGAGGTGGCTGAGGCACGCGAAGATGTCGTGGTTTTGCTGCATTCGTTGGCCGACCATCGCCGCGAACTTTTTGTCGATCGCACGAATGAATCACTCAAAGCGCCACCTGAATTTCAACTTGTCGCCAGCTACAACCCTGGCTATCAGCGAGGAATGAAGGAGCTAAAACCTTCAACAAGGCAACGCTTCGTAGGCATTTCTTTTGACTACCCAACGGCTGAGATCGAAGCTGAAATCGTCCAAGCAGAATCGCAAGCCACAGAAGATGTCTGCAAAAAACTTGTAGGACTAGCTCGTCAAGTGCGCAATCTCAAAGATATCGATCTACCAGAAACGGTTTCTACACGGCTTTTGGTCAATGCGGCTAAACTCGTGGTTGCGGGACTACCACCTCGCATGGCTTGCGGAGCGGCCATTGCAGAACCACTCACTGATCAACGAGAGATCCTAGCGGCGATGCGCGATTTAGTCGCACTCACCTTTTAGGCGCACGATGGACCTCGGAGAAATATTTTTCAAATGGCTACATTCCAGCAATCTGGAGCGCAAAAGTCGCCGTTTTTTAAACTTCGAAGCACTCGACCTTGAAGCCTGCAGCCATCTCGACCGTTTAGAACTCGTGTGCCAAACCCTTACTGATGGCAACGTTCGCATTCACCTAAGCGACGGTCTTGAATTTCCCGATCCAACCTCGCTTTTTTTACCGCGCAAGCTGAGCTTGGCACGCGATGACGAAAGTAATTTTGCGATCTACCTCTATCGCGTCATGGTCTTTCATAGCGCCATTCAAGATGGTCCAAAACTCACTAAAGACTATTCTGACGCTGTCGACGCTTTAATGCGATCTGCTCTTGTCCTTCCATCTGTTCACCGTAATCTGGCGAGACGCTACGCCGGATTTACTGAACTGTTTGCGCGGGTGTGTGCCATTACGCGCGAGGCGACTTCGGTTTTTTTAAAATACGACCCGCGCTTTCTTGCTTGGGCTCAGCTCACTGAGCGTGCGCTCTCGCTTGAGGACTTCTCACTTTCTGACAGCGAAGTACCGCTACTTTCAAAGAAGTGGCGCAGAGAATGGCTTGATTCGCCCTACTGCCCCCTACTTGCCGTCCCGGTTTTACCATGCACTCGCCTGCGGGCGACTGGCGCGGCAGATGACAGTAACGCGAACCTTGATAAACTATCTGCCAAAACGTCATTGCCCAAGGCTACAGATGCCCACAATCAGGCAGTACGGATCAAAACCGTCGCGCGGCCCGAAGTAAAAACCATGAGTGAGCATGAAGAGAACCCCATGACTCACGTCTTCGAGAAACTTTTGACAGCAGAAGAACACAAGGGTGGATCAAAAGCACAAGACGGATCAGATGAGAGCGAGGCCCACGCAGACGCCCTTTCAGAGCTCACCCTCGATAGCGTTGTGCGCACTCAAACCAGCGCCGACTCGATCTCTAAGTCGAATGCACAAATTGACTCCTTTGCTCTTAACATCGAAGCATCGGCTACCAATCCTCAGGAAACGGCCTACGCTTATCCTGAGTGGTTTGAAGAGGAGCGACGCTATAAACCGAGTTTCTGCACTGTCTATGAAAGCGTAGAACCATCTTCTTCGGAAGCATCAACGGTTCAGAGTCATGCGACGCACAAGAACCTCAGTGAAAAGCTCTCTTCATTTCTCAATGAATCGAGATGGAAACCTAGACAAAAAGAAGGCGCTGAATTTGATCTCGATGCCGTTGTACGTTGGCGCTCGCAGTTGCACAGCTCTGGCCCAGTCGACCAGCATCTTTACATGGGCCGACGCCACCTGGAACGAAATCTTGCCATCTTGATTCTTCTTGACTCCAGCCTTTCAACTGACGCTTGGATTGGAAATAGCCGAGTGCTCGACGTGATGAGGTCTTCGATAGATATTATTGGTGGAGCCTTCGCTCATCTCGATGACCGTTTTGCAATCGCAGCATTCAATAGCCACTCCCGGCACCGTTGCAACTTCAAATGGCTCAAGCGGTTCGACGATTCCTGGGCAGTAGGCCGGACTCGTCTGAACTCAGTCAGGCCAGATGGATATACAAGAATCGGCCCGGCCTTGCGGCACGCATATGCAGTTTTGGATGAAATCAAGGCCCGCCGAAAACTGATCTTGCTCTTCAGCGACGCCAAACCGAGCGACTACGACCGCTATGAGGGATTCCACGGACTGAGCGACGTACGTAAAGTCGTGAAGGAAATAAAATCACGCGGTATTTTTTTGAGAGGTATAAGCGTATCTCAAGAGACTGGCCGCAACCTGATCCACATGTTTGGCTCGGGTCAGTACAAAGTGCTCTCGGACCCTCGCCAGATTGCCGACCAGGTCTTACAGATTTTTATAGAGATGATGAGACTGCAATGAACAATATGATTGTAACCACACTAGAGAAAGAAGGAATAAATGCCAAATCCCAACACAAATAGACGTCAATTCATGAAGGCCTCGTTGTTTGTCTTGCTTGCCTTGCCCTTCACGGGCCTTTTGCGAAACGCGCTCGCCGCCAAAAAAGAACCAAAGCCAGAACCGCTTCCAGCCGGAGCTTCCGCTGTCCCAGCGACTGACGCCGTTGCAATAGCAATCGGCTATAAAGCTGATGTCAAAGACGTAGACTTCGTCAAATATCCACTGCGCAAAAAGCCTGAAGCAAAAACTCAATTTTGTAAAAACTGCGCACTCTACACCGCAACTAATGGCTCTTGGGGTAAATGCCAGATGCTAACCTCGGGCCTAGTCACCAGCCAGGGGTGGTGCGGCTCATGGTCGAAAAAAGCTTAGTGCGCAAACGGGCGGCACGATTCTACTCGTGCCGTCCGTCATTTTTAGATTCCAAATCCTCTTGATTGTCAGGGTACAGACCAAGCGTAACTGATCGCCCGTTGAGGAATTTGGAATGAAACCCTCGCACCAGGTTGATCCAACGTCGCCTGCTTGGCAGTCTTGATCAACTCACGCTGGATCTTCAAGTATGACTTTCCGCTCTGCACGAATACGAACTTTTCTTCGTACGAAAGCAGGATTTTACCTTGAATAGTCAGCTGACCGTTCTCGGCTCGAATCCAGTCGGCTGGGGTAGTTCTTACCGTGGTGGCTTTTTCAGGTTCGGGTACCCCCGCCCAAGAAACTGCCCAATTGAACGCACTCGCCATGCACAGCAAGAAGACTGTTATTGATCGTTTTTTGGATAGATTCATATCTTGTCCTCCCTTTGGTTAAACCCTCTCCCTAAAGGGTGCCCGCCACTTCCTCAGATTGGAATCGACCCCCAGGGTGGACTTTTGAGTCGCCTTTCTGCCGCAAAGGAATATCCTGGAAAGCATGGCAGACCTAAAAATGAAGCCACACGAGTCATTTGGAACATGTGTGAAGGGGATTGACCGACTTGTTCTCGCTCAGAATACCGTCTGCATCGCGTTCTGCGGAAAAAAGGTTGGAGAGCGTTGCGACACTGGTTGCATGAAGAATTTCGCAAGGGCTGAACAGAAAACCCCACCCGCTTTGGGATTTCACGTTGTCTCGAATCTCAAAGAGGGCAAACAAACATTCGATGCCCTGACCATCAATGACGGTGAAACGCTAACCACGCTTCTGTTGCCAAAAGACAAACTTATTCACAGAATGTTAGCGGCATTTGTATCTCACGGATTAACACCAGCCGAGACTTCAGTTGTTTCTCTCGTACTAGAGGGTTTTACGAATTCGGAAATTGCTAAACTTCTTTTTATTTGTCGGCAGACTCTCAAAACTCATTTGAACAATATCAATAAAAAGGTTCCGAGCTCGCTCAGCATCGATCGCCTCCGGCTCCACTTCCGTCTTGAAGCCTAGTTGCATAGAACTTTGCCATTACTTTGAGAGATGAAGAGTGAAGGCCGACCCAGACCCGACTTTACTAGCCACCGAAATTCTAGCTCCCATGTCCTCGGCAAGTGCAAGGGCCAGAGAAAGTCCGAGACCAGCCCCACCACCGATATCTTTTTTGGTAAAAAATGGCCGAAAGACATTCTCCAAATCTTTTTCTGCGATTCCACAACCCGTATCACGGATGACGATTTTGATTTCCGAGTCCAATTCCTCGGCTTCAACGGATATCTCGTGATTTGCCTCAGAATTCTCTTTTTTTGCGGCTTCGATCGCATCAATCGCGTTATCTAAGAGATGGACGAGGATTTGCTTCATCCGATGCAGATCTCCATTGACCTGCGAATGCTTGGAGACTAGCAAATTGAAGTCGATCGATAGATCTTGAATTCTTTTTTTAAAATGATTTTGCGTTTCCTTCAGCAGCGGGGCGATCTTGACAACGCCGAGATCCAATTCCTTAGAAGAGCGACAAAATCGAAGCAGATACTCAACACATTGCTGAATGCGATCGGCCTGCTCGATAATGACGCGGGTGCTGGCCTTGATCACTTTCTCACTCGGGGGCTGAATCTCCAGAAACTCCGCCCTTCCTCTGATCACTCCCAATGTTGTACCAATCTGGTGAGCAAGCCCCTCTGAAAAAGTTCGAATCGCAGACAAATTATCACGTTGCCGCTGCAATTTCTCAGCGGCCTTCTGCGTGCTAAAGTCTGTCGCTGTCCCTATGAACCCAAATATTGACTGGTCTTGGCGCCGGATCGTCGTAATTCTGAGAAATACTGGAATAAACTCGCCGCCCTTGGTGCGATTGATGACGTCACCCATCCAGTGACCGTTTTCAGAATCAACGATTGCTCGCCACATGTTCTTGTAAAACCCCGGCTCGTGTTTACCGGAGCGGAGAATCTTTGGGGTGTTTCCAATCGCCTCGTTTTTATCGAATTCATAGAGGCGCTCCCACGCCGAATTGACGTAAATTATTTTTCCGGAATCATCTGTAATTAAAATCGCGTCGTTACAGTCTTCGAACCCGCGGAAATAAATGCTGCTGGGATCAGCCTCAATACGGTAGCTCATGACTCGCCTAAATCCAGTGCCCGGGCTAATATTTTTCTGGCAATTTGATCCAAATGAGACAGCCTTTCCAGTTCAAGGGACAGGATGTCCCGCCGTTATCTAGATTATTCCGCTGTGCTCTAATATTGCGATCCTCGTGCCAAAACGGTTTTGGGGCATATAGTCTGACCACACAGGCCCGCTTCATACGGCATTTTGCCTTCCCAATATGATCCAGGTCATACTGTGCTGCCTACCCCTGTGCTAACTTTTAAGGATGCATAAATGGGGTAGAGCTCATACGCGAGCAAGTTCATTTTTTCTTTTAAGAACTGTCTTGCTGACGTGTCTTTTGTTTTCTGCTGGAAATACATTGCTTGAATCAAAAGCGATTGCGGACCCCTCGCAGGAACTCTCGAATCCATCGCACGAAAATGAGCCAGCGGTAGACGCTCCTCCTGTCACCGCCTCGTCTCCTCCCTATTCTTTGCCGTGGCAACTCCGCCCGGTCATGGCAGGAAACGCCGCAAGACTTGATTCGGCTCTCGCCTTTTACAACGACAAAAATGGGAATTCGGGTGGATTCGCTGCCGCAAGCGTGGTCACCGGGTCATACAAGTTGATTCCGGACCTAGCAGTATTGGTCCGCCTCGGAATGGTAAATAATAACCCTCCCGCAAACGCTCCCGGCGCGAGTTCATTCATAAATCCGCTTCTCGGGGCTATTTACTCACTTCGACTCTCCGACGAGTTTCGGTTGGGCTTTTTTCTGGGTTTAACCGCTCCGATCGGAACGGGCGGGGGCAACTCTCCCGATCCTGCCGTTCAAGCGGCGAATTCGGCCGGACTTCTAGCGCGCTCTGCGATGGACAACGCATTATTTGCAGTAAATTACTTCACCGTAATTCCTGGAGTAGACATTGCCTATATTTCACGTGGAGTGACTGTCCAACTCGAAGCAACCTTGCTTCAGCTTAGTAGGGTGCGTGGAGAACAGATCGACAAAGACACATCCCGCACAAACTTTACATCGGGGCTAGTATTCGGATATTCAATTTCCCCACTGCTTTCCGCAATCGGCGAGCTGAGATATCAACGCTGGCTTGACAATGCAACGGTCTCGGCGGCGGCAAGTCCAGCAGTTGAAAACCTATCATTTGCCATTGGCCCCCGGTTCACAATCAAGACCGGTTCCGTTACCGTCAAACCCGGTATTGCATACGCGCAAGGATTGGCAGGACCCATGGCAAACGGAAACTATACGTATCCAACAAATAGCGACAAAGTTGTTTTTATCGATTTTCCAATAGCTTTTTAGAAAGGACGCTCATGAAAGACAAAATAGCTCGCAGGAATCTGATGTTAGTCGTGACCATCGCTACGGTCACGTTTTGCGTTACCGCATGGTCAGCGTCAGACTCAGATAATAGGGATGAAAAAATAGTTGGACAGGAAAATGCTGTCCTTACCGATGCCCCAAACGTACCACCGCCGATTTCGCGCAAACACGCGACCAAAGTGATCGTTAATCTAGAAGTCAAGGAAGTGCAGGGCCGCCTCGCCGACGGTGTCCAATACACCTTCTGGACGTATGGAGGAAAAGTACCCGGAAAATTCATCAGAATTCGTGAAGGCGACCTCGTCGAATTTCATCTCAACAATCACCCAGACAATAAGATGCCTCATAACATTGATCTTCATGCCGTCACTGGCCAAGGTGGCGGAGCAGGCGCTTCATTGACAGCGCCGGGGCATAGTTCAGTTTTTTCGTTCAAGGCTCTAAATGCCGGCCTCTATGTTTATCACTGTGCCACTGCGCCGGTTGCCATGCACATCGCGAACGGAATGTACGGCCTGATCCAAGTTGATCCGAAAGACGGTCTCCCTAAAGTCGACCACGAGTATTATGTGATGCAGGGAGATTTCTATACGAAGGGCCCGAACGGCCAACAAGGACTTCAGCCGTTCAACATGGAAAAAGCCATTCAGGAGCGCCCCGACTACGTCGTGTTTAACGGCGCAGTGGGCGCCCTTACAGGTGCCGGTGCCTTGACCGCCAAACCTGGCGAAACCGTCCGTTTGTTCATCGGAAATGGTGGCCCAAACCTCACTTCGTCTTTCCACGTCATCGGAGAGATTTTCGACCAGGTCTGGGCTGAAGGAAACACCAACCACGCCACCGAGAACGTACAAACAACTGTCGTCCCACCTGGAGGTTCAGTTGTTACTCAATTTCGCTTGAATGTGCCTGCAACCTATATTCTGGTGGATCACGCACTTACTCGTGCCTTTAACAAAGGCGCGCTCGGCATGCTGAAGGTTGAGGGCCCCGAAGACAAGACTGTTTATTCAGGAAAAGTCAGCGACGAAGTGTATATGCCTGAAGGCACTAATATCCGCGTCACAGAGCAGCGTTCTAAAGCTGCTCCGTCTGCGAAAACAAAGCCCGAACGTATTGAACGCGGGCACGCTGTCTATAAGACAAACTGTATGGCCTGCCACCAAGCCACCGGCGAAGGGATTCCGAACGCCTTTCCGCCCCTGGCGAAATCTGACTATCTCAACGCCGACAAGATCCGCGCGATCAAGACAGTAACGGGTGGGCTTCAAGGCGCAATCACTGTCAACGGAAAGCTGTACAACGGCGTTATGCCCGCCTGGACCTTGAGCGACGAGGACGTGGCAAACGTGCTCACCTATATCTACAATTCCTGGGGCAACTCAGGAAAGGAAGTTACACCTACGGAAGTTAAGACTCATGCATCGAAAACGGGAGCCTCTACAAAATCTCAGGAATAGTCCGGGACGAACTTCCCGCTATTTGATTGCCGTACTGCTGTTCAAGTTGACTTGCTCGTCTGTAGCCCAAGGGGACGTCACCGCGAGCGAAGAGCGACATGTGCCTGCGGGAAGTTACGTGCCGTTTTTCGCTCTAAAAACACTGGTTGGCACTCCCAAAACTGACCT
>CAYYYP010000024.1:0-49716 GCA_964475985.1 uncultured Oligoflexia bacterium | reverse complement strand
TCGAGAGAAGTAAGTTCTTGTTTGAGTCGCAAGATTCTTTTTTTATCGGCATCTAATTCAAAACTTAATTGTTCGAGAGCTTTACGAACTTGCTTGATACGTAGATTTATAAAAAATAGATCCGTGTCATCTGTATTGAGACTTGGATCATAAGCTTGATTCAGAATGATATTAAATCTACGTTTGCTCACGATACATCCTTAGCGTGCGTGTCCTAAACTGGCAATACTACCGTGTCTGTTCTCTTAATATTTCCTCACACCGTTTGTAGTGCTTTGCGACAAGTTGATCTCTCTTTTTCGAGCGCACATGCGTAATCGCTTTCAACGCTGAAGCTTTCAATCGAAACAAATCAAACTCATTCGAGAAATCTGCTTGATCTAAAAAATTGATGAAGTCACTGGAGTTGATCTTGAGAACATTTCCCTCAATCACTGGTTCGCAGAAATAATGCTGCTCGCGGGATAAAAAGTTTTTCACCATGAGCGGAAGAACCGCAGCCTGCGAGGGTGACAGAGATATTTTCAAATCAAGATCAGTCCATTTCATAAAAACTTACTCCTGCACCAAGCCCCACAACTACCTGAAATCACGAACGAACATTCTGCACCAAATTCAACACCCTCAAATAAAAATCCCCCGTAAGATCAATGCCTTACGAGGGATTTGGTGTAGAAAATTGGCTCAGGAGGAGGGACTCGAACCCCCGACCAGATGATTAACAGTCACCTGCTCTACCGACTGAGCTACTCCTGAAGGTAGGCTCTAGATTAAGCATTCTTTCTGGTCGTTTTCAAGATTGTTTTAAGGCGGCATCATGAGTAAAAATATATAAATTGGCGGTTACTGATGAATCCATACCTTTCCAGATCCTATTTTAAGACATTTCGCGAGGCGCCTTCGGACGCTGAAACAGTTTCTACCCAGCTGATGATGCGGGCTGGGCTTCTGCGCAAATTAAATCCCGGGATTTTTTCTTACACTCCACTCATGTTGCGATGCATTTCTAAAGTCACCCAAGCTATCCGATCCACTTTTGACGATATTCAGTGGGAAGAATGCCTCATGCCCACCGTGATTCCCGCAGAACTTTGGAAAGAAACGGGACGCTGGAACCAATTTGGGGATCAGCTTCTTAAATTTAAAGATCGAAAAAATCTTGAGTACTGCTTGGGGCCGACGCATGAAGAAGTGGTAACGGATTTAGCGAGGTATTTCCTTACCTCCTACAAGCAATTGCCCTTTACGCTTTACCAAATCCAAACAAAATTTCGGGACGAAATCAGGCCTCGTTTTGGCGTCATGCGCGCGCGCGAATTCATTATGCTCGATGGGTATTCCTTCCACGCAACCACCGAAGATTTAGATCGCCACTACGAAGAAGTGAGGCAGGCCTACTGCAAGCTTTTTGATAAACTAGGGTTGAAATACAGAATGGTTGAAGCGGATACTGGCGCCATTGGCGGCTCGGCAAGCCATGAATTTCATGTGCTCGCGGATTCCGGAGAAGACCTGCTCCTCTGGTGCGACAGTTGTGATTATGCAGCAAATGTGGAGCGCGCAGAATGTGTAGCGCCTAACCCGAACGCTGCTCCAAATACAGCAACGGAGGTTATGCAGGAAGTCTCAACTCCTTACTGCAAATCCATTGATGACGTCTGTAAGCTCCTCAATGTTAAACCATCGGAAACCCTGAAAGCCGTCCTTTTTGAGAACCCCTTCACAAGTGAATTTTTAGGCGTACTCATGCGCGGAGATCGTGAAGTTTCAACCGCAAAAGTGATGGCCCGCACGGGATGGGCTGGGCTTGAGGCGGCAAATCCAGAAAAGGTTCTAAAAAATTATAATGTAGCGCAAGGTCACTACTCACCCGTCTCATTGCCGAAGTTAAAATGGCTTTTTGATTTGAGCGTCGACGCCCAAGGTTCTTATATTGCGGGGTCAAAGACCCCCGATACGCATTTGAAGAATGTGGTGCCGGCCAGGGATTTTGGCCTTCGTTTCGAAACGCTTGATCTCGCTTCGGCCAAGGAAGGAGAAACCTGTCCTCGCTGTAAGAAGGGAAAGTACCAGGCGAACCGCGGCATTGAAGTAGGACATATCTTCAAGCTTGGAAATAAATACTCTAAATCCATGAACTTAAATTATTTGGATGGTCAGAGCCAAGCCCAAATCCCAACCATGGGTTGTTACGGAATTGGCGTCACCCGCGTCATCGCCGCAGCCATTGAACAAAATCATGATAAGGACGGCATCATATTTCCCGCACCCTTATCGCCCATTGATGCGACATTAATTAATTTAGTTCCGCTTGAGGGCGCGGCGAAAAGTTTCATCGAAAGCGCCTTGGCTTTTGCAAAACAAAAATCTCTTCACTTCAGTGTGGATGACCGTGATTTGCAGCCAGGTGTTAAGTTTAAGGACGCTGATCTGTTGGGATCACCATGGCATGTGATCATCGGTAAAAAATTCGCGTCTACCGGTAATGTGGAGTTTAAAAACCGCCGTACGGGTGAACGAGTGGATATTTCAACTGAAGCTTGCCTTGAACGTCTTAAGGAAATTTTTAGCTGAGCTAAAGCAGCGCGAGAGAAACTTCACTTGTTTCTCTCGCGCTCAACAGTATTCTCTATTTTGTCGAGAAGTCCACTTTAGGCGCTTCAGATGCCTGGGGTTTTGCTTCAAAATAATTTTTTGCACTAAATCCGCGAAAGCTTGCAATCATGGATTGAGGGAACACACGAATGTAGGTGTTGAACTCCTGCACGATTTCGTTGAAGCGACGACGTTCTACGGCGATGCGATTTTCCGTGCCTTCCAGCTGAGATTGCAAATCCCTAAAACCTTCATTGGCCTTAAGCTCAGGGTATTTCTCAACCACGACCAGCAACCGGCTAAGGGCTCCACTTAACTGATCCTGGCTTTGTTGGAATTTTTTAAGTTGATCATTGGTAGGTGCTCCACCGACGGCCGACAAATCTTTAGGTGATGATCCCAAAGCTTCCCCACGGGCACGAATCACGGCTTCCAACGTGTCACGTTCATGCGATGCGTAACCTTTTACGGTATTCACAAGATTGGGAATCAAATCAAGGCGCCGCTGATAAACGTTTTCCACTTGGGACCAGCCCGACTTCACGGACTCTTCCTTCGTAACCAATTGATTGTTGATGGATACTCCCCAGAGTAGAGCCAAGATAAAACCGCCAAGAATTACGTAAAAGACAATACGACCTTGTTTCATGACGTTGAGACTACACTACCCGTTCTTGAATGGAAACTCCTGTCGAAGGCAACCGTTTGCTCATCCAAAAACGCAAGGTCGTCATAAATAATGCCCAAAAGGGGTCGGGCTCCTGCCCTCTATCCGCGCCCCCTTTGGGGGCTGGCGCCATCCATGGCGCGGAGACCCCTTTTGGGCATTAATTATGACGACTCTGCTTAACGCATGAACCAACGAAGCAGACGATGGCTAAAATTCAATCTGGGCCTTATGCGCCAAAAATGGCTGCCGGACGCACTTAGCAAGGGAGAGTGAATGCATTTCAAATCCAGAATTGATTCGTCTTACATCCTCGCCCGCAGCATACGCTCTTGGCGCTACAACCTTGATTGCCGACTCTATTCGCCGATCATCCTTATGCGTACTGACGCGAGCCCATCGCAAGTAATCCGCAAGGGGTCTCCGCGGCATGGATGCCGCAGCCCGAAGGGCGCGGATAGAGGGCATGGAGCCCGACCCCTTGCGGATTACTTGCGATGGGCTCGCATTTGTTGGCGTGAGGAAAATTAGTGGGATTTATTGCTGCGCACTAAAATTTGAAAACCAAGTGCGCATGCTTTTTAACGCGATTTCGCCGATGGCCGTGCGTTCTTCAATCTTGGATACTTTGGATGGTTTGATGTTTAGTTTTTCGGCGAGTTCGCGTCTGACGGACATCATCATGTCTTGGCTGAGCAGTCCGAAGTGCACGTTGAATGGCTGGAAATCTTGGGGTTTAGCGCCGAAAAGGTGTGCGCAGAGGGCGCCTAACATTGTGTCGTGGGGAGGAAGCGTCCAGTTGCTTTCATGCATATCGCTCAAAATGGAAAATGCGGTGAGGAGCCCGATTGCCGAAGACTCGGTGTAACCTTCTACGCCGGTAAGTTGACCGGCAATCCTGACTTTTGGGTTCGAACGCAGAGAAAAGTTTGGGTTCAAAATACTTGGGGTGCACACATATGTGTTGCGGTGCATGGAACCGAGGCGCACGAACTCAGCGTTCTCAAGACCGGGGATCAAACGAAAGATTTTTGATTGTTCGCCGTACTTAAGTTTGGTTTGGAATCCCACTAAGTTGTAGGAACTTTTTCCAATATCATCGATGCGCAACTGCACGACGGCGTAAGCCGACTTTCCGGTTCTGGGATCCCTTAGGCCCACGGGTTTCATGGGCCCGAATCGCAAGCTTTCCGCACCACGCTCGGCGATGGCTTCGATGGGTTGGCAGCCTTGAAAATATTTTGCTTCCTCAAAATCATGAAATGGAGTTTTTTCGGCTACCAATAGTGCGCTTACAAAAGCTTCGTACTCTTCCTTAGTAAACGGGCAGTTTAAAAAATCGGGGTCGCCCTTATCGTAACGAGATGCAGCGTAGGCTTTTTCCCGATCGATGGAATCCGCAAGGACCACGGGTGCAATGGCGTCATAGAAAAAAAGACCTTTCTCTTCAGAGAGGCCATGTACGAATTGAGCAAGTCCCCCTTGGGTGAGAGGGCCAGTTGCAATCACGGTGGCAAATGCTTCGGGAAGGTCTTCAATGCCATGAATCTCTTTGTTGACGCGCTCAATACGGCCCGTCGCTAGGAGTTTTGCTTCAATTTCTTTTGAAAAAGTTTTTCGGTCTACCGCCAGAGAATCCCCGGCGGGTACGCGAGCGGCCGGTGCTGCTTGCATAAGGAGGCTTCCCAGAATCGTAAGTTCCTCTTTGAAGATCCCGTGGGCCGTATGTTTTCCCAATCCCTTAAAGGAATTACTGCACACCAATTCCGCTAAATCGCCCGTTGAGTGCGCCGGCGTTAATTTAGTTGGCCGCATCTCAAAAAGCCTTACGAAAATGCCGCGGCTCGCCAACTGGTAAGCACATTCGCTGCCGGCTAAGCCTCCACCAATTATGTTTACAGTTAAGTCCTGGGAAATTTGGGATTTATTCATTGAGGCCCGTAGCTCTAACTGCAATTTGAATTAAAATAAATTCTTAAATGGCCAAAAACTTAAATGAGGTTCTTATCGAAGAATTTTTGGAGTACCTGCAGGCGGAACGCGGGTTTTCTGAACTTACGATTAAGTCCTACCGAACCGATCTGACTCAAATCCAAATGGAAATTGCCGCTTCACCTGGCTTTTGCGAAATCTCCGCCGCGGAACTGCAAGATACATTAAAAATATTTAAAAGCCTTAAGCCGGCCAGCCTTGCCCGGAAGATTGCTGCCCTTAAAAGTTTTTTTAGGTTCCTAAAAAAACGGGGGTACATCAAATCCAACCCTTGTTTGAAGCTGCCTAGGCCAAGGGTTCCTGAGCGGTTGCCCAATATTATAAAACAAAAAGATATGGGTACTCTGTTTGACACTCCAGCACAGGATTTGACGGAACTAGCCTTACTTCTCTTTTATCAGACGGGGCTGCGCATCTCAGAACTTTTGAATTTGAAGTGGTCAGATATTCAATGGGGAAGGGCCATATTGCTCGTACAGAAAGGAAAAGGCGGGAAATCCCGACAAATTCCTCTCCTGCCCGTTTCCCTAAAAGCCCTCAAGAACTTTAGTAAAGGCAAAAACCGTGAAGAAAAAATTTTTTCGATGTCCGATCATCAGATGCGTAGGAGTATTAAGCGGCATCTTAAAGCCTGGGGAAATCTAACTCCCCATAGCCTTCGTCACACTTTTGCTTCCCATCTTTTGACGGAAGGCGCTGACCTTCGCTCCATTCAGGAGCTCCTTGGCCACCAAAGTATTTCCAGCACTCAAATTTATACGCACCTGGATATCGAAGAGATTCGAAAAATTTACGATGACAGTCATCCGCTAGCCGGGGGAACGGGCCCTCAGGGCGCACAAACTAAGTTAAAAAAGTGAGCCCAGAGTTTTGCCGACAAAGCAATTTGACTCACCACGAGATCCTGGGATGCGGCATAAAGTTTTGGTTTGCTAAACCTAGGTTTCACTTCACGATTCGACGCTCGTCTTTGTCGGCTTACCCTTGGCACCTCGATGGATGAGCGGGCGGAACTGATGAGTTTTGGTACTTTAGCGAAAGATTCTTTAGCGATAGCCGCTAGCAACGCTTGAGGGCTTTGAGCATTCCAGGTCACGGGGATGCCTTCATGCCTAACGCGACTCAGCACGTGCTCCCGTATTTCCGCCTCATATCTTTGCACCATTTTGGATTCCCACTGTTTATGCAAATCTGGCAATCCGTACTCTTTGCCTTCGTGATCGCTGGTCAAATGGAGCGGCATGGAGAGGTCACCAAGGTAATGCACTAATCCATACAAATGTTCACTGAGCTCGCCCCAGCTTTGGGAAGTTTTGAATTCCTTTGCCTTCGTACTCCATTTTGAAATCCGGTAGATTAAAAATCCTTGAGTCTTGTCGGCTGGTTCTTCGCGAGTTTCCCAGCCTTCGGTCTGCTGATTCACATGAAAAAAATGCGCAAATTCCTCATCGGGGTGGCGCCGACGATCCCTACGCCATTTCAAATCGGGGTCCGTGGAATGTTCAATGATTTGGCTGGGAGAAACGTGGCAGTTCTCGAACACTTTGGGATGAGCTAAGCCGTTACCGATCTCGGCGATCATCTCATGTCCGCGATTGCCCCAAGCCAACGCATGCGCTCCGCAAATGACGCTGATTAAAAAACTAGGCAACAGACAGCGCAAAATCTTCAACTTTACGTTCCAACTCATTTCTGATTCACCTCAATTTTTTCCTTTCCAAAGAGAATGGCATTACAAAAAGATTTTTCGGTAACTGGGGCTGCGTTAGGTTTTATTCCTAAAAGATGGGGCCCCAGCGTTGCGCCGTTTTTTTCACAGAAAGTTTTCCATGATTCAAAGTCTCCGTACAAAACTAACGGGCCATTAGCATTTTTCTCAAGCCACGCGTCTGCGGCAGCGGGCCAATTCCTAGGAATAAATCCTTGGGGAATTTTGCGCATTTTAATGCCCGCAGAGTTTTGGAATTCCGGAAAATCATTTAGCACTTCAAAATGGGCATTGAAGTAAGCCTGCGGATTACCAATATCTAAAAGTGGTGACTGAAATTCGACGCCAAAAAGTTCCCGGGCAATGGAGAGCGGAGATAAAAGCGTTTTCATCATATCGCTGGGTCCGTCCGGTAGGGCTTCCAGCGCGCGGCCTTCTACGATGGAAACCCCGCAATACATCAACCCTTCCTTGCGCTTCGGGCCAAAACCTAAAATGCGCTGAAAAGAATCCATTTCTACGGTTGTATATTCGGTTTGGTTACCGTCGGGCATACGCAACAGGGCCAGGGTCATTTGGCCTTTCATTTTCTGATGGGTTTTTTCTAGTTTTCGTAAATCGATGCGAGCTAAAGTATCGCCGTTTACAATGATTAGGCGCTCGGTCCCTAGCCAGTTTCGTAAATTCCAGAGGCAACCAGAACTGCCTAAAAGTTCCTGCGTTTCATCGCTGATGTGAAACTTTACGGGAATGGTGGAGAGAAAATCTGGATCTTTAAGTACGGCCAGCACGCTTTCGGGGCAATGATGGATATTCACGGCAATTTCCGTAACGCCCAGTTGTTCGTGAAGGAGTTTTGCCCAATGCCATAATAACGGAACACCTAAGACCGGGAACGATGGCTTAGCCTGGGTTAAAGTCAGAGGCCTTAACCTAGTACCCAGTCCCGCAGTTAGAATGAAAGCTTTCACTCTTTCATTTTAAAAATAATAATACTGGAAGAGCAAGTGCCGTAAAGGTTCGAGCTCCGGAAATTTTGTGAGATTGCGCCGTACGTTCTCAAAAGTGTTGCCGATGAATTTTAAATAACGCACATCGGCCCGTTTGTTAAAAAATGACGCAAAGGAACCAATGGCTTTGAAATTCCTTTGGATCGACATGAGATCAAAAATTTCGCAGAATTGTTTGAAAGTCTGGCTTGGCTTGAAGTGGGGCAAAAGTTTTTTGTAGGAATAATCCAAAAGCTCCAGAATGGCATCTTCCTCAAGCTGATAATAGCTGTCGCGCAAGAGCGATGCTAAATCATACTGGCAGCAACCCATACGTGCGTCCTGGAAATCAATCATGAAAAGTTCTTCGTCATGCACCATGATGTTTCGGGAATGAAAATCACGGTGAGTGAAAAACCACTGTTCCTGAGCAAGTCTACGGCAAATCGCCGTGAAATATGCCCGAACCTTTTTCATGTCTTCGTCGGGAACGCCTCGCGCCAAAACCCCATTGTAAAAATGAGTTAAAGTGAAGTTCACTTCCCAATTGAGTTTTTCTTCGTCGAAATAAAGGCCATAGGCATCGATGGAAGCTTTGTTAAGCGTAGCCTGCGTTTGCATGTGAACCATGAGATCAATGGCGCGCCGAAAAAGGTCCAGCTGCTCTTTAGGTTTTGAACTGCTCTGCAATCGTTTGAGTAAAGTCTCGTCGCCTAAATCTTCCAGAAGAATGAGTCCGCGGGAAGCATCGAGATCATGAATCTTTGGGACGGGAACCCCCACTTGTTCTAAGTGGCGCTGGGTTTGCAAAAATGGAGTGTCACCTTCAAAGGTGCCCATTTTCATGAGAATGAAGGAAGAATTTTTTTGCGTAGGATCCATGGCGACACGGAAATATTGCCGGGCCGAAGCATCGCCCGGAATTTTGTCGATGGATATGGGCGTCCGCGCGCGGGAAGCCTCCACCCAGGTCTGGATATCTAGGATTTCTTCGAAGACCGGTGGCAGCGAAACGTCTTTGAGCTGAGGTTGTATATTCATAAGTTCCATTAATAACTAATGAGTTAAGGAGCGTTGTTTCTCCTTAAAAACTTCGCCACTTACGATAGGATCTCTTATTGGGCTCAATCTTGCAATCTCTTGACGGGTCATTTGCAAACGAATTTCATTGGGATCAAATTTCCCAGCACGGTTCGGCGGCGCGGGATCGAGGTTTACAATCACGGAAATAGCGCTTCGCGGATCGTAATGAGCTTCGTAAAGCAGCCGAATGGCTTGGACGTCAAGGTCTGCATTCTGCGTTTCGTTTACGGGTTCATTTTTGATTTGGAGTTTGCCGGCGTCCGTGTCCCATATACATTTGTACCCAACGCCTGAACGCGCAGCCGCTACAGAACGAGCCAAAATAAAGGCTAATTCGTTCTCAAATTTCACGCGTCGAAAAATATCCTGAGAAAGTAGGACGCCATTTTTGGAAACGGCTGCACTGAAAATTTGCTTCGAAGGTTTGGCCTCGATGTAAACATGAATGGGCAACTCCAGAGGTTTTAACAGTTTTCCCATGACGTCATTGGCAAGCGTAGCGTAGGTCTTAAACAAGAGGTCGGATTTTTTTGCCGAGCCTGATTTTTGCCCAGTCACGCCAAAGATTTTTGCTCGCGGATGCTCCATGAAATCTGGGGTTAGGGAAAAACCTCTCTCATGAAGAATACCCAGTTCGCACAGGCGCTGCTGTTCAAGCTCGCTGGGTGCTGGGTTTTTCACGATGGTTTCATCCGATTTTTTGGAATAGAAAAAACCACAACCGTAAAGTTGAACGAGGCTGCCCAGAAAAATTACAATTTGTAGGAGTCGCATGGCCCCTAGTTTTGCGCGTCTGCTTTACTTTGCAAACCTTGAATCTAAGGGTTCGCAGAATTCTTAAGTGACGAAATTCCCCGAGACGGTGGAAGCGGCGGTCCCATTACGGGGGCCGGTGCCGGGGCCACGGTTTCGTAACCAAAAGTGGTTGCGTCACCTTGAGGCGCGCCAAAATTGTCAACTGGAACGGAGGGGGCTTCCGCAGCCTTTTTCAGAGCTAAACGCTGCGCACGTTTTTTATAAACTGCCGCTTGAGCGCGCTGCTGTTCAGTAATTTGGTAATAGAGGTAAAAACCGGCAAAAATTCGGTTCGGGTCTTTGATGAGGGTTTTATTGTGCTCATAAAGTTCACGCCATCTTTTGCGCACCCCGTAAACATCTTGGGAAATGCTACCTAAACTGTCGCCCACTTTAATGAGGTACGGTTCACCTTCAGGGTGAGTTTGTGGCGTAGTCTCTGCAGGAACATAAGCCAGGTTCTGGCCTGCGGATAATTGGATGCGGTTATGTAATTTATTTTTATTTAGTCTATAGAGATCTTTCCAACGATCGATATCTCCATAAAGTTCAAAGGCGATTTTCATGAGAGTATCGCCCTTTTTTACGGTGTAGCGGGCAAACCCGTCGACTGAACCCACGGCTTCGGAAGCCCTGGAGGAAACTTCGTCTCTAACTTCTGCAATGGAACCCGAGAGATTATCTACGGCAGCGTCAGCATCTAGGTTAGGTAGTCTTTCTAAAGGTTGGCCATCTTCTACGGCGGCTGTATCGGAAGCTAGGCCCCGGTTAGATTTTACGGATCCTTGGGCCTCTTCGAGGGAAGAGTACACTTGAGATTGTTTTCTTCGCATGCATCCGGAAAGGGTAACGGCTCCGCAAAAAATCGCGACCAACGTTAAATGTGTTGTGAATAACTTTAGTTTATTTTGGGTCATGGCTTCGGACCTTTCTCAATGGAAGTGTCGGCCGCGGAGTTTATAAACTGAAGTTATTTTTATTAGGGGTCGGAAGGTAGGCAGGATTTTTAGGTCAGGGCGCCGGTACGGGAATCATGGATTCTGTGGCGGCAGCGCCGCCGGCGGATGGTGCGGGAAGCAGGGCGGGAGCAGAACGCAATCCTGTAGACGCATCAACGGCGCCTTGCAGAGCGCCATTGCTTTCAGGCCTTTCATCACGAAGGACTCTTCGGCGAGAATTTGTAGGACCGGAAGGCGAGTGAATAGGTGAAGGTGCGACTACTCGCCTTTCACCCTCGCCACTTCCGGCTACAGCTTGTCTTGGCCCTGCAGGGGCCGCAGCTTCTTCTTCAAGTTCTAATAAAGCTTCATCGGCAAGGAAGGTGGCCGCGTTATTTACCGCTTGTTCTGGAACACAGACCCGAACGCCCGAGGGTGGCGTAGCCGTCGTGCTAATTGTCATACCGGTGTCGGAACCGGAAGTTGAATTAGGGTTTGCCGATGCTGGGGCTGGGTTAGCCAGAGTTGGAGTCGGAACTGAAGCAGTCGAAACGGAAGGAGATGACCGTGCGGCCAAAGTTGCTAATGCGCTTGTGAGTCTTTGGGCCCTTGGTGCGTGTGTCAACCTCTGGCAAGTCGATGTTAGTAACCCCCGGACCCAACTTCGCCTTGGGAGGCGTGCGAGGGTTCTTTCGACATTCTGAGGATTTACTCCCAGCCGATGCATGGCTGCATTTACCTCTGATCTAGCCGTCCCTACTGATCCTCGATGTAAGAAAAAGCCCGTTGCAATCGCACCTAAAATTAAACCGGCCGCAATGGTGCTCAAACCACCTTGTCGTTCAAGTTCAGCTCGAACTAGAACCACTAACGTAAGGCTTAAGGCAAGCGGCACAGAAGTGATTGCGCCGAGCATTATAACCTCGTACCCTCGCTCACTTATCATCCGAAGTGATCTAAAATATTCCTCAAGCCTAGTCTCTTCTGCTGGCGTAAGGCGGCATTGAGCGGCCATTCCTACTCCGGCCCGAAAATTCCCTTGAGCTTCGATTGGAACCTCTGCATTTTCACAAACCGGCAAATCTACACATGTCTGGATTTTTTGAAGAATACGTTGAATATCATCAGGAAACTCATGTGGGGTCTCCGGCTGCCCATTTTGGGGAAGATCCGGCCTTTCAATAGCAATTCCAAACCGGGAGTTTCCTGCGAGGATCAATTGCAGAATTAAAATAATGCCGACAGTTTTTCGGATCTGGATCCAACCTAAGTTCATTTAAAAATTTTCCAAACGTGAATTCATTATATAAACTATATTACTTTATATAAGTGGTTGGCGCAGGCGGCATATATTACCGAATAAAGGATGCCACTCGGATCGCCATTACGGAGCCACGGCCGGCAGCAATGTTTCCGAGGCTGCAGCTCCGGCGGCAGTTGGCGCAGGGAGCAAGGCGGGAGCAGAACGTAATCCCGTGGACGCATCAACGGCGCCTTGCAGAGCGCCAGGGCTTTCAGGCCTTTCATCACGAAGCACTCTTCGGCGAGAATGAGTAGGAGCGGAAGGAGCAAGACCATTCTCAGGCAAGCCTACTCTAGTTTCACCGGACCGTCGGCCACCTGCCGCTTGCCCAGGCCCTGCTGGTACCTCCCACCCTACTTCGAGCTCCTCTAATGTTTGGTCCGCAAGAGCGTTGGCCGCTTCCTGTACCGCGCCGTCCGGCACACACACTCGTACTCCGGTAGGTGGCGTGGCCGGGTTATTTGTATGAGTTTCAGTAGTCGTGGATCCACGAGTTTCTGTAGTAACAGCAGTTTCAGTAGCATCGGCCGTAGGGGCGGAGACCGGTGCTGTTACTGACGCGATGGCACCCCTAGGTGTAGCGACAATACGCGAAGTTCTTATACTTAATCTATTGATCGCAGCTCTCATCCTAGCTGCCCGGGCGCCGGTGCTATTACGTAACGCCGCAAGTGAAAACGTACGCTTCAGCCAGCTTTGCCTGGGAATTCTTGATAACGCATTTTCTACGTTGTTGGGCTCAACCCCTAGATTGTGCAAAGCCTGATGTACAGATTCTCTGGATACGGCCAAATCACCAGCACGCACGGTAGCGTAAAGGCCACCGAGAAAAGCCGCAAAAATGGTGACAGCACCAAGGGAGGTAAAAGCTAAGTTAACATTTTGGCCATATTGCTGCTCAATATAATTACCACCAAGTTCAAGTAGCTTTACCGAAACAATGACAAGCCCAATCATCCCAATTAGCGTGGCGGCTGAGGCGCCCCTTATAAAAAAATCACTATGGACTCCAAGCCCATCAAAATAATGACTCAACCGCGCCGATTCCTCCGCGGTCAGTCTACATTCGGATGGCATGGCGGTCCGAAAGTTAACGTTGGCATCAATGGGAACCGTACGATCTTCACACACCGGCAGATCAACACAGGCTTGGACCTTTCGAAGAATTCTTTGAATATCCTCAGGGAACTCATGCTCGGGGGGTAGCGACGGTTGAGTTGGCCCGGTGCTTCGTGGTGCGCCCCACGCTCTTTCAATAGGGCTAGCAAGGCTTACGCTTCCGGAGAAACAAAACTGCAGAATTAAAATGCTGCAGATGATTTGTTGCAGTCTTATGCAACCTAGATTCATTTAAAAAAATCCAAAAATGAAGTCATCTTATAAACTATATTACTTTATATAGCAGCATAATGCAGGCGGCATATGTTACCGAATATCCGTGGCTACTCATTCGCCAATTACGGAACCGCCGCCGGCACCAAGTTCTCCGATGCCGCAGCTCCGGCAGTTGTGGGAGAAAGTACAATGGCCGGCGCGCTTCCAAGTGCCTCCGATGCTCGGACGGCATTAGGTAAAGCTCCTCGGCTCACGGACCTTTGATCCCGAATTACCGGGCGACGGTGACGCGTGGAAGTTGCCGGACCCTGAATGTCGTTGGCGTGGCCATTCTAATTGCGCGGCGGCCTCTTCCGCCCACTACCGGTGGCGAACCGGCGGCTGCGTCAGCCGCTGCTTCAAGCTCGGCCAATGTTTCATCGGCAAGCACGTTTGCCGCGACGCGCGCGACCTCGCTAGGAACACAGACCCTTACGCCCGTTGGCTCAGTGGTGGCGGTATTTGTATTCACGCTAGTAGATGTAACGGCATCCCCCGCCGAATTTTCTTCTCTGATCGTTTCTCGGGGAACCTCTCCCGCTGATGAATTAGGAGCTTGCGTCGGAGTGGGGGTTTGTATTGCCAATCTGTTGACTGCGGCTTCGACCCGAGTGGCTCGAGGCCCTGCGCCGTTCCTCGTTGCCGCCAAGGAAAATGTCCTTTTTAGCCAGCTCTGCCGCGGAATGCGAGCCAATGCTCGCTCCACATTTTCTGGCGATACGCCTAATGCGTGGTACGCGCGATGCAAAGTCTGTAGTGGAATTTGGCGTTCCATATAACCATTACCCAACAGAAATATCGGAGTCATTACACCGGTGGTTACAATAGCCCCTGCGAGCATGGTCAACGTTCCCACAAAAACGCCTTGAGTTTGCTGAACATTATCCGCAATAGAATTTATTAAAATCGCAATCGGTATGATGGCAAGAGTAAGGAGGGCTAAGCCACCTAAAGTCTGAGCCAAAGCACCGGACGGACTTACAGCCCTCACCGATGAAAAATACTCGCTTAGTCGTTGTTCCTCGGCCCTGGAGAGCCTGCAGTCTGCAGGCAGAGCCGCACGAAAACTCAACTGCGCTTCGCGTGGTACATCCCGATCTTCACATACCGGTAAGTCAACACAGGTTTGCACCTTGCGAAGAATGGCCTGAATATCTTCCGGAAAAATGTGAACGCGCGGAGGTGGTGTCGCATTGGCAGGCGGACTCGCATTTCCATCGACCGCCCGCGCGAAATGGCCTGCAATACAGAACTGCACGATCAAAATGCTGCATAATATTTTTTGAAACCTTACCATGCTTAATGGGTAGTCAGCGCAGGGACCAAAGACTCCGAAGCGGCCGCACCCGCCGCTGGTGTCGGCACCAATGCTGGAGCGGCGGAAAGGGCGGCGGAACCATCAACTGCCGCGGGCATCGATCCACGGCTTACGTGCCTGCCATCCCGTATCACTCTGCGGTGCGCGGACGAGCCTAATTGCGGAAGTGCATGACGCTCCTGATTTGGATCTACTTCCGGTGAAGGTGCGGCTGCGGTATCTGCGGTGCTCGCCGAAGCTTCTACGTCCGCTGCGATTGCATCAAGCTCTGCGGGAGGAACGCAAAACCGTCCATTTCTTGCCACAACTCTCAAATGCCTAGCTCTCGCTGGCCTTGTCGAACGCTCAGCTGCGGGCGTTACGCCACTGCCATTGAGTCTGGAACGTATTCGATCGCCAAGCGCACCCAACCAACTTCTTACGGCCCGTCTATTTTGCTCCCTGAGCAATAAACCAATTTCATTTGGACTGTAACCAGCATGCTCAAGCGCTCGCATCATGGCATCGGATTGAAATGATGTGCCAGGTAACCCTGCACCTCTGGTATGAGACATACCAAATAGGCCAAAGCCGCCTAACACTACGGAAAAACCCAGTCGGCGGGCGCGTAATTCTGGTGCTATAGGTTGGTCGCTGCTTAATGTAAGCCAAATCAGAACTCCCGAAAGTCCCACCATTCCCAAGCCGGTGAGTCCTCGACTAAATACCATTCCGCCTAAAGTATCTTCGGTTCTCGGATTCAAAGAAATATTGGCGCGGAAGTATCGATTCAAAATTTCACGGTTGCTTTCAGATATGCTGCAGGGATTTGAAGTAGCTACATCACCATACGCATTGTCATTCCCGACCGGACACTCCGCAAGCCTGCTGCATTGCTCCAGCTGCTGAAGTGCGGCCATAACTTCTGGAGTCACCGCTTCCGGAGGCACCGGTGGATTTACCGCGTAGGCATTTGAAGAAAGCATCCACTGCGCACCGCTTGCAAGTTGAAGTGCAAGTACCGCAACTACGAATATTTTAACTTGGTCGCTGAACATCAAAATCCTTTCAAAAACGAAGCCGCATTAACGGTAAATGATTTTAATTGTATCTGAACGTACCGAAGCCATAAACCCCATTCCGAATCCAGTTCCCACCCACCCCAGCCACTTTTGCCTACTCCGCCTAATTCCCCTTAACCTTAACCGGCCCGGGCGCTCCTGCCCCCGCCGCGGTCAAACTCGCATCCAGCGCCGCAAGCCTACGGGTCGCCAAATCAAGCAAAGGCTCAAGCTTCCGTTTCTGCAATTCCCCCGCCGGAAGCCTGTGACATCTCGTTACGAAAAGCGAAAAATAACGCCGCGCATTCCATTGCTTGTTTTCAATATGGTCGTAGAGCTCCCCAAGCCTAAAAATACTTTCTAAATGCTCTAAATTTTTTTCGTGATCTTCCTGCAGCACTTGAATCGCGGACGCCGTGTTTCCCGTCGAGTTATAGGCCCTGGCTTTAAGTAAAGCGACAAGCTCCGTTTGCTCAGAGGACAGTGGTTTTGCCGGGACCTCTCGCAGCAAATTCAATGCAACCAAATATTGTTTACGCTCAAGGGCGGTGCGCGCCATGAGGATTCGTCCCGGGGGGTTCTGGGGATCAAGGTCAATAATCTCGGCCGCCGTGCGAGCAGATTGATCAAAAAGCCCCTTGTGAAATTCACACGTGGCCTTAAGTTCAAGGACGTCCAAATTCAGTTCATCTTCCAAGGTCACGGATTTTAGTCGGTCAAGGCACTCTGCCCAGTATTCCGACTGAAAAAAGGCCCTTGCGTCCTGGAACTTCTGAAAATTATCGGCGAGCACAAACTGCCGCAACACGATTTCTCGTTCTTTGTGGGCCATCTCAAGGGCAGCTTTGCGATTCCCTTTTTTCAAAAGTTCAAGCGGAGTCAGCGCAGCACCTGCACTCCCCTGGCTCAGGGCGATGCAGCAAAAAACCCAAACCAGGAAAAGCTTGTTTGGAGAAAGCTTGTTTGGAAGTGTAAAATTCGACATAATTTTAGGGCGGACCCCCAGGAGAGTCTAACCTAAAAAATGAAAACACGCCTCTTCATCATCTTTCTCCTGCCGACCTTTTTCCTGGGCATCCCTGCTTTCACGCAGGAACCCGTAAGCGCCGTCGCCGGAATTGAGGCCGAAGAGTTCGTGGTTAAACCATTGAAAAAAAGTTCCAGCGGAAAAGTCATCCTGTTTGAAGACCCTACTTTGAATGACCCGCGGCCCGGGAAAATCCTTTTGCTAAAAAACGGTGAAGAGGATCTCGCCGCCATTCGTGTTCTGAAAAACTATCCCGGAAAATTTGCGGCGAAAATTTTGCTTAAGTTCAAAGATATCCCCAGTGAGCCAGTAGAACTGCGCAGTCTTAAAAAGCTCAGCAACAAAATGTTAAGGCAAATCCGCGATCAAGAACGAGCCCCACTGGACCCCACCCTTACCGATGATGAATTAGCTAAAGAGATTGCCCCGAGCGACATTGAACTTGATCGCGGCATTCCAACCCCTCAGAAAAAGCTGCCCCCCAAGGCGAAAGTCATTAAAAAGGAAGAAGCGCCTGAAACGCTCGAAATTTCCGAAGAGTCCTTAACGGATGAGTCGGCCGATTTTTCCCGCACGGAAGAAGCATTTTTTGAACGCTACAATCACATCCTGAGCCTTCAATTGGGTTTTCTCTATAACGTTGACGCAACCAACGCGCGCTACCGATACAATGGCATTGGTTTACGCTACGGCTTTAACTTTGCGCGACGGATCATTTTTAATCAGTCAGGGCGCCAAGATATGTTGACCCTGGAGGCTGGGGCTTACTATTTCACCATTTCGCCCTATGAGGGTCTAGATGATACCGTCACGGTTTACCCGCTTGAAGCCGTACTCCGTTACACTTTCATGCCCAATGATTCTCTTCAATTTTTCATCTATGCCGGCATCATGAAGAGTTTCGTGCAAGCCAGCGAAACCGTAACCGAAGCGGGTGCCGCTTTGCTGACCAGATCCCAACTCGCCATTGGCGGCGGCATGATTATTCCCATCGGGCCCGGCTGGGCCCTGCGTGGCGACGCAGGTAAAGAGAAGATCGTGTTTGGAATTTCCCTGCGCTTCTAGTAACTTTAAACCCTATGTTTAGGTTCAGTTGCATTCTCATCATGCTTTTTGGTTTCGGTTGCGGTGTAAAGGGCCCTCCCCTTCCGCCCGAAACTTGGCGACTGGAACGTCGAGACAATGACCTCTGGTCACCAAAGGGTGCAAAAACCCAAGAAACTCCCAATGACCCCAACAAATCCCGCTGAACTTTTTCAGTTTCATCAGCTTAAGGAAGATGATTCGCATTGCGAGCTTTATTGCGAGGACCTCAAGATCAAGGACCTGGCGGAAAAGTTCGGCACCCCGCTTTATCTTTATAGCGCAACGGCACTGAAGCAGCGCTCGGCCCTACTCGTAAAAACTCTTAAAGATGATTTGAAGGCTACATTCTCTCCCCAGGGCGTAAAAATTCATTTTGCGGTAAAGGCTTGTTCGAACCTTAATATTTTAAGTTTATTAAGAGAGGCGGGCCTTAGCGCCGACATCGTAAGCGGAGGTGAACTATTTCGATGTCTCCAATCTGGCTTTGAGCCCGGCGACATCGTGTTCTCCGGAGTCGGCAAAACCCATCATGAATTGCAAGAGGCGCTGAACGCCAATGTAGGGTTCATCAATGTAGAGTCTTACGATGAACTTTTGCTGCTGGATTATTTAGCGGGGAAACGGAATGACGCCGAAAAGCTGGGGAGACCAAAAGTCGCGCTTCGCATCAATCCAGATGTTGACCCGCAAACTCACCCGTATATTTCCACGGGCCTACGCGAAAATAAATTTGGATTTTTGCTCGAAGAGGCGGCGGAAATATTAGAAGGCAAAACGGGTCCCTACTTAAAACACATTGAGATTAGCGGACTCAGCTGTCATATCGGCAGTCAAATCCTTTCGCTCAAACCCTTTGAAGACGCATGGGTTTCCTTAAGGGATTTTGCGCTCAAGTATAAAAATCAAATCAAGAGCCTCGACCTTGGCGGAGGCCTTGGAATTTCCTACGGGGATGAAGTGGAAATTCCGGTAGAAAGTTATGCCGCGACCATCTCAAAAGTATTTCAAGGAACCTCTTTTAAACTTTCCGTGGAATTAGGGCGCTGGATCGTAGGCGCCGCCGCCGTACTCGTGGGGCAACTGGTTTCCATCAAACGCCGGGAAGACCAAACTTTTTATATTTTAGATACCGGCATGACAGAACTCATGCGCCCTGCCCTCTATGGCGCTACCCATCCCGCCGTACCCGTAAGTTTTGAAGTGAGCTCTCCGCTAAAACCTGTGCACCTGGTGGGCCCTGTTTGCGAAAGCTCTGACGTATTCCAGAAAGATGCCGTTCTACCCGAACTTCACGTGGGGGATTTCGTAGCCCTGGGCTGCACCGGCGCCTATGGTTTTTCCATGGCCAATCAGTACAATTCAAGGCCCAGGCCGCCAGAAATCCTGGTGGAAGGGCGTTCCGTGCAAGTCATTCGTGAGCGCGAAACCTATGCTGATCTTATCGCCGGGGAACACGGGTAAACTAAAGTAGATTCTGGCAGAAGATCCCGCCAAATGTTACCAACTGGTTATGGACAAATCCCAAGCGGCTAGTTTACCGGCCAAAACAAAGTTTTCGGGTGTTTTCACCGCCATCACCACGCCCTTTTTAAAAGAATCATCCATCGCTCCATCCATCGATTGGAAAGGTTATGAGCACCTTTTGCGGATGCAAATCAAAGGCGGCGTCCAAGGGATTGTTCCCTGTGGCACTACGGGAGAAAGTCCAACGCTCACTAAAGTTGAAAAACAAAAACTCATTGAAAAAACGGTTGAGCATTGCGGCAGCGCAGGCCCCCATAAGCCCTTGGTCATCGCGGGAACTGGATCCAATAACACGGCCGATACGGTTGAGAATTCCAAGATTGCTTGCGGCCTTGGGGTTGATGCCCTCTTGGTGGTCGTACCTTATTACAACAAACCTTCCCAAGCCGGAATGAATGCCCATTTCCAAGTGGTGGCGGAGGCTTCAACCAAACCGATTTTCCTCTACAATGTGCCCGGACGAACGGGAATTTCGTTGACGCCAGCCACGGTGGCACAACTTGCTCAACATCCGAACATCATCGGCATCAAAGAGGCGTCGGGAAATCTCGCACTTTTTTCTGAGATGCGTCAGGCGTTGCGGCTTCGTGACATCAATGATTTCGTTTTTCTAACGGGCGACGACCCAACCCTTCTCCCATTTATGGCGTGCGGAGGCGATGGCGTGATTAGTGTAGCGAGCAACCTCATTCCCAGTACGTTTGTGAAACTGTGCCAGATGGCAAAAAAAATGGACCCTGAAGCTCTCCCGCTTTTTGAATCCCTCATTGATTTCTTAAACATCCTTTTTGTGGAAGCAAATCCGGTTCCTTGCAAATCCTTGTTAGCTTGGACGGGTCACATCGAAGAAGTATTCCGCTTGCCCTTAGTGGGCCTCTCTCCGGACAATGCCCAAAAGGTGAAATCCCTTTGGACGAAACTTCCCCATGAAGTGCGCCAAGAACTAGGTGCCCTATGAGCCAAGCTCAAGTTGCACTTTTAGGTTCCAAGGGCCGCATGGGCCAAGCGATTCTCCGTATCGCAAAAGAAAGTTTTGCTTCGTCCTTTGTCATCACAAAGGAAGTTCATAGGAATTCGAACCTCTCAACCGAAGAGCTTTTTTCCGAAGATGTAAATGTAGTTTTGGATGTTTCCCTGCCGGAAGCTCTCTGTGCGTTCCTTGAAAAACTACCGGCCGGAAACGAAAAGCTTCCTGCTGGCGCAAAAAAACTCCCAGCACTGATCGTAGGCTCTACAGGATGGACCGCAACCCAGTCTGAGCTTTTAAAAAAATATGCTGAACGCGCGCCCGTAATTCATGCACCTAATTTTTCGCCTTCCGTGAACTTGTTTTTAGGCGTGCTGGAACAGGTTGCCCCAAAATTTAAAGAATGGGGTTACGAAGTTTCGCTTCACGAGTGGCACCACTCCGATAAATTGGATGCCCCAAGTGGAACGGGCAATGCAATGATTACGAGGCTAAAGGCCGGAGGGCTTAATCCTCAGGTCAGTTCCGTGAGGGCCGGGAAAATCATCGGCACCCATTCCGTGTCCTTCATTGGACCTCAGGATATTTTTGAGATGCGTCACGAAGCGCTTGATCGGGATATTTTCGCCAAGGGAGCCTTGGTTGCCACCAAATGGATCCTGGAAAAACGCGCCGTCGGAAAAATTCATCATGGATTTTACACCATGAAAGATGTTGTGTTGGGTTAAGATCAGTTTTCAGATGAGGAGAATGCTTCATGAATATTTTTGTTTGCATCAAACAAGTTCCCGCCACGGAAACTAAAATTAAAGTGAATGCCGACGCCACGGGAATCGACACCACGGGCATCAAGTGGATCGTCAGCCCCTACGATGAACTCGCCATCGAAGAAGCCATTCGCGTAAAAGAAAAAAACGCCGGCAGCACCGTTACGGTTTTTAGCTTCGGCCCTCAACGCGTTACTGAAGCACTTCGCACGGCCCTAGCAATGGGTTGCGACAATGCAGTCTGCGTGGAAGCGTCCGAAAACTCCGATAGCTTCCAAACCGCCAAGGCCCTCGCCGCTGCAATTCGCAAAGAAGGCGCATTTGACCTTATTTTTACCGGCAAGCAGGCCATCGATGACGACTGCGCCCAAGTAAGCCAACTAGTGGCTACTTTTCTAGAAATTCCCTACGCAACCGTAGTGCTCAGCGCCGAATATGGCGCCACTTCCGTTACGGTGAAACGCGAAACTGAAGGCGGAACGGTTGAAACCGTGGAATTGCCTAAACCTTGCTTGGTGGCGGCGCAGAAGGGGTTAAATGAACCTCGCTTTGCATCGCTTCCCAACATCATGAAGGCCAAAAAGAAAGAAATCAAAACTTTGAAGCTCGCGGATCTCGGAATTTCCGACGCCGACTTAAAGGTAAAGCTTAAAAACTTCCAGCTTCCACCGCCTAAGAGTGCTGGCAAAAAAATCGAAGGTGATGCGGCAACCCAAGTCAAGGAACTGGTCCGCCTTCTTCACGAAGAAGCTAAAGTTATTTAATTTAATTTGGTTTTGAAAAGTTATCTCAAAAAGGAATCCAGCCATGGCAAAAATTCTCGTCCTCGTTGAACATAAAGAAGGCAAACTTAAGAAAGTAACCCACGAAATCCTAAGTCAAGTTGGGCGTGACGGCGGAGAAGCGGTTGCTCTAGTGGTCGGAAATTCTTCCGCTGCGGAGCAGGAAACGCTTGCCAAGGATTTAGCCGCAATGGGCGCCAAGGAAATCCTAGTTGCTACGAGCCCTGAGCTTTCTTTTTACAATAATGAAACTTGGGCAAAAGCCGTTTTGAGCGCCGTTAAAACTTCGAGCCCCGCAGCCATACTATTAGGTGCGACGGCGCTAGGAAAAGACTTGGCTCCCCGATTAGCAGCACAACTTGGGGTAGGTCTAGCCAGCGATTGCATCACTTTATCCGTAACAAACGGAAAAATTTCCGCTCGCCGTCCGGTATATGCCGGCAAAGCCACGGCGGAAGTTGAGTTTTTAGGTAACGGTCCACATATCGCAACGGTTCGAAGTAATGCTTTGACTATAAATCCGTTGCAGCCTGGCGCAACCGCTCCTACCACCCCTTTGAACGTGGATTTTTCTGGTGTGAAAGCTAAAACCAAAGATGTGCAAAAGGGAACGTCAGCTAAGGTTGATTTAACTGAAGCTAACATCATCGTTTCGGGTGGCCGTTCCATGAAAAGCAGCGAGAATTTTGAAATTCTTGAAAAGCTTTCTGCCGTACTTCCCGGTTCCGCCGTGGGTGCTTCACGCGCAGCCGTCGATGCGGGGTATCGTCCCCATTCCTACCAAGTAGGACAAACCGGCAAAGTCGTAAGCCCTACCTTATATATGGCATTTGGGGTTTCGGGCGCCATTCAGCATTTAGCTGGAATGAGAACGTCAAAAATTATCGTAGCGATCAACAAAGATCCCGAAGCACCCATATTTCAAATCGCCGATTATGGAATCGTGGGCGATCTTTTTGAAATCGTGCCTTTGCTTACGGCCGAGGTCGCTAAAATAACGGCGCATTAGGCAAACAACTGTAGCGGGTCCACCCCTTAAAGGGGTGGACTGAAATCAGATAGCTTGTTGGAAAGCCCACCTCAAACTTCACTCGCTCATTCTTCCTCAAAACTCCCCTTGTCGGAGCGCACAAGGCTTGTTCTTCTGAGCGGCATGAACATAGAGAGCTTTATTTTCATCGCGTTATTTTTGGGCGCCAACGCATTTTTTGCGGTGAAGGCCATGAAACTCGTTCGTTTTGCGCAAGCCGCGAGAGGCGTTGCCTGGAGCTCCCCTAGGCTAGACCGCATCCCAGAACGAATCTCCACTACCCTTGCCAATGTCTTTGGACAAAAAGCCGTTCTTAAAAACCCGATTCCAGGAATCATGCACTTCCTGATTTTCTGGGGATTTCTCGTCATCACCGTCGGCACCCTTGAACTTTTTGTAAAAGAAGTCGTACCCACTGCAAGTTTTGAATTCATCGGCGAAACTGCCTACGGCGCCCTCATGGTGCTTGAAGATACTTTTTCCGTGCTGGTTTTTGCGGCGCTCCTCTTCGCTCTGTTCAGACGTCACGTGGTCAAGCCTCCGGGCCTTGGCAAATCTACTGACGCGGATATCATTCTCTTCACGATTTCCATGTTGATGGTGAGCCTTTGGGGAATGAACGCATTCCGCATGGTGGCCGCACCTCAGTGGTATGATTCATCACTTTGGTTTTCAAAAATCATCGCAGGGCCAGTGCAGGGGTTGAATCTTGAGCCATCAACCGCAATTCTCATTTCCAATATTTTTAAATGGGTTCACCTAGCCTTGGTTTTGGGATTTCTCATGTATATTCCTTCAAGCAAACATCTTCATGTGCTTGCAGCCGGGCCTAATACTTTTCTAAGAAAGCTTGATCGCCCAAAGGGAATGAAAACTTTGAACCTGGAGGATGAAACGGCCACCACCTTTGGCGCTCAGAAAGTTTCTGATCTTTCCTGGAAAGATGTGCTGGATGGTTATGCCTGCACCGAATGCGGCCGTTGCCAAGATGCTTGCCCAGCGTGGAATACGGGCAAGCCGCTTTCGCCTAAAAAACTTATCCTCTTCCTTAAGGATGATATTTATCAAAACGAAACGGCCCTGCTCACGAAAAACTATGAGGCGGTAGCGCCCATCCTTGATGAAAACATTACTGATGAGTTCATTTGGGCCTGCACCTCGTGCCGAGCATGTGAAATCGCTTGCCCCGTATTCATCGAACAGACGGATAAAATTTATGACATCCGTAGGTCCATGGTGCTCATGGAGAGCCGTTTCCCAACGGAACTCAACGCCGTTTTCAAAAACATGGAAACGAACTTCAGCCCCTGGGCCATGAGTCCAGAGGATCGAGCGAAATGGACCGACGATCTCACGGATGAATTCAAGGTAAAGACCATGTCCGAAGTCGCAGCCTCCGGCGAAAAAGTGGAATATCTTTTTTGGGTCGGATGCGCGGGTTCGTTTGATGATCGAAACAAAAAGGTTTCAAGGTCGTTAGCGAAGCTTATGAAAAAAGCTGGGGTTTCGTTCGCAATCCTCGGCACGGAAGAAAAATGCACCGGGGATCCCGTTCGCCGGATGGGCAATGAGTATCTTGCGCAAACTTTGATCAAGGAAAATGTCGAGACGCTCAATCGTTACGCCGTAACTAAGGTGGTCACGGCCTGCCCCCATTGTTTCAACGCCATTCAGAACGAGTGGAAAGACTTCGGGGGGAATTTTGAAGTCATCCATCATTCACAGCTGCTTGCCGATCTCGTGAAGCGTGGCGCCCTGACTCCAAAAGATAAAACCGAAGGAGCTTCCCAGAAAATCACGTACCATGACTCCTGTTACATGGGCCGCTGGAATGGAGAATACTCCGCCGCGAGAAATATTTTAAATACGCTACCCCAAACAGATATTATTGAAATGCCTCGCAACAAAGAAAAAGGAATGTGCTGCGGCGCTGGTGGCGGCCGGATGTGGATGGAAGAAACCATCGGCAAACGAGTCAATATTGCCCGAACGGAAGAAGCCGTAGCGACAACTGCAACGACCATCGCCGCGAACTGCCCCTTCTGCATGACCATGCTATCGGATGGCGTAAAGGCTACCGAAGCGCCCCAAGGCGAGGTGGTGGTGAAGGATATTGCGGAGCTTTTGGATGAGAGGATTGGATAAAGGCAAAAACTCAACCGTAGCGGCCAGTATTTTTATAAATAGAAAAAATTTACTGAAGCTTTTCTCCAAAATGAGGTAATACGGGCACCTCAATTTGGAGAAAATGTGCTGATTTTACATCGCTGCAGAATATCAATAGTTTCAATTTTCCTCGGCCTGGTGGTCAATCTCGCTACTCCCACATCTGGGTTTTCGGCTTTTAATCTTAAAGCCTGCGCTGAGTTCCTGACTTCATTGAGGAACGCCGGGGCAGTTCCCACCCGGAACTATTCTGAATCTGATTGGAAACTGGCTTACGAGCAAGCGCGGGAACGCGGAGACACCTTGAGCGGAGCCTTTGTCCTAAGCAGTCTTTTCAGCATGAAAGCCAAGGATTTGGGTTTAACTTCACAAACTCAACGGGCACTTCTCTCCTACGCCGTTGCCTTGGACGTTCAGTCCGCTTTGGACAAAACTACGCCTACGGCGACCGCACTTTTAGCCTTTCTGGGGGTTCCTCAACGTACAATTGATTTTCTTCAGAGATCCCAGAACATCTTAGGTCAAAGCCTTACGCCAAGGGACCGAATCGGAGGTGCCCTAAGATCGTTTTTACGGGACTATTTGTGGTCTGCCGGCCCCTTCGCATTTCGCATGATCCCGGCTCTCCTAGCGAGGAAACGCATTAAAGCGATGCCCGCGGAACTGGAACGGCAAATTTCTGCGAACGAAGGACTTCTCGCATCGTGGGGAATTCCTAAGGATGAATTTTTCGATAAGGTTTGGCAGGAGCATTTTTCTGACGCGAGCGTCCTCCAAGCAAGAGTCAAAGTATCCCAGCGCGGCACGCTCATGGGACCTTTAAGCATTTTGGTATCGCTCAAACTTTTAGGAGTTTTGACCGGAGTTCATCTTCACCCGACCGATGCCATTGGTAACCGCCTATCCCCTTCTTATGATCACAGTAGTTATTTAGCGGACTCCCAACGCTTTGCTGGCCTGAATCTGCAGGGAAAAAGAGTCGCATACATCGCTGATCGTTCTTTAGTGACATCCGGAATTCCTTTTTTAGGGAATACCTCTCTGGGCAGTTCCGTGGCTGATCCCACAAATTTGAGAATGGTTGATGCCTATCGAAGGCCTTCTCGCTCCTTCCAGGGACATTTGGTGGGAAATGTTTCTGAACTCAACGCTGCCATTGATGCCAGCCGGGATGCTGACATCGTCATCTTTAATTTCCACGGTAGCCCAGGAAATTTCTCTTTAAACCACAGATTCCTCAAAGACTTTCTTCCGGAGGTCAATCCTCATCGGTTGAAACCAGGCGCCTTTATAGTATTTCTTTCCTGCAGCGTAGCCGACCGTTATTCCCTATTCACGACCGCTGACCCCCAACAGGAACCTTGGATCCAGTTTTCGGAAAGGGTGCTTTCCGGTTCAGGTACCGCCGTGGCCTCAACGAACGATATTTCCTATCAAGCTGTAGTCGCAGGTCATGACGCACGCGCGATTCGCAACCAGGGGACTATGATGCTCACCAGTACCCTTGCGTTTTCCGTGACCCTCGCAAGTTTAGCGATAATGGAACCGTTGCCCTCTGGATCCATGGCACTCATTAACAGTATGCGGGTTTATGGCCGGGAGGCAGGACTCCGAGTCTATGATGCACAGACCGGACGAGTGCAACACTTTGTAAGTCCGAATCCGCGATAGGCTTTGGCCGTCCTGAAATCACCGTTTAGATTCCATCTCAATGTAAAATGTTTTGACAGATGGGCCTACGATTAAAGCCATTTTAGCGCTTAAAACCCTGCAATATTCAGGTTCTTCATTCCTTTTTTCCTGGCATTTTCCTTGCTTTTCAATCTAAAAGCCTCATGACCTGAAGGAGAAATACCCATGCTCAGAAATCCATTTAAAACCGTTGCCTATCTTATTGCGGCGACTGCTGTTTCTTCCTTTGCGATGAATTCAGTTTACGCACAAACGCCCCCCACCGACCCTGCGGTCAGTACTGAGACTGCGACAAGTACTGGCACTGAATCCGAAGCTGAAACACCCGCGACGGCAGAGGTGGCACCGCCGGCTCCGGTCCCAACCGTAGCTGAACAAAATATTTGTCGGGGCATCGCTGGCTGCATCGGAATGCGCGAGCAAATCATTGCTGCTACCCAGACCGAAGCCTCCCGCAATGGAAGTTTTGATAGTTTCGCTCAGCTCCCTGACCATTGGGATCTTGATCGTGGTTCAAACAACGCAGGCGAATTGGTTATCGAACCCCGCGATGCTTTCCGAGTCTCTAACACTGGCGCAGGTACCTATCGTGTACAATTGGTTCGGCCCCAAGCACTTTATGGCGAAGCGCGCGGCACCAGATTTTTTCGCGGAATTACTGTATTCTTAGGTGATTTAGCTACGACAAGCGGTTCGGCCCAAGCTCAGTGCCAAAGCAGCGTAACCTTTATGACAAACGCTCTCGCCACGGTAAACCTTAACAATTATCCTAATCCTGCGGACCTCATCCGTATTTCGACGTTGTCTATCTCAGGACAGACTCAAACTTTTACATTGAGGGCGGCATCTCATCTGGTCCGCTTAGTGCGCATTGATAGCCCGGCCGTAGTTTTTGAACGCATGCCTGGCCAGGAGGATACGGTCATGGATGTCTCGGTAGTACTGCCAGATTTGCCAAATATCGCGTCAGCCCACCTTACTCCTTGCGTAAGAAACCCCATCATGACGGCTCAACCAGCTGCGACTCCTACACCTCAGGCACCCGTAGCGGCCTCTCCCGCCGCGGATGAAGTCAATCTTCACCATTCCTCAAATTCTGCGGTTGCTACGTTTATGCCACGCGATGGCTTGCGAGCGAATGCAAGTGCGCTTGCTGGTTTCAATTCCCATTGGATTCCCGCTCAAGCAGGATTCGTAATGGCGAACAACCGAGTGGTTGCTCGCGTTAGTGCTGGCCTCATTGTTCCTCTCCAAATCCGCATCAATGGAGAAGTTCAGGTGCATAACTTCCATCTTTGGAAACATGCCGTTGGGCCTGGACGTTTTGAACTCATATTGGCTCCCACCGCTCGCGGCTTTTTGTTATCCGGAAACGCAAGTTCCGGCGAAACTCCGCTAGCGAGAATTTCCCTTTCACCGGAAATCATTGCGGCCCTTGGGTTTGGCAGTCCCGGTGACGATATGCAATTTGACGTGCGAATTTCCATGGGAACGCCCCTCACCTACGCCCATTCCGCAACGGCACATATGTTTACGGTAGGCTTGAATGCCCACGTTGGTGCGATGTTGAGAGGAAGGCTTCGCTCCTTCGGAAACAACTCGGCCATCGACCTCTACGGCGGCCTTGAAGTTGGTAGTACAGTGCATGCGGGTGCCATCGATGGCGGCGCAGTTGACTCTGTGCGCTTTGCGGCCGGCGCTGACTTTTACGACGAACGTACCGTACCTACGGAGAGAGAGATCCGTCGCGGAGACAGGACCGAGCGCGTAACCGTACCTGTTCGTCAAAGAAGGCATAATTGGGGACTTAACCTTGGCGTTGAATCCAATACGGTTCCTGTGCCCGATGGCCGTGAGCATACACCTTCTGGAATGGTAGGCGTGGGCGCGTCCCTAATCCTCGACCGCACATGGGTGGACGATCGCGGCGCACCCGTGCCAGATAACGTTCCAGCAGCTACTGCTCACTAATAAAAATTAAACCGCCGTTAGGCTGATGAACTTTTTGGCAAATGTCCAAAGCTTCATCATTTAACGGCGATTTTTTTATTTCTACCCCGAACACAATCATTATAAATGATTTTTATTTGGCATAAAAGTTGATGATGGGACGTTGGAGTTTGAAGTTTTTCTTTAGGACTCCAAGTGAGGCGGCCATGCATAACGAATCCCTCGTACAATCCAAAAAAATCAGTTTTTTTCTATTTTTCCTGGTGACCAGTTCCTTATTTGCGACCACGCTATTCATATCCTGCGGCCCCATCACACCGAGCGTCAACAAAGCAGCGCCCACGGGGGCGGCCTCACTCTCGGCAAGTTCCAGTACTGGTTCACACTTTAACGATGAAGAACACCTCCGCACCCGTTCCTCTTTACTCCAAGAAGAGCAAGACTCCGTGCTGCAAGTGCAGATGGTATCGCAGAATGCACTGCCTCAGGCCCTGCAAGATGGAGAATTGAATGCCGCCATAAATGCTCAGTATCGACATGTTTCGGCGAGCGAGCCACGCTTTCAATCTTCCGGAACTGCAGAAGATGGAGCGTTGGTTGCAACTTATTCTATCAATTCTGACCGCATCAGTCTGCTTACCGGAAATCGATATTCTTATTTGCTCATACTATCGGCCATTCCCGCGGCCGAGGCGGCAGTGCAAGCAGCGGAGTTTTCTGGGTCCTTACATAGTGATCTTGAATCGGACGGGCAACGCATTCTGCTTCGAATTTCAGCCCGAGGCATTTCATCACAGGCCTGGACGCATTTGCTTTCCCAGATTCAGTCAGCCCACGTATTTGCCCTTGATCACTTCTCGAGAAAATACTCTATATGGGTCGCGATAAATCTTTTTAAGGCCGTTTCCAGGATGGCCGTCCGGGTATCCTTGGAATGCTTTTCCATCTGTTCCAAGGCCTCAATGAGTTTCACATCAAGTTCAACGCTAATGGATGCACGATGGATTTTATTTGCCTCATTTTTTGGTAATTTCATTTCTATCCCTCCATTGATTAGTCAATAATTTCAAATCGGTTCACGGCATCAGAAATCTTAAATGCCTTAAGCAAATTTTTGGTGTGGTCGTGGCCTTTAGTTTCCAAAGTTAACTCAACTCCGGTTTCATGGAAGCCCGTAGATAATTCCGAGCGGTCGTGAATGGCTTGCAAAATATTGACCCCTTGTTCAGCAAGCAGTGCCGTTAAGCGACTAAGGCTTCCTGGAACATCAGGAATCCACGCGTTAATTCGCACACGCCTTCCTGCCTTGATCAACCCCCGTTCAATTACGCGCCCCAGCACATTAACGTCGACGTTACCGCCACTCATGATGAGCACAACTTTTTTGCCCTTTAACCTATGCGCAATTTTTTCGGCGATGGCCAGAGTAATGGCGCCCGATGCTTCAACTACGGTCTTAGCTTTTTCAAGTAAAAGCAAAATCGCTTCGGCGATGGCCTCATCGTCGGCCACTACGATTTCATCGAGGTGATTCCTCAAAATTTTTAGCATCGAAGGTTTCGCTTCACTTACGGCGATGCCGTCAGCAAAGGTTTCAACTTTATGAATTTTTACGGCACGCCCAGTTTCAAATGATTTGAAAAGCGGTTGGCAACCCACCGCTTGGCAACCAATGATCTGAGTTTGCGGACGAAGGGCGCGCATGGCGATGGAAACCCCTGCCATCATGCCACCACCACCCAGCGAACCAATGATAACGTCCACGTCTGGCAAGCTCTCAAAAATTTCTAATCCAATGGTGCCCTGTCCGGCAATTACGTGGGCATCCTCAAACGCTGGTATGTAAATTTTTTTCGTTTTCTTTGCAATTTTTTTCGCGCACTCAACTGACTCGTCGTAGTGCTGCCCTTCAAGGATTACTTTTGCGCCAAGGGCACGCGTGTTTTGAACTTTTACTAAGGGAGCCGTAACGGGCATCACAATGGTGGCTTCCACCCCGCAAATGCTTGAGCCCCAGGCTACCCCTTGAGCATGATTGCCAGCGCTTGCGCTAATGACGCCCTTCTTTTTTTGAGCCGGAGAGAGATTTGCAATTTTATTCGTTGCGCCACGGATTTTGAAGGATCCCACGGGCTGCATGTTTTCAAGCTTAAGATAAATTTTGCAACCAAGTCGTTCGGACAACCAAGGGTTCATAAGCAAAGCCGTGGGAGTAAGCCACTTCCCCAGCGTTTGCCTTGCGGCTTCAATATCCGAAAGTTTAACGTCGATCACATTCTTCATGAAACGGAAGCCCTTAAACCTAACATCTCCCGCGCCTCATCGACGGTTGCCACGGGCCTTTGCAGAAGTTTTGCTAATTCAACTACCCGGCTTACAAACTCCGCGTTGGATTTTGCGAGCACACCCTTTGAAAAGTAAATATTATCTTCAAACCCTACGCGCACATGGCCTCCGCGCACGATGGCTTGAGCGGCGAGGGGAAGTTGCCAGCGCCCCACTCCCGCGACGGCCCAGGAGTGATCACCAAATAAATTATCCACCAGGAAATTCAAATTCCTAGGCTCGCCCGTAAGACCTTGGGGTGTTCCTAGTACGAATTGAAAATGAAATGGCTCTTTCAAAATGCCCTTGGCAGCCAATTTTTTGGCGTACTCAAGCATTCCTACGTCATAGACTTCAAGCTCCGGCATGATGTTCAATTCCTGCATTCGTTTTGCGAAGGCTTCGATGTCCTGGGGCAGGTTTTGAAAAACTTCGGTTCCAAAATTAATGCTGCCCATATTAAGGCTTGCCATTTCTGGCTTTAAATCCAGCGGCTTTAAGCGAGACTCAATGCTTTCACCCACGGCACCACCCGTTGAGATTTGCAAAATGACGGGACAGCGCTTTCTTATTTTTTCAAAAACTTCCTGGAAGCGCGCGACCGACTGGGTGGGTTTCCCGGCGTCGTCCCGCACATGCAGGTGGATGATGGACGCCCCGGCCTTCCAACATTCATAGGCCGCTTGCGCCTGCTCGTCGGGCGTTATCGGGAGATGGGGACATTGTTCTTGGGTGACTTCCGCGCCAGTAATTGCACAGGCAATGATGAGTTTTTGCACAGTCCATTCATTATCACTCATCTCACCAGGTGGCGCAAAGTTTTGTAGAGCACATGCGGTAAATCCCAATAACGCTTCGCTTCGAAGAGCAAGCTTCCGTCGCCCCCGCCGCAGCGCACCAATTCCTGGAGCAAGGCACGCCCTGCGATGTCTCGTCCCACCTTCAAGGCAGATAGCCGCTTGAATTGCGGGGCTAAGTAAGAAGGGTCCTTCCCTTCGGTATATTTACCATCGCTAATCAGAATGACGTTAATACGCGGATCTCGATTTTTCTCTAACGTATTTTGCGCGGTGCGAAGGGCCTCTTCAAGGTTAGTTAAACCAAAAGTAGGCATTTCCAAAACGGCCTTCACCATTTCTTGAAGGGACGCTTTTGTTCCGAATTCCTTTAGAACTTTTGCTCGGGAAGAAAAACTAAGCAGACCAATATCGGCGGACGGTAAGCAGAGTCCAACTACCGCCACGGCTACGGCCAACAACGCGATTTTTTCACCATTCATGCTGAGGCTTGCATCCATGAGCAAAAACACGCGGGATTTCTTCGGAAATCGGCCCTCAAAGTATAAGGATTCTTTGTCGGTGAAGAGTGCGCCCCGGCTTAAACCTTCGTCCAAGGTTGTAAGCAGATCCAACTCTCCGCGATAACCGTCTTGGTGATATTCATCAAAGTTCATCTTCTCTAAAATTTCCGGGCGCATGACGCCGCCCAAAACTTGCCTGGCCCGTGAAATGACTCCCTCTACCGCCCGTTCCGAAAATTTTTTCTTCTGCGCGTCAGAAAGGGCTAAGAGCCTTTTCAAATCTTGGTAACGAACGGCGATGTCCCAAGTGGGCTTTTGGTCATACCCCGAAATGTCGTCATCTAATGTGGACGCCGCGAGTTCTGGCGGCACAAAAAGTGTCAGTTTTTCAGGCTTACTCGCTTCGCTTCTTTTAGAAACTTCTACCGCAATGGAATCAAGGGTGCGTTCCTGATCCAGACTCAGTCCTTTTTTTTTACTTCCTCAAAAAGGCTTTCGATAAGTTGCCGCATGTTTTGTTCAAAACCGCCTGCCATATCCCCAATGCTGAGTTCAATCCGGGTGGGTAGCGTGATGCGAGCCGCCTCTAAGAAATCCTCGTCCGTAATTTCGCGCTGTGCTTTCTGCGCTTCCGTTTCAAAAACTTTCAGGATCTGTGCCATGGCAATGGCCGCCCGCACGGAAGCTCCTCTTTTTATTTTTGCATTTTCGCGCGTCAATCGCACCAAACCTACGCAATATTTTAAATACCTATCATTTTTAAGGTGGGATTCGTGTTTAGTGATGGCGAGTTCTTCTTCGGCACTTTGGTAGTGCAGTGGCAACCACTCCATTCGGTCCATAAGTGCTTCACTTAAGTGTGAAGTAGCCACAAACTCCCTGGGGTTTTGCGTTGCGATCACTTGGAACCCTGGCTCCGCACGAATGACGCCCAACTGTGGGATCATGAGAATTTTTTCGTCGATAGCCGGTAAAAGCACATTTTGAACCGACTCCGGCATGCGGTTGAGTTCGTTGATGAAAAGAATCAATCCTTGGCGCATGGCTTGGGTGAGCGGGCCATCCATGAAAGTTTTTTCTGAAAACCCTTCTTTAAGCACTAAGGAAGGATCAAACCAGCCGGTCAATTTTTGTTCGGTAAAACGAGAATCCCCGTCTACGCGAACCATTTTTTTACCCAAGGACTGCAGTACTGACTGAACTAAAAAAGTTTTGCCGACGCCGACCGGGCCTTCAATGAGCAAGTTACGGTGGCTTTTCAAAACCGTGGCAATGCGACTCATTTCAGCCGCGCGGCCAACGATACTTTGGTGTTCGTGAGAATGTAATTTTGTCGTCATATTATTTTCCAGACCCCACCATATCCGCTGGCCTAACCCATTTATCAAATTGTTCCGTAGTTACGAGGCCAAGCTCCAACGCAGTCTCTCGCAAGGTTTTGCCTTCTTTATGGGCTTTTTTGGCAATCTTAGCCGCATTGTCGTACCCGATGTGTGGATTCAACGCCGTGACCAGCATGAGCGAACGTTCAAGATTATCTTTAATGCGAGGAAGGTTGGGCTCAATGCCTTCCGCGCAATGTTCACGGAAATTTTCGCAACCATCTGCGAGGAGCCGGCAAGACTGCAAAAATGCGTTGATCATAACGGGCTTATAAACATTGAGTTCAAAATTTCCAGAAGCTCCGCCTACGCTTACTGTCACATCGTTCCCCATCACTTGGGCGCAGAGCATGGTCATGGCTTCACATTGCGTGGGATTTACTTTTCCGGGCATGATGGAACTGCCGGGTTCATTTTCAGGAATGGAGATTTCCCCAATTCCACAACGAGGGCCTGAGGCCAGCCATCGCACGTCGTTGGCGATTTTAAATAAGCTTACGGCTAAACCTTTCAAAGCCCCGTGCATTTGCACGACGGCGTCATTGGCGGCCAGAGCTTCAAACTTGTTGGGCGCCGTGACAAAACTAAGCTTTGAAAGTTTTGCGATGGCCGCGGCTACTTTTTCGGCATAACCGGCGGGCGCGTTTAGCCCCGTTCCCACGGCCGTGCCTCCCAGGGCTAATTCATGGAGGTGAGGCAGCTGCATTTCAAGATGCCTTAGGCCATGATCCAGTTGCGCTACGTATCCGGAAAATTCCTGACCTAAAGTTAGAGGTGTGGCATCCATCAAATGAGTGCGACCAATTTTTACGATGGAAGTAAATTCTTTAGATTTACTAGCCAGAACGTCCCGCAATTTTTTTACGGCAGGGATAACATTGTTCACCACAGAATTGGCGGCGGCAACGTGCATGGCCGTTGGGAAAACATCGTTAGAACTTTGCCCACGATTCACTTCATCATTGGGATGAACTTTACGAGCTTCGCCGCGCTCGCCACCTAGAATCTCACTTGCGCGGTTTGCCAGCACTTCATTCACGTTCATATTGGATTGAGTGCCGGAACCAGTTTGCCAAACGAAGAGGGGAAATTCTTCATCATGCTTGCCCTGAAGCACTTCGTCGGCTGCTGCTTGAATGGCTTGAGATTTTTTTTCATCAAGGCCTCCCATTTCGGAATTCACCTGGGCCGCGGCCTTCTTCACCAATACCAAGGCCTTCACTAACTCAAGGGGCATTCGTTCAGTGGAGATTGAAAAATGATGCAATGAACGTTGGGTCTGCGCGCCCCAAAGTCTATCGTTCGGAACTTCGATGGGACCAAAGGTATCTTTTTCGGTGCGCATTTTGGTTTGGTTCGAGTTGCTCATGGAAATATCAATAACCGAATCCTGCCGGAAGGTCACCGCTTAAGCATCCAATCTTTCTCTGTAATGAGACGGGATCCCCGCTTGGAAAAGAGGTAACTCCACGCCCACTGGGCCATTACGGAAACACGATTTTTAAAACCGATGAGGTAAAAAACGTGAACGAAGAGCCACGTGAGCCACGCGATGTAACCCGACATTTTCAATTTGCCGGCCATGGCGATGGCGCGGTGCTTCCCGATGGTTGCCATCTGGCCTTTATCAAAATACCTAAATTCATTTCGTGGTTTGCCACGAACGGTAGCTAAAATAGTTTCGGCGGCGTGTTGGCCCGACTGGATTGCCACAGGTGCCAACCCAGGCAAGAATTTTCCGGGTTCGAACTCAAAGCTCGCCATGTCCCCCACTACAAAGACTTCCGGGAATTGAGGCAAAGAAAAATCTACCTTCACTTTAATGCGTCCAGCGCGATCGATTTCCAGCGCAGGAGTTGTAGATAATTTTGAAGCTTCAACTCCTGCGCCCCAAAACACACACTTTGCGGGAATGAATTCGGTACCCGCCGTCACTCCTTTTTCATTCACCATTTCAACCCGAGTGGAAGTTCTGACATCAACGCCGATATCCCGAAGTTCACGCGTGGCTTCCAGGGATAGATCTTCGGGAAACGAACTCAAAATCCTAGGTCCTGCCTCTAGCAAAAGCACCGTGGCCTCCGAAGCATCGATCCGTTTAAAATCATTCACGAGAACCGTACGACTAATATCTGCGATGGCGCCCGCAAGCTCAACTCCCGTGGGCCCGCCCCCAATGACTACGAAGGTTAAAAAAGATTTTTGTTTTAACGGGTCATTTTCATTTTCGGCCGCCTCAAATGCAGAAAGAATGCGGCGTCTGATCTCTGTTGCTTGCTCTAAAGTTTTAAGGCCCGGTGCATGAAACTCCCATTCCGGATGGGAAAAATAACTGTGCTGCGCGCCACATGCCAAGATCAGAAAATCATACTTCACATGAAAGTCGGGAAATTGCGCGGTTTTTTGCGGTAAATCCACGGAAGTAATACGGCCTAAGTGGACCTCTACGTTTTCCGCATGGGAAAATTGCGCTCGAATTGGTACCGCGATGTCGCTGGGGTTGAGCCCTGCGGTGGCAACCTGATAAAGCAGCGGCTGAAAAAGATGATGATTGCGCTGATCGCTGAGCACAACATGTACGCCCGGTTTGTTCGCTAGAGTTTTGGCTGCCTTCAGACCCGCAAAACCACCTCCTACCACCAACACTACTTTTTTGTCCGCGTGGGAAAACGAGCTTTTTACCAAGTTATCCATTTAAAATATTTATCCCCTTTAACAGGGAGCAGCAAAGAAAATATAGGCGGTTTTTATTTAGGTTATGGGCTTATTTTTTCGTTTCAAAAGCTCATCTACGATATAGCTCGCGACATCGGAAGGTTTCGCGCCCACCCCAAAACCTGCATCAAAACCACACTCGAGTGCGATTTGATGGGTAAGCCTTGGACCCCCGCAAACAAATACTAGTTTATCCCGAAGGCCTAGTTTATCGGCTTTTTCCATAAGGTCCTTCAAGTCAGTGATGTGTATATTATGTTGAGTTACAATTTTGGAAACCAGAATGGCATCGGCCTTCGCCTCAACCGCTTTACGAAGCAGGTCTTCATTCAAAACTTGGGCGCCAAGGTTTTTTGCCTCAAGCATCTCGTAACGCTCAAGACCGTAATCGCCGGAAAATCCTTTCATATTCATGATGGCGTCAATACCCACGGTATGCGCATCAAAGCCGGTGCAGGCTCCCAGGACCACAAGCTTTCGGCCAAATTCTTTTTTGATGATGGCGTCAATTTCTTCCCGTGGCTTGGTTTTGGATTCCACCTTGATGACTTCAATTTTTGAAAAGTCTATGGAGTGTTGGGTTTTGCCGTAGATAACAAAAAAGGAAAAACCTTTTGAAGCCGATTCCATGGTGGCCACTTTAACTTCATCAAGCCCCATCTTCTGGGCGAGTTGCACTGCCGCCTCCCGTGCCTCTGGGCTTGGGTCCACGGGTAAGGTAAAGGCGATTTGCATCACGCCATCGTCTAAAATATCGCCGTAGGGTTTTAAGGCCGTCAGGTTAACTTTCTTAACTTGCGCCGCTTGCTCAGAGGAGGTCATAGAAGGGATTGACATAATCTTTTCCTTTTTGGATCACGCCTTCCAAACCTTTGCCGCCGGTTGCGCTGCGGGAAACGTTGGCAAACGCCTTGCCTTCAATGGCAATGAACAAATCTTCGTTGTGAATTTTTCGAAGTAACCCAAGCGTCTCTTCAAGGACTTTATTCGCCCATTTTTCGATGACGCCATCGCGTTTGTAGGTAATCTCTTTGCCAAGTCCTTCGGCCGCGCCAAAAACGTATTTTGCGTTTTTAATACTCATGAACCTGTCCATGAGTAGCGGCGTGTGCATGGCTTCCGTCGGCATGCCTAGAAGTTGGATGCCCTGATTCGTAAGCGTGCCCACGAGATTGAACATAGCGTCCATGAGGTGGCTAAAAAAAATATCGCCCACTTTGTGCCGGGTGGGCGGCATGAATTTAATGGGAGCTTTGGGAAAAATATCCCGCGTCATTTGCGCCCGCGCAATTTCTAGGAGCAAAACATTCGGATGCCACGGATCCATTTCGGCGGCGTGCCCCAGGCCCATCTGTTCCTCACGCATATGCGCGTTTTTCGCAAAACATTCGTTTATGAATTGGGACGCAAGGACCTGATGCCCATTTTCCACAGCATCGGCCGTAGTGAGATAATTATCTTCGCCCGTATGAATTACGATATCGGCTGTTCCAATGATGAGCCTTGAAAAATGTTGGTCCACGAAATTCCTGCGCGGATTGATGTCCCGGAATAAAATTCCGTACATGGCGTCGTTCAGCAGAAAATCAAGCCGCTCAAGGGCTGCGATGCTCGCAATTTCTGACATGCAAAGGCCTGAAGAATAATTCGTAAGCCTAATGTAACGCCCGACTTCAGCGCCCACTTCATCAAGGGCCTTACGCATGATCCGAAAATTCTCCTGCGTGGCGTAGGTGCCGCCGTACCCCTCCGTTGTGGCGCCTTCGGGAATGTAATCAAGCAAACTCTGGGCGGTGCTGCGAATCACGGCGATGGCGTCGGCCCCAGCCCTTGCCGCAGCTTTGGCCTGGACGACATCTTCGTAAATATTTCCCGTCGCTACGATTACGTAGGCTAGAGGTTTTCCCTGAAAGCTCATGTCAAACGGGTCTTTTTGCTGTTTTCTTAGAGCATTACGCTCATCACGAATTTCACAAATTTTCTGAACCGCTTTTTTGCAGAGTTCCAAAGCGAATTTTTTTACTTCCCCAGTAGGGAGTTTTTCCTGCTGACTCAATCGCATTTCGCCCGAAGTGATTTTCCTCGTGAGCTCAAGAATGGACGGGTTTACGTGAGAAGCAGTCGAAGAATGTATGAGCTGCAAGGTTTGAGGCATTTGCATGAGAGCATTGCAAAACCAGTAGAGCGCGCCCGAGGCGAGCACTCGATCTTCCCTCAGCTGATCAATGATGAAATTCACGGCCGGATACACCTGGCCCGAAACGTTTACCGCACCCTCCACTCCGATGAGTCGCAACGCCGATCGCTCGATGCTTACGGATGTGTTGCTCTCTATCATAGGTTTGATTTTAGAAACGATCTCGGCCGCCAGACGTCGGCACTCAATGAGGGAAAGTTGGTTTAAGTTAAGATGTGCCATACCGCAGTGTATAGAATTCTCTCAGTTCCTGCGACTCACGCAAGAGATTTAGCGTCAAAGCTGCGTGACCCGGCGCGTAACCATTTCCCATCATAAGATCAACGTCGGCGCCGACGCCTTCTGACCCTAATGCGGCTTTGGTAAAACTTGTCGCCATACTAAAGTAGTAAACTATACCGCGAGGTTTTGCGGCGAGGATGCAAGACATCTCCGTATCTGGAATATTGGTGACATTGATCACCACATCCGCCATTTTCTCATCCGTGATTTTTTTCACTAAGCTATGAACCGCCATGGCGTCGCGGGCATCACAGGCATAGGCCTCATCGATGAATGAGAAATTTTTAAGCTGTGCAACGGCGTCGTTGGAATAATCAAGCGCGATGACCCGCCCGGCCTTTCCGACATTCTTTTTCGCTTGGTAAGCGCAAAGCAATCCGGACTTGCCGGCTCCGCCGACGATAAGTACGGTCATCCCTTTTTTACAGAGACGATCAGTTTGCGCTGGAGCACCACAGACGTCGAGGACGGCTAGGGCTAGCGGTTCCGACATGTCGGTAGGTAAAACGCAAAACGGACCACTCTGAAACAAAATGGCATGGCCTTCGATATCGACACGGTCACGATCTAAGAAAAGTTTTTTGATGCTTCTGATTTTTAGGGGTGTCAAAGTCAAGGACACAAGGCTCGCAATACGATCGCCCACTTTTACGTGTTCCGAGGCGTGCCTACCCGTTAAAAACTTCGGGCCAACCTCACTAACTTTTCCAATCAACATGCCGCCGGATCCCGTCACGGGATTTTGCATTTTTCCCCGTTCTTTCACGATGGAAAGAATCGCATCCGTTATTTTTTTTTCATCATCACCCGACGCTTGTCGCAACTGATGGAAACTTGCGGAGTCGATGTTCAGACTTTCAACTTCAATGAGAAGTTCGTTTTCACGAAGGGGGAGTTCTGCATCAAGCTTAAAGCATTGTTGCGGTAAACCGGAGGATGGCACTAATACACGGTGACTCCCAAATCGATCAACGTCACCTTTCAAGAATGCGCTCCTCCGCCATGCGATCTGCGATCACATGGGGCGGCATTTTTTCCCGCGCGGCCCTTTCAAGAATGGAAGAAATCGTCTGCCCAATTTGCGCTACATGATCCCAAGCGCGTTTTGCATCGTATCCACCAAGCTCATGATAAATATTGGTAAGTCCGCCGGCATTGATGGCGTAGTCCGGAGCGTAAACGATGCCTCGCTTTTGCAATGCATAACCATCTTCAACCGTAGCCAGCTGATTATTCGCCGCACCAGCTACAATTTTACAGCGTAAGGAAGGAACGGTTTTTTGATTGATGATGGCACCCATGGCGCTAGGTGAAAGAATGTCACAATCCTGGAATAGAATGTCATCAGGCGAGACGATGGAAATCCCAAACTCCGCTTGGCATTTTTTCACAGCCTTTTCATCGACATCGGCACCCACCACTACGGCGCCTTCCTTCACTAGGTGTTTCAACAAATGATAACTCACGTAACCTAGGCCTTGGAGAGCAATTCGTTTTCCTTTAAGGGAGTCGTTTCCATAAACGTGCTGCGCGCAGGCTTTAATTCCGTTGAATACGCCCCAGGCCGTGTAGGACGAAGGGTCGCCGCTTGAGCCTTCAAGGCCTTCAATACCAAGCACATGCGAAGTTTTTGTGCGGATGATTTTGAGGTCTTCTCCACCGATTCCGACATCCTTTGCCGTAACGTAGGAGCCTTTTAAACTTTCCACGAATTCACCAAAACGTTTTAAGAGTTCCGGCGTTTTTTGAGTTTTAGAATCCCCGATGATCACCGACTTACCGCCACCCATTTTGAGGTTTGTAATGGCAGCCTTGTAAGTCATTCCGCGCGAAAGTCTCAACGCATCTTCAAGCGCTTCGCCTTCGGAAGCATAGGGATACATGCGGCATCCGCCGGTTGCGGCACCTAAGGTTGTGTCATGAATGGCAATGATGGCTTTAAGGCCTACCCGCTTATCGTTACAAAAAATGATCTGCTCATGACCGCCCTTGGGGCCTTCATTTTGGATGCGCTCAAAAACTTTCATGCCGCACGTTCTCCTTTGGATGGAAGCTAATTTACCCACTTTTCGTTGCGTGGCAAGCTAGGAATGGCCCCTCTTTGATCACAACACGTGAGCCTTACATAAATACTCCGCGAGGGGTCGGGCTCCTGCCCTCGCCGCGCCCCTTTGGGGCTGGCGCCCGTTCACTACGCTTCCAGCTCCGTGACCATGCTGATGCATGGTCCGAGTTTTGGGCTCGTGCCCAAAACTTCCATGGCGCGGAGACCCCTCGCGGAGTATTTATGTAAGGCTCACTGAATGCGAAGGCGGGGGCCGTTTCTAGCTTTGGCGAGGAGCGTTTCGGAAAGTGCTGTCTTGGTTAGTGTGTCGTCTTTTGAATTTTTGAATTAGGCTCAATGGATACTTATAATGAAATACAGAGTTGATAATCTCCCTTGGATCATTCGGCCGCTCTACTGGGTGGTGACGTCATTTTTAGGGCTTGCTGTTTATGCATATTACAGTCTCTGCAGCTGGACTTGTCGCATTGAAATCGCAGGAATAGATCGATTTGAATCAGATCAAAACTTCATATTTTGCTTTTGGCACGAATGCTGGTGGTCCTATTTTGCAGTAGTTTCAAGGCATAAAACACCTCATGTTTGGATCAACCACCCTGCTGCATACATGAGGCCCATTCATGTTGCGATTCGCCTTTTTAGAATCAAAAAACTGATCCTTGGATCCAGCGGGGAAGAAGGGCGGCGCGCGGCTGACCGCCTAGTAGGAATTCTCAAAGAAGGTCATCATTCCACAACCATTTCGCCTGACGGCCCAAATGGCCCGCCGAGACTTCTAAAAAAGGGAGTTCTTCATATTGCTGCCAAAAGCAAAGTTCCAATAGTTCCCATGTATGTTTGCTCTTCGCCGAGTATCCCAATTCCAAGCTGGGACGGGAAGAAGTTTCCCCTGCCGTTTTCCAGAATTAAAATTACTTTTCATGAAGTCATTGAGGTGACGGAAGAAAATTTTGAGACAGCTTCTCAGCAACTGACGAGAGCAATGACCATAGTTTAAAACACTAATCATCGGAATCGCACCTGCCCTTGAAGTATATTCCAGAAATACTGCGGCCAGGAACGCGACATCCTTGGGCTACCTTATTCCGCGAACTGTTTCCTCAATTTGATCGGCATCGATCACCGTAAGCTCAGGAGGTAAATGGGTTAAAATTCGCATTACAAGTTCAGGGTCTCCGGCCGTATACAGATGCAGACTTTGTATCGCAGCATCCTCCATTTCGACACCGCGCCCTTTGAGTGATTCACGTATGTAAGCCCGCAACGATGCAAGAGATCGATCATCCCATGAAATTTGTCGTACGGTGCGTTGGCCAATTGCTACTTCCAAAGGACCGTTCATGTCTGGCAGATCTCGAGAAAATATCGTAATTGGAAAGTCATGCTGTTGAACCAATGTGCGGAACCAGTCTGGGATAGAAATACCTTGTGTAACGTAACGCAAATCAACAATGATATTTAACGGTCTTGCAGAAGAGTTTGTTCGCAAGCGCTCCGCTTGTATAAGACGAAATACAGTTGCGGCGTCTTGTCGTTGAAATGCGTCAAAAAGCGTACCCGGAACTTCCTTGCCCATGCTAATACGAGTAAGGTCAAGCGCGATCTGAGAGGTCTCCTCCGTATTCAGTCGACTTCCTAAAAAAGCAAAAAATTCGGAAAAATCTTCAGAATATAGCCGTTCTATTACTATTCTCTCTGGGTGTTTAGCCCGCTCGACCCTTGGGAAAAACCATGCATAGTAATCAGAAGCATGCGGACTTAATCGGACCCAAGTAGGGTCGGAATTTTGCTCTTGCTGACGGAAATTACGTTGGTTTTTGTTATCTTCGGGAAATATGGAATCCAATTCGGGCGGATGCCAGTCCCTACCGTTGATATTATATTCTCTATGTATGCCCAAAGATCCCCATCGTCTGATCCGTGGAAGACGATGCTCAGGCAACCAAGGAGAGCGAACAGGTTCGCCTGGCGTTTGAGCAATCGGGCGGAAAAGTGAGTTTTGAGTTCCACCAATTGATTCTGACTCGGAATAAGTGTTTGCATCTATGATGGCATGACGAATCACTTCGCGATCAATGATTCTGGCCCTTAACGGAATTTGTTGAAGTATTGAAATAATGGATTTTTGGTGCCCCTCCGTAGATTCTAGAATAGCATCCAGCGCTTCATCCAATACATCAATGTCGCGTCCTTGGGTTAATCTACCAAAATATTCCCTTAAACTAGACTTAGTTTCATGAATCATTGCAAGCGTAGCGGTGACGTTGCGAAACGAAAGTTCAACGCTTCTTAAGCTATTACGAGCCTTTGAAGTTTTTGAAGGCTCGGGCAAAACCGGCACTAGGAATACTGTATTTCCTTCACGTTGCTGAGGTAGAGATTCCGCGCCATGAGGCAAGTAACCATCATTTTGATTGATGAACATCATTGCCTCATCGACGATTAACAGGTCCGGCCCCGCACCAACCCGGGCAATTTCATTTCGAACTAAGGCTAGTGCATTCTTAAAATCCCCTTCATTCTCATTTGCGTCAACCAAATCGCTGAGAATGGGGTCATCCCGCCAACTCAAAAAACGCTCTCGCATTGCCACTGATAATTTTTGAGAGCGGCTATGAGCTACCGCTTCAAATAGGAGGGCAGTTCTATTTTCAGCGGTTCCCGTAGAGTTAAATCCACCGGACATTAAATGAGGGTCCAGCACTAAGGGAGTTCCGTGCCTTTCAGAGACCCAGTAAGAAACCATATCGTTAATCATTTGGGTCTTTCCCATTCGAGGTCGGCCTCTTGCAACGACTGTGAATGGCTCACTGCGCTGCCGCCTAAGAATTCTCAACATGCGATCACTATTCAAACGAAACCTGGGTGCATAAGCTTTGGAAAGAAGGCTAGCCCAAGTTCCAGAACTGCTTCGACCCGTGCTGATCGGGCTTCCTGACATAGAGGTTCCATCCAGAAGGGACTCCAAAGCAATGGCTTCGCAGCTAGATTGTGCCTGCGGTGAAAATATGCTTCCGCAGCACAAAACGAAAAAAGCCCATATGGTAGTTATCAAGTAAAACTTCACGGAAGTACTCATCAGTTATTTATCGGTCGAAATATAAGGGAGTTTAAATTCATAGGCCCAAGTTTGAGCACTCAATACCGGAAAGGAATTTATTTTCCTAGTAGTTATGGGTGCTTTTTTACCGGTGTAAATTTTGCCGTTATTTGAGTCGTAAAGTTTAATGTCAAAAAACAACTCGGCCCGACGCATTTAGGTCACATCGAAATTGAAATCAAGCTTCATTAGCTTTAATAAATTTATAAACTTATTAAATTTACTATTAAGTAAAATTTTATCGAACTAGTTCAGTTCAACACCCCTTAAAACATGAGCTCGAGCCAGGCAAAAGACTCATTCCCCTCTATCTCCCCACAGTAATTTTACCCCCCTTTCCCCACCCCTGCTCCATTACTCCCCAGAACAATAGGCGGACGTAGCGTCCATTGAAGCGCGCTCAATATAAGTCCCCGTAAGGGGTCTCCGCGCCATGGATGGCGCCAGCCCCGAAGGGGGCGCGGCGAGGGCAGGAGCCCGACCCCTTACGGGGATTTATATTGAGCGCGCGTTTATCGAAGCACCGCCCGCTGCCCTGTTCAGAAAAAGTGATGTGTCAAAAGCAGTGACGCCAAAAGGAGTAGAAGTGAAGTTGCGCCCTTTTGATTTGGCGCATCAAACCCAATTAAACCAAAAATAAGCCAATAAGTTCCATTTAAACTGTAATTCCGACTTGGCATTACGTTTGCTTTGATAAACCCTAGAGCGGGGCACAGGGTAGAATGAAAGCAATTCAACACAGCATAGGGGCTAGAGGGGCACTCGTTTTCGCGATTTTGGTAAGCTGGCTTATGGGCGGCTGCGGGCCGCTTTCGGGCGATGGCAGCGGCACTGACACCGAGATTTCTTACTTAAGTGTACCGGTTAATCCCTATGAAAACGCCAACACCTATTTCTCCACTAGCCGGGAATTGCGCATCGATGTCTTCTACGAAACCGGCGCCGAACCCTATATCAATTCCAGCAGCATTGCCGGAACCCCCAGCACCAATTTATGGACCATCGCCTACGAAAACGTCACAGCACTTTTTGAAAATCGCAGCCTAAGGCCAACAGTCGTCATCCCGCGGACACTTTCGCAAATGTACAGTTTAGGTACAAAGAATCAGGCGAATTGGACCACTGATCAAGTTTACAATTTAGGAATTCAAGTACGGCACGCGTTATCCAATCAAACCGGAACGAATATCGTGATTCTGTTTCTGAAGGGCACTTACAATGGTGCTGCCACTACTCTTGGAGTCACCATTCAAGGCCAGACCATCATCGCCGTCTTCAAAGATGCTGTGCGCTCCGGCGGTTCATCACAGCTTTCTTTACAACTTTTAGAACAACGAACGGTCATCCACGAAATCGGCCACGTACTGGGTTTAATTGGCCTGGGAATTTCAGCCAGCAGTTCTAGACACGAGGACCAAGCGCATCCCCGCCACTGTTCTGACCCTGAGTGTGTCATGTATTATGCCGGAGACGCACGGGCTGACCTCAGTCAATTCATCGAAAGAGTTTTGACCCATGGCGATCACATCATGTTTGATTCGCAGTGTTTGCGGGCGACCCAGACTTACGTGCCTTAAGCGCCACGGCCTGCAGCATAGAACTCATGGTCTCCGTATCCAACGGAATTTGAAAACCTAGGTAAGGTGCGGCCGGATATTCATGGGACGACCAAAACACCCCGTCATATAGTTTTTTAAGTGCGAAGGTACGCAACTTTTTTAACCATCCATTTTCCGGGTTAGTGTCCGGTCGCTGAAACTTCCATTCCGGGCCTTCAGGTTTTAAATATCCATCCGGATCAAATGCAATGAGCGAACACATCTGAGCACTGCGCCCAGGCAGCAACGAGTGCGCACACTCGAGTAAAAGCCCTGCTGTAGAGCGGCGAGCGGCCCAAAAGTCCACCCCGACTTTGCCCGCCCATTTCTGCTTCATTTCCAAAAATGACGGTGCATTCTCCGTAAGGGCCAGCTGAAGACCGATGGCCTTCATGCCCGCCATAAAACTTGGGGGCCCAAAACCAAGAATCTCGCTGGCGTTCAGTGGCACTTCTTGCGTTTCATTTTTAGACTTTAAGATTCGTTTAAAATAGACCGCCGGGTGGCGGCCCCAGAACGGCACTGTGGTGAAGTCGTCCGCTTGAAATACTTCATTTTGGTCGAGCTGAATGCGGTGATCATCACCATGCCAGAAGCGATGAAAATACAGGATTTTTTTTCGCATGGTATCAACGTCGCGGGCGTGACCGTAATGGTAAACGGGTAAATTTAGATTTCTCACCTTTAGGTTTTGGTACTGAAGACTGCCATCGGGCTTCGTTTCCATTATCTTAAAAGTTTGGGCGTCACCAAAGGAGCGAATGGACTTTAGATTTTTAACGACGCGAATTTCCCGCGGATACCATTCACGAGTCCGTTTGATTTGGCCGTAATTTCCATAAAAATGGTAGTAGGGAAAATCAAACCCCTCGACGCCATTTTCATCGTTTTTTTGCACGGCGTCTTCAAGCTCAATCTCATGCCTTAAAGTCGATAGGTCATTTTCATGAAATGCTTCGTCGGCCTGCAGGTATACGCGCCACCGACCAGTACAGATGTCCAAGGCAAGGTTCGTTTGTTGACTTAAAACTAAGCCAGCGTTGGTCAGCGTGTCGTCCCACTGAGTTTTAAACGAACGAATGATGAGTTTCGGAAATTTCTTTTTGACCTTCTCCAGATGCTCTTTGATGAACTCTTCGGTGCCATCTTCAGATTCCCCAACATTTATGACGAGCTCATCAAGAATGGGCACCATGGAATCAATGGCTTCCGTGATGGGGAAATCATATTTAAGGGCGTTGCGGATAAATGTAAAACCGCTCAGAAGGGGTAATGAAATTTGGCTCATCCCTGCACATCATAGGGACATATGCGCCAAATGTGTAATACCTTTTAGAGGTGGATCCCATTATGGAAGCAAAACCAAACGGTAGAGATGAAAAATCTGCTTTAACTTTTAAGGACGCAAAAATTCTTGCCATCAAGAACCGCGCGCTGGGGGATGCGATTCTGTGGACGGGCGCGCTTCGGGTTCTACGACAGCTTATGGGTGACGGCGGTGCACTCACGGTTGCAACTCCCGATCGCTGGTCATCCGTTTTTGAAAACTTGCCTTTTCTGAAGCAAGGTAAAGATTCCATCAAAAAAATTCCGCCCGGAAAATTTTCCTTTTTTTTATCCATCCTGAGCGACCGCAAAAAATATGATTTTATCCTCCTATTTCATGCTTCAACTAGCTTCGCCTGGCTCGTTAGAGCTTTAGGCGCCTTTACGGGCGCCAAATGCATTATCAATCACCACGAACTTTTCCATCACAAAGATTACTCCCAGGTTCCCGTACCCGGACAAGGGGATGTGAAAGCAAATATAGACCGGGACCTCGATGTGCTGCGCGCCGTGACTTTCGTCGCGCCGTTAAAAAACTTAGGGGATGCGGCCATGCCGATGCTTGGGAGCACCCGATCAAAGGTTCCCGAAAAGGATTCAGGTAACTTCTCAAAAATTTTCTTAGGCATCGGCGCCAGTCGGCCGACTAAGGCTTGGCCAGAAAAATCCTTTCTGGAACTGATTGAACTCATTCGAAGAGAAAGTCCCGTGAGCTTCGTCGTGGCTGGGCTCTCCCATGAGCTTGTAGCCTATCAGAACCTATTGGCGTCTCCTCATGTTCAAGCGTTTTCTAATCTTACGCTTTTGGAAGTGAAGGACTTGATTGCAAACTGCGACCTCTACATCGGAAACGATTCGGGGCTAAAGCACATGGCCGTTGCACTGGGCTTACGCACCATTACGGTATTTGGCCCGGAATCTCCGCTAGAATGGCACCCGTACCCGGAACAACGGCACCGCGTGCTTTATAAACCTGGCCTCACCTGCCGAACCGAATCTGGCCAGCATTGGTGTGCGCTAAAGGAATGCCCGGTACATCAAACGAAATGTTTGTCTTCGATTTCGGCGCAAGACGTTTTAAAAGAGTATCAATGGCTCACGACTCAAAAATCCGTTTAAGTGGCTTCACTATTTTACGTAATGGCGCATCCTTTGGGTACCCTTTCCTGGAAAGTTTAAAATGTCTTTTTGATGTTTGTGATGAAGTTGTTCTCAATCTCGGAATTTCTACGGACGATACCAAATCCCAAATTTTAGATTGGCTTGCCCGGCAGCCCGAAGCGCAGCAGAAAAAACTAGTTCTCTTTGAAACAGAGTGGCCGTTGCACCTTAAAGAAAAACGCGAAGGCGGGCAAATTTTGGCCGAGCAAACCAATCTTGCGCTCAAGCGTTGCCAAGGTGCATGGTGCTTGTATCTACAGGCCGATGAAATTCTGCACGAAGAAGATTACCCAAAAATCCGCGCTGCGGTTGAGAGCCAAATTTCTGTACCTAACCGAAGAGCAAACGACATCGATGCGTTTGTTTTCCGTTATCTACATTTTTATGCAAACTACCAAACGATCCAAAAATCCCGGTCAGCCTACCGCCGTGAAGTCCGCCTCATTCGTAACCACCGCGATATAAAATCAGTGGGAGACGCCCAGGGATTTCTGTATGCCGATGGAAGAAAAATTCCGGCGGCCCTCATTGACGCACGTGTTTTTCACTATGGCTGGGTACGCCCCCCGGAAGTGATGCGCAAAAAGACGGGCTTCATGGATACTTTGTACCACCAAGGTGCGACCGAAGAGATTCCCGTCACCGGGGAGAACTACAAATACAAACGCTTTTTTGGCCTCTCTCCCTTTGTTGAAACCCATCCCGCCGTAATGCAGGCGCGGATCGATAACACGCCATTTTTTAATCTCGCAGATACGCCGTTGGTATTTGAAATTAAAGATACGCTAAAAATATTGTCCTACGCCATTGAACGGATCACCGGGTGGCGTCCCTTCGAATACCGCAACTATCGCCTTGTACGCTGACTCGACTGTGGTAAATTTTTTGCGTGAAGAACCAAGGAATTTCCCCTAAAGCGAGCATCATTCTCTCAACTTATAATGCGCCACACCATCTGGATTTGGCCCTCACCGCTTTAGAACGCCAAAGTGAATTGAATTTCGAGCTCCATATCGCCGATGACGGCAGCACCGCTCACACCGCAGAACTCATTAAAAATTTTCAAAAACGTGCGCCCTTTCCGGTGATCCATTCCTGGCAAGAGGACGTAGGTTACCGAAAGACCAAAATTTTGAATGAGGCCATTAGGAAAGCTAAGGCTGACTACCTCATCTTCATCGACGGCGATTGCATCGTGCACCGGGATTTCGTGAAACATCACCTAGAAATGCGAGAGAATGGAAAATATTTAGCGGGCCGCCGAGTAGATTTAGGACCGAAAGTAAGCGCATCCATCACAACGGAAATGGTCCGCCGCGGTAGGTTTGATGGACCAAGCCTCATGCTCCTACAAAGTTGCATTGAGAAGGACAGCACTTATTTTCATCGCAGTTTTGTCGTAAAAAACCAGGCGCTACGCAAAATTCTTAAGATGGAACGCATTGACGACCTTAAGGGTTGCAACTTTTCGG
>CAYYYP010000023.1:0-50707 GCA_964475985.1 uncultured Oligoflexia bacterium | reverse complement strand
GAGCGGTCTCCCGCTAACAAAGTAGGCGTAAGAAAAGTGAGACGTGGATTTTCCATGCCGCCATAAGGAAAGGCCGGGGGTAAAACAATGAGGTCAAATCGCTCCCACACATAGGGTCCCAGTAGACGCTCCCCGACTTTGATCATTTTTTCTGTATTCGCAAACTCCCAGTGGGCCGAGTCTAATGTTTCTGGCTCGGCATAAACTCCGCTACGAAGACTCCCGGGAAATGCCCTAAATTCCAAATTACCCACGGCAATGGCAATTAAGTAGGAAGGAATGGGATGGCGCATGCGAAAACGATAAACCCCGTCAGTAGTTTTTCCTTGGGGATTTTCTGCGCTCATGAGCACAAGCAAATCTGGGTCAGTGGTAATCCGTGCGTCATAGGTGGTCCGTACTTCGGGAGTGTCTTGCAAGGGGATCCAAGTCCGCGCATGAATGGGTTGGCTTTGAGAAAATAGGAATGGGAAATGTTTTCCAGCCGTTTGCTCAGGCGTTAACCACTGAAGTGCATCGGCGCCTTCGGTAGTTTCGTACTCAATCGTTACGGTTTTTGTATGACGACCGATGTCTACGATAAGTCCTTCACCTAAACCTGGATCACCATGGCCCTTTCGGAAAGTCGTTGGTACCTGCCGCACCCCTACGGAAACGGCTTGGATGTTTAAGTTTCGGGCATCTAAATAAAGTTTATTGGCACCGGTCAGGTTCTTTATGCGTAGAGTAACTTTCCCTGAGATTTTTTTCTCGGCAAAATCTACTCTGAGATCAAGGCTAATATGTTCAACCCTAACCTCTTGCGGTCGCGCTACAGAGTGAGGGTCGTTCTCGTGGGCGAGCGCGTCATTAGAAATGAAAGTGCTAGCGCAGAAGACTAGAAACAAACTGGCGGCGGTCCACTTTAAAAATTTAGCGACCTTTCTTTGCGCAGAAGGCTTTAGGTTCCACTTCATAATCACCTCTTTATTCCGGCCATAACTGGTTGAATGGCTTCGACCCGCTCGTATTACGGGCGCAAAATGTCAAAAGCAAGGAAAGTCCATGAAGCATTTATTTTTTAAAAAACTTTCGCTGGATGAGCCGCCAGAAACTCTGGATTTCATCAAGCTTCAACAGTTTTCCTAGAAGTAGCCAAAGCCCTGCCGTACCGGTTATCGCTAACAAGATTTTTGAAACATAGGTCAGCCAAAAGACCGAAGCAAAAAAACGAGCTACACCATCGGAGGAATTGCGCAAGACGAGTACCCAAGCTTCGTCCACCAGAAAAATGCTTGTTCGGCACCAAACCCAGGTCAGCACACCGATGAAGGCGAATAGAAAAAGTGCCCGCAGAAAATCAACGTTCACAACCCCTTTGATCCAGGGTCTCAGAAACAAGAAAAGGCAGAGAGAATTTATGGTGGCTACCAACGAAGTAGAAAGCGCCAAGGACCAAAATGGAAAATGAAAAATGTTCAAAAACACATGATTTAGAATGATATTAAGCAAGACCATGCAAAAACTGATGATTACCGGGATGCGGGTAATTCGAAGGGCATAAAAAATCGGCACAAGAATTTTTACGGCGGCGTAACCAGGCAGGCCTAACGCGTACCAAAAAAGCGCCACGGCCGTTTGTTCCGATGCCGTGACACCGAAAAGCCCACGCTGATATATGAGTTGTACAATAGGGAGCCCTAAACCCATAAGCCCCGCCGCCGCCGGAAAGTTAACGGCAAAACTCATACGCAAGGAGGATTGAATTTTCCACCTCGCTTCTTGAAAGTCGGATTTTGCCAACGCACGCGTGACCTGGGGCAGCGTAGCCGAAGCGATGGAAACTCCAAAAATTCCGATGGGAAATTGCATGAAACGAAACGCATAATTCAAGTAACTTACTGCTCCCGTTCCCTGTTGGGTGGCATAAATAGAATTAATTAAAATATTGAGTTGAGTTGCGGCAAGGCCAACGGTGCCGGGGATCAACAGCCCAATGACTTCTCGTAGGCCGCTCACGCGCCACGGCTTTGTCCACACTTCAAGATCACTATGATTCCTGAGCGTAAGGCCAAGTTTACGCATCTTTTGCCATTGCACAAAAAACTGTAAAAACCCGCCCAAAACCACCCCCCACGCCATGGCGTAAATGGGATGAATTTCTGTGTAACGTGTAAGTAGCGGTGCGCCACAAAGCCCCGCCAAAATGGAAGCTACGTTAAATAATGTAGGTGCAAAGGCCGGTAGAAAAAAGAATCCTAGTGCATTCAATGAACCCATGACCACTGCCGCCATGGCCACCAAAGGAAAAAACGGAAACATCCAGCGCGTAAGCGCCACCGTCATCTCGAACTTGCCTGGGACGTTCTTGAAATGCCCAGCGTAAAGATTCACAAGTTCCGGAGCAAAAAATATTCCGGCAAGGGATAAAAGTGACACAAAAACGAAAAGTGCCCACAATACGGCCAAAAGTAGGCGAAAGGAATTTTCCCGATTTACGGAAAGGGCTCGCGTGAACGTAGGCACAAAAGCCGCACTCATGGCGCCTTCAGCAAAAAGATCCCGCAAAAGATTCGGAATTCGAAACGCAATGTTGAAAGCATCGGCCACATCGGACGCGCCAAATAGAAACGCAAAGACCTGTTCCCGTACCAAACCACCGATCCGGCTAAAGAGGGTTGCCGTGCCCATGGAACCCGCCTGGCTCGCAACGCTAGCCCCTTCTTTTTCTATTCCATCCACCTTTTTCATTTCCTAAACAGAATAACCGCATTGCACTTAAATTAAAGACTTAATACCTTCGGAAAATCTGTGCGATGGCAAAACTTAATTCACGACGGAACGAGGGATCCCAAAATCTAACCTTGTTTCTTTGCCCAAAATCAAATACCAATTTAAGGATCGTTTTAATTTCGGAAAGAGGATGGTGTTCTTAAGATGTTTCTTTCATTAATTCTGGGACTCAGTATTTTTGCTTTAGTTTGTGCAGCGCTCTTTGCATCTTGGGTCTTAAAGCAAGACACCGGAACTCCCGAAATGCGTAAAATTTCCGATGCCATTAAGGAAGGCGCAGAAGCTTTCATGGCAAGGCAGAACAAAACTATTGCTCTTCTTTGTTTGCTTTGCGGTGCGCTGATTTTTTTCCTCTACGCCTTTGTGAAAGGCGATATGGAAATGGCGCAAAAAACCACGGTATCCTTTTTCCTGGGTGCGCTATGTTCAGGAATTGCGGGTTACATTGGAATGTCCGTAGCCATTCGCTCAAATATTCGAACCGCCAGCGCAGTCAGAGAATCCTTAAATAAGGCCCTACAAGTAGCGCTCCGCGGCGGTGCCGTTGCTGGTCTTTCCGTTATGGGACTGAGCATCCTAGGTATGACCCTTTTGTTCTGGGCCTACGGTGGTTTCAGTGAAAATGAAGAATTGGTAAGAAAAGTTCCCTTCCTTATGGTGGGTTTTGGTTTTGGCGCTAGCTTTGTTGCCCTTTTCGCGCAACTTGGTGGCGGAATTTACACCAAAGCCGCCGACGTAGGTGCTGACCTCGTTGGTAAAGTTGAAGCGGGCATTCCGGAAGATGACCCAAGGAACCCAGCGGTGATCGCTGACCTTGTGGGCGACAACGTAGGTGATTGCGCAGGCCGGGGCGCTGACTTATTCGAATCCATTTCAGCGGAAAATGTGGGCGCCATGATTTTAGGTGTGGCACTTTTCCCAAGATTTGGAATCAAAGGCATCCTGTTTCCTCTTCTCATGGGTGCCGTAAATATTGTTTCAAGCGTAATCGGCATTCTGGCGGTACGTACGAACGAAAAAGAAAATCCAATGTCCGCCCTCAATCGCGGATATTACATCACCTCTATTTTGTCGGTGATTGCTTTCTATTTTGGAGTGCAAATCTTGCTTGATGGAAACATTTGGCTTTTTGCCGCAAGCGTAGTGGGTATTTTAACTGCCTTGGCGTTTCTTTACCTCACTCAGTACTATACTGAGTCCAATTACCGTCCCGTCAAAATGATCGCCGACAGTTCAGTGACGGGTCCGGCCACTAATATTATTGCAGGTATTTCCGTTGGGCTTGAATGTACGGCTCCGGCAGTTCTCATCATCAGTGCTGCACTCTTAGGTTCCTACTACTGTGGAGTTCAAGCATTGGGCGATAGCGGCGGCATTTACGGAACGGCGCTAGCCACCATGGGAATTCTTGGTCCTTGTGTGTTCATCCTTGCTATGGACGTGTTTGGCCCCATTACGGACAACGCAGGCGGCATTGCTGAAATGAGTCATCAACCAGCCAATATTCGTGAGAAAACCGATAAGCTTGATGCTGTCGGCAATACTACGAAAGCTTTGACTAAGGGTTATGCCATTGCCTCTGCATCACTTGCGGCATTTCTTCTATTCTCTGCCTACCTCGATGAAGTCGGTATGATTACGGGCCAACCGTTTACGATGGTAAACCTAGTGAACATTAAGGTGTTCGTAGGTGCCCTCATCGGCGCTGCGCTCATTTTCTTTTTCTCATCCATTACCATTCGTGCCGTGGGAACTGCGGCTTACACGGTAATCGCAGAAGTGAGACGTCAATTCCGAGAAAATCCAGGCATTATGGCAGGAACAGCAAAGCCTGATTATGCGGCTTGCGTGGATATTGTAACCAAAGGCGCTTTGAAGCAAATGGTACTTCCGGGCCTTGTGGCGGTAACGACCCCCATCGTTGTGGGATATGTATTGAAAGCTGAAGCGGTAGCTGCATTCCTTATGGTCGGCACCATCAGTGGCATTCTCATGGCACTGTTTTTAAATAACGCCGGTGGAGCATGGGACAACGCTAAGAAGTACATCGAAACTGGTGTTCATGGCGGCAAACGTTCCGATGCACACAAGGCTGCCGTAGTGGGCGATACCGTAGGTGATCCTTTCAAAGATACCGCCGGTCCTTCCTTGCACGTTTTAATTAAACTTCTTGCGACCATCACGCTTGTGATGGCTTCACTTTTCGTTTAATTCTAAAATCAAAATCTAAAATCGTAAAAAGCCGGTTACTTGAACCAAAATTCAATGAGCCGGCTTTTTTCATTTGCTTGCAGCGAATGCCTAGTGTGGGCGGGGATTTCGCACCACTCACCTAAGACAAAAGTTTTGGTTTTTCCGTTTAAAACCACAGTAATGGATCCGGCGATAACAATATTTAGTACGGTCACTTCATGTTCGTGCTCAGAGATAAAAGTGTTTGCCTCTATTTCTGAGAAAAAAACATCGCAGTTTTTGGCGTCCAGTCGGTACGAAAGAAACTCGTGGGTTTCTGATGGTAGATTTTGAATTAGAGCAGGAAATTCCATTCACACTTTTCAACTACCGGGAGCGCCACGTGGGCTGTCAACTTCCTGCAGGGAGCCTTCCTGGTCAAGGTTACGACGTGTTGGACCGTCGTTTGGTTGACCACCCGACCTCGCCCTATCCGTAAGGGCAAGGGTATCATTGCAAGTTCCCGGAGGCGCTAGGGTCCCGGAAGACGTAAGGGTGTTTATATTTAAATCTGCCATCCAAGGATTTGCATTGGCCCCATTTGCGTTCGTAGTGATCTGCACCGCCAATAGCCGTCCGAGCCGGTCCTGGCAGTACTGTCTTATTCTCCCAGGAGATAAAGTAGATTGTAGAGAATTCATTCGCCTTAAGTCTGCATCAGGGGTGGTCCGAAGCAATTCAGAATCCCAGGTCAAGCGTATCCCTCGCCCCTCTGGACGGTAAGCTAGTGGACAGTGCAAATCCGGAAGAGTTTTCAGGTAGGCGCGCCCCTGGTCCCATTGAATCAGAGTCCGCAAATGTACGGCAGCATTGCTTTCGGCAAGGAGAGTGACGCCACATCCGCTATCACTCCTGGACTGTTGGGGTACGGCCGACCCAGAACGATTTGCCATCGCGATAAGATTGTTTTTTACGCGACTGAAAGCGGGAGGTTCTTCCATGGGTTGCGCTCCCGCCTGATTTGAGAACGCGGCCATAAGTACTAAACTTAGGAAAAATCCTATCTTCATTTTTATTCCCTCGAGCCACAGTATATCAAGGAAAGGCATTGGAATTCTAACCGGTACTTCTTGCCTGTCTGCCATCGGCAAATGAAGTTTATCCGTCGGCATCCGCGCGATATAAATACTTTTTATTGTTAAAACCGCTGGGTGCGCCATAAGTCGGCCGCGTTCCATAAATTTTATTGAGGTAGGAAGCTCGGGGTGTTATGGTCCGGCCCGAATTATGGCATTTTTCTTTAACCGGCAGGTACCATCGGCTCTCAGTTTTTTAGCGTTGCTCCTTATTCATGGCTGCGGGTCAGACACCCGCCCCGCACACCGAATCGTTGACGACTCCGAGATTGTTGAACAAAAAATCCGTATGGCGGAGTTTAATTGCGTTGGCCCCTGCAAACCAGGGGTTGGACTTTTGTTAGCTACGGATGTTCCATCCGAGGGCTACACCGGACTTAGTGCATGCACGGCTTTTCAAATAAGTGCCGATCTTGTCATGACCAATAGTCATTGCATTCCAGACGATTTGAAGGCCGCCAGTTCAAACTGCTCATCCCGAATTCATTTTCTGATCCCCGCCGCTTCTGGCACCATCGTTAGGGTCGGCTGCGCGCAAGTTCTGGAGGCATCAACTCTCTCGAGTGCGCACAGGGGTCCCGAAATTCATCGCCAGAAAGATTATGCTATTTTAAAATTAGACCGATCCTTGACCGGAAGGGGTCAATGGCTTGCTCTAAATACTGCAAGGATAGATCTCGATTTCAGTTCGGATAGTCGGACGTCCATTGACCGTGCGTTTAACCAAGCCACGATTATTGAAGTAACACCTTCTTTGGGACAAACCTATTCCGGCACCCAAGAAATAGAACCATGTTTAGATGCCTATCACCGGCCCGGTTATCCGGGGCATTCTTTGGGATTCCTTAACTGCGCCTCGGAAAATGGAAATTCTGGTTCACCTATTTTAGATTCTTCTTCCAGGGTAAGGGCTATTTTGTACGCTGGGTCAAACAGCCGAAGTTCGTCGGGCGTGGCTATAGCTTGCATTACTTCTACGGTGTTTGGCCCTTTAGACCACGCAATGCCGCCTGAGTGCAATTGATCCCAACCCTCTATGAATGCAGGTTGACACCAAGGATTCCGATCGATACTAAACTTTCTTCATTTAAAGGAAACGATCATGACTATTTCCTTCAGACAAATTTTCACTAAAAACCTAAGCGCCACCTTTGCCTTGATTTTTTGCCTTATGGCTTCGAAGACCCATGCCCAGAGCCTGACGGTTTTTGAGGCTAGGCAGTTTTGTCCTACATTCGCGCAGGATTTTGATCAGAACCACGACGGCTCCGTGGAGAGCATTGAACTGGAGGCCACTCGGCTTACGGACTCGAATCTCAGTATTGTATTGGAACATACACCAGAGCCTGGCTTCCCTAGCCTCTCAGAAATGGCAAACGCCCAGGACGTCAGTCTCATCAACGAGTATCTTAGGCAGTTTGATGGCATGACACTGAACCTTTCTAAAATCGTTTCATCCTGTGTGATGTTGCAAAATCTCTCTGCCCTACAAAACTCCCAGGAATTATACGAACTCGCCTACTTGTTTCGATTCGATGCTTCGCACGCTCCAACTTATTTTCATCTCAGATTTCTGCGCGATAGGATCCATGACCTCATGGCGGAAGGGATATGGAGATCCCATGCTCTTTTGACCGCAAAAAGTGCTCTTGCGGCTTCTAGGTTTCCGTGGCGGCAAATTCATAGGTTTCTTCCGGACAACGATATCTACGACTCCGTAAGGCGTTTCACTCCCACTGCGCGAGGTGACGCAGAATTAGATACATACTTACAGTCTCTTCAAGCTACCTTGAGTTCCTTGCTCACTTTGCAAACTGAACTGGATGATGCACTTACAGAATCTACGGGCGAAACGACGGTTTTGCGTTCTTTAGATTATGCTTCGTTTGCCGAGCGATTAGAGGCGCTAAAGCCCCCCCTTGAAGCCCAAATTAATTTTGAATTGCGATGACCCTTTTTCTTGAGGGCTTTTTTTTACAGGCGAGCCTGATATTAGCTCTCGGAGCACAAAACCTTTTTGTTCTGGAGTCTGGTCTGCGACGCAGACGCCACCTGTTCGTTGCAGCAGTATGCTCCGTTTGCGATTTTTCGCTGGTGCTTGCGGGAGTGCTTGGCGCAGGTACGCTTTTCGTATCGGTGCCTTGGTTAAAAATAATATTTGGATTGCTAGGTCTTGGTTTTTTACTCTTTTATGGAATTTTAAAACTCAAAGAAGCTTTTTGGCCTGGACCTACTCCTCTACTGGAAAGCAGCAAGCCGCTTCCTACGCGCGAGATTCTTTTGACCACCTTGGCCTTTAGCCTACTCAATCCCCATTGTTACCTCGACACCATAGTTCTGGTCGGCGGTTACTCTTCAAAATTCATCCACCTTCGCGATAGATTCATTTTTGGTTTGGGCGCCGGCACCACTTCCGTCATCTGGTTTTTTGGCTTAGCTACCCTAGCCTCAAAGTTCAGTCCGATTCTGTTTAATGAAAAAGCGATGAGAATCATTAATTTCATTTCAGGCATCATTCTGATTAGCCTTTGCGTGAAGCTTGGGTATGAACTTCTAGGCTGGATTTCGGGATAAATTATTCTGGCGGTAAGGTTGATTGAAAAGAAGGCCTTGCATTTAATTTTTGAAAGTAACGAAACACATTAGGAAACTGAACTTGCCAATCTTTGGAATAACGAAGACTGGTGTAGGCAAGAGCCGCTCCCATGTCGAGATCGGCTTGGGTCAGTTGCCCGGGCACAATATTATCTCTCTGAGCCAATATGGTTTCTAGCGTGTTTGCGGTCCGCTCAAAAATTTGCCTAATTTCTTTTATTGTTTCTGCATCCCGAGATGATTCAGGCCGTTGGTTCTCTAGAAAATATTCGACCATTTTTTCACACACCCCGCTAGCGATCCCCATCCATTGACTGCAAACCACGCGTTGTGAAGTCGCGCGGGGCAGAAGGGAACTTTCGTGGCTTAAGTAGAATTCCTGTAAAATTAGATTGGAATCGATGAGAACCTGACCATCTTTTAGTTTCACCACCGGCACGCGACTTAGGGGGTTCAGCGAGGTAAGTTCGGGCTGAGGCTCAAATACATTCAAGATCTTTTGCTCAAAGGTGATTTTATTTTCCAGCAGAGCAAGCTTTACACGGCGAGCAAACGGAGAGCGGGCCGAAATGTATAGGGTGCAGTCATTGAAATTAAGCTTTTCCATAAACTCTGGAATGCCAAACTTGAAGGAATGCCGCAACCTTGGACCGGGCATCCCAACAAAATTCTGTCCGTTCCTCTTAGGCAAAGGATGTCAGCGGCGAAAACTTACCCTATGATGCGCTATGCGACAGTTTCCCATGGGCATTTACCGGAAAATTCTTTTCTTTCTCGTCTTTGCGTTACAACCACAATTATCGCAAGCATGGAGCCTCCACTACATAGTTACGGATTACTCACTTAGGCCTGGCGATTTCCGTTATCTCGATGAAAAATATGGCTTTGAAAGTTTAGATTCGTTTGTACGCGCCGAGGCCCCAGGATTTTCAAAACTGGTAAAAGAATATTATGACTGGTTAGAAACCAAAGGCTCAAAACGTTTCGCTCCGATGACCTTCGATGAGAACCATCCCACGACTTTGAATTTCCTTAAGGCCCTGCGGCTTAATCCTAAAACCAAATTTGAACCAGTGCTCAAAATTTTACCGGGTGAAAACTTTGACCCAAGCAATCTCATTTCTTTTACCGAAATTTCTCCCGGAGAAGATACCAACCACAATTTCAACCTAAATTTCCGCAGAATTTTGCCTCAAGAAAAAGTATCGGCAAGGGCCATTCTCTATACCGCCTCCGATGAGCCCGACTGGCAATTTGATCACGGACTTTGGAACATTCCTGAGTATGGTTACGGAAAAATTCCTTTCGGCGATCCTAACCGAAGCATCGACAAGGCTCCCTTCCACATGCAATTTGCCCATGAGAGTTTTTTCCTAAAGCTCATCGCTCCGGAGATCCAGGACGGCCTAGTGGATCAGCGCCTAGAGCTCTTTACTCGCCTTGCAGAATTTGCCTTCAAGACCCACCACCCTTACTGGGGCTACCGTTTCACCGGATTTGCTTTGCATTATATCCAGGATATTTCCCAACCTTACCATGCCCGTGCGCTGCCCTTTGAAAGCATCTGGTTCTACATCAAATATTTGATGACCAGCGATAAAGCAAAATACAAAGCTCAAGCGGCCCATGACCTAGAAAATCGACATATTAGTTTTGAAGATCTGCTCGCATCCCTGCTTCAGCAAAGTTATGAGCACCCACAAAAAGCGAACCAGAAACTGGTGGATAGCCTTACGAGTACGCACACCATCAGCCATTTCCTAAAAACTCCCTCTGCTGAAAAACTCTTTCGGGAGGTTTCGATACACTCTGCCAAAACTGCTTCAACGATGGATTCGGCCGTGATGGAGGTTTTTGGGCCAAAATTTAAAGAGCATCCTGAGTATCAGGCCGCCGAGGATGTCGGTTTTGACCACCTTAAGCTGGCGAGTACACTTGAGCCGAAGGCGTATGAGAAATTCATTCTTGCATCGGCCGATTGCCTGAAAGTCGCCGGGGAAGCCACTCGTGCGCTAGTGAGAATCATACTTACCCAATCCCAAAACTCAAAACCCTAGTCATTCCCGATTAGCTGCAAGGGACACGAATTCGCCATCCTCGCAAACCGCGTGAAGTCGAATCGGCCGACAACAAACGTAACAATCTTCGATGTAATCCTGGTCATCCACTGAAAGATCAACCACCACGGAAAAAAATTCACCGCAAAAGGGACATCGAATTTCAACCTCTTCCATTTATGGTTTTTTCTCCTTAAGCCAGTCATCCGATGCCGGAAAAGTAACGTCCGGTTTAGAATCCTTGAACGAAATCCCCACCGGAAGAATATGCAAGACCCTTAGGATAACGGCACCATTTACCCCGTTTGATCCGAGTTTAAGTTCCCCCCGGGCATCTAAGCCTGAGGTGGATGCCGTAATATCGCGGGCCAGCGCCGACTCAGTATCTGCTTCTATAAACGTCTTAAGTTTAGCTTCACCCTTGGGCAAAATGAATTTTTGCAGACCACTTAGTTTAGCCTCTACCCCAATGGCCGTCAGGGGAAGCACGATGTCCTTCATATGAATCTGAGCCTCTCCTTTCATCTTGTGACCTTTCGCTAAAGAAAATTCCCCTTTCTTGAGTTCCACTCGCAACCACCAGGGCTCTTCTTCTTTTTCTTTTTTACCATCTTCATTTTTCACGCCAATGTTACGTAAATCCGCCCGTACGGACGCCAATTTCCCGCGCATTTTCTGCAGATCAATTCCTTCCAAAAAAATACTCAATTTTCCATCGGCCTGAATGTAACTTTCTTTAAACCGAAAGGAGGTCTCTTGAAGCTGCAAATGAAGTTGTCCTGGCGTAGAAGGGCACACACCTTGTCCGGCAAAGGCCGTAAGATCCGTTTGCAAGGCAGCCCGCCCCTTTAAGATTTTCGAAAAACGCGTAAGATCGGGCGCATTGGCCTTCGGAATAATTAAGTGAAGGTATAGGTTTGTAAATGGATTCACTAAGTCCAGATCTGAAGTGTTCGCAGTGGCGGAAAGGTTTTCACCGTGCACTAAAACATCGGCGCTTTGTAGAAGGGTCATGTCAAATGAATCCAACTTTGCCTTAAGCATCGCCGCTACGGAGGAATCTTTTTTCAAATAGGTATTCCAAAGCACATCACCCTTACCCTGCAATGCATAACCAAATGTCTCTAGAATGACCTTGGGTGAAGGAATGTGAATGGTAGAAGGATGCTGGACGAACCCTTTTTTGATATCGATTTCTAGATTTAGGGGCCCTGCACCACCATCAAGCCTAACGGAAGGCGCCACTTCCAAAAACTTATTGAGAAAACGCATGTTTTCTATTTTTGCATCAAACTTTGCATGGGCATTCAAATGCCTAAGCACCTTGGCGCCGGAAGTCTCTGGAACAATGAATTTAGTAAAATCGAGCGCCAGTGTCCCGTGAACATTCTCGCCAAAGGGTACTAAGGCTTGTTCGGGTTTTTTGATTCCCAACGATCCTTCTTCCAACTCAAAATGGGCGGGACCCACCTCAACTTCAACGCTTGGCCAAATCGAGAACTGACCAGACGCTTTCATTTTTCCGGTTAGAAAAATTCCGTTTAGATTCACGCTTTCGATTTCAGTGATTTCAACGTTTTCAAATCGAGTACGCCAAATGTCGCGCCGACGCTCCTCCATGCTTCGCGGGTTAGGTGAGTTCGGATAAACCTTTTTTTCTTCGTCGGTCTTTAGGCGGATTTCATAGGTAAGGCCCTTTACTTTGAGTTCCGTCAGTCGCAACAATTTTTTTGTAAAACCTTTCAGGTCAAACCGCGCGCTCACATTGGGGTACTTAAAATGCATTTCCACGTTCTGATCCTGGAAATGCATGGTTGCTCCACGAATTTCTACCTTTCCCGGAATGAACGACCACGCAATTTTATATTTGAGCTGGAATTCCTCATTATTCATATGCGTAAGGAACTGAAGCAACGATGTATCAAGTAGGATTAAAATCGCTAAAATGTACGTCAACCAAGCGGCGGGTAGAAGTAACGCGAGGCCCAAGACCCAACGATTTTTTGGGAGGTATTTAAAGAATTGTGCCTGCGAGATTTTCATCGAAGATTAATATCACACAAAAACGTGACCAACCAATCACTGCTTCATGGCAGAGGCCTTCAAATCGACGTGATTTTTGTGTTATGACTTTCGAATGTTAAAGATGTCGATTTCGTTATTTCGTTCCTTTGTAGTGGCAGCTTGTTTATTTCTGCATTTCTTCGCGCCAAACTCCTCACACGCTGCACTGCCCTTCACCTACGATCGTCGGACCAAGGATTACTCAAGCTGGACGGCAGCTGCGCGGGGTGACATCAACACCATCGGTATGGCCGGAGCATCCTTAGCTACAGCATCCAGCATCGCAGCCGCCGAAGCGAACCCTGCGGGTTTTGCGATGCAAACATCCAGCCTTTCGGCGCAGATCAATAAAACTAGTTTTGAAGAAAAACGAATCCAAAAATCCGGTGAACTTATTGAAAGTCGCCAAGCCGGCATTGGTTTAAGCCCGTACCCTTGGGGATTTAGCCTCGCCTATTATTCGCCTATGACCGAAAATGGAGACTATCTAGTTCCCACCGGGAATGGAAAGTCACTGCGCTCGGAAGTTTCCGTCAAAGAATTTAGGCTCACCGTGGCGCGAATGTTTTTTGAAAATAAATTGGCCGTGGGAGCAACCCTTGCCATGGTCAAGGCCGTTCGCGAATTAGGGGAACATTCCTATAACGCACTAGGCCTCACTTATAGACTGGGAGTGCTCTATCATATCTGGGATCATATCGTCGTGGGAGCTAACTACTTACCAGGCGTTTCCATTAAGCCTGCCGGCGGCAGCGCAACGGATTATGAACTACCGGGATTTAATCGAAGAGTGGTCATGCCCACTCAAATTGGAATCGGAATTGGTTGGACGCCCAACCGATTTTTTAAAACTGGATTTAGCGTGACCTACGTTTCACCTACCCTCAACACTGCTTTGCTTGCCGACCAATCCATCATCACGGGCGACAAACGAACTTTCGTTCCCCGCCTTGGCGTAAGTTATGTCATGGCCGAATACAGGAATTTCAAAACGGAAGTCGCCGCCGGAACTTATTATGAAATGTCGCGTCTTAGCGGCTATCCGGCAAGGCTTCACGGTACCGCAGCCCTGGAGGTCAATCCCTATTTCATCAACCTTGGCGGAGGAATCGACTTAGCCACGGAGTATAAAAATGTGATGTTCTCCATCGGTATTGATATTGTACGTACGGCAAGGACGCTGCGGTTAATTCCGCAGGATCCCGTGCCTCCCTTTAACGGTTTTTTTCCTAAGCCCCACACCTTTTCCGCCGATGGGCTTCCCCCGGGACTTACCAAAGGTGAAGAGCAAAGTTTTAAGGCGCCCGATGTTGGTGATGTTGGAACCATCATCAAGGACATCCCAAAGCGCGTGGTGGAACAGGTGGAAAAAATAGCTTATCCCAAAGAACCCGCCCCCGAAGTCGAGGCGAGTCCCGCACCAAAAAAGAAATCCGTGAAAAAGAAACGTAAAACCAGCGTTAAGAAGGAGCGTTCCAATGCTGACGATTCCACAAGTCCTAAAACAATATAAACATGTGACCGTAGTTGGAATTAGCGCGAATCCCCAACGCCCTAGCAACTGGATCGCACGTTACTTGCTAGCCCATGGTTTTAAGGTCATTGGCGTAAACCCAGGGTGCCCAGAAATCCCTGGAATTGAAGTGGTGGCAAAAGTTTCAGATGTTTCCCACTCGCTGGAAATCGTAAATATTTATCGTTCACCCGATGCGATACCTGCCCTGATCGAGGAGCTTAAGGATTTCAAGCCGCCCGTGGTCTGGCTTCAACCAGGCGCGCAGAACCCGGATGCCGAGGCCCATGCCCGCAAGCTAGGGATGCAGGTCATCTCCGGGGAATGCATTTATGAAGAACATAAGGCATTGGCTGAAGACTTTAAAAGATGAACATGCAAAACGTCAAAATCAAACCAGCGACTATGAATGATATCGAAACTCTAATTTACCTAGGCAGACAAACTTTTATTGAGACCTACAAAAATATGGGTGAAGGCAGGCCCGAAGGTTTAGAAGAAATCTACGGCCGCGAAACTTTCAACTACGACAAACTTTTGCCCATCTTGTCTGCGGCCGAGGAAGATCAAACGCAGCCATTGTTTTATATTGCTTGGATTGAAAATACTCCGGCCGGATTTATGAAACTTGAGTTTGACCTTCCAATTGAGTCAGTTCCCGACCGAACTTCGGTGCATTTTTCACAGGCCTACCTCCTTCGGCCTTTTCAAGGAAAAGGGCTTGGCCGCAGCTTACTTGACGAAGCAAAGTCCCAGGCTAAAACGCGAAACCGTACTGGCCTATGGTTAGGGGTTTGGGATCAAAACAAAGCCGCCATAGAATTTTACAAAAAAATGGGATTCAAAAAGGTGGGAACGACGGAGTGGAAGTTCACCCACGGGGCTATCAACTACACCGATATCGATGATGTCATGTACTTGGGGTTGTAACTAACGTCCGCAAAGTACTGGCCCGTTCCCCACTAAGTTCAATCTGAAACTGCCTTTACGCCAACGCCGGGATCTTCCTCTCAATCGAGACGGAAGCACGCGTCGCGCCAGAGGCGTACACCGGTACGCCGACAAGCGGCGTGGGCTGACAACGAAGAGTGAGAGGAAGAGTGAGAGGCTTCTAAGTGCTTGTGCTTAATTATTATTTTTAATTCACCCACCATCGAGTGAGGAGAACCAGAACCGGAGAACCCTAAGAGACCAAGTTGGCGGGCCGCACGTCGCAGTGTACTAACAAAAATTCTCCAACCAAAAATCCAAATATCTTCAGCATTTAGAACACATCTCCTAGTTACTGATCAAGCCTTTCTCCACCAAAAATACGTGGTGGAGAGACTCTCCGCGGCAGAGATCGCCGTCATCGCTGAAACGGGGAAGAGTACCGTTCTCAAATATCTTAAGCTCTTTCAGATCCCCATCCGCGAGGCACACAAACCTCATGGGCGGCCATCGCAACCCAGATATGGCCAGAAATTGATTCATGGCGAAGCTCAGGTCCACAAAACTGAGCAACGCGTCATAGAGACTATCAAGAGCCTCAAATCTCAAGGCCTGGGGCTACGCGAAATCGCCAGAACACTAACTGGCCTTGGAATAGCCACTAAGAGCCAAGGACGAGCCTGGCATCCTGAAATGATTCGAAGAGTACTCGCGAATAACAATCAGTAAAAGAAGGGAACGATATGAAATCAGTAATCGATGCAGTTTTTGGAGTTTTGATGTTGCTTATAGCGGGTTGCGCTCTTGAATCACTTTACAAGATTGTAAAGACCGAAACAGTGGCCAAGGTGCATCAGGGGCTCCCCTCCCTCGAGGGTTATACCCGGCGCCTTACCGGAACGAAGCTTAAGTTTTAGGGCTGAAAATATTCAAAATTTTCGGCAACATCTGTTCCGATTCGTCAGTATTGACATTAGTAATTATTTCTATTATTCTAGAAATATGGAATTATATGAAGCAACAGAAGCCTTTTCGTCCCTTTCACAAGAGACAAGGCTCAAGGTTTTTAAACTGCTGGTTGAGTACGGTCAAGACGGTTTGATTCCTGGCAAGATCGCCGAGAAACTTAAGATTCCAGACAATACCCTCTCTTTTCACCTCTCACATATGAATAAGGCGGGCCTGGTGACTTCGAAGAAGAACGGACGGTCCGTAACTTACTTTGCAAATGCAGACATGATCGAAGGCCTAATTTCTTATCTTCAAGAAAATTGTTGCGCCCGAGAAGTAAAATCCAAGTCTAAACCAAAAAAATGCAGTGAAAGGAAATGCTAATATGAAACGTTTTCATATCCATGTCGGAGTTAAAAACATAGAACAATCAGTTCAATTCTATTCCACTCTTTTTGGACAAAAACCTACAAAACTTAAAGTAGATTACGCGAAATGGATGCTGGAAGATCCGAGGCTGAATTTTGCGATTTCTACTCGATCCAATGAAGAAGGAGTTGATCACCTTGGTATTCAAGTTGAGAACAGCACAGAACTTGCTGAAATTACCGAGCGCTTGAAAAATGCTGATGTAGGGATTTACGATGAAGGTGAAACTACATGCTGTTATGCAGAATCAAACAAAGCGTGGGCAAAAGACCCATCGGGCCTTGCTTGGGAGACCTATCAAAACATGGGTGACGTCGAGGTTTATAGCACTAAAGTTGATGCAACCGATGCTGATGACTCTTCATGTTGTGTTCCGGATGATACAGAAACAAGTTGCTGTGGTTAGGACTCGAATGTGAAAATTCTCTTCATGTGCGTTGCAAACTCTGCTCGCAGCCAATTGGCTGAAGGCCTAGCTAAAACGATCTTTGACAAGGATATCGAAATCGAAAGTGCGGGATCACTGCCTTCAAAGGTAAATCCACTTGCTATTGCAGCCATGCAGGAGATTGGCATCGATCTCTCTAAACATTATTCAAAATCAGTTGATGCCCTGTCGGCTGAGTTCGTAACGGATTTAGATTACGTCATCACACTTTGCGATGAAGAGGTCTGTCCCGTTATCGTAACTAAAGCAAAAAAACTGCATTGGCCTCTGCCAGATCCTGGTGGCCATGATGAACTGCCACATGAGAAAAAACTCCAACTATTCCGTTCTGTGCGAGACACCCTCAAAAAGAAACTCGTCGAATTTAAAAATGAGTTAAAAAAATGAAACAGAAATTCATAGCTGAATATCTGGGTACGGCATTTCTATTGATGATAGTCGTAGGCTCGGGAATCATGGGCGAAAGGTTGGCCCAAGGCAATGAAGCAATCGCGCTCTTGGCAAACTCTCTGGCGACAGGCGCGGGGCTATTTGTTTTGATCCAAAGCTTAGGCTCCATATCAGGAGCACACTTCAATCCGGTTGTAAGCCTTGTTGAGGCCCTCTGGTGGCGCCTGGATAGAAAGAGCCTTCTCAGCTATTGGTCCGCTCAGTTTCTGGGAGCAATCACTGGAGTTCTTGTTTCACACGCAATGTTTCACCAGACCATTCTACAAATTTCATTGAAGGATAGAGGTGGACTGCATCTTATGACCTCAGAGGTAGTTGCAACATTTGGACTGATCTGTACCATTGCCCTAGCAGGGCGAAAGCATGTTGAATTCGCTCCCTTCAGTATTGCCGCGTATATAACAGCTGCCTATTGGTTTACTTCTTCGACATCCTTCGCCAATCCCGCAGTGACGGTGGCGCGAATGTTCACGAATACTTTTTGTGGAATCAGCCCGGCGGGAGTCATTCCATTCATCATTGCTCAAATCCTCGGAGCAACTGTTGCTTTTCTGGTGATGAGAAAACTTGCTCAGGCCCATTGATCAATAGATCGCTACCCCATTAGTGCTCTTCAACTTCGTTTGTCACCGGCCGCATGTATCTTTCAAAAATACTATAAAGCGCCGGCAGCACAAGTAGCGTTAAAAGTGTAGATGACACGATTCCACCTATGACAACTGAGGCTAATGGCCGCTGCACTTCCGAGCCCACTCCATGGGAGAGCATCATGGGAAGAAATCCAAAAATATCTACCAGTGCCGTCATGAGAACAGGTCTCAGCCTTAAAAGCGTCCCCTTCTTGATGAGCGCTTCGCCTTGTAATCCTTGAGTGTGCAGGTCATTAAAATAATTGACAAGCACGACACCATTTAAGACGGCGATCCCCGAAAGAGCAATGAAACCAACTCCAGCTGATATGCTAAAGGGCAGTCCGTTGAAAAGCAGTCCAAGAACGCCGCCCACAAGAGCAAGCGGTACGCAGGCGAAAATAAGTGCTGTCTGATACACATTCTTAAATGCTGCGTAGATCATCATCAGCACAAGAATGAGAGCGAGAGGAGCAAGTACAAGAAGCCTTGATCTCGCAGTCTGAAGATTTTTAAATGTACCGCCCCACTCTACGTAGTAACCAGGCGGCAGCTTTACTTGATCAACTACAGCTTTTTGTGCCTCAAGCACAAAACTTTCTGTATCCCTGTCTCGTGGATTAATCATGACGGCAGCACGCCGTTTCCCATCTTCCCGAGTGATAGCCCCGTATGCCTGCTCAAATTTCACCGTCGCTGCATCTTCCAACGGAATGGTGGCATTTGTTGAAATCCCTACGGGCAGGTTTTTGATCGCATCCAGGTTGGAGCGATCTTTTTCACTGAAACGAACTAGGATGGGAAATCGTTTGATTCCTTCATAGAGAAAACCAACTTCCTTGCCCCCCATTGCAATACCCAACGACTCCAAAACATCTATGCTCGAGATGCCGAGCCCTAAAAGCACATCTTCTTTTGGCGTCACGCGAAGAAGAGGCGAGGTTCCTCTGAGTTCCGTTTCAAGTTCTGATGAGCCAGGAATTTTTCCGATCACTTCGGCCATCTTATGCGTAAGCGTTGACAGCATATCCATGTCATCGCCAAAGAGCTTTACAGAGACATCTGATTTAGAACCTTCCAAAAGATCATTAAAGCGCATTTGAATAGGTTGGCTCAACAGTACCGATTGACCTGGTAGCTCCTCATCGAGCCGGTCAATCATCATTTGTGCGACTTCGGTTCTCGTTCTTCTTTTTCCATTTACCAGCGGGAAATCCTTTTCATCTTTGAATGCAACATACGTATCCGCCTGATTGACACCCATAGGGTCGTTTGCAATCTCTTAAGTGGCGATATTTTAGAATTTTAAAGCCAACTCTGGAAACTAGGAAACTAGTTCCTCGGTTTTTATTTGAAGAACGACGGACTGATCGATGCTGATATTCACAGACCTAGTTGTTTGAATGAGCAGCGTTCCCTCATCCATCTGTGGTAAGAACTCTCCGCCTAAGCGACTAAAAAGAATTCCTCCGAGTAATGTTGCTACCAATCCGATCAGCACCGTCGTTCGCCGCCATTTTAGCACGACTTCCAGAAATGGCCGATAAAGCCGCTCTAGTTTACGCATGATCCAAGGCTCTTTATCGGCCACAGGACCGGTCATGAGAATGCTTGCTAAGGCTGGAACGGTGGTAAATGAAAGGCAGAGGGCACCGATTACCGCTATGATAAAAGTTGCTGCCATGGGCTTAAACATCTTTCCCTCTACCGCAACGAGTGAAAAGACCGGAAGAAATACAACAACGATAATAAGTTCACCAAAACCAGCAGCAGTTCGAATCTGAACGGCAGCTTCATATACAGTGCGTTTGAGTTCTTCTTTGGTAAGAGTTCGTTTCAATTCTTGAGACCTGTCATGAATGACTCTAACGCAGTGATCGAGCATAATGACTGCGCCATCGACTATGATTCCAAAATCCAGAGCACCAAGACTCATGAGATTTCCAGAAATCCCAAAGTGTCGCATGAAGATAAATGAAAAAAGAAGGGAGAGTGGGATAACGACTGCCGTAATCAGCGCTGCACGCACATTACCGATCAACAAGAACAACACTAAAATGACCAAGAAAGCTCCAACCAACAGATTGTGCTCAACGGTACTTAATGTGAAGTTCACTAAATCGGAACGATTATAGAGGGTTTCTATCTTATAACCCTTTGGCAGGCCTTCCTTGATCTCATTTAATCGCTCTGCAACACGCAGTGCTACGGCTCTGCTGTTTTCACCCATAAGCATCATCGTCGTTCCGATGACAGCTTCTCTTCCACGAACGATGGCAGCGCCAGAACGAAGTGAAGTCGCAAGGTTCACATCAGCGACGTCACCTACAGTTACGGTTCTAAGTGTCTCTAAACTTTTGATGGGAATTGATTTGATGCTCTTGATACTCTTAAGAAGTCCTACACCCTGCACCAAAAACTGCTCGCCAGTTTGTTGAACATAGCCACCGCCTACGTTTTTGTTTGTTCTCTCCAACGCTTCTACGAGGTCATTTAGGTGGAGCCCAAATCTTGCCATCTTCTGGGAGTTCGGCTGAATATGAAATTGCTTTTCAAAACCACCGATGGTGTTGACGTCTGCCACACCCTTTACGGTGAGCAGTCTTGGCTTCACATACCAGTCTTGAATCGTGCGAAGCTCCATGAGCTGGCGCATGCGATCTTCACCAGTTGCTGGCTTTTCAGCTTCAATTGAGTAATGAACAATCTCCCCAAGACCAGAACTTACGGGTCCTGGCTTTGGGACCACACCCTTAGGAAGGCTAGGGCCAGCCAACTGCAACCTTTCAGCGACGAGCTGCCTTGCTCGATAGATATCGACTTCGTCTTCAAATATGACGGTCACTTGCGAGAGATTAAATCGCGTCAATGATCTTACTTGAGTCACGCCCGCAATCCCACGCATGACCGTCTCGATGGGAAAAGTCACATTTCTTTCTACTTCTTCAGTAGAAAGCCCTTCTACCGCCGAATTGATTTGAACTTGGTTGTTAGTGACATCGGGAACAGCATCAATCGGAAGGTTCTCGAAGGTGATCCAGCCCACCACTGCCATGATGATAGTGAGCATCATTACGACGCCTCGACGATAAACAGAAAAATGGATGATTCGGTTAATCATTCACCACCTCCAAATGCTTCCATTTCGGTGGCACGAAGAAGCTCAATTCCGCTAATAACAACGTAATCAGTACCAGCTTTGATTTCATGAGAGCGAACGGTAAGTTCAGATTCCTTTCTTCTGACGATCTCGACAGGAACAAGTTTGTACCAACCATTACGAATCCGATAGATGGCTAATATGTCAAGTGAGCGAACAAGCGCACGCTCTGGCATTGTGAACTCAGGTGCTGTTGCAATGGGCTTTGCAGTCAATCCGATGGTACGCGTGGCTTTTTCAGAAAGCCGAAAGCCGTCTGTTTTTGAAGTTTCTGGTACAGCCTTCTTTTTAATCGGGGGATCTTCTTTTTGAACGCGAGGTTCGGCGGATTTGACATCAGCCGCAAGACTTAGGCTAAACCTTGATAATGGCAATACGACAAAAACCAAAGTCAAAAATCCTATTTTTTTGATTGCTTGATTCATCCTCATGAGTTCACTCAGCATACTTTTCCTTTATGCAGCCTCTGCATGCGTGCATACGCATTTATTTCAACCAGTATCGAAATAGGTGAGATTCAAATTTCCGCGATTTATTGGTGACGGTAAAAAATCACGAAAAGATGGGCGGGCGAAAAATAACTGATAAAGACTCACTCACAGGCGACAATAGAGAATAAGCAATTAAAGTTGCTGGCACAGCAGTCGGCAAGGGTGATGAAATAGTTGCAGGGGCAAGTGCCACTTCAGGTATGACGTTCGTGCCTAAAGTTTGCTGATGAGTATGCTCGTGTTCTTTTTCATTTGGTGCATGGCGATGTTTGTGCGCAAGCTGTTGATGTGGCGCGCCATCGATGGTCGTTTGAGTTTCGTGAAAGGCAAAAATCTCGCCAGTATGGTCGTGATGCGAATAACTGACGTGCCGATCTAATAAGTCATTGAGGTCATGGCGGAGCGCATCAACACACCCTCTTGTGCCAGCAGGAACGCTTGTGACCATAACCAGGAGGGTAATGATTCCTAAAAAAGCGTTTTTTATTCGTAATCTGGCCATTGTTTTTATAATAGTCATGGAAATGAATAAAACTCAAATTGTTACTCATGCTTAGCCGTCCTAGTTTATCGAGCCTTTCAGGTCCGGCCCTCGCGCTCCTTTCGGCGGTTCTTTTTGGAATTTCTCCGCCGCTGAGCAAACTTGTGATTGGTAATATGTCGCCGCTTTTTTTAGCGGGTCTTCTATATTTAGGTTCAGGCATTGGGCTCATGGTTGTTTTGGTTTGGCAGAAAGTTACTGTGACAAAGGAGCTTGCTCGACTCTCAATGCACCACCGCATGAAACTTTTAGGCGCCATCATTTCTGGTGGAATTCTAGCGCCTGTCTGTTTAACTTACGGCATCAAGTTAGCCACTGCTTTTGAGGTTTCGCTTCTTTTAAATCTTGAGAGCGTCACAACTACTATTTTAGCCTGGCTCATTTTCCACGAACATATCGGAAAACAAGTCTGGATCGGAAAATTCGCTTTGATCTTTGGTGCGCTCATCATCACGATCAATCCAGCAAACCCGGCAGGCTTTTCTACTGCAAGTTTTTTAATTCTTGGTGCTTGTCTGTTCTGGGGAATTGATAACAACTTGACTCGCGATATTGAAGAACTGCCTCCCGCAGTGCTTGCAGGCGTCAAAGGACTCAGTGCCGGTATTTTTAATATCACTCTCGCCCTGCTCTTGGAACACTCCCTCGGAGCCGTATCTCAAATGGCTTCTGCTCTGATTATCGGGGCTCTTAGTTATGGCGCAAGTTTAGTACTTTTCGTTAAAGCGCTCCGTGCGATTGGCACATCTCGAACAAGCACTTATTTTGCGATAAGTCCATTTTTTGGGATGGTTTTTTCACTTCTACTTTTGGGTGAACGGCCACCAATGTACCATTGGCTGTCAGCTACCATCATGGCAGCAGGACTTTGGTTTTTATCTCGAGAGCATCATCGTCACCTTCATTCCCATGAACCTATCAGGCATCGACACTCACATTCCCACGATGAACATCACCAGCATCGTCATGAAGAAAATAAAGATAATGGTGAAACACATGACCATCCCCATACACACGAACCGATAACTCATTCGCATGTGCACTGGCCTGATATTCACCATCGGCATAGGCATTGAATAAAAAGTTATTGTGGGCAATGCGCCTGGTTCAATGATGGTCCCTCGTGAGAGCACGGGATCTCGGTCATCCACGCTCTGAGTGCGCGCTGTCCATCTCTATAGAGCTCTTGAAACATTTGGATACGCTGCCGTCGACTTAAATGTTGTCCCGGAGGCATCGAGCCCTCTTGAACTACCTTCTTGTACACTTCGCCAATATCGGTCATCCAATTCAATGCGGATCTCGTTTGCCCATCATGGCAGTTGATACAACCATGCCTAGAGCGAGTCCCTAGAGCTGGGCCGAATCGATTTGGATGCAACGTATTGTGCCAATCCGGAGAACCAGTTCGATGAATCCTTTGATTGATACTTTGTAGTCGTTCCCTTTCCAGCGCTGTACTGAGCGGCAGGGCAGGTACAATTTCTCGGAGTCCATTTGAATGACAGTTTATACAGCTCGAAACATTTGTCGTAGCCTGATGGTGTGCATGGCCCGGCGTTAAAGTATTTTCCCGAAAATAAATCTGAGGCCGCTGACCATCAGTTCGATTCTCAACCAAAATAACATCGATTGTACTAAGATTGTCTCCTTCAATTAGAAAATAACGATCATATCTTGCTAAACGTTCATGAAAAATGATTCGATCATGACTAGTAAGACCCGATTGAAAACGGACTGAACTTACACCTCTACGCTCCAATGCCACCTGAGCTTGTTGCAGTGTTGGGAGCAAAAACTCTGATGGAATTTGCATGGCTTCCAGGGGTTGGCTTCGCAAATAGTCGGCATCAGGAACTTCAAAACGATAACCACTCCCAAAATGACGTATTCCGCTTGGCTGGCGCACATCGGGAACAGACTCACTGAATCGCCCTAAATTGCGTGTAAAATCTATAAAACGTTCGAAACAATTTCCTAAACCTTGCAGCCTCAGTTCTGGCAGGCAAGACGCAAGCTGTTCATAGGTAAGCTGCGATCGTGAAAGCATTTCCCTGAAATCTTCGTTTTCACGAGGCGCTGCTGAAACAGTGAATGTCCTGAGATACTGCTCTCGAAATGAGACCCATTGGCTCCGCGTTCTTAGAGAGACACATTGCTGGCGATCGGACACTGAGGGAGGATCAGCGAGCGCTGGTGATATAAGAACACCGCAAAAATGAGTCAAGTAAAGACCAGCGAGAAGCCACTTTATGGCTGCTTTCATTATAAAATTATAACATGCTTCAAATTGAGACATTACTTAGGCTGCAGATAGGCATTCTCTACCTATAAATCTAAAGCTACAAACGTAACCGCTTTAGTCTCAACGCATTGCCGATCACTGAAACTGAACTCAAACTCATTGCGACGCTTGCCCAAATGGGACTAATCAAAATTCCAAAAAAGGGGAACAAGATCCCTGCTGCGACTGGAACACCCGCACCATTGTATACGAAAGCGAGGAACAAGTTTTGCCGGATGTTTTTCATCACTGCTTGGCTGAGTCGACGGGCTTTTGCAATACCCCTTAAATCACCCTTGACTAGCGTTATGCTCGCACTTTCCATGGCAATGTCCGTCCCTGTTCCCATCGCAATGCCGATATCAGCCAACGCCATTGCTGGAGCGTCGTTGATGCCGTCACCAGCCATCGCTACAATTCGGCCCTCTTTTTTTAGTTTTTCAATAAGGTCTTTTTTCTGGCTGGGTAAAATATCAGCGATAAACTCCTCAATACCGAGTTTTTTTGCAACTGCTTCCGCCGTCGTTTTGTTGTCACCGGTTGCCATAATAATTTTGATACCAGCGCGGTGAAGTTCTTTGATGGCTTCAAAGGTTGACACTTTAATTGCATCAGAAACGCCGATGAGCCCTGCAGCCTGACCTTCAATGCCTACAAGCATCACTGTTTGTCCTTGGCCTCGAAGTACTTTGGCTTGTCTTTCCAGAGCCGACGGATCAATACCTTGTTCTGACAATAATGCTCGATTGCCAATGAGTACTTTTCGCCCATCGATAATGCCGATAACTCCTTTGCCAGTTATGGATTCAAAGTGAGTGACTGATTTTAAAGGCACGTTCTGAGACTGCGCTGCTTCTACAATTGCTGCCGCCAATGGATGCTCACTTGCGTTCTCAAGACTGGCCGTGAGCGATAAAAATTCTGCTTTACTGACTTCAGATAGAATTGATTCCAGGTTTGAAAGTTTCGGTTTTCCTTCTGTGAGGGTGCCCGTTTTGTCGACCACCAATGTATCTACTTTTTCGAATTTCTCCAAAGACTCAGCATCTTTAATGAGGATTCCGACTTGAGCACCCTGGCCGGTACCGACCATAATTGCCATAGGAGTTGCAAGTCCTAAGGAACACGGACAGGCAATAATAAGCACTGCAACTGCATTGACTAAGGCGTGAGCTAGACGGGGTTCTGGACCCCAAAGTGCCCACGAAATAAATGCGGCTATGGCTGCCAACAAAACAGCCGGTACAAAATAGCTAGACACTTGATCAGCCAAACGTTGGATCGGAGCACGACTTCTTTGAGCGTCGGCGACCATCTTAACGATTTGAGACAAGAGAGTTCCATGTCCTACACGTTCAGCCTTAAAAACAAAGCTTCCCGTACCATTGACTGTAGCTCCTATCACTTGGGTGCCAACGAATTTATCTACAGGGATCGACTCACCTGTGACCATCGATTCGTCAACAAAACTTCGTCCTTCGGTAACTGCACCATCAACGGGGATTTTCTCTCCAGGACGTACACGGATGAGATCACCGATCTGGACTTCTTCTAATGGAGTGTCCTCTTCTTTTTCGCCACGGATGACCCGAGCCGTTTTAGGCGCCAGTCCTAAAAGAAGTTTAATGGCAAGTCCCGTCTGTGAGCGAGCTTTCAACTCCATAACTTGACCTAATAGAACCAAAACGATGACTACAGCTGCTGTATCGAAATAAGGCTCTACAGCACCGTGCATTTGAAAGCCTTCAGGGAAGAGGCTAGGAATGAGAACTGCCAATACGCTATAAAGAAAAGCCGCGCCTACGCCAACACTGATGAGGGTGAACATATTGGCACTTCGATTCAAGATAGAAGCCCAACCTCGTTTAAAAAAAGGCCCGCCACACCAAAGAACGACGGGAATAGCGAGAAGAAATTGAACCCAATTTGACAGCCTCATAGAGATTAGGTTTCGGAGGTTTTCGTCAAAAACCATATCTCCCATGGCGAGAAGAAAAATCGGAAAACTGAGAGCAGCACCGATCCAAACTTTTCGACTCATATCTTGAAGTTCAACGTTCGGATCGTCATCAACCGCAGGATGAACAGGTTCCAATGGCATTCCACATTTAGGACAATCACCTGGTTTCCCAGTGAGAACTTCAGGGTGCATCGGGCACGTGTAAAGAGCCTCCCCATTCAAAGTCGAAACAATTGATGGCGCGGTTGTTTTTGGTGCACTCAGAGATTTGATATGATTTGGAGAAAGGTATTCTTGAGGAGATTCTCGAAACGCTTCGTTGCAATCTGCACTGCAAAAATAGTAAATTATGTCCCCGTGATTAAAACTACCGCCGCCGGCCTTAGCAGGATCTACTGTCATACCACAAACCGGATCGAGAACTTTCGCCTGGTTAGTTTTTGGCTTTTCACCAGACTCGTCACAACCTGAATGCGCATTCTTCGTTTGCATATTTCTTTAAACCGTCGCTTTCCATTGTTTCATTTCGTAGTGCCATTTCCAAATGGCAAAAATCGCTGGATAAACCAAAAGTTCCATTGCAAAGGATGTGATGATGCCGCCTAACATAGGCGCTGCAATTCGTTTCATCACGTCAGCTCCAGCATTTGCGGTGCTAGACCACATGATCGGAAGCAAAGCCATAACTAGACAAGCGACCGTCATCACCTTGGGGCGTACGCGTTTAACAGCACCATGATAGATCGCCTCCCTCAGATCATCGAATGTGTTCATTTTGCCTTCTTTTTTAGCTTTATCATAAGCAAGATCGAGGTAAAGGAGCATGAAGATTCCGGTCTCAGCATCAACACCAAGAAGCGCAATAAGCCCCACCCAAACAGCGATGCTGACATTGTAACCTAGTAAGAAGAGTAGCCACACAGCACCCACAGCAGAAAAAGGCACTGCTAATAATATGATCGCTGTCTTTACCCAAGATCTGGTATTTGCAAAAAGTAACATAAATACAATAAAGAGCGTGATGGGTACGATGACCTTAAGTTTTTCGCGCACACGAATCATGTTCTCGTACTGACCGCTCCATTCGAGGTGCACGCCCTTAGGCAGTTTATATTCCTGCTCTAAAGTTTTTTTAGCATCCTGCACATAACTTCCCACGTCGCGATCAGCAACATCAATGTAAACGTAACTCGAGAGCATTCCATTTTCGTTACGGATCATCGATGGCCCCTGAACCATTTTGATTTCTGCAACCTGGCCCATAGGAATTTGAGCGCCACTTGGTGTACCAATAAGCACGCGTTTGAGATCGTCGATGTTTGACCTAAAGTCCCTGCCGTAGCGCACATTAATGGAATAGCGCTCCCGTCCTTCTACTGTTTTAGAAATGGGATCACCACCAACTGCGGCCATGAGACTTTCTTGCGCCTGGCCAATGCTAATGCCGTAACGACCAAGCTGTTCTCGGTTGAAATTAAAATCTAGGAAATAACCACCAGCTACGCGTTCCGCAAAAACGCTGCGAGTCCCAGGTACTTTTGAAATAACCTTCTCTAGCTCCGTTCCAATGCGCTCCAGCTCAGTTAAATCATCTCCCATGATCTTGATGCCTACGGGAGTACGAATTCCCGTCGTGAGCATATCGATGCGATTTCGAATAGGCATAGTCCAGGCATTGGTGGTGCCTGGAAACCTTGTTTTTGCATCCATCTCACTAACAAGTTCTTCCCAGCTTTTAAAGCGAGGCCAAATGAGTGTAAAAGGCCACTGCACAAACCTTGGCAAGAAAGAATACCATCGTTTCGTTTCGCTCCATTCGGTTTGGGGTTTTAGGATCACCGTTGTTTCCATCATCGAAAAGGGGGCGGGATCTGTTGGGCTTTCAGCCCTTCCCGCTTTTCCAAAGACACGCTCCACTTCTGGAAAAGACTTTAATATTTTATCTTGCTGCTGCAAAAGCTTCTGAGCCTCCGTGACAGAAATTCCCGGCATCGTTGTCGGCATATAAAGCATCGTACCTTCATTGAGCGGGGGCATGAATTCGGACCCTAATCTAAAATATACTGGGACCGTGAGAAGCATAATCAGCAGGGCCGTCACAACAACTTTAATCCTATGATCAACGACCCAGTGAACAACAGGGCCATAGTATTTAAAAAAGAACCGGCTGATAGGATGTTCTTCTTCTGAATAATTTTTCCCCACCAAAATGGCGTTTCTAGTTTTCGAGAGCCAATCAGGCTTGAAATGCCGAACAGAAAAATGAGTAAGCGAAACACGAATGGCTGGATCAAGAGTGATCGCAAGTATCGCCGCCACAAACATCGATAGATTTTTGGTGTAAGCTAGCGGCTTAAAAAGTTTTCCTTCTTGAGCCTCGAGAGCAAAAATAGGGAAAAAAGAAACAGCAATCACAAGAAGCGAATAAAAACTTGCGGGTCCTACTTCTTTGATCGCAGTAATGACCACTTCTTTTGGGTCTTCTTTGCGGCCATTTCGTTCCCACTCCTCGAGATGCTTGTGGGCATTTTCTACAACGACAATCGCTGCATCAACCATGGCACCAATAGCGATTGCAATGCCACCAAGACTCATAATGTTCGATGAAATACCCAAGGCATGCATGGGGATGAAACTAATAAGTACAGCTAGCGGCAATGTAATGATGGGAATGAGAGCACTTGGGATGTGAAGCAGAAACACCAAAATGACAAGACTGACGATGATCATTTCAAGTGTGAGCTCATGCTTCAGAGTTGCAATCGCTCGATGGATCAAATCAGAACGATCATAAGTCGTAATGAGTTCTACATCTTGAGGAAGCGAGGATTTTACGTCTTCTAACTTCTTTTTCACGGCAGCAATAACGTCGTTGGCATTCTCTCCATAACGCATGACTACGATGCCACCGACGGCATCACCTTGGCCGTCGAGATCAGAAACACCTCGGCGAATTTCTGGCCCTATGCTTACTTTAGCAACATTTTTAACATAAATTGGAGTGCCATTTTGGTAATCTAAAACAACGTTGCCAAGGTCGTTGAGGTTTTTAATATACCCACGGCCCCTAATCATGTACTCAGCTCCCGAGATCTCAAGAGTCCTAGCTCCCACCTCGTTATTGCCTTCTTTAATGGCTTGCACGACTTTAAGAATCGGAATCTTGTAAGCCAGGAGTGCGTTGGGATTGATCTGCACCTGATACTGTTTTTGAAAACCGCCAATAGAAGCTACCTCCGCGACACCAGGAACAGATTGAAGGTGGTATCTCAAATACCAATCTTGAAGTGTGCGAAGATCAGCCAACGAATGTTTTCCAGACGTGTCTTTCAAAGCATACTGATACACCCACCCCACACCCGTAGCATCAGGGCCGAGCTCCGTGCGTACACCTTCAGGAAGTTGAGGCGTTATTTTGGATAAGTACTCAAGTGTGCGCGACCTTGCCCAATAGGGGTCTGTACCGTCCTGGAAAATAACGTAAACGTAAGAAAATCCAAAATCAGAAAACCCGCGAATATCTTTAATCTTAGGCGCACCGAGCATGGCACTAATGATGGGGTAAGTGACTTGGTCTTCAATAATATCTGGTGAACGATCCCATCTGGTATAAATAATTACTTGGGTATCGGACAGGTCGGGAATGGCATCAACCGAAATGTTTTGCAGTGAGAACCAGCCAGCAATGGCCAGCACGCCCGTCATCATAAGAACGAAAAAACGATTGCGCGCGGAAAACTCAATAATTCTTTCGATCATTTTCCGTCCCCACCAATCTTAGGCATGCAATGTTGCATCTCTGCATGCCACTGTTGGCCCTCGGGACAAGAGGGCATTTTCGATCCACTTTCCGATTCAGTGGTTGCAGCTGCCTTTAATCGTGATTCCGAATCGATGAGAAAGTTCGCACTTGTAACAATTTGTTCGCCGCCACTTAAGCCTGACTCAATGGCGACTTCATCACCTGCTTGGAATTTCACATTCACAATCCTGGGATCAAACGTTCCGTCAGATTTTTTAACGAACACCCAAGACTGATTGCCTGTATCAAAAATGGCATCAAACGGGACAACAATCTGCTCTCCAAGAGGCGCGAGGATGGCGACATCAACAAAACTTTCTGGACGAAACTGCACCGTACTTTTTGGTACAAGGATGCGAGCTTTTGCTGTGCGACTCTGCGAATTGATGACCCGGTCAACAGATACGATTTTTGCAGGGAGCATTCTCCCTCGAAGAAAGCTTCCCCTGATCTCTACAGACTGGCCTGCCTGCACATGGGGCAAATCCATTTCAAAGATCTCGGCATAAACAGAAGTGTCGCTTCCTTGTTGGTTAAAAAGAAGATTTTGATTTGCTTCTGTTCGATTGGCGATGACTGCAATTGCTTGATCACCCAACCCCAAGACCTTGAGCCTTAAGCGTGATGAATACACCATGCGTTCTGCTGAATGTTTTACATCCGCAACGGGAGAATCTTTTACGCGACCAAGCTGCCTAATTGCCTCTAGGTATTCATTCTGCGCTGTGTAAAGTTCCGGGTCAAAAGCAACGCGCCCGGCGGCTTTGATTGTTTTAAAAAGGGGCTTTTTTTCTACAATTCCAAGTTTCACGCCAATCATTTGCTCACGCTCTAAAGAGAGTTTAAATGGAGCATGCGCATGAGGGAGCAGAGGCGTTTGTGCGATGGCAGTTGCTACTACTTGCTGCGTAACTTCCACTTCATCAACATTCACAAGCGTCATGCCGCAGATTGGGCATTTCCCCGGGCCATCTTTTTTGACCTGTGGGTGCATTGGACAAGTCCACACTTCTTTTTTTTGTTCTTGTTTCGTCTGGACCTGGCCAATTTGATTAGTTGTTACATAACGAACAATGACAAAGACTCCTGTAACAAGCACGGCCAGTAAAATAATGGCAATAACAAGAGGCTGATTTCTTTTAAACTGATTCATTTCATCTCTCCTAACGGCAGCGTACTTATGGAGTGACCAACGAGTTCTTCAAGACGCGTGAGATTTTCAACGTACTGAGCTAAGGTTCGATAGTAAGCGATGCGAATAGTGTAGAGAGAACGCTCACTATCTATGAGATCAATGAAACTACTGCGGCCGGCCCGATATGAGGCCCGAGAAGAATCAAGGGTGCTAGTAGCTTGAGGGATGAGACCTTTGTCGTACAGCTCAAGAATTTTTTTTGAAGAATTCACTTTGGCCGTCAATGATCTGACTTCCGCTAAATGATCTAGGATTACTTGTTCTAAGTTTTTCTCTGCAACAATGGCATTTGCTGAAGCAGTAGAAACTTCTGCTGTTTGCTTGGCAAAAAACCAAAGTGGAATAGTGAACTCAACACCTGCAGCGTAAGCACCGGTTGGTGCGTTTGATCCAAATGGCTGTCGGTAAAAAAAATTAAAATCAGGTGCGTAACTCAAATAAGCTATCTTCTTTTCAGCCTGGCTTTCCTCAACAATGGCTTCAGCCTGCTTGACATGTTTGGCATGAGTCTTAATGAGGTTCGGCAATTCTTTGGCTTCAATCGTAAGCTTTGGTGTGGCTAGTTCTTCCTTGGAAAGGAGGATCTCAGAGGAAGCCTCCTGGCCTAATGCAGCAGCAAGCACTCCTTGCATTGTGGATCTCTCTTCTTCTACAGATAGAAATTCCTTTTCAAGCATGGTTTGCTCGACATGGGCCTTCATTTCATCTTGTTGAGGAACTGCCCCAGTCGAATGACGGCTTTCAGCAATACGGGCAATCTCCCGCAGCACCGCACGCTGGGCCTCCAACAGGGCCAAAATACGTTCCACAGTAAAAAGGCCATAGTAGCTGGTTATCACTTTTGTTCGAACTTCCAGTTTCTTTTGGGATGCTTCCTGATCAGCAACCACGGCCCGTGCCTTTTGTGCTGCGCCTAACAGAAAGTACTTAGCTGGAAACTTTACTTCCTGGGCAATGGACCAAGTTGTCATAGGACCCATTTGCTGCTGCATAAACGTCAAATTTTGCTCGCGCATCAGACCCACCCTTGGGTTGTCAAACCAGTATTGCGAGCGAATCTGGGAATGGGCTGCTTCCGCCTGAGCCTTTACCGCTGTCAATGAAGGGTTGGCTCCAAGAGCCATCTCTAAAGCATGGCCTAACGTCAAAGGCACCCTCCTAACGCTTTCCTCGGCGAGAGCCTTAGAAATATAAGGCGTTGTAATCATTAATAAGGTTAGAATCTTGATCAGCATGGCTTCATGTTCTCTTTATGACTAATACGATGGACACTATTTTTTGTGACAATGTCACAAATTTAACCCTCGGAGCGTATTTCCTTATGACAACAAAGCAGAGGCCCCCTCATGGGGCTCCAGCAGACACAACTCAAGGCGACTCCCTGGAAAATCAAAGTGATGAGACTCTTATGACCGCATACCAACAAGGCAATGAAAAGGCATTTGCTCTCCTCTATGGAAGGCACTCCGCCAAGGTTTACGGCTTTCTGCACAAAAGACTGCAAGACAGAACGATGATTGATGAGGTCTTTCAAGAAACATTTCTTAAGCTTCACGGGGCTCGAGCTCGTTTTGACAATGCTTATCCTTTTTTGCCATGGCTGTTTACGATCTGTCGCACCACGATGATTGATCATATTCGAGGCCTTAAGTATGAACGCGTCCACAAATTAGATTGGGGCATCGATAGTGCGCAGAAGCTTGAAAATATCCCCTCTCCCTCAAAAACAGATTCTGATGACGAAATGCCTGCACTCCCTGACTTATCCATCCTTTCTGCAGCGCAGCAACAAACTATGGAACTTCGTTATAAAGAGGAACTCTCATTTGAAGAGATCGCACTGCGGCTAAAAACCTCGCCTGGAAATGTGCGCCAACTAGTGAGTCGAGCGATAAAAAAACTTAAGTCCGTCACAACGGGTAACACTGGCAATGGAGGCCTCAGATGAAGAAAAGGAATACACCCTCTCTTTCCTCACAGGATTGGGTACACGAATTTCAAGAATTCATTTCTGCAGAACCTGTTGCGCCACCCAAAGTATTGTCTGAGCACATTCTCAGTCGCGTTCACCAAGACCTAAACCCACCATTATGGTCTGTTTTTGCAAAAATCACTGGGATTCACTTTATAGTTGGCTCACTTTCACTTTTAGTCTGTCCACAGTTTGGGATGAGTCCGTTTCATGATCACCACGGCATGATGCAGATCTTTATGCACTTTGGGGATCATGGCTGCATGATTGGCTGTGGAGCGATTTTTTTAGGCGGCAGCAGCCTCGCAGCAAGTCTAATTTTAAGAACAGAAGAGATCAAAGTCATTCGACGCACACGGTTTATGCAGATTTTTCTTCTTGGTCTTGCATCAATGGCTGTATTTATCTGTGCCGGCGCAGACGTCGTCGTTAGCCTTGGTGCCGCTTGGGTCATCGGCTCCATGATTGGTGGTGTCGCGACTTTAGAACTAGGATGGCTGATCCGCACAACACTGAGACGGCGCCTGCTTAGCCACGGTTTTTAAAACCAGGATGTTCTGAATTGGTACAGAGATTCAGGTAGCGCAAGAGACCGCTACTTAAAAATACTTGGCGCGTATCAGTCCAATAAATGCTCCGCCAATCACAAGAAAAACAGAATTGACCTTAAAGCGCGTCAGAAGAATCATGGTTAGAACCCCTAACGTGGCAGTCAGGGCATCCACTATGGCAACCTTGCCAAGCTGTAAACTTACGACAGCCATGAGAGCCAAAGACGCGACATTCACACCGTCAAGAAATGAGCCTACTCGAACTGATTTGCGCAGATGAGGTAGAAATGGCGCGCTGATGGCTACAAAGAAAAAAGCTGGAAGAAAAATTCCCGTTGTTGCAACAATCGCTCCCCGCCAACCTGAAAGTATGTATCCAATAAAACTCGCCGTCGTGAACACGGGGCCTGGCGTGAATTGACCTACGGCAATGGCATCTAAAAGCTGTGTCTCTGTAAGCCAATGCCATTTCTCTACAAGATCTGATCTCAAAAAAGACAAGAGCACATACCCGCTTCCAAAAAGAACGGAACCAACCTTAACAAAGAATAAAAATAATTGGCTCAAACTAAATAAAGCCTGGGTAGCCATTGCGACAGCCGTAGCTTTAATCGAGGTGCCAATGCCGAGGATTGTAACAATTCCCAGCTTTAATGAGGTTCTTACTTTTGGCCAATGCTCAGTAGCCATACATGAAATCGTTCCAGCTACGAGAAGTGTCGTCACTTCTCCTGCGCCAAAGAAATTTGCCAAAGCTGCTGTGATGCAAATACAAGTCAATACTCCATTTTTTAATGCAGACTTTCCTAGTCCCCAAAGAGCCTGAACAACCACAGCAATAATGACAGGCTTAATACCGCTTAAGAGAGCTTCCGTTTCGGGTAGCTTGCCATAGATGACATACATTTTTGCTATGACGACAACGATGAAAAAGGCAGGCAAAATAAAACAAATCCCAGCAACCAGGAGGCCCAACCATCCGGCGCGTCTATGACCGATATGAATTGCCAGCTCAGTGGAGTTGGGCCCGGGAATTAAATTTGCGGCACTAAGAAGATCAAGAAACTCTTCTTTTGAGATCCATTTTCTCCTACGAACAACTTCATCTTCCATCATGGCGATATGGGCGGTGGGACCACCAAAAGCCGTAAGCCCCAACTTCAAAAATAGAAGAGCTAATTCCAGCAAAGTCGATCGTGCCGATTTCTGTTCCATTAAAAGCCAGATCGTCTTTCTTGCGGATACATTCGTTGGATAATTATCATGGAGATTTGCTCCTAAATTTCATAGGCTAAAAATCAAAAGCGGCAATCCTCTAAAGGAGCCAAATATCTTTTTAGATCTTATAGAAGTATTCTCTATTAAGCAGAGGTTTTCTCAATGAAGAGTGACGATTTTGACGCCAAAGCCCGTAAACTTCAACAACAGCAATGGGAAACGACATTCACTGAAGAACCCGATCTTTACGGAACTCAGCCAAGCTATCCAGCCCAAGTAGCGACGGCACTTTTCCGAAACGAAGGAATGTCAAAAATTCTTGAACTTGGAGCTGGCCAAGGGCGGGACACATTCCATTTCGCTCAAAATGGCTTTTCGGTCCATGCCTTGGAATATTCACCATCTGCTGTTGCTGCGATCAAAGAGAAAGCTACAGATCTTGGTTTTACTTCAGAGGCAGTCGATCCGATTTGTCACGATGCAAGAAACGCTCTTCCCTTCGAGGATAGTACGCTTGAAGCCTGTTACTCGCACATGCTCTTTAATATGGCATTTACCACACAAGAACTGGAGTTCATCTCTAGTGAGATTTTACGTGTACTAAAACCAGGTGGCCTCAATATCTACACAGCAAGACACACCGGTGATGCAGACTATAAAACTGGAATTCATCGAGGCGAGGATATGTATGAAGCAGATGGGTTCATCGTTCACTTTTTTAACAAAGAAAAAATAGAATACTTAGCTCGTGGTTTTCAACTTTTGGAAACCGAGCAATTTGACGAAGGCAGTTTTCCGAGAAAACTCTTTTTAGTTGTGGAAAGAAAACCATTTGAGTGATGCAGTATAAAAACAAACATTCTGAAGCATCACAGGCATCGAACGACTGAGTGCAAAAACGGATCGATATACCAATCACGGACTCTGCTTGCGCCGCATCGCACTGCAATGACACTAGGACTATATTAATAATTTTTGCGGGGACCCCAGATCAATCATGTTGGTATTATTAGATTTTTAAAGAGTTCATTTCAAATTTCGAAAAAATCAAAATTAATTTATCACAGCTGTCACAAATCAAGTGCCTCATTCGTAATCCTGATTGAAAGGGGGCTTTCGAATCATTATGGAACAAAAAGAAATAAATCTGTTCTTCGTCATTTGCCTTCTTTTGACAAGCCTCGTTGCTCGCAGCTCAATCGCATTTTACCAGCATACGGCGGACAAAGACGAAATGTCGTTCTCCACCACTCAAAGTGATGAAAACTCTTCCCGGCACCACTCTTCGCCAACGCATTCGGCCCAGAGCCCTGAGCACTGCATTGTTCACTGTCATATAGTCATCGGTGTTGTCCCCTCTCCACTCTTGTTAAATCCGCCACGAGGGTTTGAACAAAGAGTGAAACCAGTGACATCAATATTTTCAAGTCGGTCTCAAGATCCCGACCTGAGGCCTCCCATCGTTTAATTCCCCGACTGCAGAGGTGTGCCCCCGCGCTTGAGCGAAGTGCCGCATCAATCTCTTTCAAAACGATGACAACCCTCAACGTCAGATCAATTTTACTCTTTTACCGGAGACTTTATGACTATGAAATTTTCTAACTCCAAAATAGTGGTTCTTAGCCTCATTACTTTAACTTTATCCCAATCCACTGCTTTCGCAGCGTGGCACGGTGGCCCTCGCGATTCTTATCGTCAGAAAAGCCGAACTGCAGAAGTTCAACGGCCCATGGAACCCTCTGCTGGTATCCAGTCCAATGAGAGAATGCCAACCAGCGTAGGTAATCAAGCACTGGAATCAGGACCGGCGGTGACTTCTAACAACGAGGCAGCCAAAGAACATGCGGTCTACGACCAAGACTCAAAACCGAAGGAAGTCGTGCGACCTCCCCATCATCAGGGTGGATTAGAAGACCGCTGAGTCTTCTGCGTCATATTCACCTCAACGAAAGCACCTGTCGTTACGGAGGCCTTACAGGGACGCGGGGCCTCCGTAACGGCACGGCATTACAACCCGTTATATTTTTACAAATATAAATTATTTATCATTTATATCAATGCAGATCTTATTCTGATTTTACCATTAGGAGAGCTGTCCCATGAAGATCATCAGTACTAGCATCGTGTCTTGCTTTTGGTCCCTCACTACTCTTGCTGCCACCACTGCAACGGCTATAGGAGTTCCAGCGTCGTCGTCAACGCCATCGTCAAATCCCGTCAATACGTCAACTGCAACCACAAGTATGGGTTCCTCTACACGAAGGGCGTTGCCACTATCGATATCAGCAACCTCATTTTTTTATGGGCCGCGCGTCGCCGCACCTACTAGTTCTTCGACCACAGCTTTTACTAAGGGCGGGATATGGGGGTTAAGCCTTCAGAATCAAATTGCTGCAAAATACAATCTTACAAATGATCTCTCGATCACCCCTGTTTTTGATTTCGTCTACCAACTCACAGACCCGACTAACGGTGGCGCCGATCGCAGGGTTTCTCTGATGTACGATAGTTTTATCAAAGTTGCTAAGGCAGGACTCATTCGAGGGAAACTTCTAGGACAAAAGGCCACATTAGATTGCGACACTCGAGTTTTTGTATCTACAAGTGAATCCTCACGTGAAAATAAAACAAGGGGCAGTGTGCGCGTTTCATTCATTCCAAGCATTGAATTCAACAGATCAAATTTTTCGCTCTCCATGGTCAACCACGCCAGATACTGGGTTCAATCAAACGATAGACAGGCACTTGACCCTTCAGCTACTTTGCCACGTCTGCAACTTTATACAGGACCGCAATTGAATTATCAGTTTACACAACAGGTAACGGCCTGGGTTTTGTACGAGGCAACAGTGGTTGTTGATACCGCAGGAATTCCGAACACAAGAAATCCTAATCGTTCACTGGCAGACGTAGAACCTGGTTTAGACATTAAGATCAATGACCGAGTTTCAATGACGCCGTATCTTAACTGGTACACAAATCAACCGCTTTCAACGACGAGTATGAATTTGAATGCCAATATTGTAATGCTTTGAGCAAAGCATTCTCGTAACCATTGACGCACGGGCACAGGGTCTCCACAAAACGCGGTTTTAATAAGCGTGATTATTGGAGCTCTGTGTCCAGAATATTTTGAGTCCATGATTTTTTTACGGTAGATTTGGTGGCTATGAAAACAGCAAAATTGCAGAAAACAGTGATCAAAGTCAGCGGCATGGATTGCGGGGATGAAGTCTTAGCAATCAGAAAAGCACTTTTAACTGTGAATGGAATTACTGCAGTAGAGCCAAATTTAATAAGCGCTCTAGTTGTGATCACTCATGATCCAAAAGTTTCACGTCAGGAAATTATTAAAAAAATTAACTCTACCGGTGTTTCTGTCGAGGAAGCGGAAAAATCTGGCCAAACGGCATCGAAATTTAATCGTCGCAGTTTGCTGGTTTTGATTTCTGGATTTTTATTAGCAACAGGCCTTGGTTTAGGTTTTTTTGACTTGATTACGGAGGGCGTACAGAAAGGACTTTATCTTTTTTCAATTCTCTTGGGTGGTGCACTCATTGCGCCTAAGGCATTTCGTGCACTAAAAACTTTCACTCTCGATATGAACGTCCTTATGATAATTGCAACAGTGGGTGCTTTGGCAATTGGAGAATTTTCCGAGGCATCTGCTGTCGTCTTTCTTTTTGCATTTGCAGAGCTTTTAGAAAGTTTTAGTCTTGAACGTGCACGGAGATCAATTCAGTCACTCTTAAATCTTGTTCCTGCAATGGCTCTCGTGAAGGCAAAATCTTCGACAGAATACTCAGAAGTGCCGATAGATAAAGTGGCTGTCGATGATGTAATCCTTGTGAGGTCCGGCGCTAGAATTCCACTTGACGGGATGGTCACCCTTGGAAAGGCCTCGATAAATCAGGCGCCCATTACGGGAGAATCTTTACCTGTAGAAAAATCAGTCGGAGACAAGGTGCTTGCCGGTACTATCAATGATGATGGTTCAATTGAGCTCAAAGTCACTCAAGATTCTCAAAATACAAAACTTTCCCAAATCATTCGCTTGATCGAAGAAGCTCAAAATCAAAAGGCTCCCACGCAACGTTTTGTGGACCAGTTTGCAACTTACTACACACCATTTGTGCTTGCCCTTGCTGTTGGCATTCTTTTGATTCCGCCTGTTTTCTTTAATGGTGATTGGTCCACTTGGATTTATCGGGCTCTGGTTATGCTTGTCGTTGCATGCCCATGCGCCCTGGTGATTGCTACACCTGTGTCAATTGTCTCAGGACTCACAGCAATGGCAAAACGAGGCGTTCTCATCAAAGGTGGGGCAGGCCTTGAGGCTATTGGTAAACTCAAAGCTCTTGCTGTGGATAAGACAGGAACCATCACAGAGGGTGTGCCCAAAGTTCTTAAAATTTATGCCATGAACGGACATAACGAAAACCAGATTCTCTCGATAGCGGCTTCGATTGACATGCATTCGACGCACCCTCTGGCACGCGCGGTGGTGAGTGAAGCAAAAGCACGCAAGCTGACAGTTGTTCAAAGTATGGGATACCAATCCACAAGTGGTCGCGGGGCCGAGGCCGTCATCAATGATCATTTTTATTTCGTGGGAAACCACAAGTTTGCTCACGATAATGCTGTCTGCTCAGAAAAGTTTGAAGCACTTCTCGCTACCATAGAAGATCAAGCACAATCAGTTGTGATCGTAGGGCACCGTCCCCATGCGGGTTGCACGGGCCAAGTGATGGGAGTGCTTGGCTTGGGAGACGCCATTCGCACAGAAGCAAAACAGGCGATCATCGCTCTGCATTCTGCAGGCATCCAGAGCGTCATCATGATTAGTGGCGACAATCAACGCACGGTCAATGCAATTTCAAAACAAGTCGGCATTGATGAGGCGTTTGGTGATCTTCTGCCAAACGACAAAGTTCTAAAAATTAAGGAATTAAAAAACCGGTATGGCTCGGTTGCGATGATTGGCGATGGTGTCAATGACGCGCCTGCAATGGCAAGTGCAAGTTTAGGTATCGCCATGGGAGCATCAGGAACTGATACCGCCATTGAAACCTCGGATGTCACTCTCATGCAAGATCAACTCATGGGAATCGCAGAAGCCATCATCATGGGAAAAAAAACTTTGCGCGTAATTTGGTTTAATACGGCATTTGCGCTGACAACAAAGCTTCTGTTTCTAGGCCTGTCTATTTCAGGTCACACAAGTCTCTGGCTTGCGATTGCTGCTGACACAGGTGCAACACTGCTCGTAATTGCCAACTCCCTAAGGCTACTTCGATAAAAACGGATTTCGTGATGAAAATAATCCAAATTTATAGGCAATTTTGACCTAAAATCGCGATTTTTTGATTCATGATATAATCAAAAAATGTTGTATGAATCGGCTATTTTCTGGGCAGAAAATATAAACACATGAAATTACAACGAACTAACGCGGATTGGCGAAGACTTCAGCTCTTCTTGGCAAATCTAATAATTAAAATAGATTTTGTGACATTAGGAGTGATCTATCTTAGTGCCCTCAACACCTCGTTCGCTCAGGAGCAGCCTTGCCCCCGGCCAGATCCGTTAGAACAGATGCATCGCCAGATTGCCCCTTTTCGCGCTGCCGCAGAGCAATTTGAGTCTGGATCTCAGGCAAGTAATATTGCTGCGCAGCTTACACGTCTTGGCACTGAATGCCCCGAACGTATTTGGCCCAATTATCATTTAAGAAACACTCAGGTCATCATGGTAAACCACGCCACCCATCAAGCATGGAGTTGGAATCGGCAAAATCGTGGGACAGCTGGAGTTTTTGAAGAGCTTCCCTATGAGCAACTAGATCCTGGTGTGAGGGGTATCACTTCTTACGGATTTCCTAGTGGCAGTTCACAGGTCACTGTCATTTCTTTAGATGGACTGAGTAGGGGCCCAAATCCGGACCAACCCTTAGTCTTCGCCGTTCATGAGTCTTTTCATCGATACTTACAAAATAGAAACGCTTCTCCCTGGCAGTTGCCAAATACCGATCGTCATTCTGCCTATCCAGCCGACCCAAACCCACGATATTATCGTGAGCAACTTTACCGAAGTCTTGTTGCTGCCTATCGAGCTCCTCTAGGAGAAGCTAGAATTAGACATATTCGCGCTGCGGCTCACTGGCAAAGTCGCTATCTTTCTAGTGGCCATGATATGGATCACACCTTACGCTCCGACATTGGTGAGGGCACGGCACAGTACTATGAAGAAGTTGCGCAAGCTATTGCTCATTTAGGTTGTCAGGCATCAGATCAAGATGTGCGCAGATATATACTTAGGAATTTAGATGCGCATTTACGAGGAAACATGGATTATTTACGGGGTGACATGGAAGGCTACAGCCTTGGAGCATTGGCAGGACTGCTGCTGCGGGAACAGGGTAATACGACTTGGCAAACTCAAGCGAGTCGCGGGCAAAATCCTGTACAAACCTTGATTGAAGGCGTCACACCTATAGCTCAGCGTGACGATCAGATCTTAAGAAATAAAACTCGACATCTAGTTGAATTAAATAACAGAAAAGTAGCTCTAGTTATTAATCCTATTCTAAATCAGTTAAACTCGCCAGACTATGTTCGAGTTGAATTACCTATGAGCATATCAGTTGGTAGCGCTAGATCTAACGGCTGGTTTACAACCGCACGTGCGCCGGGAGTAACAATTACAAGAGATTTTTCTGGACGTTTTCACTCTGAGCTTTCCGATCTCAGAGTCGATGGGAACACATATGTACCAGCCGAAAATCCATGTGCACAAGACAATCACAATACTACAGCAGTTGTATTAGTTCCCAGAGGCGTAATTCAGAATTCGCAGGATTCGCATTTTACATTTAACTCAAATGGACTTCAGGGCACTGCAAGCTTTCGTCGAATAGCCGATTCCCAGAGCCTAGTTTGGCTCTGCGTTCAGTAAAACTTCCTCCGCATGAATAATTTTAGGACGCCTTTATTCAGCATTTTAGAAAACGGAATGCCGTTAGTAAGCATCTGTTCTTATTGCCTTTAAAGAATCTGCTAAACTGTTTCATTAACAATTCAAAATTAATTTGTCACATCTGTCACAAATCTATGCACTCCTTCGTAAACTAATTGAAAGGAGGCATTTTGAAGAATCATGAACTCTAAAAACTTTGCTCAGCTCTTCATTATTTGCCTACTTTTAGCAACCTTTGTAACTCGCAGTTCGGCGGCATTTTTTCATCACACCAAAACTGAAGATGCCACTGCCGCTACAGCTTCAACCACAACTGCCGCTGCTACAGTTTCTGACGGGAGAAATTGCCAGCAACATCCCTCTCAGCAACCGCCCACTCCATCAACTGAACATTGTATCGTCCACTGCCATATGGTTGTCGCTATCATGCCCGCGCCACTTTACTTCAATCGCCAACAAGGATTTGACCAAGGAATCAAGCCAACTATCGGATCCTTTTCAAATCGGTCTCCAGATTCTGACCTTAGACCTCCCATCGTTTAATAGCCGTGTGTATAACTGCGCTCAAAAAAGCGCCCATATCACGGAAAAACGATCACAGGCCGCTACGTCAAACCAACTTTACTCTTTCCACAGGAGACCTTTCAAATATGAAATTTTTTAAGTCAATCACCACAACAGCTCTAGCGCTTCTTACAGTAACTCTATTCCAGGCAAATGTTTTTGCTGCACAGCACAGCGAGTCACGGGAAATTTTTTGGCGAAACAGTGATGTTCCCCGCCCTCAAAAGACCTCAAATGCTCAGACTGAAAATCCATCACCTGAAAGTAGGCCTGATACCGTAAAAAATGACACACAAGAGCCGACCCGAGGCCTATCCTCGAGCAACGATGAAAACTCAAAAGCTAATGAAGCAGTGAAACTTCCGCATCACCGCGGTGGATTACAAGATCGCTGAGTCATTGCGCCGTAAACAGTCCAAGATGGAAGCATTCATACAGAGGTCTCGCCAAAGGCTAGGACCTCTGTATGAATCTGCGCAGAGGAAAATTTTTCCCATGTTAATAGATGACAACTTTATTCCGATTCATTATAAACTCATGAATATGTATCGGTTGCTCGCATTGCTATTAATCTCAATCTGCTTTTTGAACACCCTTGATAGCGGTGCCGAATTTCTATCTGAAGGTCTTCAAACTCAATCCCCGAATGCCGCAGCAAGCCAAGAGCAATCAATCACTAAAGCGAGTGAGAGTGTGTCTACTGATGATCGCAGTCATCTTATTTCTCATTGTGATGACTGCAATAGTGGAGACGCCACTAAAGCCTGCACCCATTGTCATTTAGGGCATTGCCCTTTCACGGTAAGCTCCTCTCACGCTTTCGTAGTTCCACAGTCTAAAGAAAAGTTTTTGTGGCCAAATAATAGCTCTTACTTTGGTTCTTATGTTTCCAACCCGCTCAGACCCCCTCGCGCATAACGCAACATACTTCTCTTGGTCGGTCTTATTCGACCATTGACCAGTACTAGTTTGAGTGACTTGTGTTTTCAAGGCGCTTTGTCTTCTTAAGACTTGGCACAATCATAATATCGTTGAGCCGCTGAGCATTGCCTCAGTGGCTTAACTCTTGGAGCTTAGATGGTTTGGAATCTATTTCATTTTCAAAAAATTAAACTTTTAATATTCGGAATGTGGCAAAGCTTGTCCTGCCTTGTGCCGCTCTCGGGAATTCTCATGCTTGCTTTTACCGTAGAAGCCCATGCTGAAAACATTACCCATGCGGCCCACTCAGGTGAAGAGGGATTAAGCCACGTTCACGGCAGCCACCCCGAATGTCCTTTACCTGCCACAGTGCAAGATATCTTGAGCTGTGCCCGGGAAAACCATCCGGACGTGAAGCGGGCAAGGCTTGCATCGAGTCAAACGCAGGCACTTCCGAGTGTAGCCAAGCAAATTCCAAACCCTGAGTTTGAAGCACAATCGGTTTATGGAAAAACCTTGGGCGACCAGCAAATGCAAACTCAAATTTCAGTCGTGCAGCCTATCGAATGGGGAGGAAAAAGATCGGCACGTATTCGACAAGCGGAAGCTCGGGGCAGACAAGCTGATGCCGATGTCACCCAAGCTCAAACTGAAGTGACGATTCAAACCGTGCTGAGACTTTATCGATTGAAACAAATCGAGAAAGAAAAATCCTACCTACAAGAAGCCATCAATACTTTTTCAAAACTCATTGCTCAGTATCGAACAAGGCCTCGACTGACACCAGAACAGGAAGTGGGCCTTGCTACATTTGAGATGGCCAGGTCAGACACCAAAGTTAAACAATCAGCTTTAGGGCAAGAAGAACGAGAAATTGAGCATTATTTTCACGTCGCCACGGGGCATGGTTTAAAGGAAATTCAAAGTTTCTTACCAAGCGCTCCTGCACGGTGGCCTGCAATTTCAGAGCATGCGACAAAAGAACTGCCCTCGCCTCGGTTAGGGCGGCTCGTGGCAGATCATGAACTCTCTCTCGCAGATCTTGACCTGGCAAAAAGCAGCGCTTGGCCCGAATTTAAAGTAGGGCCGATGATTCAGTTGCAAAACTATGGTGGCATTCAATCCCAACTCTTTGGGTTTCAACTTAACCTATCTCTGCCGGTATTTAATCTTAACGGTGGGGGAAGAGCTTTTGCAGCTAAAGGCATAGCTTCTGCGGAAGGGTATATTGAACTACTGAAAGACGAAGATGCACACGAACGTGCCGAAAAAGTACGCGGATATCGCTCTGCCGTTGAAACCTTAGCAGAAGATGCCATGCCTGCAGCTGACCTTCAGAAACGCCATCACAGGGTGGAAGCTCTCTCAACTCGAGGACTTGTCTCAAGTTCACTTGTTATAGAAGCCCATCGTCAGATGATTGAACTCGAAAAAAGTCGCAATGAACGGGAACTAAAAGCCTTAGTGGCTTTATGGGAAATTTATAGTTTAGAAGGCCGCGCTCTGAAGGAATCACTATGAAAATACAGATCCTGATCATTTCATTTTTAGTCTTAATTTCCAATTTTCCTGCAGCATATAGTGAAGAAACTGGCGAAGAAGAAGCTTCAAGCGGTATAGGCCCTGGCAAAGCCGTCACAGAAACCTCGAAAACTCTTGGTCTTAAGCTTTCCGAAAAAGCCATACAAACGTTGTCACTTCATACTTCGGCCATTCAATCTCAAAACACCCATCGCCTACCCTCTAAGGCCATCGTCTACTTTCAAGACGAAGCTGGCATTTATCGCGAGAAAGACGGTTGGTACAAACTCATTGAAGTTGAAATCGTAAGTCGAGCCGGCGTTGAAACCACGATAAAATCTTCGGATCTCAAACCAGGTGATCATCTTGTTATCGATGGTGTTCCACTACTTCGTGTTGCAGAATTAAATGCCTTTGGTGGCGCAGGAGAAGGTCATGGACACTAACAATCAAACGGAAATCAGCATGCCTGCAAATGATACTTCGTTCATCGGCAAGATCATTCACTTCTCCGTTTACCATCGAGGCATCGTATTGATGCTGACAGCGGTTGTTGCCATATTAGGTTGGCTGAGTTTTCAAAGCCTACCCATCGATGCGGTGCCAGACATTACAAACACTCAGGTGCAGGTCAATACAACGGTCGAAGGATTGGCATCCGAAGAGATCGAGCGAAATGTCACATTTCCCATTGAAACTGCAATGAGCGGTATTGCAGGTGTGGAACAAGTACGCTCTATCACCCGCTTTGGCCTCTCAGCAATCACTGTAGTTTTCGAAGATGAAATTGATATCTACCGTGCGAGGCAACTTATTTCAGAACGGTTGCAAAGCGTCTTAAGTCAACTCCCTAAAAATGCTCGTCCAAAACTCGGACCCATTAGTACGGGTCTTGGTGAAATTTTTCACTATGTCATTGAGGCAGAAAAAACAGAGTCAGGTGATGCTCGAACCAAACAACTAATGGAGCTTCGGGCCCTTCAAGATTGGTTCATCAAACCTAGACTCCTCACCGTCAAAGGCGTTGCTGAAATCAACACCATCGGTGGATACGAAAAACAGTACCACATCCAACCCAATCCCCGGAAAATGGCATCGTATGGTTTACATTTTAGCGATCTTCAAGAAGCACTTGAGCGCATCAATCGCAATGTAGGAGGTGGCTACGTACAACAAACAGGAGAGCAATTTGTTGTTCAAGGTTTAGGAATTTTTAAGACGATGGATGACATTAGATCAGTCCCCATCAGAACCCTTGAAACTTTTAAAATAGTAACCATTGCTGATGTCGCCAACGTAGAGCTTGCCACACCATTACGTACTGGAGCGGCTCTCGTACGCGGTAAAGAAGCAGTACTTGGTAGCGTATTTATGCTCATGGGAGAAAACAGCAGGGTCGTTTCTATCCGCGTAGCGGAACGCATGAAGGAAATTCAAAAAGGTTTACCTGCAGGCTTCAAGGTTGAAACTCTTTATGATCGATCTGAATTAGTGAATGCGACTCTCGGCACTGTGGAGCATAACCTGGTCACGGGTGCCGTGCTCGTCATCATTGTTCTACTTTTACTCGTCGGTAACGTCAGAGCCGCGCTGATCACAGCAGTCACAATTCCCTTGAGTCTTCTCATAACGTTTATTGCTATGAAAAAATTTAATATCTCTGGAAACCTCATGAGTTTGGGAGCTCTTGATTTCGGCATCATCGTCGATGGCGCCGTCATCGTTTTAGAAAACTGTGTGCGACTCGTACATGAAAAAACTCATATCTTAAAACGCTCCCTCACCAGGGAAGAGGTGAAAAAAACCGTTTTTGATGCCGCCATTCAGATTCGAACAGCCGCTGGTTTTGGTGAGATCATAATCGTAGTGGTGTTCCTACCGATTTTTGCCCTAGTCGGCATCGAAGGAAAGATGTTTACGCCCATGGCTGCGACTTTCAGCATCGCCGTTCTTGGCGCTTTGATTCTTTCTTTTACAACGGCACCGGCACTGGCCAGTCTTTTTCTCTCAGGCAAAGCCTCGGAGAAGGAGCCGTGGCTTCTTATACAGGTAAAACGACTCTATGCTCCTTTTTTAACGAAGAGCCTTAAATGGCGGAAAATCACGCTGGGAGCTGGTGTAGTAGCCGCAATACTTGGCGCAGTTTTATTTTCTTTTCTAGGCGGAGAGTTTTTACCCCAGCTCAACGAAGGTTCTCTCACCGTTCAATTTGTAAGACCTGTAAATATTAGTATTGATCAGTCTATCGCTCTTCAGGCTAAGTCAGAAAAAATCTTGATGGATTTTCCAGAGGTATCCGTCGCTTTCTCACGAATTGGCACCGCAGAAGTGGCCACTGATCCCATGGGGGTTAACCTTTCAGACACCTATGTCATGCTTAAAGATAAAGATGTATGGCCAAAAATAAATGGCAGTCGTCGCACGAAAGCAGAACTTCAAACCGCTATTATGGAGCGACTTGAAAGCGAACTTCCTGGCCAGAATGGGCTACTCAGTCAGCCTATTCAAATGCGCTTCAATGAACTTCTAGAAGGCACCAGAGCTGACGTCTCCGTTAAAGTCTTTGGTGATGACATGGAAAAACTTTCTGATGTCACCAAACAGATTGCAGCTGTTGTTGCTAAAGTTCGCGGTGCAGGCGATGTTGAAGTTGAACTTAAAGGCACTTCGCCGTTACTTAAGATCACGCCTAAAGAAGGAATTCTGCAAAGACTGGGAGTTTCAAATCGCGAGGTTTTAGAAACAGTCAACGTAGCGTTAGGTGGTGAAGAAGTAGGATACCTCTACGAAGGGGTTAAGCGCTTCCCTATCGTGATTCGTTTGAGTGAAAAAGATCGCTCCGATTTCAATGCCATCAAAAGCCTGCCGGTCGGCATTGCTACCAATGCAACCATTCCACTTTCAGAAGCAGCAACCATTAAATTTGACGAGGCCTATAGCTCTGTTTCAAGGGAACAAGGCAAACGTCGAGCAGCGGTTATGATCAACCCGCGCGGCAGAGACACAGAGTCTTTTGTTGAAGAAGCACAAGCTGCCGTGACTGCGAAGGTAAAACTTCCTCCCGGCTACTATTTAGAATGGGGCGGAAACTTCAAGAATCTTCAAGAGGCCAGATCAAGGCTTTTAGTTTTAACTCCCCTGGCACTCATTCTAGTTTTGATGATGATTTATGCCGCATTCAAGAGCGTCATTGAAACGGCCATCATTTTCTCAGGTGTGCCACTAGCTCTTGTGGGTGGTGTCCTAGGCCTAGTTTTTAATGGCTTGCCTTTTAGCATTTCAGCGGGGGTTGGCTTCATCGCACTTTCAGGAATCGCCGTCTTAAATGGCGTTGTCTTGATGAATTATTTTAATGAACTTCAAAAAGAAGGTCTTTCAGGCGAAGCCTTAGTGAAAAAAGGTGCCCTCATTAGATTAAGACCCGTACTCATGACTGCGCTAGTGGATATCTTTGGGTTCCTTCCCATGATGCTATCAACCGGCGTTGGTGCCGAGGTTCAAAAACCATTGGCCTCGGTGGTCATTGGCGGCATTGTATCGTCGACGCTCTTAACATTGATTGTGTTGCCTACACTTTATTGCATTTTTGAGAGCAAAATCATGGCTCATAAAGAGATAGTCAGAAATGACTAGAATCCTCGTTTTTTCGGTTAAAATTTGATTTTTGTCGCACCTTGCCATCGTGCGTAATGACACGTATGAGCCAAGGTGAGGTCCATTAAAAGCAGTAGGGGGTTATTCAAGTGAAGTTGCATTTCATTGGTCTCGTAGGCCTTGGGCTCGTTTTACTCTCTGGTTGCTCCGGCGATGAAAGACTTGCTGAAAAAGCAAGAATTGAAGGCCGTGAACAAGCAGGCGCTGGGATTACTGCACAGAATGACAATCTCTTAAGCCGTGCCACGGAAATGGAATCTGACCTTGCGGTAAGACATCGTTTCTATCAAGCGCTCCGAGGTGACTATCAAGGTAGCCTCCGCACGGAACAAGGAAGCTTTAGTGTACGCATTACGCTCGTACCAAGCCTTCCGCCCTACGCTGTCCATCGGACTCGGCAGCTTGATGAAATTAGTGCAGACCTTAATAATCTTTATCTCAGCGCTCAAGTCGTTCAGTGGAATCCTGCCAATCGACTCAGTGCCGTTGGTTGTCGCGTGGAACACATTCGCCCGGATATGATCACTGGGGAAATTTCCATTGCTTCTGAAAGTTGTCCGAATCTCTACTCTCTAAGGTTAGCCTCTGGGTCAAATGCGCCGCTAGCTGAACCGAACACCCCGCAAGCAGCGGAAGTAACCGCAGACATGGCTGTTCAGGCGGTAAGCTTAGCCGCTTCAATTCGAGAAGGTCGTATGAACCATGTTTCAGAAATTCGTGGTGAAGTGCATCCCACAACAAATGCCGCAATCTACCAACTTTCCGTCTCTCGCATTTCATCAAGGTAATTGATCATGAAACTGAAGTCCTCGATGCCGATTGTGTTTATTAGTCTTTTGTTCAATTCCTCACTTGCGCTGGCAACTAGCGGCCTTGGGACTGGGTCTTGCGTCAATCCTCACCGGGTTGTGCCTGCCAACCCTGACCACTTACCCATGAGAACAGTAACTCTCGAAGAACTTGTCCGTCGAGTCAGCAACGACAATTTCAACGTTTACGCCAACGCCCTTCGGGTTTACCAAGCCAAGGAAGGTATTGAGGTTGCGCGTATGAATCTTCTGCCAAGACTTAATATTTGGAATATCGCAAGTGTGGCAGTTGATGGTGTCATAGGAGTGACCACTGGCAATCCCGCCTCAGTTGCCAATGTGGTCTTGAATTTGATTCAAGATATCGCGCCATTTTTAGTACCCGCAAATTGGTTTCGACTCGAACAATCGAGAGTTCTTTTTAATGCTGAGCAAGAGGGATACCGGGCACTTTGGTCTAACGAGGTTATGACGGCCAAGGCTCTCTATATTCATCTTCTATTGGATGAGTCTTTACTGGCTCATATTGAACAATCTCAACAAGAATTAGATGAAGTACTAATAGTCGTAAGAACACACGAAATGGTTGGCGGCGCCCCTCAGGGAACATCACGGGATATTGAAATCCGAAGCTTGGCACTTCTCGATGACAGACGAGCGCTTGAATCTTTAGTGGCTGAAGAAAGAGGCCTATTATCTTACATGATGGCACTGCCAGAAAATGTCCATATCAGGCCGCAGCAAGTTGAAGTACCGAACTTCGAACAGATGCTGCCGCTTGTATATGATGATTTTGAATTTAGGGCCGTAGACTCCGCCCCAGAAATTCGTCAGTTCGATCATTTCATCTCCGCTTCTGATTCCGTAAGACAAGAGACCTTGTATTCATTCTTGGGCACATCCACTTTGAGCCGAGGTGCCGCTGGCGGAGTTTTTGATAATC
>CAYYYP010000022.1:0-53472 GCA_964475985.1 uncultured Oligoflexia bacterium | reverse complement strand
TAACAATAATCAACTTCAGCGCATCGCCCTTGACGTTGATCTCACGACCGGTGGCGGAATCATCTTCCTCCTCAATTCATCAGTACCGGCCGTCATCACTTTCTAAAAACATTCCCCCCAAGCCAATCAAATCTGAATCAAACAAAGACGAAGGTAGAAGTTGAAGCAGTAGCTGAAGTGATCTCCCCCTAAGTTGAAGCGAAAGTTAATGTTGAAGTTACAGTGGAAGTCTTTGCAGAGTAAAAGTTTTTGATTGTCCTCTCCTCCCCCCATAGCCAGGGGCATCCCAAGATGGGGTGCTCCTGGTCCCTCATTTAGGCTAGTCATTAAGGCTTAGTGCGCTAACTTTTCCCGCGCATCTTCCGCCGCCTTCTCTGAACTCCAACGCTGATAACGGCGGTTCACCGTTTCAAAGATTGTACGGGCGCTATTTGCTTCAAGCATGGTCTGAAATTCTGCGTCGCTCATGGAACTGGAAAGTGCAGCACCAGAACTTGTACCAGAATTTTTTCCATCGTTACCGCCCTTATGAAACGACGTCGTGGAAGCGCCACCAACTCCGCTGGCATCACCGCTGCCACCACTTCCCGATCCGCCCAAACCTAAGCTACCTAAGAGACCACTTAAGCCAGCTCCTGCATTACTTTTAGAGTTACCGCGCGACGAGCCGCCGCCGATGGCTTGCATATTTTCTTTGGCACTATTATTTGCGGCGGCCGTAGTTTCACCTTCGTCAGCATCTCCTGCATTTCCGCCAAGCGAAGCAACTCCATTTGAATCATCGCTCCCATGTCCACTCCCGGAACCAGAACTTCCACCAGCGGAGCCACTAGTTCCGCCACCACTTCCCCCACCTGCTAAATTATTTCTATTTGCAGTATTTAAGGTTGACGGCACTAATGCAGAATTTGATGACCCATTTGGGCTAGAACTTCCATTTCGATTCGAATTTGAAGTTGGACCGGCCATTCCTAAAGGGCCGGCTGTTGCGGCTGCAGTAGCACCGGTGGAACTTCGCGAACGAATTCCCGCCGTGTTGCTGCCACCTACGTTCCAGCTATTGGTTTCAAGAAATCTAGTGACGCCAGCTCCCGGAGCCACTTGCGCAGTGGATGCACCACCACCGCCTGGGCCATCGGTCCCGGCTGGCGGCGTAGGAATGGGATCCGCCGGATTGCACTGAGTGGAAACCGGAGTAAAGCTTGCGACGCGCTGAGCGGGATCCACGGTTACCAAACGACAACTTGCTTTAATGGCGCCTGGCGTACACATGGCATTGTGGGGTGCTTTTAGTTTCTTCCAGATTGGCATCCTCGCCGCACGATCTGCAGTGAGGTCACGGAAGATCGTTGGATTTTGCACAATGGCCTCCCCGCTGTTGGTGGCAGTGGACGTCCCTCCGGAATCGGCAGAAAACCAGTCACCATCATCATTTTGCACATAAAGAAGCTGCATTCCCACACCCAGATAATTTACTACGGGACCGTAACGCAAATACTTGGCCCGTTCCGCCGGATCAGAGGGCACGCCTTGACGAATCAGAGTCATAATTTGTGCGCTGGTCTTGCGAGTGAGATCCTCATCAAACGAAGATGCAAGCGTCGCCACCGTCCAATCGGCCGACGTTGCACAATTCTGCTCTAAACGCTCAAAACTTCCATCGGCCGCAAGTTTAGGTTCACATACGTAGGCCGAACCATTTCCACTGCAATCGGGTTCGCTGAGTACCGGTATGCAATCATCGCCAGTGCAACCGGCTGGCGTAGTAAAGGTAGGATCCGTGCAAACAGGTCCGGTGTCGGCGCCGGCCGCCGGCGGTGTGCAATGCTCAATGATGGGATCCTGACAAGGCGCGCAGTAATTCCCCAGCGGAGATTCCTGTTCTCCAGTTGCGCAACCCGCCACGTAAAGCAAGGAGGTCAAAAATAGAATCGTGGAAGAATTTGGCCTTACTGAAGCTCTATATTTTTTATTGAATATAGTTTTCATAGAGATTACCTCCCTCCCGAAATCGCCCGGCGTAAAGTTACAAGTTGAGTGGAAAGCGCCGCCTTTACATCCGGTAGCGTGGGTGCCGTTTCGTTCAATAAACTATTTACGGAATGGCGAGGCACCGTGCGCTCCGTTGGTACCGGAGACTGACTTCGCCATGCAGGGTTTGAAGCACCAAAATGCCGCTCCATCGCTAAAGCGAACTCGCGGCGGTAACAACTATTGATATTACTATCTTCGTCGCTCTCACACTGGGCCACAATTTTATCTTTTACTTCGGTGATGAACGCCTCGTTAGCACCGGTGGTCATTTGCGGCGCGACTTGAGCCCGGGCCCGTACGCTAGCCTCGCAATGGGCTAAGTCCGTAAGCGATTTATAATAATTTATGCGCTCGGACTGTAAGAGGCACACCGGCTGAGAAAAACCACCATCAATCATTTTAGTTGCTAACGTTTGAATCTCATCGGCGGTGGGCTGCCAGCGGGGTTCCCGTTTGCGACGTGCATTCACGAGATCTGCGCAATGGGGAATTTGATAAGTCGCGGAATGTCCCCGTTCCTGTTGCACTTTTTCAGTGAAGGTGCGTTCCTCATTCAAAAGCTTCGTATGCTGGGCGACTAAGTCCCTCGCATAATCCTGACAAACACTTCCGCTCGTCACACGAATGTCGCCCGACTCAAGTTCGGCGATGACGGCCTCGGTATGTTTCCAATAGCTTTGGGGCCAAAGGCCACGAAAATAGGCATATTCTCGTCCACAGCCGCCAGTTAAACTCACTTCCGCTCCCGGTGGTAGGTAATCCACATCAACGTGAAAAGTGCAAAAAGTACCGCACCAAGAGATATCTTTATTTACGTAAGTTCCACCGGCCGCCAAATAGTGCGGATCGGTTTTTAGGAAATTATAATTTTTTGCACCAGACGCCCTTAAGTCAGGGGCCGGGAGTTTTACGGAATTGCTGCTGTAGTCAATATTCTGCGCGGACCTAGCCCAACTGAGTTCAGATCCTTCGCCGGCGGTAAAGTTACATACTGGCATTTGGTGTGGGCGCGCCCCCGCCGTTCCCTTTGTAAGGCCATGGTAATAATCCCGCAATTCCTCGACGAACCGATTTTTGATTTCGGTCGCGATGAAATTTTTCACATGGGCACAAGGAGCCGATCCGATTACCGATCTTTCTGCGCAATCTACACTCACTCGATCCGGGCCTCCGGCCGGGCCTTCCGCCTTAGCCGTAAACGATGAAAATAGTGTCGCGATTAAAGAAAAATAGACACCCCAGTTTTTCCCCATCTGAAATTTCCCCATGCTTAATTTTCACAGTTCTGACAAAACTAATCAAGATTTATTTACATTATCTGATATCAACTTGATTTATTTATGTTTAAAATAGGTAGATATGGATTCAATTTTAAAAAAAACCGGCTTGATTTTGGCCCTATTTTCTCAAACTTTTTTAACGCATTCGGCGTTTGCCACGGGACCTGGGGCCGCCGCAAAATCGTCCCCGGGTTTAGAGGCTTTAAATCAAGCTGAACGGGAGGCTTACCGGATGAAAAAAGAGGGACAGAATCCGCGCGCTAAAATTCAGGAAGCCTACCAAAAATCCCAGTCGGAACTCGGCCGCGACCAAAAAATTGCGGTGCAGAAATCCGTAAAGCTCACGAAGTCCCAAAAAGAGCTCATCAAAAAAACCATCGAAACCAAGGGCGCAAATAAAGGAAGCAAGGCGCCCTCCGAAACGGCCGCGAACCAAGCCCCCGCACCAAAAGCCAGAGCGCGTGATCAGTCCAAAGCGCCCACAACGAATATGGAAGCCGGAGCCGAAGGTGGGGCTACCGAAGTGCATTTTGAAAAGTAGATTTGAGGATTACCTTCGCAATGTAAAACGCCTTGCACCCCAAACGGTAGAAGCCTACTTATCGGACCTAAATATTTGGCAAACGTTTTTAGAAAAACAGCCCGCAGATTTAAATCCAAACCTAGCCCTGTCTGAGTTCATGAAAAATTTGAATGCAAACGGCAGCTCCGCTCGCTCTATCCACCGCAAGCTGTCTTCGTTAAAGGCATATGCCTTAGCCATGGATGATGAGGATCTTTTGATGGCGCTCGAAAATACGGACCGTCCCCGTTTTGAAAGTACCCTCCCCTCCCCACCTTCTAAGGCGGAGATGAAAAAGATCGTCGAGGACCCCGCGGAGGAGTTTCTCGGATTGAAACTCCGCTCGTTTGTTATGGTGAGACTTCTGTACTCGGCAGGCCTTAGAGTTTCTGAACTGACGAGCCTGTTAATAAATCAAATTGATTTTGACTTAAGAATTCTGCGCATCCGCGGCAAAGGTAATAAGTTCCGCCTCGTGCCCATGGATGTGGAAACAACAAAACTCCTTTTGCATTACTTAAAGCAACAACCCCAAACGCGTCCTACGGCCTACGTTTTTTCATCACCCAAGGGACAACCGCTAACCAGACAGGCCGTCTGGAAAATCATAAAAAAGGTGGCGCTGCTCACGGGACTTCCGCCCGAAACTTCACCTCACACCTTACGCCACGCCTTTGCCACCCATTTGCTTGAGAACAATGTGAACTTGCGCGCCTTACAAATGTTGCTCGGACATTCCGATCTTTCAACAACGCAAGTTTACACCCACATTTCGCGCGAGCACCTCAGGGAAGTCTTGAATGATTGTCACCCGCTGGCAAAAACTAAACGTTAATTTCAGGATCCTTACTTCTTTCGGCCGTCTCGTCCGAATCCTCCGGCGCCAAATCATCTTCAGCACTTTCCTGCCCACTCACTTGTAAGGTCTTCGTGAGCTGCTCGGTATGTCTTTGATCTTGGGCAAGTTGCGCTTGCTCCACCAGTTCATCGGACGGCGTATGAGGAGTTTCCGCTTCCGCGCTGGCTTCGTCTCCGGACGCAGAGTAAGGCGGGTAAATTACCGGTTCGTACGGAGCTTCTTCCTCAGCAAGACTAGGCGCTGCATCAGCGTCCAATTCAGATTCCACCGCCTCTTCGGCATCAAACTCTGCCTCAACTTCCGCTTCGGTCTCAAGTTGAGCCCTCGCCGCAGCCTGAATCTCAGCTTCTTCCTTATACTTGGCGACTAGCCTGTCGTGAAGATTGGAAAGCAATATGGGAAGAACCTCTTCTCGAGATACAGAATCAAGGGGTACTTCATTTTCCTCAGCATCCAACGTCATGCCTTTACGTTCCAAGTTGGAAAGCTTAGTAAAAAGCTTTTCGCGCGCTTTTTGCTCATCAATAAATATTGTTGAAGTACTAATCCCTTCAATAACGGATTTAATATCCTCAAGCTCCTGATCAAGATCACCTTCTACGAAAAGTTTCGTATTCAGCGAGGCATCTACCATTGTGCCAAATTGTTTCAGAGCTTCTTCCTCGCGCCCTGTGGCACCGACTTCACTTTCGGCCACCATGGCCTCAATTTCATGCAACGGCGGAAGGGCCGTAAGATCTTTTAAGGAGAACAGCTCTAAAAATTCATGGGTAGTGGAATAAAGCATGGGCCTTCCAGGCAATTCGCTTCTCCCGGAAATTCGTAAAAGCTTTTTATCCATGAGAGTTCGTAAAAGGTAGGAACAATCCACTCCCCTCACCTGATCCACTTCGTCCTTCGTAACGGGTTGTTTGTAGGCCACGAGCGCCAGAACTTCCATCATGGGTGAGGTCAGTTTTAACGGCACGGTTTTAACGATGCGCCTCAGTACCGGCGCCATCTGAGGCTTAGTGCGAATTTGAAATCCCATGCTGACTTCTACGAGATCAATTCCCCGGTGCGTTAACGCATAGTCTTGCCGAAGTTTCGTCATGAGCTGCCGATAAACGGGTAACGAGATATCGGAATCAATCATGGCTCTAAGTTTTGCGATGCTTAACGGCGAATCGGACATAAAAAGAATCGCTTCCATAGAAGCCGTAAGCGCATCGAGTTGATCTGCGGACAAATCCTCTATTTTGAGATTTAAATGCGAGGTTTTAGTAACCTCTGTCTCTGTCTCTGCATCCGACCCTTCCAGTGCCACGGCTTGCAATGTCTCACCGTCAACGCTTGGATGCTCAGCCGCTAAATGAAGTTCCGCCTCATCAACTTTATCGTCGGCATCACTATCTTCATCACCTTCAAAATTTTCATCACCAGCGTTGTCACTCGCCGCGCCCAAAGTTTCGGTTTCCAAAACCGGTTCCGCCTCTACACCTTTTCCGCTCTCGATCTGAGGTTGTAATTCAATGCCGTCGTTTTCCATTTCCTGATCTTTCATCGTCAATTCCCTTTATGAGCTCATAGCGAGATCTGTAACATTCTGATGCGCGCGGTATTGGAAACCCGTCACAAGCTTAGGATCAAGCTCGCCAATCTCTTCCACGAGCTGGATGAAGAGCGAACCGAAGGCCTCGGCCTGGTAGACCCGTATTTTTTTCAAGCGGGCCATTTCAAGGAGAGCAACAAAAGTTCCCACCACATCGATGCGCACGGATGACTCCGGTAAAAGTGTCGTAAATTCCTTCATTTCACCCAACGATAGTAATTTAGCCATCCGACCAATCCGTTCCGGAATGGAAATGCTCTCGCGGATGATCACCCGCGTGCGTTTTCTCGTGCGACGCAGAACGTCCTGCATGGCGAGAATCATTTCCGTAAGCTCAACTTCTTTCCAAAAAAACTGTTTTTCGGGCGGTAAAACGTTGGGCCGCGCGAACACCGTTTCATCAAGCTTGGGAAGTTCCGAGAGCGTCTTTGCGGCGTCCTGGAATCGCTGGTATTCTTTCAGCCGTTTGAGAATCTCCGCTTCATCCAATGGTTTCTCAAGAATATCTTTTAGCTCGGTGCCTGTAAGGTCGTCATTGGGCAAAAGCCGCCGGGATTTCAAGTGAATGAGGGCAGCCGCCATGACGAGGAACTCGCTCGCCAAATCAAAGTCAAGTTCCCGCATGAGGTTCACATATTGAAGATACTGATCGGTGATGAGGTGCAGACTGATGTTGGAAATATCAAGCTCGTTCTTCTGGATCAGAAAAAGCATGAGATCCAGGGGGCCCTCAAAATTACGTGTCTTGATTTTCAGAAGTTCCAATCACAAGCCTCCTTACCAGTGAAAAACAGTTTTAATTTCTTCCATGACTTCCTGAGCGACGGCACCTACGGTTTTCCGCCCTTGATTAAGGACATCATCTACGAAGTTAGGATTTGCCGTCAACTCCGCCCGTCGACTTCTTATGGGATTTAGAAAAGAATCTAGTTTCTGAGTCAAATCGGCCTTGCATGCTCCACAGGAAAGTTTGCCGCTGCGGCATTCAGCGTCAATTTCAGGGAGCGGCAAGCCCACGGGCTGCTTTTCAAAAAGTTGATGATAACTAAATACGTTGCAAATCTCGGGGCGTCCCGGATCACCTAGCCTTACTTTCTGAGGATCCGTCACCATGGACTTCACTTTCTTCTCAAGGGACTTTGGCGTCTCCTGAAGCGAGATGGTGTTGCCATAACTTTTACTCATTTTTCTTCGATCGGTACCCAGTAATTTAGAAACGGGCGTAAGCAATGCTTTTGGCTCCGGAAAAACTTTCTTTTTATAAAGATGCACAAACCGTCGCACCATTTCACGGTTAAGCTCCAGGTGCGGAAGCTGATCTTCCCCCACTGGCACCAAGGTCCCACGGACAATGGCGATATCTGCGGCCTGAAGCACGGGATAAGCTAAAAATCCAAGGCAACTCACATCCTTTGGCGCATTGCTTTTGGCGTTAGCATTCTCGTCGGTGGAATCTCCCAGCTGCTCACGCTGTTCCTTGTAGGTTGGATTACGTTCAAGCCAACCCAGCGGCGTGATCATGGAAAATAAGAGATGAAGCTCCGCCACCTGTTTGACTTCGCTTTGAATATAGATTGTGCTTTTCGCCGGATCCATTCCACAGCTCAACCAATCCACCACATTGTCCCGGCGGGCCTTGGCGATGAGTTCTGGCTGAACTGCATCCGTGGTCAAAGCATGCCAGTCGGCGGCAAATACAAATGTTTTATATTTATCTTGGAGTTCAAGCCAGTTGGCAATGACCCCAAAATAATGCCCTAAGTGAAGTTCACCGGTGCTTCGCATCCCACTTAAAACGACTTCGGGGAAAACTCGGTCTTTGGCATCGCCCTTAGGAGAAGACATTAAAGCACGACACCTGCCTTAGTAAGAATAAAGACCCAGAACTGAACGGAAGCCTCGCTTAAAAAACCAATGGGATAAGCGAGCAGGTTTAAAACTCCGGAGAAAAGCAGCGCCAAAAGAATGATGAAGCTGTAGGACTGCAGGCGCTCGAATTTAATCGTATTTTCGAGGGATAAAAATGCTTCAATGGCTTTGCTGCCATCTAGGGGCGGCAACGGCAGCATATTGAAAACCGCCAAGGAATAATTGATGGCGATGGAGGCCTTGGTCATCTCAATAAAAGGTTTTGTAAGGTAAAACTCAGGCGCCACGTGCAAGATCACGAGCAAGAGCGCCGATAAAAACGCGAGTGCCACGTTCATTGCAATGCCGGCCATGCTGACCATGAACAAACCCCTACGATAGGGTTTTAAACGATTATAGTTTACCGGCACGGGTTTAGCCCACCCAAAAAGCACGTTCACCCCCGTAATCATATTGATGAGCGGGAACAGTACCGTGCCGATGGGGTCAATATGCGGAAAAGGGTTGAGCGTTTGCCGCCCCAGGGACTTCGCCGTATCATCGCCATGCCGTGATGCCACAAAGGCGTGGGCCGCCTCATGGAATACGATAGCCATCATGAAAGGGATGAATTGGGAGAGGACGACGGGAAGCCTGGCAAAAAGAGAATCCATTGAAGATCGAAGCTATCAAGGATTGCCGGGATTGAAAAGCAAAGCGTGAAAGACGTGGCTAGTTATGCGGCTTCAATTCAAAAAAGTTTTCTAGGTCGGCGATCTTCGCTTCAGCATCTTTATAACCAATGTCAAAAAGCTCACCGCAATACCCGGAATCAAACAGCAAATAACTCACAAGATCGGCAGATTCCTCGTCGGAGGAGCCGAGCCCCTTCATTAGGTAATGCACGAGCTTGGGAAGTTTGTGCATGTACTTCATGGCGAGTTCACCGATATCCACGGAAGGCACAATGGGCAGTGCCTCAACGATGGACATGCCATTAGGATCAATTTCCGCCAATAATTCTTGTTTAGATTCCGGCGCGCAATTGATGCGTTTATGAAGCGCCCTTAAAATTTCGTTCATGCGCTCCATATGCTCAACATCGGCGTCTAAGTGATCCAAAAATATGGCATTCAAAATCACTCCGAGCACCCGCGAAAGGGCCGGTGGCCGGATCGTACCGCCATTTTCCTCCATCTTTAAAAGACGCTCAAAGCCAGCGTCCGGATTGCCCTGCGCCCGTACGCCAATGGCCAAGATTTTTTTTGCGCCCAGGCGAATCGCCGGCCCCAAAGGATTCACCAGCCTCAAACACCCATCGCCAAAGTAGGAATCACCGAGATCCGTGGAAAGCAGGCCCGGCTGAAACACCACTGGGATCGCGGCTGAAGCATAGATGTGGTAAGGCGTTATGCGCACTGGCAAGGCAACCTTACGACTGCGCTTCCAAAGGGCATGACCGGGAGCGCCCTGTACAAATGTAAATGATTTACCTGAGTTGTAGTCCGTAGCTGTGACGGCAAGCGCATGAAGGTACCCGTTTTCGATGGATCGCTGAATGTTTTCAAAAGGGATCATTTCCTCAAGTACTTTATGAAGCGGCGTAGCATCGAGAAGGGAGTAGGCTTTACCACCCCCAAAGAGGCCCCCTAAAGATAAATCCTTTAAAAGCAAAGCCGCCCCTGAACCTAAGCTGCGGAAATCCGTTGAGAACACCTTATCAAAGGTCAAATTTTTCCAAAGGGTTTCCATCTGGGTGGTAGTTTCAAGGAAATTCTCGCTGCCGGCCGCCAGCATAGCTCCATTTATGGCGCCCGCCGATGCGCCAGCCACCACTTGAAATGGGGAAGCGCCCGCTTTTGATACAAAGGGTGCAGGGTGGAGTTTAAGTTGCTCCGCAACCCGCTTAAGTACCCCCGCTTGATAAGCTCCGCGGGCCCCGCCGCCCGTCATCACCAAACCGATTTTATAACCCATATTACTTTAGTGTATGCTATACACGCCGGAATGGGAAACCTCGAAAGATTACAGAAAGTCATCGCCAGCACTGGCCTCGCATCGCGTCGTAAAGCAGAACGATTGATCCTTGAAGGAGCCGTCACCGTGAACGGCAAATTAACCACTGCTTTAGGCACCAAAGTCGATTCTGAACGCGACGCCATCAAAGTGAATGGCAAACTCATCATGCCATCCATCGTGGAGCATGTTTACATCGCATTTTATAAACCGATGGGAGTTTTGAGCGCGTTTGAAGACACCGAAGGACGCCCCACCATGACGGAGTATCTGCACAAAATTCCGCAACGCATTCATCCTGTGGGCCGCCTTAACTTCACCTCCGAAGGCCTTTTGCTCCTCACCAACGATGGTGATTGGCTTGACGTCATCAACCGCTCCCGGAATCTTTCTCGTCAATATAAACTCAAAGTTAAGGGTCACCATGACGCTAACGATCTTGGAAAATTTAAACGAGGAATATTTACTCAAGAGGGCGTCATCCGTTTCAAGACAGTAGAACTCGAGGAAGAGCTCCGTGCAAAAAGCTGGCTTACACTTGAAGTCATCGAAGGCGCGCAACTGGATCTTCGCGAAACCCTGAATCACCGTGGGTTCAAAGTGGACCGCATTATACGTTCAGGCATTGGTAGCATCACTACGGAAGGGCTTAACGCCGGCGAGTGGAGAGAACTTAAAAAAGCGGAAGTTGAGGCCATTCGTAATGAAGCCAAAGTTGCAGCTAAAGAGCGCCCTGCATTTAAAAAAGCTACGATTGTTGTAAAAACCAAACAAACCTCTAGCCGTGGTGAAATGTATCGCAAAGACCAGCGAGATACGCGACGTGCACCTAGGTTTAGCCGTGATTCCGAGGATCGGGATGGATTCCAATCCAGAAGGCCGTCACGCGATAGCTTTGGCTCACGGGATGCACGCCCATCAAGGGAAGGCAGGCCTTCACGCGATGGTTTCTCATCTAGGCCTTCTCGTCCCTCAAGGGATCGAGATAGTTTTTCTTCACGTGATAGCTTTGGTTCACGCGATTCAAGGCCGCCAAGAGAAGGCAGACCCTCACGCGATGGTTTTAGCTCACGCGATAGCTTTTCGTCGCGTCCTTCTCGTCCTTCAAGGGACCGAGATAGTTTTTCTTCACGGGAGAGCTTTGGTTCACGCGATTCTAGGCCTCCAAGAGAAGGTAGACCCCCACGGGATGGTTTTTCATCGCGCCCTTCTCGTCCTTCTAATGACCGAGACAGCTTTTCCTCCAGAGACTCGCGTCCACCCAGGAGCGATAGGCCTTCTCGTGATCGCTTTTCATCTGGCGAAGGCCGTCCTTCAAGAGGCGGTGGCTTCTCAGGTGGCCGTTCGTCACGCGATGGTTTTTCATCCCGCGAAGGACGCCCTTCAAGAGATGGCCGCATGAGCCGAGAGCGACCGGGCGCATCACGTGGCGGTCGTCCTTCTCGCTATTAATAAACGTATTTTTGCCTCAATGCCCTGATCTGAGTATGATGATCATATCTTTCAGCGCATACGAGGTGAATCCATGCTTTTTAAATTATTCCAAAAACCATTGAAGCATTTTGGTTTAACTTCCCTGCTTTTGGGTTGCTTATCCCTGACCGCTTGCCAGCGGTTTGGTTCCCATGGCGGCCCCCATACCAAGGCTAAAACCAATACCTATCATTTTGCCTTGGGCGCAAAGATGGTTTCGCTCGATATTCACACCACCTCCGATGGCTACAGCTCCCAAGCCCAAAGTCTCACCTACGAGAGTCTTTATGAATACGCTTTCCTAAAACAGCCGCTTGAGCTGATTCCCAATCTTGCCGAGTCCCTCCCGCAGGTGAGTAAAGACGGAAAAACCTATACCTTCACTTTGCGCAAAGGAATTCGTTATCACGATGATCCTTGTTTTCAGAAGAACCAAGGCAAGGGCCGTGAGGTTGTCGCGCAAGATTTCGTTTCAGCCTTTGAGCGAATCGCCGACTCAAAGCTCGGATCACCAATGTACAGTTCGCTTGAAACGCTCATTGCAGGAATGAAGCAGTATAAACAAAAAAAATCGAAAACTATTTCTGGGGTGGAGGCTGTGGATGCCAACCACCTTCGGGTAATGCTGCTAAAAAAATCGCCGCGTTTCGTATTTAACTTTCTGGGACGCAGCGCCGCCCCCTTGCCCGCTGAGTGCATAGAATTTTACGGTGAGAAAATTGCGGAACATTCGGTCGGTACCGGCCCATTTCAGATTACAGAGTTCAGTCCCACACGGGTGGTAGCGGTTAAAAATCCAAACTACAATTCTGCCGAAAGAAAGATTTTTTACCCCTTTAAAAATGACGCTTCAGAAGCGTTCCAAAATCGTAGCGACCTTTTTGTGGACTCCGGCAAAACGGTACCTTTTCTAGATAAGGTTGAGTTTGAAGTCATTGAACAAAGCCAACCGCTTTTTCTCAAATTCATTTCGGGCGACCTTGAGCAATCGGGCGTTCCGAAGGACAATCTGGGCACCACGCTCGCCGGAGGAAAACTCAACGATGACCTTAAGAAAAGAGGCGTTCAGCATTTTCAAGAAAAGCGCTCCGACATCGTTGTGCAAATTTTCAACCTTAAGGACCCCATTTGGGGCAAAAATAAAGAACTAAGACAAGCCTACTATTTGGCTTTAAATATCCCGGAAATTATCGAAAAAATGTACGGCGGGTTTGCCGTACCGGCCGAGAGCGTAGTCAACCCCGGGGATTATTCTTACAAGCCCAACTATCGCTCGAAATGGTCCACGAGGAATTTGGCCATGGCCCGGGAACTTTTAGCAAAGGCTGGATATCCAGAGGGCAAGGGCTTGCCCCCCATCGTGATGCCTAACACATCCGACTCAAGCTCTCGACAGTCAATAGAACTTATTGAGAGACAAATTCGCGAAGTCGGAATTAAGCTTCAGTACGAACCCATGAGCTGGCCCGAGTACATGTCCCGCATCAAAAATGGAAAATTCACGGTGGCCTTTCAAGCCTTTGTTTCAGACGTTCCTGATCCAGAAGGAGCCATTCCTATGTGGCACTCAAGGTCCATTCCCCCGAATGGGCAGAATTATGGCCAGTTTCAAAATCCACAGTACGATCAACTTTCCGATGCGGTGGAAACGCTAGAGAATGGTCCAGCTAGGCTCAAGGCCATTGCCGATGCGGTAAGCATCCTTGAGGAAGAACTGCCCGTAATTCCCATTGTACATCGGATTATGAATCAGCTTTACCAGCCGTGGGTGCGCAACGCGACGGCCACGGATGAACTTTTCATCATCCCTTGGTTGAAATACCGCAGGTTAGATGTGAGTAAAAACTAACTCCTTACGCATTAAATATTTAGCGTTTACCAGGCTGCACCTTTTTGACGAACTTCCGTTGGGACATCAAGTCCAATGGCTAGTTCAAAAAGCAATGCGGACCGACGCTGGTCCTGATTGATGGACACTTGCTCCTGGCGATCGTAGCTTATCGCAACCCAGCTTATGGAGTTTCCGTAGGACACTTTTCCGGCTGCTTCATAACCCCATTTCGTCGATAAAAAAGGACTTCGGTAGGGCGCCAGGGGACCGCCGTAAAATTGCAGCCGAACTTTCGGACTATCCTTAGCGCTAACATTATTGTCGTACTGAGCCCTCGGACCAAACGATGGCGCAAAAAGTGCGACGGAGAAATGGAGTCTTCCACGGTAAACCCAACCTTTTTCAAGGGTGACGCTACTCCGGCTCACGGAGGAGATGAAACTTTCTTGCAGGGCCGCAAGGGAATAACCAAACATCCAGGCTTGCCTAGAGTCAGACCAAGACTCAAAAGTAATGCCTAAAGTGCGCTGATTTCCGGGGAGTAACCGAGAATTTTGCGGTGCCGCAAAGTTTGTGCTCTGCAGGGAGAACTCCAAATACTTACCTTCCATTTGGGCATTACGGCTGCCTACTCGAACTCTTCCGCCATAGTGCAGCTCTGACACAAGGCCCGCACTGGAAAGCAGACTTGAACTTTGAATTTTAAACGCGCCGATATCGGGGATGAGGGTCAGACTGTAACCGGGCTTTGGTGCAACTTCACCAAAATCAAAACCAAAGGCCGTGGATACAAAGAATGTGGTCCCCAAAATGAAAGCGAAAATCAAACCAAAACCTTGAGCGGTTGGTCTACTGATTTTATGGGATTGGTTTGGGGATGGGAAGCGAGTCATCACGACTGGCTAGTCGGAAAACTTCTGCCCTTAACTCACGGTACTTTTTAACCTCGGTAAAATCTACCTAGGACGCCCTACTCCAACGGTAGGCGCGGCATGGTCTGCTTTGGAAACTCCCCGGTCAAACTTCGGAGGAACTCGACGATATCCGAAACCTCTTCTGCCTTAAGTTCTTTGTTCAACTGGGTTTTCGCCATCACCCTTACCGCTTCATCTAGGGACACCACGGAGCCATTGTGAAAATAGGGACCCGTAACGGCTACGTTGCGCCAAGTAGGTACCCGCCAGAGATTTCGGTCGGCATCCTGATGAGTGACCTCATAACGCCCTTGATCCTTGGTAAGGTCATATTTCTTCTCGTATTCGGAGCCAGGAAAGAGCGGAAACTTCATAAAGCCGGTAGCTACACCATTGGCACCGACCGTGACCTGGGACGCGAACATGGGCCCGTTATGACAAGCCACACAGCCCACCGTTTGCACCAGCTTCCAGCCGCGCTGACCGGCGTTGGTCATGGCTTTTTTATTGCCCCGCATAAATTTATCAAAGGGGCTATTGGGGGTCACTAAAGTCCGTTCATAGGCCGCAATGGCCTGGCCAATGCGATCGATGGTGACCACTTGGGCAGATGGCTGGGCCACCCCACCTACATTAGGGAACACCTTTTTAAACTGCTCTACGTAGCCTTTATATTTTGAGACGTTCGTGACTACCGCGTCGTGAGTTCCCATCTGCATTTCAGCGGGGTTGATGAGAGGTCCCTTAGACTGCTCCTCAAGGGAAGCTCCGCGCCCATCCCAAAATTGAACGGACATGAAGGCCGCATTCCAAACGGTAGGTGAATTCCTTGCGCCCTTAACCGCACCTACCCCAAGCGAAAAAGGAGTGCCATCGACGCCTGCCGCCATGAGGTTGTGACAAGTGTTACACGAAATGTTCTCGGTTTTAGAAAGCCTAGGATCAAAGTAAAGTTGTTTACCAAGTTCAATTTTAGCGGGCGTCTGGGGGTTGTCCTTGGGAATGGGTGGCTTTGCCGGAAGGGGCTCAAAGGCGTGGGAGAGAGTTCCCACCATGGTAAATGAGAGCGCCGCCACCTGCATCACGATATGGCCCATTTTTACGGCCCCTAAGCGCGTATGAATTAACCCTGTTTCCTTCATATGAACCCCCTTACGTAAGCCCAGTAAAGACTATTTTAAGCCTGGCCGGCAAGTGAATTCCAAAATTGAATTTATAAAAGCCACGGCCTACGACGCCCTAAAATAAATTATAAATTTAAAATATTTAACTGTATCTCTATTAAATCGCCATACACCGCGCTTTCACCATTAATTTTTGGGGCATATTGACGTTTTTTAATTCGGCGTGTTAACCACACTCTCCGTGTCTAGAACACCGAAAAAATCACTTCATTTTTGCATCTTTGTTTCAAATCAGCCGTTTCCTTAGGAGGAGTTTTCTTCATGTTTCGTTCTAAAAGCGTTCCCCAGAACAGTGTGTTTTTTTCTGCCATCATCTGGCTTCTGATTTTCCAAATCGGATTTGGGTATTCCATCGTGTCCTTTGCGACCACTACCCCTCATTCACACACTACTCCTGTGGCGCCCACTTTAGACGAAATCGTACGTCATGGCCTGCCCGATAGTTTGCTCACCAACGGCACCATCGATGCGGATACTCAGCTCATCGCCGATGCTGTGGGCAATCCCGTGCTTGCGAAAATTTATGAACATAAAACTGAGCTTCAGGCGCTTTCACGAGCCCTTGCGGTTCCTCAGGGAAGTCCGCTCCTTGATGCCAATCCTTATTTCTTGCGCTCACAGTCCTGGGAAAATGCTACCCCCATCGCCTCAGAAGACGAAGACAATGAAGAAGTAAGTGAAACCGTTGAGGCCTCAGGCCGTAGCACTTTGCTCAATTTGCCAGAGAATCACCGGGCACTTCGCATCACGGCTCCCCTTCGCCTTTTATTTTCAACCAGTGATTACGTATTTTTCGCCGCCAAAGATGATTCCATTTTTAGAGCAAAAACTCCTGACGCTGAACGCCCCGGTGAAGGTGTGTTTTTTGTTTCTCAATCGGAACTGTTGGCGGCATCGCTCAGTGGTCGTGCAGTCCCATTCTTTTTCCTTCCTTTAGATGGGAACGGTTGGAGCGAAGCTGCTCATCCTAGCATGCAAGAAATTGCGCACCGGGATACGCTGATTTTCATTCGTGGTGATAATGATCGTACCCCCGTGCGCTTGGAGCATTTGAGAATTTTGGAACGCGGCGCGCGTATGAATTACGAATCTGCTCGCTCCATTGCGGCAGTTTTGGAAATTAGCCGCGAGCACCCCAACGATTTGCCCGAACTATTAATGAACGCCACGCGCGAAGCGGCAGCCCAAGGCCGAAATGGGATGCCTAGCTTGCAGTCGTTGTTATCCAATAATGATGAAGCAGAAGTTTTGCCTTTGCCTAACAGCACGGCAGGGTTTGGTATTCTCTTAACGGATATTATTGATACTTCGTCTAGCCACGCTAATGTAAATAAAAATCTTTTAAAGAACTTTTGGTCGCAAACTTTTGGGATTTCAAATGCACACGCCGATGATTCCGCCATTGCGCAAACCATTGCGGGCTCACTTTGGATTGCAAAAGTTATGGGCGCGTACATCGGGGTCTCCGCCCTGCTGGATATTTTTGTAATCAAGAATCGTATCCAGGCGGATGGTGAAAGCCCTACGCATCCTGCGACGATTTTTACAACTTTAACTCAGTTGCTCACAGTATCGTTTCAGTCGGCGTATTATGTAAACTTCCTAGGTATTCGTTATTTTAGTGACCGGTTTCTTCCCCATGCGGCTCGTGAAAACTCCTTAGTAAGCAAGGTAATAAATACGGCTTTTGGTAGAGCGATGAGCAATTATTCAAGCTTGACCACCGTTTGGAGAGATTTGATTTCGGGCGTAATCGTATTGGGATTACTCGCCGATTCCTCCGCTGTGACCTTTGAAGGCCTTTGGCTCAATACACAAGTATGGAATGCCATCGGGAACCACATTCCATTTCTCACTGAGCGCGCGAGGCATGCGGTTGAGAGCCCTAATGTAGCCGCTCTCGTAATTGGTTCGATATTGGGTGGCTTTGCCCAATGGGGGATCGTGGGATCGTATAACGTTCAAGGCGAATCCATCATGGGAATTGAAGCCTCGGAACGTCCGGTCGTGCAACGGGAGATGCTGGCCGAGAAGCTAGATCCAGGAATTCATGTAGAAGAATTTGAACGAAGACTTAAGGAAAGAGTTGATGCGGATAAGAAGAGAAAAAATATTCTGCCTACCTACAAAATGTGGCTCAATATTGATCGCATGGTGAATGGAATTCATCAATTCCTAGGCTACCGGCCGGCACAAGTAGCTGCCGATAAGGATATTGAACCAAAAAACTTTCTCCGTACGGGATTGGTGCGACCAGCCATTGACGAAACGCTCCGCGAAGCAAGGATCGCGCTTCGAAACGAACCTTCTAACACTGCGCTTGCTGGCGCTGTGCAAATTTTGGAGGGCTTAGCCCAAGATGTGGGCGTGCTTGGTGCGTTCGTAAATTTTGCCGTAGGTATCGGAGCCAACCCACGCATCGCAGGAGAAACCCTCCGATCACGCATGGCGACCAACCTGAGAAATGCTGCAGGCAGGTTGAAAAAAGTGAAAGCTGAAGTTTCTCCACTTCTTTTGGCTGCCCAAGCCCAGGACCCCATCGTCATCACACCACAATCGTGGGTTGAGGCTTCGGCGGAAGGTGGGCCTCTAGCTGCTGATCTATTGTATAAAAAACTGAAGAACCATTTGAATTCAGCCACAGTGGTAGCGCAGCCAACCTCTGAACCCCAGACTAGCGGATCAATTGACCCTCTGGAGACCGAGGGATTTTTTGCAAAATGGCAGCTCAGGCGAGCGCTCAATCGGGCGGGCAGAAAACTCATCGCTTTCACTCAAAGAGGAAATGGGTTCTCAGCTACCCGCGAAGAAACAGACCGCATTATCCAACAGGAGATTCTGAAGGCTTCAGGAATTTATCCTGAGTACGCTAATGAAGAGCTCATTAAAATTGTAGAAGGCCGAGTAGCGCGGGAATGGAAAGAGCGACTTGAGGGCCGCCAAGCGGCTGCGCCCACACCCACCGGCGGAACTGCAGTTACCGAGCAGACAGCTCCTACACCTACCGAGGAAACGGCGGTTACCGAGCAGACGGCGCCAACCCCTACGGCTTACGCGCAACAACTGGCAAGGCTGAGTCCGGCGGATCAGATGAGAATTGGCCGTATTGTGAGAGCGGACATGTTCGCCCGTCATTACCGTGCAGCTACAATTACTGAGAACTTAGTACCTTTGGGTTTAAATCCTGCCAATCCAGGGAATCTCCAGTGGTTGCGACAAACCAGGGTGGTTAGGAATAGTAAAGTTCTAACGGGCATAATGAGGGTTGTAGAAGCACACTATTCTCGGGACAATTATGAGCGCGGTCTTTACGCGAAAGTCGTGCGGGATTTTATTCCACTCCTTCACCACTCTCGGGTTGGGATCACAAAGGCCTTTGTGCCTTTGGCAACCGTCATCACGACCCAATACTGGATCATGAAAAATGTTTGGCATGCGACCCCTCCACTTGCGACGTTGATCTTTTTCAGTCTTGTGTTTTATGGACCCACGGTAAAGGGCGGGTGGTTAACGACCAACCAAATCTTTGACAACCTTGGCATTCCAATCCGAAAAAATCTGAAAACGATCTTTTTCTACGGAGCCGTAGGTGCGCACATCTACACCTGGACCGGACCCATTTATTACGGACTGATCAGCAGAGAAGCGCACATAGCCGAAAACTATATCAATCAAGGAATTAACTTATTGCAGACCGCAGCGCCCTTTGGCTTAGCAGCCATTGCGGCCTGGAGGCTAGGACGGGTTGCGGTAAATACCGTGAAGGATGGCACTCTGGCTGAGCGCGTAAGAAACGCTTGGGCGAACCGTGATAAACAGGGATTTTTTAGAACTCTGTTTGCCTCAAGAATTGAGCGCGCGGAAGCCTTTGCTAGAGACTGTAACAAGCACCTTACTGCGGCTGCAGAGGCAGTGGCACCCGAAACGCCGACCGCATCGCTTTAAGCCTTTTTGAATTCTTCGCATTGCCCCTTGCCCATCGAAAGCACCTAAGCTTTCATGGGCAAGGGGATTTTATTTTGTGGAATTAAATAATCTTGAAGTGACTGGGAATTCGCAGGGTTCAAAATTAAAGGGCTTAAAGATCAACGGCTCCGCTCGCAAAAAAGCCCCGGGTCCAAAAGGTCATTTTGTTCTAGGCTGTTTGCCGGAACGCAGACGAGATCCCCTTCATTTTTTTCTGAAAACTGCTGCCGAGTACGGTGACGTGGTGCAAATGCGGTTTGGCCCCCGCACCGTGGTGCTGGTCAACAGCAGCGAACACATCAAAAGCGTACTAGTGGATAAGGCGCACTGCTACGTCAAAGGTTTTGGTTACGACAAACTTGAAGAACTGCTCGGCAAGGGTTTGCTGACGGCCGAAGGAAAGGCTTGGCACAAACAACGAAAATTATCTCAACCAGCTTTTCACAAGCAAAGGCTTGCGGGGCTGACTCACTTCATTACGACGAGCACCAAGGAAACGCTGGAAGAATTCTCTAAAGCAAGTGCGCTGGGCAAGCCGTTTGATCTCCATCAATCCATGATGCGACTTACCCTTCAGGTCGTGAGTCGCATGATTTTGGGAACGGACATCAATGAAAAAGATGCCTCTGAGGTCGGTGAAGCCATGGACTCCCTTTTGGAGTCCGCGAACGACCGCATTCTTTCCCTTTTCCCCATCCCGAGGGCCATTCCCACGCCGATGAATTTACGTTCGGCCCATTACATGAAAGTTTTAAATGACGTGGTGTTTCGCATCATCGAAGAGCACCGCAGTTCCCGCAAAGAAAATCAGGACTTGCTCACGATGCTCATGGACGCCAAGGACCCGGAAACGGGAGAGACGTTTTCAGATGAAGAACTTCGTGACCAAGTCATGACCATGTTTTTGGCGGGGCATGAAACCACGGCTAATCTTTTAACTTGGACATTCTACTATCTCTCGCGCATGCCGCACTTAAGCCAAGGCATTTATGACGAAGTACTAAGGGTCGCAGGGCCCACTGCCGATGTTGAGATGAAACATCTTTCAGCCCTCACCTACACGACCAAGGTGATCCAAGAATCCATGCGCCTCTCACCACCCGCTTGGATCCTTTCGCGCGAATGCATTGAGGCCCATACCATCGGCGAATTTGAAATTGCGCCAAAAACCATCGTGCTCGTTTCTCCCTACGTCACACACCGCAAACCTGAGTACTTTCCAAATCCTGAAGGTTTTGATCCGGAGAGATTCTCCGAAGAGAACATTAAAAACCGGCCAAAATACGCCTATATTCCATTTTCGGGCGGGGCCCGCCAGTGTATTGGCAGTGGGTTTGCCATGATGGAATCCCAAATGATCATGGCCACCCTCATCCGGGAATATCAAGTTGATTTGGAGCCAGGTTTTGAAGTGGTGCCTGAACCGCTCATCACTTTGCGCCCCAAAAACGGCGTCATGGTTCGTTTGCGGAAACGTGATCACGAACTCCATAAAGGCGGACCTTTGGCCAAAAATGTTCAGCTAGAAATCGATGTCCGTCAATCCGGTTTAAGCCAAGCTCCGTTGACTTCAGAAAGTCCGTCGAAGTGTCCCTTCTCGGGAGCGACATTAAGCCCTTGAGACATCGGGTATAAAATCGGGTATAAAATTGCCTACTCACTTACTATAAATTATTAATATTTATAGAGAATCAAATTTCTACACGCTGCATTGCGTCGTGATACCCTATTCTTTGGGGGAATCATCCAGAATGCCATCGGGGAAATATTTAAAGCGGGGGTTTTTACGGCAAAATGCTCGGATCATGATTTTGATTTCGGCCGTGACCATCATTACGGGGATTACCGTTTACGGAACGAATTGCAATAGCAGTGGGAGCGCAGGGACTAGCTCGGGTTCTTCAGCTACCACGTCCCGAACCAACAACGCGGTACTGCTGCCGGTTCCGTCGGATGGCTTAGCCCCTGGGGTTCAACCCTTTGGTGAGGTGTCGTGCCAGGATCGCCTTTTCGTAGATGCGATACCTTCCGCAGCTTGGACTACGGTGCGCGTATCCGGTGGCAGTATGGACTCCATCCGGGATGCCATCAATAATTCTAATCGCAACGTCCCTACCCACATTCTAGTGGCGCCGGGCACCTACCGCGGAAATTGTTTAGCCATTACCGATCATCTGCGTAGTGCGGCGGCCCCCCTTTGGTTGCACGCCGATGGCGTTGTGCAAATAAACTGTGTTGATGGAAACGGCCAGGCCATTGGCCTTGAGCACGTAAGTTATATCGCGGTGGATGGGTTTACCATTGGGCCAGCATCCGGTTTTTACGGAGATTCCGGCGTACATGTGAGCGGAAGCCCCATTGCCATGGGAAATCCCGCCCATTACGGAGAATGGGATGCTTCCCATCACATCGTGATCCGAAATATCGTGGCGCGAAACCTTAATATGGGTTCCGATGGCGATGGAAATGCCAACGCCTACGAGAGCGGTTGTTGCGACGGCATCAAGGCAAATCAAACGGAATATATTTGGATCATGAATAATCGCATCGACCGCACCGCTCGCCATGGAATTGATTTGGTGGGAGTTCACCACGCGGCGACTTGCCAGAACACGCTTACGAATATGGTGGGCGCAGGGCATGGAATGGAAGCCAAAGGTGGCTCCTACGATATTCTTTTTGAGCGCAATTTAATTAACCGCGCAAGACATCGCGGAATCATCTTGGGCGGCGAAGGCACCAACAATGTTTTCATGTGGCCCTGGGACCACCCAGCCGAAGGCTCACGCCAAGTGGCCAGGAACAACGTCATCGTGAACGCGGCCGAAGGTGGCGTAGCTTTTTATGGTTGCCACAACTGCACGGCCATCAATAACAGCATTTGGTTCACCGCCGGTTACTCCGTAGTTGATGTGCATGACTCCGTACGCCTTTACGCTAGTGAACTTGAGCCAGGCATTCGCGAATATTGGGGCGGCTCAAGAAGAGCGGGTGAAATATTAGAAAACAGAAACCCTAAAATCATAAACAACTTGTTTGGTTCAGCAAGCACGGACAGCACCTGCGCTATGAACGCTAACCCGAACGGCGTTTCGGGCCTGATCATGCACCATAATCTTTGGTGGAACGGTGGCCGGGAGCTGGTTGATTGTGGAGATCGCACGACATCGATTTTTCACTACCAAGCCCTGGAAGGTGAACGAGAAAATTTTTACGGAAGGACCAACCCTTTTGTAACGCTCGCCGGAAGCCTCACCACTCTGCCGAACTTAAGACCCACGGCTTCAAGTCCTCTATTGTACGCCGGGGCAAGGGATGATGACATGTCGTTAGTTGACTACGATGGCAGGGCTATTTGTCAAAGGCCCACCATCGGTGCGTTTGAAGCAAGTAGCTGCCGCTAAGTTACCAACGGTGGTACGCCGGGTGCCCAGGCTTCACCATGACAAATACTCCCTCGCACGTTGCGCAGACTTTTCCGTTTGCGCTTAGGGTTGCCAAGATGGTGGCACGATCAGACGCGGCACCGGGCAATGCAGTCGCAGCGTCGCTCTCGGGGACTTTCACCCACGCTTCCAAAACAAGTTCCGCATCGCTTGGCGTTGGGCGCAGAAGTTTTACGGAATAACTTGCGGTCACGGTGCAGGGCGGATGATCTAAATGATTTAGATTCATGATGTGCCAAGCGGCGGTCCAGTTAGAATGGCAGTCAAGCAGCGCGCCGATGATTCCTCCGTTCACCATTCCGGGGAAGGCTTCGTGATGGGCCTCACAGTGCCAAGCAGCCTTTACCCGTGGGGACTCTTCGGAAATCTTTGCGGCCATCCAATCGGGCGCGCGACTTTGGATGCGAAGCCCTTTTAAGTTCGAGGGCCCACAACCAAAACAAATGCTTCCCGGTGCGTAACGCTCTTGTAATGAAAGATTTTCGGTAGATGCCATGACGTAAAATTTACCCTCAAAGATATAAAAACTTCACGCTAATAATGCGGCCTAACGCGTTAATCTGGTTCTCGAACCCCGACTTTTTTTTTATGAAGCCTTTACGCTTATTTCTGAGTCATGCATCTTCATGGCCGGGGGTGACCAGATATTGTGAGGGTAGCCATAAACTTTGTAAGTTGGATTCTGATCATCAGTTTAGTTTTTGGCAACGCTATTCCCCACTCCTACGCCCGTGCGGAAGCAGATTCAACTGCGTCGCACGCGGGCGCACCTGCTTCGGGCAATTCATTCCACAATGCCATTTCCACCGTGCTTACGGATCCCTTCCTAGAAGAGTTGGAACAAAATCCCACGGCGCAGTTTCAATCCATTGAGGAAGTTGTGGGGCCCATCGGTGCCGACGACTTTGATGAAAACCCCTTCTATTTGCGCGGCCAAATTTGGCGCGCTCCCACGGGAGAAGAAACGGCGCAAATTTCGACGACGGCCCAGACCAACGAAGAAATTTTTCTTACGCAGGATCACGCGCGTAACCGAACTTTTTTAATTTACCCTAGGCCCAATAAGGTGCTTGAGATTCCTGGCTTATTTTCCGCCCTTTTTGAGTCAGACGAGTTTCTTTTCTTAAACCCCACCTCTGTACAAGAGGGCGTTTTTTTCATTTCTAAAACTGAATTGCAGAAAGCCGAACGGCAGCGCACCACCGTGCCACTCTTTTTTCTACCGGTCCCAGGGCTCGACACTAGTGAAGTCGCAATCAACGAATTGCCAGAAATCGAACGTTTCATTTTTCGCTGGAAAAAAAATCCAGCGCGCCCCGAAGCTGAAGACCCGGTATTTTCCATTCCCGTGGCCGACCTCCATCAACTCGCTAAGGCCGAAGACCTCAATTTAAAACTGGCTTTGGTTTCGCGTTTCGTGTCGGCGGACAGGCTACCTGCGCCGCGATCCACGGCGTGGAATGGTTTAGTTTATACGGGCCCTGAAGTTTTGGAGCGCAGCGTTTCACAAAGCTCGACTTCAAATTCGCTCATTCAAATTCTTAAAAACTTTGCGTTGCCCACGGCGTTTGCTCAAGACCCTAGAGTCACCATGCAACGGCAGTCTCGCGGCCTGCCCGAAGGAATCCATTCCAGGCTGATTCGTTTCGCCGTGATTTGCGCCATTGCTACGGTGTCGGCCGTGATCCTTAAACACACCCGCTACAAAGCAGTGTTCAAAAAACGAAATGAAGCGGAAGAAGCACGTTACCTCGCCTCTTGCGAAGGGGCGTTAAGCCAGGGCAGCTCAGCCGCCGTCGCGACAGTTGGAACATCAGGGGGTGCTGCAGAGTCCAGTGAATCTGGCGAAGCCAGTTCTAGTAGCGCCGATAATATTTCTGACACGGTGGTGAGGAGTTCCGAACCATCGCCTTATACCCGTACGTCAGATGATTCTATTGTCAGCGATGTGGCCGGATCCATCGATATGGGTACCGTGCGACCATCCACACCTTCAGGGAAAAAAGGCATTTGGAAAAACATCACGAGTTTTCTGAAACAGAAATTGGTGGATCCCGTTTATAAATTTAAACCCGTTCGTGTTGTGCACCGTGAAGTTCGGGATACGCTAACTGTGACCTCAACCGTGCTATGGACCCTCTGGGGAATTCCAACGGTATGGGCAGCGAACGCCATTGAATTTTTAGGTGATCGGTATGCACCAAGGTTTTTTTCCGGTGAGCGTTCCCGACTAAGACGGCTTTTATCGAAGACCCTCTACTGGTCAAGGGCTGCGGTGGATAACATTACGCCTACGGCCTACACCTGGATGATGGGCCTTAGTTATGGATCAGTAGATACGGCAAGTTACTACATTCAGCTTTATTCGGTAAACGAAGGCATTGCTCGCGAACTTGCAGAACACTTTCCGGTAATTCAGCCACGGGTGGACCGTGCGTTTGGGAGTGACAATGAATCCCTTGAACAAAATCGCGTGGCCGAAATTGCAAAGTGCGGAATTTTTTACGGCAATAGCGGAGCCGCACTATTTAGCCAGGCCTGGCGTGCACAACTCCTGCAAACGGCCCAGGCAGAAGTCGGCGACGCCATGCGTGCCCAGGGCAAAGACCCATTTGACCCCCATTTTCAAGGCGAATATGAACAGCTGGTGGAAAAACGATTGTCCGCCATTATGAAGGAACAGGACTTACCCAGTCTTGAGGACTTTTTATTCGATGCATCAACTTACTTTGAAGAGCTCATGCGAACTTTAGGTTACCGATTGCCCAAGGACTTTATTCCTTCGGCCGATGCGACCTATTGGGGAACGTCCAGGCCAGGCTTAGTTGAATCAGCCCTCGGAAAAGCATTGGATCATGCGAATTTAAAATTGGAGGATGAATCCAATACCGTTATGGAGTGGCGGGCTAAACGGGCCGCAGTTCAACTTTTTAGCCATATTGACGATAATCTGCAGATTTCCCATCACCTCTTGGGCAGGCCCATGGAAATCCTTAAAAATAAAAGCCTCACTTTGAGGCAAAAAATTTCATCGTTAAAACAAGGCATTTTAGAGAGCGTTCCGCGGATCCGTCGCATGCGTCAGGATTTGCTTTTTCTCACCGTATCAAAAGACGAACATTTGGTTGAACACTTGGCCCGGCATGCGGCACCGCAGGAATGGGTAGACCTTTTGGTGAACCAAGGCTTTACGGAAGACGAAGCAAAGGCCGGAATTGATCTCACCACGAAATACTTCAGAAACTCCATGGTAGCCCTCATGACTGGGGATGACACTCAACTGGGCGCCACCCGCCGCATGCGCGATCGTTATGGTAAACGCGCCCAGGCCATAACCAAGCGGGAATTTTTGAGCGAACACGCAGAAGAGTTCGCCGCACTTAGAAATCAAGGCCTCTCAGAAGAAAGCGCGTTCTTAGACTTACGGATGAAAAACTTCAGCCAGTTTAACGCGGCCACGGAAGATAATATCATTACTTTAGCGCAGGATAATTATGCTTTATCAACAAATCGTATTTATGACGGCTATCGCCCGCCCCATTATGGAACCTTTGCCAAGTGGCAGTTAAGGCGCGCGGAACAGCGGGCCCAGGCGCGCTTTATTGCCGAGACAGGACGGGAGTTTGACCCATCCCATCTCAGTGATGACCAAGAAGCTCCGACCGCGCCGAACACTCGTTATTCCAATGAAGCCCGCAAGGATGAGGCGCGGGCCCAGTGGATTTTTGCAGAATCACTTATGTCAGTGATTGGTTTGCATCCTCAGTGGTCCCTGGACCCGGCACTTGAAGAGCGAGTCCTTAGGGCCAGTTTGCAAAATATTTCTGATTTAAGAAAAACAGACCCCCACTACGATGAGTACCTCTCGCAGTTGACTCCATGGGAACGCGCCAAACTCAAACGCGAAATTTTTGCGGATTTCGTGGTTCGAAATTATCTCGCCATGACGGCGGCCGATCCTAATTTTCCAGCGCTCTCGCCTAATCAGCCCGGAAGGTTTCAGCGGTTTCGACAAGTTTCTTGGGTGAAAAATTCGCAAGTGCTGACTCGAACCCTGCGGGCGGCGGAGGCCATCGTTGGACCGACGTCCTTTGGATTGGGCTTTAAATCCATGCTCGATCGCAATATTCCCATGCTTTATTATTTTAAAGCCTCAAATGGGCGTTCGTGGCGGGGATCCGTCGTAAGTTCCATTGCGATCACACCGTTTAATTATTTGCTCTACGGAGTTTGGGTTGCTCCCTATATTTGGACATGGAACCTCCTCACCCGTTTTTTAGTCGGCGGTCCTGAACAGGCCATAAACATGTTGTTTCGTATGCAAGGATTAAGGCCCATGAGTTCCCTACCAACCATGTTGCTCTACTCCGCGGTGTTTGCCTGGGGTACATTTTGGGGAACCATTCCCACCCAGATTTTTCAGGAAGATTTTGCAAAACTTTGGCGTACGTTTGATCGATTCCATGCGACCCGTACGGAGTGAGTTGGAGCGGGCCGCCACTTAAGCACTTTTCCCACCAGTGGGAATTGTTTTCCTTTCAAATATTTTAACTCGGATAAAGATCAAACTTCTCCACGACATCGGACGGGGTATGCGTCGGCGAAAAACTTCGTTCGAAAAATGTGATTTTCCCAGAATTTTCTACCAAGATCACTGTAGAGCACCGGGTCCCGTAGGTTTCGGTTTTTATAAAAATTGGAGACAGTAGCCGCTCTAAGTCCAAGCCTACGCCAGTGCTGGGCAATTCTTCATCCGGCGCTGCAGTGGTATCCGCCATTAAAGCTAAGAAACCTTCGATCAGGTTTTCTTCTTGCTGGGCGATGAGCTTTCCTTGTTCTGAAATTTTTTGAACCTTAGGCCAGGGAGTATTTAACTCATGATTACTCAAGGCATAGCTGCCTGGGTTTAACTCTTCAAGTTTTCGCCTAGGTGAAGAGGCATACCAAAGTTTTCCCTCACCATACGCCAACGTAGAAAACTCGTTGTATTCCTCACTCTTTTCCAAAATCGCCTGGAGCTCAATAGTCATCGGCAATTTGCTTTCAAGCAGCGCATTTACGATATGCCCTCGTGATCGCGCCGATTCTCGTTTTGCCTTAGGATCCCGGTAATTCGTTATCAGCGCAATACTACCGCGCGTATTCAAACCAAGCCAAGTTCCCCCGGCCAGTAAATCACGTCCCCCAAAAATTTCTGGATCAGAGTCCCAGAAGGCGGCCGCTGCCGTTGGTCGCGCATAATATTCATCACGGTTGTGGGCGATGATCAGCGGATATTTTGGATTTTGCCCAAAGGATACAAAACAGACGCACATACTGGGAAGTTAGCACCTTTTTACGCAGGTGGCGTCTGCCGAGGCACCGTTAAAAACTTGGATTCCTTGGGGCCACGATGATGAAATTTGTATGGGTTAAATACATTACCCTTTTTAGGCGACTATGGAGGTATTCTGCGGTGGCGTCCGTTATACCAGCAGGCAAATGCAGTTCTAAACGGTACGTGTATGGTGCTACCGCTCTGATTGGGGACTCCCGACCTGGCAAATAAATGCCATCACGTAAAAGTCTTTGTAGGAAAGCTTCGCCGGAAAGTTGTCTTATCAGGGTATCAAAAAACTCGCTTCCTCTCCGCTCAAGATCTAGGGTTGAGTTCAGATTTTTCACTTCGACCCACGAAGAAATGGAGCCATCGTTGGCTACGATATCAATTTCGTGGTCGATCGTTACGCCAATGTCTTTTAAGCCGAATCTTTTTTTCGAATTGCGGATGAGAATTCGAATCAGTTCGAGCTCCGGTGGGCTTACGCCTTTTTTCCGAAGCAAGTCAGAAACTCTAACGTTCCTCAAACTCAGTTCGTTGGTACGGAGAGCCACTAAGGCTTCTCCTAAAGGTGAGCGAAAATATCCCGTTATCTGTGCAATAAATTTTAAGCGCGCTTCGTTTGATTGCGGATGCGTAGGCATGAAGCGTGTAATGGTCTCCAAAATAGAAACACTCCGTCGGAGATGAAAAAAATCGCTCTGCACGGCTGCATTTAATCGCTCTCGAAGTTGTAATAATTTTGAAGGCAGTTCCGCGCGCGAATCGTTGGCCAAATCAAGGTAAAGCGTTAAGTCCTGAAGCATTTTATGCGCATTTTCCAGCAATTCACGAACGGCCCGAGCATATTTAACCTGAGGTTTTTGCCTTACGTGGGCGATCAGTTCCTGAAGTCTCTGGTTCACAAGACTTATTTCCACTGAGAAGCGGGCAGGCAAATCCAAGGCAGATTCTATTTTTTGATACTCCTCAAAAGAGTTCCGCACATCCTGTTCGATAAAAGTTAAGCTCGTATAAATCTCCGGCCAATAGTAAGCCCACGATCCCGTCAACGCGGGAACGATTCGAGAATAATCAGTCCAGTCCGATCCTGCGAGATTCACTTCGAGCATTTTCACTGGCCGCCTCGCGACAATTGCCCGAACGGGAACTGTCACCGCCGGATTTAAACCGGCAATTAAAATTTCACCCAATGCTGCGAATACTGGTTCCAATACTAAAGCAAACGGCCCACGCACGGCGCTGCGATCCGTTAGATGTTTTGCGGCGTTCTGAGCTGCGACATCCATAAGGATCTGACGGTCCAATACCCTGGACCTACCTTCACGACTACGCCAGGGAACCTCGGGCAATGCTAAAACCGCCTTGGCCATATCGCGTAATTCATTGGGATCACTTGTCTGCCAACCTTCCGGTAGTCGCCCTGGGTGGATCAAATCGACGCTGGTTCGCAAAAGCTGGCAGGGTAGACTCTGCGCCGGTAGGGCTCTAGCGAATTCTTCCAACTTCTCCGTTACTTCCAATCGCAGAGCTAGAGTCCACTCGTAAACTTCGACCTGACTCATGCCGTTAAAATTTTGTAGGTTCACCCGTTGGAACAATTGCACGTCCAGTTCCGCAAGCTCTTGGTAAATGCTGGGGTATTCCTTAGCCCAAGCAAGCTCGCCTAGTGGGACACTGCTTAGAAGATCGAGGGCTCTATTGCCGGATGCTTCCATATGGGCTTCACATTCCGACTTGTTTTCAATTGTATCCTGCGCTTCGAGGTCAGCCCCGGCCGCATTAAAGGCACAGCCGATAATCAAGGATGCCAGGAGAATATTTCTGGCGAACATGAAACGGTAGAAATCGCGAAACATGGAGCCTGACTTACCAGAGAGGTTAAAAATCTCACAGATAATAAATATAAAATATTTATATCGCGGGCGTTAAGTACGTACGTGATCGCCGACCTTCCCCATCCCGGAAAATTCCCACCCATTGCAATATTTTTGGTTTAGTTTTAAAGTTTATACGGGATTTATAGGGGTGAATTGTGCGAAATAGAATCATTACCGTTGCCGTATCTGCCATTGTTTTAACGATTATTACCGTGCAGGCCACTAATTGTGGATCGGGAGGATCTTCATCCTCGGGGCCTGGTGGCGGCGGCGGGGGGTCACCTACTCCGACGACGGCAGGCATATCCAGCACGGACCCTGTAACGGCCCTTGCCCTTGGCGGCTCATTTAGCTGCGCCGCTAAAGGCCGCCGTATTCAATGCTGGGGCATCGATGACCACGGGCAGCTCGGTGATGGGCCCAACCCCGTGATGTCGAGCGACTATAACGTTCCGCAAGGGGTTTACGTAAAGCTTGCTTCTGGCAGTGTACTAGAAGGCAGCATATCTGGGCTTTCAGCCGGCGCTTTCCATGCCTGCGCCATCGTTGATAACGCCGTTTACTGTTGGGGCGACAACGGTCGCGGTTCAGTAGATCCTCGCATATCTCGTTTTAATACTTTCTCCGCCGTTAAAGTTGACTTGCTTCGCTCTAATCCTGCCGTCGAACCTCAAGTTACCAGTATTGCTTCAGGCGCGTTTTCCAACTGTGCCGTGGCAGACGGGGGCGTTCAATGTTGGGGCCGCGCCCTGAATTACGAGTTTGGCCTGGATCTTTCCGCAAGCGTCGACGGCAGCGGAGCTTTTGGCCCTTTCATGATTCCTGCCCTAAGTTCCGGTTCAGATGTCGTGAAAATCATGGCGGGCGGCGGCACGCAAAGTGGGCCCCTGAGTTCAGATTCGGATAGTTTTTATTATGCCGTTAAAGCTAACGGGAACGTGTACTCCTGGGGCAGCCAAAAAAATCTTCAGCTAGGTCGTTACGAAGTTGACGGTTTTGGAGCGCCTCTGCAAGCTCTGCCCGTAAATGCGGCGCCCGTCGTTATCCCGGGCGCTGGCGCCTTAGATATCTTAGAATTAGGCGGCCCCCATGCCTGCGCCGTCAAGGGGGGTATCTTTTCCTGTTCTGGGCATTATGTAGCCAACACGGTCCAATGTGGGCTTGGACGATCCTCCACGAGTCTCACCGCTCGGCCATCGGCGACTTCCGAGTTTACCGACGTTTCAGGAAGGCTTTTTTCTTCCACAAGTCACACGGCTTCAGAAATCGTTGGGCTTGGTTTAGGTTTTTTTTCCTCATGTCTGCTCAACCATAACGGCAAGGTATTTTGCTGGGGCCCCGGCAACACTATCGCTGCCTGCAAACCCTCCGATTCCGCCATGGGTGGCCTAAGCCAAGTAACCCGCATCCAACCCCTGCGCTACGCAACGGGCGATGAATCCGTGAACTTCATTTGTGCCATCGCCGATGCGGGCCTAAATGTTTATTGTTGGGGCGTGAACGCGCACGGTGAACTGGGCATTGGAACTACCGGCGCTACTACCACCACGCCTTCACGGGTTCTGTTACAATAACTTGCTGACCATTTGACCCTGATCTAAGACCTTAGGCGTCTTAGTCACTAATTGTGGCCAAGCTCTAGGTCCAACGCCTGGATGTCCCTAAAATGCATTTGGATTGCGGCCCTTCTTGCGCTGTCCTTCTCGCGAAGGGCATTATCCATATCTTGCTGCAATACATGGGTTACGATTCGGCGCAGGTCCTCATTGGCACAAATAGTTTCTATGAGAACCTCTTCACTGCTTACGACATATCGATTTTGCAACCGGCTTGCCGCCGCGGGATCGGCTTCAATCATGGACGGTAGCCACTCAGGAACCGGAACGGGTCCACCGGCCATTCTTGAACTATCCGCTTGCCCGGCCGCATTCTGACAGCGATTCATCAAAGATAGTTTTGCGTTTATGATGTTTTCATTCACATGGTACGCAAATGAAATCTCTTCTAAACGATTGAGCCTTGCGATCCGCGGGTCAACTACGTGAGCTGCTTCTCCGCTTGCTTGGGCCTGAGCATTTGCGCGCGCTAAGTTTGCTAAAAATGTTTGAAAGGTATCATCGGAGATTTGCCTCGCTTGAGAATTCTCCCGTTCGCGCCGTGCCCGAAACCCTCCGGGGTCTCGCACAAATTCCGCAGCATCTGAATGCAGGGATAAGGCAAAGTCCGAATCAAAACCCGCACAAGTTCCTACGATGACCGTAGTGATGAGAGCCCTAAGGCTTCGTGCAAATCGAATAAGTTTACTTTCATCCGTGGCGCCCGTGGCGGTTTTAAGTCTTCGAATTAGGGCGCCCGCTAAACCACCATCATCCAGTCTCGCTTCGGCTAGCGTCTTTAAAAACTCTGGGTCAAATGTAGGCCTCGTGATGGCTTGGGCCCCATCGGCCGCGGCACTGCCCGCAGCATTAAAGCTGGAAACTAAGCGCTGGCGTCTAGCTAAAATTACGGCTGGTTCATCGAGCTCAGAAAAAGTAAGCGAAAAGAGTCTATGAAGCAGCGTATTTGGCCTCATATGTTCGGCTAATATACCCACGGAATTTCTAACTCTTCCGCCCGTGAGTCGGTTTAAATAATTCATGAACGTCGCATCGGCGTGAATGGAGTTTTCGCTCACTTGAACTACCGCACCTAAGATTTCATTTAAGCGGTCGGCCGTAATCTCTTGCTCCGCTACGGTTAAGGTCCGTCCGCGAGCTCTTGCGAACGCAGTTTTGATCGCACGGGAATTCCTTGAAAAAAATCCTCTGGGCGAGCCACCAAATATATTTTGAAGGCTTCGGGTGCGCATGCCGCGGGCTACCCGCAATTCAAAATCGCTGAAACTAAATCTTAAACCATCGGCCCATCCGGCACGTAAGGAGGCGCCAAAAAGTTCATCGGGAAATGCCCGCATTCCGTAGGCCATCCATTCTTCAACGGAGGAGTTCGCCCCAACCTGCAAAAGCGACTGACGCCATTCCACCAGGTCGCGCTCTGCGTTGACTTCCAGGAAACGTGCAACTTCTGCACGCTGCACTTGAACTTGTCTTTCCCAAAAATGTAAAACGCGAAATCGTGATCTAAAAATGTTTCCGACGGCAAGCCTAGGATCTCGCTCTAATCCCTCAAGCCCCTGCCTTACGAGATTTCGGTACTGGTTCCGGGCAATATTCACCTCGGCGAGCGTACGCAAACCCCTCAGCGTCGCTAACGCGTCAACGCCTAGGAATACGCCAGACATCCCGGCCGCCGTGAGGGCGTCCCAATACTGATCCATGGCGCGCTTCACGTTAAGAATTTGGACTACGCTGGTAATGTGTTCGCCGTTAAAGAGCGAAGCCCACAATGCTTCATACCGTTCTCGGGCTTGCCAGGCGAAGGTTGCGTCATTCACAAATTGTTTTGCGCCGAGCAGGGCGCCAAATAAAGTCCCGGCTTGGGCCACCCAAACGCCATACTGACCACCGATGAAGGCGCCGACTCCCTGACTGCCTACAATGGCAACGATGGAGATGGCCGCCATACCTAAACTTTGTCCTAAACTAGGTTCATTGAGCGGACGAATCACGCCCGATCGAAGCCCGTCATATATGAGGGAAAGCGCGTGAGTATAGCGCCAATCTCCGGCCACCAACCGCCAAGCCACATAGGGATTCCAATCCAAAAGCCTCCCCGCGGTTTGAAGGGCAGGCGTTTCGCGGGTGACAAAAGTTTCGTAATGAAGAGTTTTTAAACGTTCAAACTGTCTGGCCAAACGATCCGACTGTTCGCGTAAGGCCTCTTGCAAACGGGGCGTGGTAATTTCAAAATTAGTACAATCTCTGGTCCAAATGCTTTCGGAAGTTTCCGTAAGACAGTGGAACATATCCGTCATGAGCAGCGGCTCCTTTGCGGTTTCCCTTTGGATGACTTCGGAAACCATTTGCATGCCGGAGAGCTGCTCAGGAGATGCCCGGAACTGTTCGGCATAAGCCCCGCGAAGGAAATTCAAAAACCACTCAACCCGGTTGTATCCAGGATGGCTTCCTGGTGCACAGCCATCGCCTAGCGCGCGCGCGGCGGCGATCTCTGGCCTTACGGTCTGCGTATAATTCATGAATTGATCAAGCAACACGGAGCCGTGGCCATTTGATACTTTTTGGAACGTTGCGAGCAGCGCTTGACGCACATTGACTGGCCGACCATCAACTATCACGTTCGTAGGAATAGGAACTAAACCAGAGTTATTTGCATCGCAAAAGTTTCGGTTCATGCTCCGCGCTGACGCCTTTAAGAGTGCAGCCCATACCGGTGCGTGCACCACGAGGTCCGTTTGATAACCGGGCGCTGCATGACCACGATTTCCAAAGGATTGGGAAGGGTCAAAACTGGACAGACGATTAGGCCAAATATCAAGGGCCAAACGTACGGTAGAGATGGCCTGGTCCGCCCGATAGGCTGCTTGCAACCTATTTCTTGAACGTTCATCGCTAACGATTTGCCTTTGGGCTTGGATGGCCTGGCGAATATTTTGTTTTGCTAAATTCAGGCGCGCCGTTAAATCCGAAAGGTTACGAGCTACGGCATTCCGCAAGTCCGCGGATTCTACGATTTCAGAATTCCTAGGTGCCGCAAGTCTTCTGGCATCTTGCACGGCACTCCTAAGCTCGGCATACTCATGGGCGTCTAAATTTCTGCGGATGAGCCCCCCGCGAATGGCGCCATCAATTCCTCTAGTCGTTGCCTCGGGCACGCGGCCTTCGTACTTGATGCGGTAGAGCCAGTAGGTTCTGAGCAACGCCTTTTCATTTTCAAGTATGAGTTTTTTAAGAAAACTCTGAAGCAAGGAAGTTGGCGCGTGGGGGCCCGTCTGCGTAGCTAAAAACTCAAAACCTGTGGCCGCTTGTTTGCTCGCTAGGGATTCAATGAGCACGTTGCTCCACGCCGTGCCTACCCGAAGCCTAGCGTCAGCATCTCCGGCGCGTAACATCTGATCGGTATTCGCATCCCAAAGCAAAGGAGCCGTACCGATAAAATCATTTTCTGCCGCACGAAAAGTTTCGGTGGCCGTTACGCGCGCCTGGTCTCCAACATTTGGCACGATGTCTAAAGTCGTCGCAAAAGCTGATTCGCCAGCCTCTGGGTTACCCGAAACTTGAGTTATGAACCGAGAAAACGCGGCTGCGTTTAAAAGCCGATTGAGTTCCAGCAGCGAAAAAGCATGGAGATGCGAATTACCCTGCAAGTAGGCGAGCCTGAGGGATGGACTCCTAGCAAAGGCCTGGGGGTTCAGCCCACTTTCGCGGGAAGCAAAAAGTTCGAGCAGAATTTGCGGAAGAACGGCACGCTTTGCACGTTCAAGCGTTGGGTCAGCCGAGAAAAGTTGAATGCCTTGGCTTAGACTGTCCACTAAGGTCCTAAAATTTTCCCCTTCATCGCCCGTAAGATTCTGCGCAAGCGCAATGGCTGGCGCTGGCTCCGCATTGTCTTCGGCGTGCTGCGCGAACCCGACACTCGGATAAATCAGGCCCGTAACGAAAGTGACGCCCGCCACAATATTAAACAAAACAATACTAAATATTTTCTGTTTATATTTTGGGTGATTTTTTTGGTGCCAAGTTTCCATGGGATTACCTATGTCCTGGTGCTGGGGTCGCAGGAACAATTCCCGTTCCCGGGCGGGCACGTAATGCCCGAATATCCGCAAGTCCACCCTCGGCCATACCAAAGGCCCAGAACGATGTCAGCGGTATGGACTGCCAGAAATGACCCATTCTTTGGTCATACTGCGCAGCCTGTTGATTCAATTGATCCAGTTCAATAAGATCAGACTCCACCATGCTTCCCCGGGCATAAGCTGCAAGTCGTGAATAATTGCGCTCAATGCGGGAAGCCTGGAAAACTTCAAACCCAAGCTCGGCGATGGCCGGCACGAACATGAGCCACGAAAAGATTTTTCCAGCCCTAGGATGCAAGCCCTGGGAGAATCCCGTGGTGTGATCGACCAAAAACATAGTGAACAAGCCTTGATTCACCGCACCCACCGTCTCAGCAATGCTGGCTAGACGTTGATCAAAACCAAACTCTTCACGATGCAATTGTTCAAAAGTCTGTGCGCCAAGGCCACCTAAGTAATCCTGAAGACTTCTCATGGCATTAGACTGCAAAAGCTCTCGGTGCACGGCGACACGTGGATTAGACAACATAAGCACCGTATCATGCTCATACTTCTGGGAAGCCCTAAGGAAGGGCTTTAGGAAAAACGACACTAACAAACGTTGCGCTTTTTTCTGACGGGCGCATTCCACTTGAGCTGCCCTGGCCACCCTGGACGTTCGACAAGATTCAAGCAGAAATCTATCACGCACGGACGGAAGTACCTCACCTAGGAAAATTTCGCGCGACCAATATTCTTCGTTAAGCTGTAAAGGTTGCGCGCCAAGGTCCGCTCGCAACATGGTTGAAATCGCCGAATGCCCAACAACTTGGTGCCGATCGATGACGGAGCGAATGATTTCCCCGGTGTTCACACTGCCAAGCGAAGTTCCCATATCGGCAAAGGTGACGGGAGCGATTTGATCAAGAAAAAAAGGATCTACCCCATTCTCGGTAAAGTCGTGGAGCATCTGACCGGCTCTGGAAGTTGTAGCCGTTTCTAGCCAACGTCGGCTTGCGGGATTAGGCGTTGCTTCGTTCCAAGCAAGAAGGCCACCAATGAACTCATGAAGGGTAATCATGCGGCTTTCGCGGTTGGTGCCGTGGTTCACTAACGATTCAGGAATCTCCACCGGCGTAAACAAAGCAGGCAGTTGTTTTTTGAGGTCGTCCACGTAGAGAGCAATCAGACGCCTAAAAAGCCTTGGCTCCTGAACAAAGGCCCCAATTAAGGTTTGCCTTCGGGAAGGTTCCGCAAAAAAGGCCCTAAATAGATCGCCAAACCGGCCCGGTTGCGTAGCCACGCGGTGGAAGTTTTCCCAGTCTTCAAGGAATGCTGTAATGGGCGTAATGTTAGCTTGGGTATCTGAGTAGAAAAGCGCTTCCCACACCATTTCAACGTTAGGCAAAAAACTTTCGGACTCGTGAACATAGTTGGCATGAAACGCTTCTAGCGCCCTAAATGCGCCAAAAAGACCGCGAAGTTCGTCATTCATTTGAGTGGTCGCGGTCAAAACCCGCTCAAGCTCACGACGTACTTTACGCCCCTCGGCATTTTGCCAAATATTTTGACGATTCAAATTATTGCGGGCCCGAGTAAGCCTACGCATGCTCTCAGAAACTTTATCGACACCGCGGACTTCCATTTGATTGAAGTTTTGGCCATTGGCCCGCGCTTCACGGACGCCCGGCGGGTTTACAAAGTGAGCAACCCTTCTTGCGTACTCAGGTAAACAGAAAAAGAAACCAAGCGGTCCATTACATTCCTGGCGTTCGTTCTCCCGAGTAGTGCGCCCAATGCGCATCAGTTCTTCGGAACTCAAATTATTGCTCACTATGGGATGTAAAATTTTAAAAATATGCATTTGCATCTGGGCCGCTAAATCTTGACGATTATTCGCGGTGGCATTTGATCCCGAGAGGGCTGACTGCGTAATCCCCGCATCAAGAACCGCTTGCGCGCGCACCGTGGCATCGGAACTTAGGGCCTTGCTGGCTAGGTTCGTGAACAGATCTTTATACCAAGAAGGATAACCCGCCGGCTCCAACGGATTCTCAAGATAGTTTTCCGTTGCCGCGGCGCCAATGACCCAATGGCCCGCCAGCAGAGAGTCAAAAACGATGGGGTCTTCAATCATGTCCCTCGGCACGGAAGTAAAACGTTCTTCCACGATAGGTCCTAGGGGTCCCATGCTAATCCCTGCACCTAACCTATGGAGCATCTCTTCCATACGTTGAAGTTTTTCACTTCCAGAAATAAGGGCTGCGGCAAAACGGTAACGTCGGTACTCGGCTCCCGTCATAAGAATTTTATCTTTAATCTCTTCAAGGGCTGGCAAAAGCTCCCGAGCATCGCTTACTAAATATTCGGCATTCATCACTTGATCCACCATGGAATCAAGCTGCGTAAGCTCGGCCTCGGTCCAACCGTTGGCGGTCGTAAAAATCTGGGGCTCTTCCGTGCCCCCCCGGCATTTGCTGCGTTCACCCGCAGCATCCACGAACTCCGCGCAGCCTATTTTATAGAGAATATTGTGCTTCTCTACGCTGCGTACGAGTTGGGTCAGGGTTTCCGCCAAAGGTAAGCCACTTAGAAGATGATAAAATTCGGGCGACCCTTTGAGGTAACGCATGTAATCGTGAACACCCATACCAAACCTGGTTTGCGCTAATTTTTTAGGGCAGATTCCCCCGGCCGGTGAAGCCGTTAACTCGGCAAATTCCAGCCAAATGATATCCCTAAGATTTGGGGTAGGAGCAATGGCGCCAACGGATCTAAAGTATCTGAAGTAATCATCGGCCGCAAAACCAATCATGGGATGAAGTTGACTTCGATCTTGAAAGCAACCCGTAAGTTCCGGACCGTCTCCCTGGATTTGGGTCGGAGGCCTTGGCCTTCGATGACTTGCGAAAACGCGTACGATATCGGACCATACCCGAATCCACGCGGCGCCCCGAGTATTCACATTAAGAATGCTGGGGCCATTGGTTTGGCCGGCGGGCGATTCCTTTACGAGCAGGCTACCGAGACGCCCAAGATATGGCATTACACGGTGAATAAACTGATTTCTAAAATACATTTCAAAATTTAGTGCATCCCAATCGGCGCCCATGGCCTGGAAAAAATTTCTATCCTGAGGGTTGCTCAAGTTTGGAGAAAGCTCCGCCCTCACCCGCTCCCGTGGTGGAAGCAGGCGGTTCAACTTAGAAAGCCTTTGCAGCTTGATGTTTAAAGCAGAGGTCCGCAGAAGATCCCGCGCCATGCTGACGGTAGGAAAATAACCAAAACCTGAACTCGTAAGCGCCATTTGAATTGCCGGAGGGAGAATTAACCGATGCGCAGTTTGGCCGCGCTCGGGAGGCAAGATACGGAAAGAAACATTGGCGGGAAAGAGTTCAGCACGGCCGTCATTTAGCCTTTGCGCTTCTTGGGATGCCGCCATCCAATTTCTGAAGGCACGAATCACGCTCGCATCCGCAAGTTCGATATCTAAACTATTTTCATTGTTACCGACCGTTCGATTCTCAAGGGCCCTTAAATTTTCAAATCCGGTAGAGCGGTTCAAGAGATAAAACGCGGAGCGCCAAATATAGGTTTCACGATAATACTTTTGTACAAGCTCAACAAACTTTCGGGCCTTAGCGGTAGCTGCCGGTGAATTGAGGGCCTCAACGATGCGGCCGCTTGCCGCGAGCTCGACGGCCGCAGCTTCAAGTGCCGTTTTTACGCGCAACAGGGGCGTTAAAAGCGCATCCATACTGCTACGGATGTGCTCGGGCTGGAATCGATGTTCCCGAAGGCTATCTTCCAAAGCCATAGCGGGCGCGTTCAAAACTCCGGGGCGGCCAGGCGTACCTAAGAGCTGCTCTGCATCTTCTAAAGGGCCCGCAGCGGCGCTAAACGTGCCGAGCAGACTCAGGAGTAAAAAGATTTTTTGCAATTTGATCTGCATTTGAAGTCCTCTACCTCAGGCCCGTAGATACGGGAGCCGCTATATGAACGTTCGTTACCGGTTGGCGAAATCCTACAGTGGTATCGGTATTGCTCCTACCGCAATGAGCTCGTCGCTCCTCATCAGAAGAAATGGTTTCGACATCACACGCGGGCCTAAAGAGCGCGTTGATTGAATTTTCAAATTCTGCGAATGCTAATACGGGAATGGGGTTGCGGGAAATGGGAATGGCAACCATGGCGGCCTGAGGTGCCGTACCCGGTGCAGCGTTTGGTGCAGTTGCGACAGGTGCTGTAGGTGTGGGCGCTGCCGGCGTAGGCGCTGGTCTCACCTGCCCTTGCTCAGAACCTTGCGCGGGAGCTCCGGCGTCCGAAGCAGTAGTAGGCCTAAGTTCAGTTCGTTCTAAAAATCCAGTTTCCACTTCTTCATAAAATCTTTCACCTGCACTTGCGGCAGCGCCTGGTTGATCGTTGGCCTGGGCTTGCGCCATGGCTTGGCTTTGATCCGTCATGCGCAAATGCCGGCCTACACTTCCGCAGTTTTCCTCGGCGGCAACGCAAGCGGGCAGAAGTCTAAAAAGTCCATCAAGGCGTTGTGCAAATCGAATACGGGCGTTTCTTGCCATACGGCGCGCAAAACTTCTTCGTGCGTTGTTATATATCGGCGGAGCCGTGATGTAGAGAACCGTAAGGCCCACACCAACTCGTATAGCCCAAGCAGCTCCTCTACCCATGGTGGTGGGCCTGCCCAAATTATTTGCGAGCCAGCTCTTCAATCTTTGGGCGCGGGTTCCTGCGGCACGGACCTCAGTGGCGGTTCTCGCCGCACCCGTACCCGCGACTTGGGTGGTGCGCTCAATGCCGATTTCTTCAAGGGCCTGTCTTGCAAGCACTGCGGAATCTTCAGCACTCCTTGCTAAACCTACGCTTTGCATTGCTGCATCACGACCAATCCTTGCTCTCTCCGCAATATTGTCTTGGCGCTCTCTCACATAATTTAGGATGGAGCGCATGATGCGTGCAGTAACTGAAAGATTAGGCGCACCAAAAACGGCCATGATGAAATAAGCTAATTCTACGGTTGCCCAGGCGGGAATGGCTGCAACGTAAGAGATACCCGAAGGAGTGCTCTCCGTGCCATGAAGTCCAAAAAGAAAACGAATAGCCGTGTCGACGCTGTCAAAACTTACGCCGAAAATATGATTTACGGTGGTCTCGTGCTCAGGCCCAGTCATTTCACCGACTAAACTTACGGCGCCGTTTTGAACTCTCACCACTCGGAAAGTTTTTGCGGCAGCGACGGATGCGGGATGTGCTTCCCGGATGCCTTGAAATTCATAAACGGCGCTACGAGCTAAACCACGAGCCGAATCAAAAAAGGGAACGCAGTAAACGATGAAAAGTCCGCGGGAAGCATCGCCCGATAATTGGGAGCAAGGGCGACTTGGTCGAGGAGTTGGCGCCGGAGCGGCTGCAGTGGGCGCTGTTTGAGCGGGAGGTTGCTGAGCGTAAAGCACCGGGGCAAGAATGAGTTGAATTAATAGGAGCTGAACCAATAAATATTTTGAGATTAAAAGTTTCATCTTAATCCTCCCCTTCCGGTACTCGTACGTGGACTTGCACTGACCCAACGAAAGCCAACATCGTTTTGGCCAACGGTGCGAGCACAATGCTCTTCAACATCATCTACGGTGGCAAACTCAAAGGTGTCGCAAGCGGGCCTAAACAAAGCGTCTAAAGCGCCCGTAAATTCTTCGTAACCAACGAGGCGTAAAGGCTGCCTTACGACTTCTTGAGCAACGGCGGCAACGGCCACGGGTGCGGCAGTCGCGGGCGACGGCGCAGGAGCCGCGACCGGGGCTGGAGCGGCCGGTGCCGCACCCGTACCGGGGGCTGCCGCAGGAGTTGCTGCTGTGGCCACTCGAGGTGCGCCGTGATCACTCACGGAAAACATATCACGTAGAACCGTGAGAAAACGTGCGGCCGCTTCGTCATGGGCGCCACGTCCCACATTTCTACCATCCTGAGTAAGCGGCGGCGGCGAAACGTGATCTACGATAAGTACCCTATGATCAAGATTGTCGCAGAAACGAACGTTCTCAAGGCATTGCGGAAGCGTAGTAAAAAAGCCGTCAAGCCGGTTAGCGTAACGTGCACGATAGTTTCGCAAGAGATCAAGATTGTTGAACCAATGCATGCTGTGGGAGTAAACCGGACTATAAACTCTGCTTATTAATAGACTCAAAAGACCAAGCTTAATGAAAGCCGAAACATTCGCGGGTGCCGTATTGGGAGGACTTAAAAACCGAGCAACCCGGCCAAAAGCCCTTTCTCGCCAAGCAATGTAAATTTCTCTAAAGCTGCGTCGAACTTCGCCCGCTTGTGCGACATCGGGAAGCTGCAACGGGACAGTAGGCAGCGCAGCAAAGTCAACGTTGGTGACCCGTGGGTTACGGCGCATAAATTCATTCCAGTTTGCGCGCATGCGGTTAAGCCAGCTCGTACTGCGGCCATCCAAGCGGAACCGGTGAGCGATTCTTGCAGTATCTTCCGCGAGAAGTTCGGCAATGGCTCTAGTTGCCGTAGGTAAACGTAAAGCTTCAAAATGGCCAAGTAAACCAAACAGTACGTCATGGAATACGTAGGTGGTCATAAGCGCCGGGACACTCCAGCCTCGTGGCCAAAAACCGTAGGATTCAAGGCCCGTTAAAAGCGCTCTTTTCAATTCAATATTGTAATCATTAAGGTGAGATAAAGTCTGGGTGGTTTCGCCGTAGGTCAAAGTACCAATGGCCCGGACATGCCCATTTTCGTAGGCGAGAAGCCTTAAGTAGGGCCAGCTCTCGGCCTCTGCGCGGGTTAAGTCCTCGGCACGGTAAAGCAGAACTTGGAATTCTCGGCCTTCTTGCCTCAGGGCTGCTTCGCTAGAAGTAGTTTCGTTTCCCAGCGCACGAATGGTGCTGTGGCAAAACACCCTAGTTCCGGAATTGATGAGTGCATCGAAGGAATCTGGGCGAGGCAGGTGGGAGCAATGCTCAACGCGCGCAAACCCGTTTGGGGAAAAGAGAGCCAAGCCCAAAAAAGCGAACGTAAAAACGCTCACCTTTTTAAAGCTTAAACTTAAGTTTCTCATTTTTGCGTTTACGATGCCGTGCTTGACCACTTTTGACTCACCCTCCACATAGAAATTCATATTTAATAAAGCAATACCCGGGCCTAAACTTTAATCATTTATATCGGGCATTTATCAAACTTATCCTCAATTTGAGCTCCCTACGTTGTCGAAAGTTAAGTCACCCGGCAAAGGGACTGACATTATGGCGTTCCGCCGGTGGCAGGTGCGGCGGCCGCTGGGGCGCCAGCACTGCGAATATCGAAGTCTTGGATCAATCGCCTGATGGCAGTAGAATCTCCAAGCTGCATATTGAACTCAGTATGCATTGCTGCTGCATTATCGCCGAGGGCACTTCCACATTCGTTAAGGTTAACTTTCACATTCAGGACCCCAGGTGCACCAACGGCTCCTTGAAGAACATTCAGGGTTACCCTAGTGCCCCTTAAAAGCTCGGCCTGGGTCTCAGGCAGTGACGAAAGTTCAGCGGTATTTCTAATGATATGATCCGCTTCTAAATGAATGACCCGTACGGCGGACATAAGTGATCCTTCAAAGCTTCGGATCAAATCCCGAACACTTTGCGTATTGTTGCCATTCTGTTTTATGATCGCAGTAAATAATGCATTTTCCGCAGCGCTCCTTGCTTCGGCGTTTAAATCATCCGCGCCAATCTGGAGCTGAATTCCAACTTCCAGCGCATCTTTCTTAGCTTGCGCAAACCGGAAGGATAATACTTCCCGAAGTTGATCATCCGTAAGATTGTCGAAAGTGATGGGGATACCAACTCGGTTTCGGAATTCGGTACTGAACTTTTCCGCGAATTCTTTTTCAGCAGTGGCCCAAGCCGCCATGGCTGCTTCTGCTGCAGGCATGACATTACCGAGAGCAACGTATTCTGCTTCAAAATTCTGTTCCCGACCAAGCTCTTTAAATCGGTTTACGATATCCTGCAAAGAATAATGATTAAACCTAGCAACGTTGTGCTCCGCCGACAAAGCGTGGAAACGCTGCATCTGTCGCCCAAACTCCGCCAATGCTTCCGATCCGATATTCGAGGCAAATAGGAAGGTAACCTTAGTGAAGTCATGAATCGTCCCGTGTTGGTCCGTAAAGCGGCCTGAATTCAAAATATTCAAGAGCGCTTCAAATACCGATGCGTTGGCTTTTTCGATTTCGTCAAAAAGAATCACGCCTCTTCCGCCGGTGCGCTGAAAGCTTCGTAACGCTTGAACAAGTAAACCATCATCTTTATTTCCGTCGTAACCCGGAGGTGAACCAATCAACGCGGCGACTTCATGACTAGCTTTCATTTTTCCGCAATCTACGAGGAAAAAGCCAATATTTGCGCCTTCTGCGAAGACTTCCGCCAAGCGAGTCTTACCTACGCCAGGAGGACCTCTAAAAAACTTAACTGGCCTAGCATGACTCACGACGTCCGAATTCATTTGAAGATAGAGGTCCATCAAATCATCAATTGCTGCCTCTTGGCCGGAAATGCGCTGTCTAATGTAAGCACGCAAATTCTGCATTTCTTGCTTTAAGGAGACTTGCCTACCGATGGCTAAACCGAGATTTGGAGCGACTTGCCTCGCCGTAGGGGCCGTGGCCACCATCATACCCTTAGGTCCAAGGGTGACGCCCTGACTTGCCATAAAATGGTTTACGAGACTTGCATCAACCCTGCGTTCAGGATTTTCGAAAATCTGCTCCCACGCGCTAACGCCAATACTGGGGTCCGAGAGTACACGATGGAGACTTAAAAAATGCTCAACCTGAAATTGACGCAATTCTTGTAGGGCCCTGAACCCAAAAACATCTGCTCCGATGATCTCTCTCGCCTTTTGGATCGCGACCTCTTCCGCCATAGTAGGGGTAATCTGCTCAAAAAGGGCACTTAGCTGGGTACGATTAATGCGATCCTTAATCACCTGGAAATTCACTCCTAATTGCCTATCAATATCGATCGCAGCTTGGGAGCGAGGAGAACTGCCCGGGGCATTTAACCGCTGATCTGACTCGAATTGATCCCGCGCAAGTTCCAAAGATTGAACGTGGTTCGTAAGGGTCACTAAATCCCTAGCTAGGCCCCGGGAAACGTTCATCATGTGCTGATATGCCGCATCCAATAAATCCATTGCCGTAGCTAAACGTGACCGCGCACCTACACCACCCAAGGGGTTAGGCGCTAACCGCAAAGCCATTCGAAGGAAATCGTCGGTAAAAAGCACTCGTCCCGGAATTAGATTTTCATATTGACGAGCGTGGATGCGAAGAATCGCCAGCATCTCGGCTTCGGAAGGAGAAGGCATTTGATATTCTTCAACGACATCATTTCCAAAAGCATCTCGCATTCTGCCGAATAAGTCAGAAGTACCTTCTAAGATCACTCTGACGTTTCCGTTCGCCGTTCCATTGCCGACGACGGCAACCAAGTTGTCCCTAAAGGCACGACGGGATTCGATACCATCGCCTTGAAATAAGCTTCTTGAATTTCTTACGTAAAGAACGGCTTGATAATTTGGCGTTTCTGCACGCTGGGCAGTGATATACCGATTTAATTTGGTAAAAAACTCATTCACGCGCTGATTCCTGGTGTCACCCGAACCGCTCGCCATATTGAGATCATCAATTTCAAAAATATGAGTATTGATTCCAGAGTTTCTAAGATCCGTAGCCACCAAATGTACGGTTGCCGTACGACCATCCCGACCCATACCGTTAAGGGAGAGGGCTCGCCGACGAGAGCTTTGGGCCCAAGCACGAAGGTAATTTAGAGTATCAGGCCTCGCGGGATAGAGAGAAGGAAGCTGAAATATGCTTTCGGTGGGCTGAAGCGCAAAATCCCTTAAGCCGTAGGTATTCTGAAGGTCCCGCAAAGTTTCAACGCCAGCTGGAGCTACGCGGTCATAAGTTTGGTTATTTGTAAGTATACGTTGAGCAAGGGCTGAATTCGTTCCAGCAGCAGGGCCGATGGAATCACCGGCGGCAGCTGGGGCGGCAGGTACAGGTGCTGGTGCGCCACTGCCCGTAAGGCGTTGCCACCAGCTAACCCTAGGTGCAGGGGCGGCGGCACCGTTTGCGGCAGGGAGTTGCGCGGGCTCGTTCGGTACCGGGGTTCTTAGATTGCCCATCCCGGTGGAAGTCATAAAGAGTATAAAAAGAACTGCAAAACTTGCTATTTTTCTGAATTTTAAGGAAAAATTTTCTAATAAGTTTGTGGTTAACACGCACAGCTCCTTGGCGCACTGACTCGCACAAAAGACCAAGCTTGGTCAATATGCTGCCGCGAATTATATAGGATTTGGAATTACAAAACAATTTTTATTTATAGCGGACAAACAAAAAAGGCCTGAAGCTTTGCAGCCCCAGGCCTTTTATAGGTTTTAACTAAAAGTGGTTTTTACTGAGCAGCAAAAGTACCGCAAGCACCCTTTAGTTGTTGCATTCCAGTGAGAATGCTTTCTTGAGTCTTACCTTGGCGAGCCATGATCCTTGCGTAAGCACGCTCAAGGGCGCCCATACGAGCAGCACGATTGTGTGCAGGAGTCAAAGTAGCAGCTACTTCAGGAGAACCCACTACGTTAAGGAAAGTCCTTACGGCAGCAACACCAAAGGTTCCTGTGCAAGTAGAACGGCTAGCACCGGAAAGAGGTGAAGCATCACCTAATGCCAATGATTTTACGTCTGCGAAAGCTGCAGAAGCGGCAAGGGCCTTGCCTTCAGCACAAAGTCCACCACCACAGATACGTTCAGCTGCTTGACGCATGGCCAAGCTAGCAGCCAAAGCTTCTGGGCGTTTTGCCGCAGGAACTTGAGCAATTGCACTACATACGTTGGCACCAAGGTCACAAGCTGAATCCTGTGCACGGGCTTCTAATGCATCTGAAGGACGCATTGCAGCTCTTTGCTCAGCAGTTTGAGTTGCGTGACCGACTTGGCCAGTAGTTCCAGCAGAAGCTGCGCTGGAGTAATTGCTGACATCGCCAGTTACTGCAGTATTGCGTGAACCCACTTGCTCAGCACCACCGCGAACGGCAGCTGCGCTTGGAGCTACTCGGTTAGAGTTAGCGCCGGTGCCAACGGAAGCACCAGGGATAAGGATAGGAGCGCCGCCACCTGGACGTGCCATTGAAGGCGACACGGTAGCTGAACCTAAACCTGAACGACGAGGAGCTGGAGCAACCACACCGGAAGGCGAAATAGCGCGGCCACGGCCTGCACTTTCAGACAAACCGGTTTCAGAAGGAGCACCTTCGGAAGTTACAGGAGCGCGCTCCCGAACTGGCATTGGATCTGCTTTCGCAACTCCAGCCACACAAATTGCTGCGACCACTAATAAACTTAACTTTTTCCCAAATTGACTATTCATACTTTGAACCTACCTCCATTAAAAATTGCGCCATTGCGCCGCGACTAAAACTTCTAAACCTTATAAACTTGTAAAATCCATAAATCTTTACAGTCGGCGGAACCCTACCAGATACGGACGCGCCGTGTCAATTGATTTTATTGAAACCGGCCATCCGTCACATCACATTCCGTCGAGACTTGAATGTGGGGGTTACTAAAGGCGGATGGCCTTTGCAAGTCTAGGAGCGAAAATTAGTCGCTTTGTATTTTTAACCGGGGCTTAGGTTAGTGAACTCGAACATTTCGCCCAGTAATTACGAGGTTAAACTGGGGATAGGTTCGTGAATAAGTAAACATTGGAGCTACCAGGCCAGCAAAGGAGCGGCGTCGATATTCTTCAGGAATTCGGGAAAAAATGCGCTCTTTATCGAGGTAAAACTGAAGTTCACCCCTTAGTATGGTGTCCCTGGAAATTACGGCACGGCCGTTGACAGGCCTCCAAGGGCCACGATCAATGCGGTAATACAGATCAGCATCGGGGCTGCGCCAGTCTGATTGCCATCGGTACTGGCGGGTGACGCCATCCGAATGGGGAGTTTCGGCAAAGAAGCCAAAAACTGAAGTTATCAGCAGTTGGTCGCCTGAATTCACCGTAATTCCGGAATTTAGGGGCCTTGTTTGAGTGTGGGAGGCAAGCACTACGGCTTCACGGGTCGGCAGTGGCGTTGCATTGACGGCGGGCGCCGACGTTTGCGCCATGGAGAGCATGAGTGGCACGGAGGTCACTTCACTTGAGTTCGCCACTTGCTCGCGGTGATAGTAGAAATTTTGCTCAATATTTGCCTTTTCCCTGCGGAACACGAATTGTAGGCCGTTTGCCGCCGCCGGCTGAATGATGGTTATGGGAACTTGAACTTGGAGCATCAATAAGGAATTCGGGTCCGTCTGCGGGGATCCGAGGGAGGCATTGAAATTGAATTTCGGAGGAACGGCGGGCGCCAGTGGGGAAAAACATTCAGCAAGGGTCAGGGACAAAATCTCCTGAAGGGCGATGTCGCCCCGGGTACGCACATTGGTGTGGTGAGTAGCGATGTAATTAAAAATGCTGTTTTCAATTTCTGCGCCTAGGAATTCGTAGCGCCCCGACACGCCGATTTGCATGGCAGTATAGACGTCTTTGCAGCTCATTTCGATGGTGAGGTAGGCCGTTACCCTTTCGGCGAGGTAATGAAAAAGCACATCCATGCGAATGCCTGGAATGTTTTCTACGAAGAATTCAAAATCTTCCGTGCGGGCCGGATCTAGATTCAACTGAATGAGCTGGGGCGTATTTAGGAATTGGTAGTCCGTGACCTCAGGCCCTAGTGTTTGTATATTAAATTGCGGAATATTTACGCCAAGCCTTTGCAGAAGCACCGGGCGCAACTGCGTGCGGCTTTGGATGTTTGGGATTTCGGTTGAGAGAAGACTAAAGATGTCCTCGGACATATAGGGCAGGATATAGAAATAATATTCGGTGTGATCAGCCTTCGGACGCTTGTAATAAACGATGCGGCCATCCCGCTCCAGAAGTTTTATGGGCGGGATGTACCAGAAGACATTGGAATCCAGGTTGTCACGGTAGACAAACACATGCATGGCTTCGTTGCGGTACACTTCGTCGTGGGTGGTATCGGCATTGGCGTTGGGGATGGGAATCAGGCAAGAATAAAAAAAAGCTGCCATCGTTAAACAAAAGCTAACCCCAAGGCGAAATACGCCACACCCGTTCGCTGGTACCATTCGTGGAACCCTCCATCCTGACTTCATTCCTTTAAAAAATTAAAGAAATTTTCCATGTCATAGAAAAGTTTTACCGTTCATGAAACGGATTGAAAAGGGGTGTAAAATATTTTTATTGATACATTGCAGCGATTTTAGGAAAAATTCTTGCTGTGAATTTCAAAGCGAGCTAGCCGTAGAATTTGATGCCTTCAATAACTTTAACCAAAGCCGTGCCCCAGATTTTAGAAACGCTCACCCAGAAAATTCAAAACGCGAAGGAAGCAAATCGCACGCCTATCGTAATTTTTGATTTGGACGGAACCCTTTATGACGTGACGATCCGCACCTTTGAAATTCTCCGCCGGTTTGCCCATCAACCGCATATCCAAGAAGGGTTCGCTACGGAAGCTAAGCTTTTGCTTAAGAATTTAAGGCGGGACAAGATTCAGTACTCCGTGGAACAAACTTTAAATGAGATGGGAATTACCCATTATTCCGAACATTCCATGGAATTTCTTCAACGGGCCATTGGCTTTTGGTTCAAGAATTTTTTTACGGATGAACTCATCGCTATAGATGAAGCCTACCCGTCTGCCCTTAAGTGCGTGAAGTGGTTTTATGATCAGGGGGTGCGAGTGGCATATCTTTCTGGAAGAGACGTTCCCAATATGATTCAAGGGACTTTACGGTCCTTGGAAAAACATGGATTTCCCCATACCGGGAACCAGATCTCCGTGACTTTGAAGCCTACCTATGGACTTGATGATGTGTTGTTTAAGCGCCAGGCGGTGGAGGCCTACCGTGCTGAAGGTGAAGTTATCGCTAGCTTTGATAATGAACCAGCTAATGTAAAAATGTTTATAGAGGAATTTCCCGACGCCGAGCATTTTCATTTCAATACGCATTTCGCAAAGTGGGTGCACTTAGAAGGGCCAAAGCTTTGGCAGATCGATTCCTTTGAAGAGGTATGGGGTTAAAGTGCGTTAACTGCGGTTTTGCAAAGAGTCGAGCACGGCCTGAATTTCCGAGGGAGTGAAGTTGGGAATTTGTAGTGCGTGGAGATCCTCTGTGATGTGTTTAGGATCCTTCATACCCACCATGACGGCGTCAACGCCTGCGATGGAGAGAACAAAATTTAGGGCAAAAACTGAGGCCGACTCACCTTCTTTAATGTGTTTTTGCAAAAAGGGCGGAAGTTCCGATAAGTTTGAGAGTTGACCTTGAATAAGCGGGGCGCTGATTGCGACATCGAGGCCAAAATGTTTTGCGGCGGAAATGGCATCGGTGGTGATTTCTTCATGGGAGATGGCAGCTCTCGGTGTCGCTGGGGAATTTACGGAAAGTTGGCGATCAAGCGAAGTTAGACTGGCGGCGTGCCCACTGATTTTTTGGGATCCCAGGAACTTTGCTTCAAGCATGCCGAGGTTGAAGGGCAATTGAATCGCTTTGAAGCCTGAGTCGTTTTCCCTTGGCGCCGCTTGTTTTGCGACTTGGATGATACGCTCTAGATGCAAATAGGTTTGGGCCTGGGGAACCTCACGGAAACCGTCCCAAGTAGCTAACCCAAAACCCCTGATTTTATTTTCGGCCCTTGCGGATTCAAGCGTCCGGAAAGCATCAAAAAGTTTTTCGTAGAAAATACGATCGGGCAATTCTTCGAGCTGCGTCTCAGGATTGTGCAGGTAATAGAGATCAATGGTTTCTATTTGTAGATTTTTCCGGCTTCGATCGATTTGATTTGAGAGATATTTGGGTGCCAAACAATGGCATTCGGCGATGAGATCCGTAGGCAGAGCTAAACCTTGATCGACGTAGTTTTTGAGAAAAAGGGCTTTTGGATCTTCGGTAGGTTCGCCATCAAAGGGGATGAACCCACCTTTAGTAGAAATGAAAATTTCGTCGCGAGAAATGGCTTGGGAAAGAATGAGCTGCCGCAGTGCGTCACCCAAGGATTTTTCTCCCCGTTGGCCACGGTAATTGATGGCCGTGTCAAAAAAATTGATTCCGTTGGCAACAACATTGAGGGCAGCCTTAGTGACGGCGAGGTCGGTCGGGTAATCCATGCGGCCAAGGTAGGTACCGAGAGCCATGGCAGAGACTTCTACGCCGCAAAAACCGCGTCTTTTGTCTTTATGCAATGCGGCAGCCTGGGGATTTTCTTGACTCGCCGCTTTTAAAAACCGCTCGTGGAACCCTGAAGTAGCTTTGGCATTTGCATAACCTTTGAAAAAAGACATCTCACCCATGAATATTCTCCCTTAGATTCCGACGAAAATTTGCCTCTTTTGATTCGTGCCTGTTTTCTGCCATAATCTACTTTGAAACACGACCTAAGATTCAGCCGCATTGAGGCAGGGGGAAAAATGTCCAACATCGCTCGTCATAAGAAACCAGGTGGGTTTGAAAGTCTCGTGAGTTTCCTGGAAACTACGCCTAGGGAAAAAAGGGAAAAGCTGTTGGAGAGTCTTGCCGCGGAGGACGCAGAATTCATGCATCGGGTAAAGGAAAGCGTCATGGGTTTTGAAGAGTTGGAATCCGTGCGGGATGATATTTTGATGGAAGTGACCTACGAGCTTGGTGAAAAGATGCAAGTGCTAGCGCTAGCGTTATACAAACTTGAAAATGAGAAGTTTGTGGAAAAATTTAAGCGATGTTTGGCGCCAAAACAGATGGCGTCTTACAAGGAAGCGGTGGCTAGCCTAAACCAGGTGACGAAGTCCCAGCGGGAAGGTGCGCAATTGAAGCTGGTGGAAATCATGCGGAAGATTGACACGGCAAAAGGGCTGAATTTGAAGCCGTACTTGAAGTAGGATGCGGCGCCTGGAGGTCGGGAGCGCGGGGAAATGCAGCCGGTGGCACGAGGATGGGAACTGGGCGCGCGGGGGCCAGTGACGGTGAATTGACGGACAGTGGAGATCTGCTCTGCGTTGCTTTGGTTGGCAGTCGTTCCTTGATTGGTAAACGTTCTTGGATGCGTTATCAGGCCGTGACCGGTGGACGGCTGGGTCGTGAGCAGGGATGGCGAATAGTCAGCCGGCAGCTATATTTCGGTGGGCTTTGTAGTTGTAGGTCGTCAAATCTTTAAGGGGCCGCTGCACAGAAGTAAGCTCCTGACTGTCAACGTCATCCAGGAAGGGCGTGTTCAGAAGCATTGATGGAGGTCGGCGAGACCAACGACCAAGTACGTACCGGACACATGGTTTACCCCGATAAGAATGCCGACACCTCCTACCAACGAACAACCACCCTAAAGCTGAGCGCGAACCTTGGTGGCAACCACGCGTTTACTCTGAATAGGCAATTCTTATGATTCTATTCAGGAACGGCCTCCCGCAAATAGGGATTCATTTTTCTTTTTCCGAAGGATTGAATGGCGGCAAGGCGATTATGGGCAGCACAAAGAAGGGTTAGGTTTTCCGGATGATGGGTACCGTTTTTAGCAAAGGGTATGCGGTGTTCAACTTGGAGCTTCCAACGTGAGGAGCATTTGCGCTGAGAGACCGGATCAACGTAGGTGCATTCGCCATGGGCATCTTTCCACACGGAGTGGCGATCGGCGGTTTTGATGTAGCGGCTTTTTGGATTTGCCGCTGGCTTTCTCTCCAGTGGGAATTTGGAGTTTGTGTGACTGATTAAGGGGCATTCAGCGGTTATATAGGCTTCACGGCCTTCGTCGTTTTCATGGATCCTATTGCCCTTGTTATTTTCTAAATTTACTTTTGGACGCGGCGTTAGAGAGAGGCTCTCATTTTCTTTAGTTATATTTCTTTCACCAAGGCCAATGGCACCTAGAGCATCACTTTTGACTTCGCCTTTTGCTGCCGCAGCATCACTAGACTTGTGAGCAATTCTAGATTTCTTTTGATATGGATCAATCGTTTTTAAAACTAGATCGGCCATCTTATGAAAGAGCGCGTTATAGGACGAATCGGTTTGAGTGTGAGACGTAAGTTCCCTTACTCGCTGAAGCTTTTTAAGGAGCAGGTCATCGGCAATAAACTTAATTTCAGTTTGGGTTTTGTTGATGGCCCGTATGCGGTCAGGCGACGGCAGTTCAGGATCGATGGACTTTAATAATTTCTCCGTCTCAAGTTTTGATTGCCCCTTCATGCTTTGAAGCAAATTGAATTTCTCTTCTTTTTTCCAAGCCTTTCCTTTTCTTGCCTGAACTTTAAAAAAGGATTGTGCCTGACTTAGGGCGGTAACGTTCATTTCGCCCTTGTGAAGTGCTTGCTCGACTTCTGGTAGGTCGGCAATCAACCTCATGGCGTCAACTTTACGGTAGGCAGTTGAAGAATGATAACCAAGTTCTTCAACAAGAAATCTTTCAAGGCTTGGGTAACCCATCTCAAGGTGTAGCCTACGCAATTCAATTTCTCTCAGGCCACGCAAGACTAAAAGTTCAGCTTCACGC
>CAYYYP010000021.1:0-53957 GCA_964475985.1 uncultured Oligoflexia bacterium | reverse complement strand
GCTCAGGCCTACGATATCATCGAAGTTCCTGTTCAATTTCGCATTGCAGTTTGATACTGCCCCTTCATGAAACTTTTAGTCATTGATGGGCTGCATGCGGAAGCTCTGACGCTTCTAAAGTCATCCGGGCTTTTTGAAACGATCGATGAAAAAACCGCCGTTTCCGGTGGGGATTTTGTTTCTTTGGCACCCGGGTACGATGCGGTGATTCTCCGAATCGCTACTCACGTCACCGCGAAAGCTTTGGAAGCAGGAGCGGGAAAGTTGAAATTTGTGGGCTGCGCTAGTGTGGGCTTTGATCATGTCGATCTTCAGGCAGCGCAAAAGTACAATGTTCATATCGCTTCCGCAGCGGGTGCGAATGCCGGCTCGGTTGCCGATTTGGCGTTGGCATTTCTCCTTAACTTCGCCCGAAAACTACCCGAGTGCCGGGATAATTTAGCCCAGGCCAAATGGGACCGAAAAAGCCTGGATGGCTTTGCGCTTTCCGAAAAAGTTTTAGGTATTCTCGGTATGGGAAGCATTGGGCAGGCATTTTCTAAACGGGCCTCCGCCTGCGATATGAAAGTATTTGGTTACGACCCACTTTATGCGCCTGGAACCAAAATCCCCGGAGTTGAAAATATGCTCAGCTCCAAAGCTGAACTTCTTAAAATCTGTGATGTCCTGAGCGTGCACGTGCCTCGGGAACCTTCAACCATGAACATTATCGACGTGAATGAATTGAAAGAATTGAAACCTGGTTCGTACCTCATCAACACCGCCCGAGGTGGCTTGGTAAATGAAGCCGCGGTGAGAACGGCGCTGGATCACGGAACTTTGGCTGGTTATGCCGCCGACGTTTTTGAACAAGAACCCTTGCCCAAGGATCACTGGATTCGCACTCACGCTAAAGTCGTTGCCGCGCCCCATATGGCCGGGAGCACGACAGAGGCGCGCAGAGCCGTGAGCGAAAAAATTGTGAACCTGCTTTTGGAGTTTTTTAAGGCGGGTTAAATTTGTAGAAGCGCTTCGCAACGAGCTTCGGTACGTAATACTTCTCGTCTGGTTAACTCGATGGCAGCGTTAACTTTAGAATCCTCCGATGTGCCAAAAAGTTCGCTTAATTGGGACTTAATATTTTTTATCCACTCTGGGACCGTGGGGGTGCTGACCACCTGAGACGCGAGGTGAGTAAGGATGCGTAAGGCCCTAAGCTGCTTTTGCGGTTCAGCATGATTTTGCAAGATTTCAGAAATGAAGCTGAAATTAGCTTTCTGGCTGAGCACATTTGGCTCAAGTGCTTCCTCCGCTGCGCGCCGAGAGTTACGATGGGTTAAATTCAAGCTCCAGCGCAGGAGATTCTGCTGAACCGTAATTTGGACACCCGCATGCGGGATCACAAACATTAATTTTACAAGATCCGGAAATCGGAAATCATGATTCACCAAGTTGTATTGCAGCGATTCCGCAGATGCATTCCCGATGGCCTCGATACGATTCACAAGCGCCTGCATTCGCCTGGGGGTAAAGTGCGGAGACACAGGGTCGAGTTTAAGAATGCCGAGCAGGCCAGCCACTGCCTCGAAGGCATAAAGGTAGTCGTTCACCTTCTGAATTTTTCGTGGAGACATTCTCAAGAGAAATTCGATGGCCTGCGGAGAATTCATAAGGCTTCTGACTTCATCCGTAACTATGGGCGATCCAGAAAACCTAGGGTCTTCGAGCTCCGCTAGAAGCGTCGTGGAAATAAAAAATAAAAAATATGAGGACTCATTCGTGGGCGCGATCCACCCCCCTTGGCTCCTTAGAGTACGCTTAAGTTTTATCAGCAGTTCCTTTACCAGGAGGTCGAGCTCCTCGGGTTCCATGGCTCTGCTCACAATATTAATAACATCGATGTTCATGGACTTCCGTATGGTTGAGATCAGAACTTGATTCACCCACTTCTTAAGCGGTTTGTGCGCATTGCCAATTTTGACGGCGGAATTGACAATATCTTGTACAAACCCCAAATCCTTTTCGCCCGCCAGGAGCGTCTGATAGAGGTGCAACGCTTGGCGGGAATTGCTTTGGGAATCCAGGGCGTACATTTCGTAGTGCGCCAGCGCATGTTGACGCACGTAGAGAGACGGATTCGAGAGACCACGCCTGAAGTTGTCCGCCACATAGGAGGAAATTTTCGGCCAAATCTTATCAAGGTTTTGTTCGGCATATGCTTTGCCAGATTCCGCCCGAGCCATGGCTAAAAATATGTCCTCTTCCATTCCGTAGAGAAGAAATGCATTTGTCCTTAAGAAAAGATCATTATCGCTTAAAAATTTTTCGCGCAATTTTAATGCAACCTCTTGGGTCAACGGCAACGCGTTCGTAACTTCCGTGCCGATGGCCATAAGCTGCAAACGGATATCGGGACTTAGCCAGTTATAATTCCGTGTCAGGTAGTCGATGAGCTCGCTGGCGAAATCACGGGGCGCTTCATTGCAAAGGTTAATCAGAAATCGAAGCCAGTCAGGCTTCAAGATATGTATTCGTTTCAGTACGAACCTTCCAAGCCGCTCCCGAATTTCCCTTTTCTGATCCTGGGCAAGATCAAGCCACTGAAAAAGATGCGTGAGCCCATCGACGGTTTTCTCGGTAGAGCCTTCACCTAGGGAGTTCATCACCTCAGCGATCAAATCCATGCCCTGGGCTCGGATGGATTCCTGCATTTTAGAAAAAGGCAGTGCGCCCAACTCCTCGAGAATTTTTTCGGTGAGTTTGACGTCCCCCTTTCGCACAAGATCCATATAAACTGGGAACGGATTCAGCCCCGAAAACCGCATCACATCGACAATTTTTTCTTGCTCGTTTTTGTTGAGCTCGGCAAACTCCTCACGCCTTTGCGAAGGTGAAAGCCTGCTCAGATTTACGGCTATCCTAAACTGTTCCCGGAAAAAATCTTCTTCTCCGAAGGTCTTGAGCCTTTGAATCTGCGCGCTTAGGGACAACTTACTGACGGCCGGCGCGATCTTCAGCGAACCGTCATTATTTTTGTGGGCTGGAAACAGCCTTTCAAACCACCGCAACCCGGCTTGTGCGTCGCCTAGCTCCATGGCGCGAGCGACATCGTGGGCCTCTCCCCAAAGTTTTGAAAACTGGGGGTCCACTAGACTTCCTCCAGCTAAAAAACGTTCGTAAAATTCAGGCGAGCTCACGGACACACCGCCCCAATCAATGGCGGCGCCAAGAAAAGTTTGTTGGATGTATCCGGCCTTTGCGTCAATTGTCCCTTCTGGCGCCTCAAAATGATAACGACGCCCCCAATGGACTTGTCGTCCATAGATCGCAGCGGGGATACTTTCCCCATCTCCCTTTAGAATATTAATGGGGAGCTTTATGACAAAATAAGTCTCAAGCGTCTGGTAATTCGTTCCGTGCTTTAGATTATATTCATCAAATAGAATTTGCGCGGCCACCTGCCTCGCGGCTTCTGCGAGGGCTTCGCCTAGGGACATCAGTCCATCGCTATGATCTTTTCTACGTACCGCATTAATGGCCGCCGTATCCTGGGCCTGCAATGCTGTTTCGTATTCCAGAATTTGGCGGGTTAGGCGCTCACTTTCTGGCGGTAGGCCCAAACCTTTAAGATCCACCTGGATTTCATTTTCACCATGAATTCCGTCGTCGGGGATTTTGATGAACACTTCCCCGGCTCGCTCGTAACCAGGGGGACGAAAAATTTCAACGTCTGCGTTTTTCACAGACGTGACGAAGTTCGGATCGACGGTAAACCGAATCCCTTGGAGTTTCATCTGAGCCAGAGAAAGTATGGTGCATCTTTTTAAAATGAAGGATTTGAGGGTTTGAGTACTTAGGTGAGCAAGTTGTGGATGATCACGCCTAAACGCTTCCTCTCGAAAAATAGCAAATTCGGCGCCGTCGAGGATGAAACCTAGGTCCACCGTGGTTCCCAGTAAGAGCTCCTGAGGGTTTTGTGGTCGCAAGGCTTCGTAAGCAAGTACGTCGAAAGCCGCAAAAGTAGAAATTAGGAGAATCATGAAGAGCTGGTACATAGCGCGCCATGATTTAAATTAATCTTGTTTAAGAATCAATCAGATTCAAAAAAGTACGCCACCCTCCGGACTCAGAGAGTGGCGCCTTTGAATGCGAGTATCCTAAGAATTAATGATTAAACTGATAAATCAGTTTTGATCGCACACTGTTGTCCCGGTTGTGCATGTAAACTCTGAAGTTCAATGTCCATTGATTTACCCGAGAATTATCGACGTAGAAGCTGCCTGCCATGGGGCGGGAAACCGTGTTGCGGGTAGGATAGAAATCCCAACCTGAATAGAGATCAATAGTTGGACACCTGTAGGACTGGTCGAATTCAATACGGCATTGATTGCTCGTACGTGGGCCGTCACAAATCAAACGAGTGCTGCCTCCACAATAAGGAACGGCCGTCCAACGATTGTAAGGAACGTAAGTGACGGCATCCTGTGCCGTTGCAGGCGCCGCACTGAGTGCGGACAATGCTAGTACTATAGTTGCGAAAAGCTTTTTCATGAGAACCCCTTTTTAGATTTATTTTCTATAACTTTGAGAGAGACCCCCCCTCTCTAGTTGAGAATTTTTTTATACCCTTAGCTTAAATGCGCAAGGGAATTTTGCCTTATTCTCTGCGCAATCCGATGACACTCAGCGCTAAATCGCAGGCGAAATTGTAGTTTTTCGAGATGGACTTTTTGAGTCTGCGCCAAGTGTTTGGAATAAATCTTTCTTTAAGTTCAGCAATTAATTTTGTAATTTTTGAATCTTCAGTGAGTCGCGTTGGCGTCGCTGAAGACATGACGCCGTCGGCAACTACCATCACATTTTGAATGACATCCCAATCGGCCAAACGTTCAAAAATGGCGCCGTGAAGCTTTGCTTGCAACCTGGAATTGCTCAAAATATGCGCTAACTGAAGCCCCTTTTCCCACAACTGCGCCTGATCCATTTTTTGTAGGACTTCGGTTCGCAGAAACAGGCCGTCCAACTCCCTCTGTCTTACGCCCATGCTTCTTGCCAACATCCCTCGCATGCGGGCTGAACTTTCCAATTTCCACCAAGGTGATTCATAAACAAAATTCTTATTCAGGGTGCTCGCCCTTAAGGCCCTTCCCCAAGATATATCTCCGGTGACGAGAGGGGACATCAGAGATTCGTAAATGATTGCGTCCATCACCTCAAAGGGCATCCCGCGGATTGGGATCAAATGAATGTTAGGCGGTAGCGCCGAAGTGTTCAGTTCTGGAAATGCTTTAATAAAAAGAAAAACTTCCTCAGTAACTCTTAAGTTAGAAAGCGCATTGATATAAACTTGGGTGCTCTGCCACTCGGCCGAATACGCCATCTGCACCCGAAAATTTTCTGGAACCGTATAGGCTTGCGTTGCAAACCACTCCTTAATCAATCTTTGATTTGCACTGGCGTCAGGGGGTGTCTGCTGCAGCATGAATCCTAAGGCGTTGGGTCCGGAAGAAAGTTCAACGAAAGGGCTTTTTCCGGAATCCTCTCCAGGAGCAAGGGTTTCATTGATAAGTTTGCCACTGCCGGCGACTTCTTCGATGCCAATGGCAAGCTGGGTATTTAGTCTTAAAAGGCCAGACGCTCCGGGAAAATAGGAAAAATTCAGATTTAAGTCGGACGGAGGAGCTTGACTGGAAAGAGAACGCATTAATTGTCTTACGGTTCTGCGCATTCTTAACGGCGATAGGTCTTTAAGCGCTTCAGTGAAATCGACATCCAAGAAGATAACGTCAACTCCCCTAAAATCCTGAACTTGATTTTTTTGATTCGGATTCAAGGAAGGCACCATGATTTTTAGAATTTCGCAGGTAGTGGGCACAATCGGATCATGCCGCGTGTTTGCGCTGGTTACCAAAAGCCTGACTTGCAGCTCAGGAAACCTTTGTTTAAGTTCCAGCGCGCCAATGACGTTTGCTGCCACGTCGCCAAAACCTCCCGTGCGCACGGCACCCTCGTCCGACGGTTGGGGTACTCCGGAAAACACGTTTACGGTGTGGATATGGGTTGGCCGAAAATTATCCGCCGAAGCCAAACTGAACATGAGTTGAAAAACGATGGCGGAATAAATTAGACATCTTTTAAACATTAGAGATCCCCTTCGCAATTCGGTGCACCCAGTTTAGGAAACCGGTCGCGCAACTTTTTTCGTAACCATGCTGGCTCGGGCAGTGCGGCTAAGATGAGATCCGCGGTGCCTTCACTTGAAACATTTGCCAACCATTCCAATCTTTCAGTAGTCAGTTTCTCGGGATGCCTGATCAAAGCCCTCGCCATGATGGTTTCGTTCCCAATCGTTTTTCGTGCGGTCGCAAGGAGGCTGTCTAAAACAAAGTTAAAACCAGGTACTTCAACTAAGCTTGGGTTTACGCGAAGACCGTCTAGAAAAACTTCATCACCTACTTGTTCACGATGACTCCAAATGGTGTTTAACCAATGCGGAGCCTGGGCATGACGGGGCCACGGGTCTTTGTGAATCAAATGAGCGGCCCAGAGAAATTTATTCGCTCGAAAAAGTTCCGTTACCAATCCGGGAACATTCAACCGCTCAATCTTGAACTCACCCAAGCTCTGGGTAAAACTTAGGCCAAATTCAGAGCCCTTTAGAAAATTATAGATTCGATCAACCTGATGCTGGGTCGTGCGCTCCCGCTCCATAAAGCTCGAAAAATAGTTGGAAACTGTCCGCAAATCGTCGGCCTCCAATGTCTCGTTGCTCTGCGCCATGCCTTCTAGGTAATCCATGAGATCGGTAAAATGCGCTGAATTGAGCGGTTCAATCATGCCCAAGAGAGTTTTGCGACGCACGAACACGCCATTTTTACGGGCAGAATGGGCTGGCATATTTTCCCAAGTTCGATTCAGCTCAGCTAACTCCGTTTTGAATGGCGCTAACGAAAGCCCAGATGTGAACAATTTAATGATTGTTCTATAGGCCGATTTATTCTCGAGCTCATACGAGTCAAGCAGTCGGCTAAGTTCTTTGATGTTTCGTCGGAAGAGATATTTCACAACGGAAACAAATTCCTGCCGTTCAATGAGCTGCGGAAACTTCGGCGCCATCGCACGGAATACGGCGTCTATGCTTGAATTGGAAAGTAGGTAAGTGCGAAAATATTCGGACGCCAGAGAAAAATTGGGGCCCGTAAGTGCATCGGCCGCGGCGAAGTGCCCACGAAAGAGCAGAGGTAAATGTTTAAAACTCTCCCATTCTACCGGCACGCCAAGCTCAGTGATGACACCTAGAACATGGGCGTGAAATTCCGCTATACTGAGTTTTTTCTGGTTGCTCAAGGCTTGCCAAAGCTGCTGGAAATTTTGCGCCGGTATTTCGTAAAGCTTAAGTACTTCGAGGATTTTTTCCGAGTTAGTTTCACGGTTTCGAAGCTCCAAGGCGATTATGAGCGCTTCCTGCCGTGAGAGCGGGGGAAAAAGCGTGTCCGGATCGATTTCAAATTTCTGGATTTTTACTTGGGGTGTAGGTCCCGTCAGGGCTTCCCTTTGGATTTCCATGCCCTCACGGTTCAGATCGGGCAAATCTAAAAAGACTTCAGAAAAAGCCGCAATTTTTTGGCGCTCTTCCCCATCAATATAATCAATTGGTACAAGCTTGCCGGTATTTGCCAGTTCTTTAAAGACCAATAAAATTTCTGGAAAATTAATGATGCTCTCAAGCAGCTCGGGACGCGGAATGATGATCTTTTCGGCACCAAGTTGTCCCATAGCTTCAAAGAGGGTGGCGAAAATTTTACGCACGTTTTCTCTCGTGAGTTCCGGACCCGAGATCGTATTTACGTAGAGGGCATGAATACCGTTGGTTTTGACATGGGTGAATTGCAAATAGCCCTTAACTACGGAGGATTCGGTTTCGGGAAATCTGATCCAATAAATCTCTTCCTTTGGCGCAATGGGAATTGAAGGGCTGGCATCCGTTGAACAGTCCCCTACTTCACCACGGAGGTAGGCTTCAAAGGGGTGAGTTCGCCGCAAAGTGAGTTCCAGTTTGAGTTCACCGGCTTCGAGACTGAGAAGCGGACGTATGCGGCCTTGAATATGGTGAAGGCTCCGATGCAACTTAGCTTTCGTAAGTTGTGCAGAAGCCAAAGAAATTTCTTTGGCCACATCATCTAAGCTGCGGCGGAAATTTTCTGGAGAAAATGCTGACAGAAATAGCGGGGGCGTAAGGTTTTCTGGAATCAAAGTAGGATCCGCTAACTCGGTTCCCAACTTCTTAAACTCCCGCGACAATACCCATAACATCAAAAGAAATGTGCTTTGCTCCTGTGCACGCATCCCCGTTTCAAAAATTTTAAAGGCGTCCTCTCCGGAAATCGCCGCCTTGTCCAATCCCAACCGCCGCGGGCTTACCCCTACAATTTCAGGGCGCGACCGAAGTAATTCCGAGAGTAATGGCAATCGCAGTTTTGGGGTCATCTTAATAACATCCGGCAGATTCGGGATCAGACCCGTTTGCATAAGCGCCGCGATCAATCCGTCTAACGGAGCGGCCTTTTTTAATTCCGATTCCAGGGCTTCTTTCAATTGAGGGCTATTGTGAACGGGATAGGTTTCAATGAAACTACGGAGCACGGTTCGAAATTGATCTAGGTCAGTTTCACGGATTCCCGCTGGAATTAGCCGTGTGTCATAAATGTCAAATTCCAGGGCATTCAACCTTGCATTTGATTGAAAACCGACGGCATCGATAACTTGTTGAGCCGTTTCGAAAAAGAGAATGGCATCACTCCGCACAATAAATTCTTGATAAAGTTCGGGTACCGCGCGTCGTAAATATCCCAGGAATTCGACCTGATCCCTTAGGGTACGGAATTCACGCGCCGTACTCAAAGTCGGAAAAATAATTACGATGCAGCAGATAGACAGCCATCGTATTACCAATAGAAATAATTTAACGCACTCCCCCGAGAGCCCCATAAACAAATGGCATTAAGTTATTTATTGTTCTTCAGCATCGTGCGGCGCAATCATTGCATTGCAGCCAGTGCAGCGCATTGGCGCAACGCAACGGACAGCCCATCAAAGTTAAAGCCAATTATAAGGCCCCTAGTTTCGCAAATTTTGTATCTAGACTTTTCATTTCGGCGTGGCTATTGGTCTGCCTACTCGGGGGAGTTTATGCGGCGTTTCATTTTCGTTTCATGGTTGGGTTTTATTTTTCTTTCGGTCCAAGGTGTCCCGAGTTTTGCCGCGCATCGGCCGCTATCCGAAATTTTGACCTATTCTGAATTTGCATCGCTAGTGCAATTTAATTCCCGAAGGGTTCCTGACTTCCACGGTTTTTGGCGTGGCGAAAACCCCGAGAGCAGTACTCGGAGCATATTTTGGGGCGGAGGTTCGCTTCGAGGTTTTTTGCATTGGCATTTTCTCCAACTTCAAACCCACACCCCAGCCGAACTTCGAACCATGCCCATACCGCACATCGCCGATATGATGCCGCTTGGAGGCAAGGACGTCGACCTTTTTGGACCGGCTATACTGGCTGACCAGGTTCGAGAGAGGTTGCCCGCACTCAATAACATTGATTACATCAGCACCAGCGAGCTTGAGGAACTTGTTAAACTTGGCGGACCCACGCTCGAAAAGATGGCCCTTAATCCCTTCCGCATTTTGGATCCCGCTTTAGGCTTTCGGCATTACTACGACGGACTTTTGGTTTTTCTCTGGAGTGATGAAAACCAGTTCATAAACTCCCGGTTAAATATTAACGATTATTCAAAAACGGGCGAAGCATTGCGCTTCATCAGGTTTGCTCATTTCAATCTTCCTGAGCTCACCCCCTATCCTAAAAGCGTACAGGATATTCAAACGATCGCCGAAGTCGAAGGGCAGTTTATCCAAAGGGAAGACCGCTTAGCGTGGATTGAGATTTGTTTAGAAAAGCTTTTCGAAGCTTCCCAAGGCGATTTGCCAGGAATTCTAAATCTGCTTCATCACTACAACCTCCTCGCAATTCTCGGCGAAGCGCAAGTGATGTTGCCGGAGAGCCACTTCAAGCCCGTAAGAAAGTGGCTGAAGGAAAACCGCCAAAACTTAAGCGCCCGGGAAATTGCGGCAATTAAAAAAATTCTGCCGAGCACTTTCTCAAGGCTTCGGAATTTACCTCGAATATGCGCGAACGCTTTGGCCAATTTAGTTAAGAAAACAAACAGATAGTCCCTACGCTTCCGCCTTGACTTGTAGATCATCAGAAGACATTTTTAACCTCCCGATGTATTGATTTCAAACCATCAACCTGAAGGAGTGCCGCATGAAAAAACCTTTCCTAAAAAGAAAGTTGTTCTACGTCCTTACCGGTTTAATCCTCCTCCTCATTGTTGTCCGGGCGGTCATGCCGTCTTTGATCCTAAATCACCTCAACAATTACTTAGGTACCTTTTCTCCTCTTTACAGCATTCACATTCGGGATATAAAAATTCATGTATGGCGCAGGGCGTATTCCTTTAACTATGTCGGAGGTTTTCTTAAGAAAGATGCCATCGAGTTCGCCGCAATCAAAAAAATTGATGTGTCACTGGCTTGGCGGGAAATCTTTAACGGCCGTTTTGTGGCGGATATCGATATCAATCAAGCCAATTTGAAAATCACCAAGGAGTCACTCAACGCAATTTCTGGCTATGACTCTAAACAAGTGAAGTCTGACGCAAAAAACGTGAAAGATAAAACGATTCCCTTCAATATCGAACGATTAGTGTTCACGGATTCAAGTTTTCTTTTCGCCGACATTGCGAGTTTACCGCCCGAGCAAAATTTTCAATTGAGTGGGATTCATGCCATCGCCAATAATCTCACCCCCCAGGATAAAAATGCCATGACCGTATTTACGGCGACCGGCGCCATCCAAGGCAATGCAAAGATCAAACTGGTGGGTCAAGCCCGGACAAAACGTGAACCAGCAGATTGGAGCATTAATACAGAATTAAAGGAATTTGATTTAAGTAAGATCAATCCCATCGCTTGGCGAACGCTGCCCATAAGTTTTAAGAAGGGAAAGCTCAGTGTGTTTTCGGCCATACAGTCTCTGAATGGGAAGCTACGTGGTTATGTAAAACCGTTCATTAAGGATATGGAAGCTATCGGCGATAAACGCGACTTCAAAAATGTCGGACAGTTTTTCATCGAAATCTTAAGTTCCGTTGGAAATTTCATTTTGAAAAACGGTAAGACCGATACCGTTGCGACCCGCGTAAATTTCCACAGCGAAAATGGGAAAGTTGTCGTGGATACGGCGCAAGCAATTTCTACTGCATTAGATAATGCGTTTGGCGATCCACTCCCGCCATCCCTCGATGAAACTTTAGATTTAACGAAATAAAATTAAGGAGAATTCTCATGATTAAGTACTTAGGATTTTTTACCCTTCCAGTTTTTTTTGCTGCCTGTGCTTCAACTCCTCCGGCGGAAAAGCCCATTCCCACCCCAAGAGAAAATGTCAGCATTGAATCCAAACAAGTCGCGGCCGGCGCAGGCACCCCACACGTAACGGAAGTGAAATTTAAAAAGAATTCTTCCGCTCTCTCCGTTGCAGATCAAAAAAAGATTGAGAAAGCGATCAAACAAGCCGAAAAAACCATACACCTTGATGAAGTTACGATCGTTACTTGGAGTGATTCGGAACTGCCAGCTGAGAATCAGGAAAAATTATCCGACGAAGAAGTGAAGCTCGCCGATGACCGCGCCAAGGCTTTGGAAAATTTTGTTAAAAAGAATCGTAAACCATCCATTGAGATCGTCAACATGGCAAAACGTTCCGGTAAACTTGAGAAATTCCTAAAAACGGATGATGCACGCATTCAACAAGCTTATGAAGTAGTCGGCGTGGCGCACACAGATTCAAAAGAAAAAACTGAACTGAAAGCGGGCAAAGGGGTTTTAATCCTCTCTGGAAAAAGCAAATAGCCATTAAGGAGTTTTTTATATGAAGGAAAAATTTAAAAAATTTCTAGAGATCATGAAGGCTGCTGCGAAAGGTTGGCTTGATGACAGCGCCATGACCCACAGCGCCGCTCTTTCCTACTATTCCGTTTTTTCCATTGCACCTCTTTTACTCATCTCCCTCGCATTTGCTGGATTCATATTTGGAGAAGAGGCCTCTAGGAATCAAATTTTCCAAGCATTTAAAGATCTCTTAGGTGAAGAAGGTGCGCGCGGACTTCAATCCATGGTGGAAAGCGCATCTAAGAATCAAAATTCGGGCCTCATTGCGACGGTCATCGGCTTAATCACATTATTTATCGGTTCCAGCACGGTGTTTGGCCAGCTCCAAGACTCTCTGAATTATATCTGGAAAGTACGTCAAAAACCTGGCCGGGGACTCTGGGTTTTGCTTCGGCAGCGCATTCTTTCCTTTTCAATTGTTTTAGTTGTGGCGTTTTTACTTCTGGTTTCCTTAGTGATCAGCGCAATTTTGTCCGCTACGGGGAAGTATCTTGCGGACGTTTTACCGGGTGGAAACTTCCTGTGGGAAGTTGTGAATGCGTGTATTTCGTTTGGCGTCACTACCGTGTTATTCGCAGCGATTTATAAAATTCTTCCAGATGTCTTTCTAAAATGGTCGCAAGTACGAACCGGCGCGTTGATGACATCTTTCTTTTTTGCCATCGGTAAAGGCCTCATCGGCCTCTACTTAGGCCGCAGCAGCATTACATCATCCTATGGAATCGGTGGTTCGGCCGTTGTATTTTTACTTTGGGCTTATTACTCATCTGTAGTTTTATTCCTTGGCGCCGAATTCACCCGTTATTATGTGAAAATGTCGGGCGAAGAAGTGGAGCTTAAAAAAGGTGCAGAACGGCTTACGATCAGTTCAGCTGATGTAGAAAGCAGGTCGGCAGTTCCGCAAAATACATAAAACGGAAATTTGCGAACATGAACCAAAGTTAAATGAACGCTTTGATGGTGTTCATCAAACCATCGATGTCTAAGGGTTTGCTAATGGTCATCTTTTTCTCGTAATTTTTGGGCAAAGACTGCTCACCCATTGCGCTCATCAAAAGCACCGGAATGGATTTTTTCATCTCTGGCAATTTGCGTTCAAACTCCGCCAGGAAATTCCGTCCATCCATAATGGGCATCATGAGATCCAATAAAATCAAAGAAGGTAGCGCATTCTTTCCTTCTAGATAGTTTAATGCGCTCAGACCATGCTCTGCCAAAATTACGGAATAACCCTCAGATTCTAGCAGTTCCTGCAGGGCCTCAGCGATGGCAAGATCATCTTCTATTACAAGAATTTTTTTCTTCATTGGTTGCATCGTAAGATACTTCAATGCAAACCCTTAGCCAAGCTCGCTTCTTTTCCGAAGTTTTTGAAAAAAAAAGAGCCGATTGCTGCACCGAGCAAAGTAAATTAAAAGTTTTAATCTAATTATTTCAAGAAGAAAGAAGGACGAAGATTTTATCCTTCGCCCTTCTTTCTTCAACTTTTCTTGAAGACTATTTATTTTGACCTAGCGGAATTTAATTCGGCAATTGGAAAACCTTGCCTTGCTTCCCTCACATCTGGGGTCGCACAACGAGCCGGCGCCAAATCGAAATAGCGTTGGCTCTCAGCAAGCGTTGCATCGCCAACAAACGCACGTCGAAATTCAGCAATCGTAGGTTGATGGGCTTGACCGGGATCGTCGCTATTGTCCGTAGTGCCTACTGCCATATTATTTCGACAGAAACCACCGATGGCCAATCCAGCGCCTGATTCATCGTGACATTCAAATCGCACGGCATAGTAAGACCAAGGTCCATGATATCGATCACTTCGTGACACCCTTGTGCCATCTTCAGAAATTACGCTACAACGGAGATTGCCGTAATTCGCGGGCACCAAAACTCTCGCTTCGGTGCTGCTTTGAACTAGAACAGAACAATAACCTTCGCCGGGAGCCTCAAGTGCAGCGGCCGGCGTAACGATGCGGCCATTACGAAAGAAGATTTCGCTCGTGTTTGCCGGAATAAATAGTGAGCCCCTCAAACTTAAAACTGGGATGGGCGTAAATAGCGGAGCATCTACGGATCCTATGATTAAGTTCAAAGCGGCTTCTGGTCGTTGAGAAGTATAACTGGGATTAGTTTGAATCAACCAACGGTTTTCCGCATCAAAGCCCTGAGGGCAAGCGGCATAATTTCTCGGAGGCAACGGCTGCGGACCTGATTGTTGGGCGACTTGCGGGGTTGGCCTCGAGGTCGCCAACTCAGGGTGGGCTGTTCGAAATGCTAGAGCTTCTCGAATACTGCTCACATCGAAGTAACGATCAGGACTCGGATGTTCAGTATTGCCCACGAAAGCGCGACGCAAATCCGCAACGGAGGGAAGGATCGTTGAATTATTTCGGCAGTAACCTCTAAATTCTAGTGCGTTTGGGAATAGGCTTCGGCACACGAACTGAACGTGGTTATGGGTTCGATCGCCGTATTGGCTTTCTACCGCGCAATTCATCTGTTGATAGGCCGTCGTAAGATCCACGCCAGCACTTGGCGCAACGATGGAACAGTAGTTCGCTCTTGGTTCCATGGCTTGAGAGTAACTAATGATATTCCCATCCCGAAAAAAAACTTCGGTGCCAGAACTAGGGAAGTGCAATGACTTTATTGGTGTGAGCAATGGCAATGGATTATTTGCAAGAGTGAGGCGTTCTTCATTTCCTTCGTAGTCTCCCGCCGTAGGGGTGCCAGCTCTTTCCGCTAACACTAAGCAACGCCTCAAAACGGCAATCCTGCGATTCATCATTGCGCGTCTGCCTTGGTTGATGCGAATGCGCTCCCTTAACTCCGACTGAATGCCAACGATATTATTATATTCACCACTGGTATTTACTCCGCGTGGGGCGCCGGTAGCTAATCCTTGGTTGTCGTCGTGGATTGCTGCGCTCAAAGAAGTAACTTCATCTGAAGTTTGCTCAAGTTCGGCCGCAAATGATTCGCGGGAATTTGAACTGCCGCAATTACGTCGGTATTCAGATAGCTCCGCCGAATTTAAAGTAGATACAGATTCTTGAGAAGGCCTGGGCTGCGCATGAACGGGCAAGATCGCCCATATGGAAACAAACAATGCCGAGATTAGGAAATTAAAATAGGACATAAAAACACCTCATTTTTGTGAGGTCTATTTAGTCCCATTCTTATACTTAGCAACAATAAATTGACGCAGCGGCACAAGGTGCAACCCGAAGTGATTTTACGAGCTTCACAAAAATAAAAAGCCCCGGTCTCCCGGGGCTTAAAGTGGTTGGGGCGCTAGGATTCGAACCTAGGAATGCTGGAATCAAAATCCAGAGACTTACCACTTGTCGACGCCCCAACACAGTGTCCCTGGCCCCTCAGCGTTATCACTGCCACCCCAGCTGTGGCAACAAAAAGGTTCGCATGTCTTATCTTGGATATGCTAATTGAATTTAAACTATGCGCACTTGTCTTTTTGCGGGAAATTCCAATCCTCCTCTGGCCCAAAAGATCGCAGACACTCTCGGCACCAAACTTGGCACCGCAAATTTACGGCGCTTCAGTGACGGCGAAATCTTTGTGGAAATTGCCGAAAATGTAAGGGGCAAAGATGTCTTTTTACTGCAGTCCACCTGTCATCCGGTGAATGACAATCTTATGGAACTCTTGGTGATGATCGATGCCATGAAGCGAGCCTCCGCTGCGAGCATCACGGCCGTTATTCCTTACTATGGATACGCAAGACAAGACCGCAAAGTTGCGCCCCGCACCCCTATCACCGCGAAGTTAGTTGCCGACCTGCTTACGGCGGCCGGCACCAACCGGGTAGTTTCCATGGACTTGCATGCCGGACAAATTCAGGGTTTTTTTAACATCCCATTTGATAATCTTTTTTCAAGCCCAGTTCTTACCTCTCATCTCAAAACGCTTTTTGCGAACGAGAAAGATGTGGTGATTGTCTCTCCCGATGCCGGCGGAGTCGAGCGCGCGCGGGCCTACGCGAAACGGATGGATGCTTCAGTAGCGATGATTGACAAACGTCGCACGGGGCCTAACGTTGCCAAGGCCATGAATCTAGTGGGCAGCGTAGAAGATAAAGTCGTGGTGATCTTGGACGACATGATTGATACCGCGGGAACCCTATGTGAGGCCGGTGAAACTTGCGTGAGAAATGGTGCAAAACGAATTTATGCCTGTGCCACGCATCCGGTTTTGAGCGGTCCCGCCGTGGACCGCATTGCCGCAAGCAAGTTCGACAAGGTCCTGGTGTGCGATACCATTCCGCTTTCCGAAGCCGCCAAGGCTGAATCTAAAATTGAAGTTTTATCCGTGGCGGGAATTTTGGCCGAGGCCATCCGCCGTATTCATAGCTATGACTCCGTAAGTTCTCTTTTTCTTTAGGCCAATTGATGCAAATGAAACTTATTGTAGGACTTGGCAATCCCGGAAAAGAGTATGAAGCCACTCGCCATAACATTGGTTTTTTAGCCATCGATGATTGGGCGCAGAAGGTGGCCGCACGCTCCAGTTGGAAAGCACAGTTTCGTGGGCTATTTGTTTCCTCGCCGGAGGCCTACCTCTTGAAACCCATGACCTTCATGAATCTTTCGGGAGAGTCCGTTGCCGAAGCTGTGCGGTTTTATAAGATTGATGTAAACGATGTCTGTGTGATCCACGACGAGCTCGATTTGCCTCAAGGCACCGTTCGATTAAAAATAGGTGGCGGTCACGGTGGACATAACGGGCTTAAAAGCATTGCTCAGCATTTTGGCGGAGCAACGAATTTTGCTCGCATTCGCATGGGTATCGGTCGTCCACCGCATCCGGGAATGGATCCGGCCGACTATGTGCTAGGCGTATTTTCCAAGCCTGAGCAAATTTTATTGGATGAAATGAAAACGCAAGCTGGCCTTGCGTGCGAAGCTTTCTGTAATGGCAGCTTTCTTAAATTGATGAATACAATGAATCAGCGTAGTTCCGAAAAAGTGAAATGAACGGGAGAATTTATCATGGGTTTTGAATGTGGAATCGTTGGCCTTCCCAATGTGGGCAAATCGACAATCTTTAATGCGCTCACTGCGGGCACGGGCGCCAGTGCTGAAGCAGCGAACTATCCATTTTGCACCATCAACCCTAATGAAGGCATCGTTAAGGTCCCGGATCAACGCTTGGACGTCATCGCAAAGATTGTAAAAACAAATACCATTATCCCGACCATCATGAAATTTGTCGACATCGCTGGCTTAGTTAAGGGCGCAAGCAAGGGCGAGGGATTGGGCAATCAGTTCCTTGGTCATATTCGTCAGGTAGATGCCATTGCGCATGTGGTTCGTTGTTTTGAGGATGGAGACATCGTTCACGTGGAAGGGTCCGTGAACCCCCTTCGGGATATCGAAGTCATCGATACCGAACTCATGATTGCGGATCTTGAATCACTAACCAAAAAATTTCCGAACATCGAAAAAATGGCACGAACGGGCGATAAAAAGGCGGGGGCGCAGCTTGGGGTTTTGACTCGGGTAAAGGAAGCTCTGGAAGCCGGCAAACCCGTGCGTTCTTTAGAATTGAGTCAAGAAGAGAAAGATGTCATTTCTGAGTTTCATTTTCTCACCATCAAACGAGTCCTGTACGCGGCTAATCTTGACGAAAAAACCATTCTCAATCCGGAAAGTAACCCGCATTTCGTGGCCGTACGGGACCATGCCAAAAAGGAAGGTTCCCAAATTGTTCCCATATGCGGAAAACTTGAAAGTGAAATCGCTACCATCGAAGATCCAGCGGAGCGCGCTGACTTTCTAAAGGAACTTGGTTTAAACGCAACCGGTTTAGAGAATATGATCCAAGCGGGTTATCGTCTGTTGGGACTTCTCACTTTTTTCACCGCGGGAGTAAAAGAGACGCGAGCCTGGACCGTGAAAGCTGGCGCCAAAGCACCCAATGCGGCGGGTGTCATTCACACCGATTTTGAAAAAGGCTTCATTCGGGCTGAGGTTTTCCATTACGAAGATTTGAAAAAGTGCGGCTCAGAAGCCGTCGTAAAAGAAAAAGGTTTGTTCAGAGTTGAAGGCAAGGATTACCTCGTCAAAGATGGGGATATCATGCACTTCAGATTCAACGTTTAGTGCGGTAAAAATCAAAGATCCTTGGGCAGTCGGTCCACATTTACGATGTCATCGATGTTCGGAATCTCTTCATGCTTTTTGAGTTTCACATACCAAAATACATTACGGACAATGGACTGCACGTACTCGCGGGTTTCCTTGAAACTAATGAGTTCGATATATTCTTCTGATGGAAGCGTTGGTGAAATTTCTCGGCGCCAACGGTCTGCATTTGAAGGCCCCGCGTTATAGGCCGCAAGCGACAGAATAAGGTTCTGTTTATACCGTTTCAACATTTCCGAAATGTAGCGTGTGCCGAGCGGTACATTTTTTTCTGGCTCAAGCAGTCCCATCACCGTGATTTTTGGATCAAGGCTTCTCGCCGTAGGTCGGATTAATTGCATTAAACCAAAAGCATTTGCTGCGGACATGGCTTCGTGGTCAAAGGCCGATTCCTGTTTGATTATAGAAATTGGAATCAGTGGATTCACGTTAATTGTCTGCGAAGCTTTTTTGATCAACTTCCAGTAAGTGAATGGGAAAACTAGTTTTGCGCCAAAGCTTGAAAGCAACTCATTGTTGCGGCGATTTTTAAGCTCGGCATAGATTTGATAGGCCTGACGATGGTTGTTCGCAAGGTGATGCAAATAGGCGAGATAGATTAGGAACGAATCAGGGTACCCAGGGAGAATTTTCACATCCTTAAGTTCAACCTGAGCCAACTCATGCAAGTCATTTGCGATGAATTGCTCAGCCCTCTGGATCTTCGCAATCTCCTGGGCTGGAGCTTCTCCAGGCAGCCGGGAAATCTCAGGCAATTCACCAGAAATCATTCGGCCCAAAGAAATTTTACCAAACCAACTAGCGAGCAATGCGTAGTAGGAGAAAGGTGACTCCTGAATGATTTCCTTATAAAAAGTTTCCATTTGTTTGGGGTGGTCGGTACGTTGGGCGGCCCTACCCATCCAAAATTTCGTACGAAGTTTATAAATTCCTTCCGGGTACTCTTTCTGCAGGTCGTTCCATGCCGCATAGGCAGAGGTATAATCACCGGCTAGGTACAGGAAAAATCCTTTGGAAAAAGCTTCGCCCTGAAGTTGGACAACGGTCGGAGTCTTAGGTTTTGGCGGGGTAGTAGCCACGGATGTCGCAGTCGCCGTATTTACAATGGTGGAAGTGGGATCAACCTTCGGCGCATTTTCATCCGTGAGATCTGGCTGGAGTTGGGCCTGTAACTTCAGTTTTTGCTGTTGAGCAATGAGTTGAAATCTTTGCCTGGTCGCCAATGATTTTTTGACCGCCAGCTCATCTTCACTTCCCTTTTCTAGATTCGGCGCAAGTTTTGTAATCCACGTTTCACAACCGGGACTGGAATCCTCGGCATCCTCGCAAAGCGTGGAATATGTCTTGATGTGCAACGGCAGCGCTAAGACGAGCACCCTTAATTTCTGTAGTCGCTGAAATCCGTCTTCCAGCGCAAGAATCGCCTGCCGGCGGGCATCCAATTTTTTTTGTGCGCCCTTTTTTACCACGTTCAACTTCAGCAGTGCTTCCTCAAGTATGAGTTCTGCGTTTAAGATTTGCAGTTTTCGCGCGAGACTCACGGATCCATGTGCTTGAAGAAAGGCGGTAATTTCTTTTTCTAGGTCCTGAACTTTTTTCAGCAGCGCCGGACCACCATTTGGTTTTGCCCGCACCTTGCCCAAGACGGCCTCCCCTTTGAAATAAATGAGGTAGTCTTGAAGGTGGGCTAACTTCTTCGCATTCTGGGAAACCTGGGTTAAGACCGAATCCCATTTTTTTGCTTTCAAAGACGCAAGGATGTTTTTGACCAACCTGTACTTTGGGCTTTTCAAGCGGGTCAAATCGCTGTCGATGGTATCGATGGAAAGTGAAGATGGATGCTCGGCGAGACTGGTCGGATGTTTAGCCTTTTCATCGCCATAGGTGATTGCCGGAGTGAGAAAAAGCACCCCCCAGGCAGCTAACGGAATCCAGAAAACAGTTTTACGCGGATAAGCGAAAGTTAGCGCCATTTTCGGATGGCTAAATGTTGAGCCATTTCATTGAAGCTTTCTTGGAGCTCCATGAAATGATCATTTTTCCGAAGAGTAACTCGTTGATCAAAATTTCCCTTAGACACATCTTCCATCGCTTTTTTAATGCGGTAGATGGGACCAGCAATGCGATGACTCAAGAAAATGCTGATGAGAAAAGTTATGACAAGTACGGCCAACTGCAAAAATGCGAGCAGCAGCAGAACCTGGCCTTGGATATCTTTGATATGCGAAAGTGCCTGCGGTGAATCCTGAGGAACAAATTTTAAGAACATCTCGAACAAACTGAAAATGATGAGCGGATAGACCATGCTTAGGGCAAAGATCCAGGAGCACACGAAGAAAGCGAACTTTAATTGAAACCTTCGATTAATCAGAATCTTAGCGCGCTGATATGGCATGTTTTTATGCTAATGAGGAGGCCTATTAAAGTCAAACCTACAGCAAAAGTTAAAGAGAGATTGTGAATACAAAATGAAGGCTCGGAAAAAAAAGATGCGCCACGTCATTTACGGTTTTTTGTATTCACTTCGTTTTCTGAACTATTCCCTGCGGCTGGTTGCAGTCTCGGTATGCGCGACCGCAGCTACCTTGCTCTGCTTTTTATTGACTCCGTTATTTTGGAAAAGCCCCAAACTCAATTTCCTTTATGGACATCTCATCAGTTTCCCCGCTCGTCTTTTCATGGGATGGCGCGTTACGATTGAGGGTGATGAGCATCTCAAGAGTGCGGCACCTTGTATCATTGCGGCGAACCACCAATCCAATTGGGATGTTTTCACGTATGTGCCAGTCCTCCCGTCCAACACCATTGTATTGGGGAAGAAGGAGTTAGGTTGGCTACCCTTCTTTGGCCTCATCTTCCGCGGTTCCGATAATATCTTAATTGACCGCAAACATCGGCGCCATGCCATGGAAAGCTTAATTGAAGCGAAGAAGGCTTTGATTGAGAAGAATTATTCCATTTGGGTTTTTCCCGAGGGCACCCGGAATCGAGGGAAAACCCTGCTGTTGCCGTTTAAGCGCGGGGCGTTCCATATGGCAATTCAGGCGCAGCGTCCCCTCGTACCTATTGTTCACACGCCCCTTCATTTCTATTTTCAGGAATCTAAATTTAAAATCCTCCACGGAAAAATTCACATCAAAGTCCTTCCGCCCGTACCCACGGTGGGCCTCACCCCAAAGGATCTGGACGCGCTGGTACAAAAGGTCCGGCAGCAAATGCTAGAAGCCTTGGTGGCAATGGAAAACTCACGTGCGCCTTAAAGGCCTAGGCATTTTTCTTTTTGCCTTTCTCGTCTTTGCTTACCATGGGTTTCACACCGGTTTCTGGTGCGATGAAATCAATTGGTTTACCTACTCTGGTGGTACGTTTGCGGAAACTCTGCATGCATTGAAAACCGAGAGCGGCCCCCATGGTCCCCTGGACTTGATTCTAATTTCGCTACTTGGAAAGTTTTTGATCCCGTTGGGTCTCCATCCGCACATTGCAATGAGGGTCTTCCCTGTTTTTTGTGCGGCAGTTTTAACGGGCCTTCCATATTTGGGCGGAACTTTTTCAAAACGTGAAAAATTTTTTTGGGCTTTTTTCTGTGCCCTGAGCGTTCCACTTTCTGCCATGGCAGTTACGGCAAGACCCATTGCCAGCATGATTCTATTTTCTGGTTCGAGCTTTTTTCTCTGTCGGGAAATTTTGCTTTCGGATGGAAAGCCACTCAAGCTGGATATATTTCTTTTAGTCCTTTTCATCCTGCAATTTATTTCTGGCCTGGGCCATCCCTACACTATTTTTGGGACGGTCATCTTGATTGGAGTTACGGCCTTAAGTTTAATGAGTCGCTCTAAAGTCGGGCATAATCTCCCTGCCATTCGTATGTACGGACTAAGCTTAGCCGTTGCGTTTCTCAGTGTAGGCATGAGGTTCGTTTGGTTTTATTTCATTAAAGTTCAAAAAACCTATGGGACCACCGGAGATTCGTTAACCGCTTCATTGGCGGACCGACTGGTGAAATTCCCCTGGTACAACACTTTAGATGAGGCGATAAGAACGCTTTCTGCGCAAAACAGTGCACTGAAAGTCACGGTGGTAATATTTTGTTTCGGCCTCCTCACCATGGCGCGAAAAGATCGCAAAGAATTTTGGCTCTGCTTAATTTGGTTTTTTTCGTTTTTGATATTTCCGGTAGTTTTGGATAGCGCCTACGGATACTTTTTTGCTCCGAGACAAGTCCTTGGTGCTTTGCCCGTATGGATTTGGGTAAACATTAGAGCCGTTTCTTATTTAGCCGACCTAGGATGGCAAAAAACTAGGCCGGCCCTTTTCAGGTTGGCCCTACTGCCGATCATGGTGTTTGCCTGGTTTGGTCTTCTGCGGCCCTACCGCCATTTTTTGATGAACGAGCCACTTTACACCGACATTCCTCGCTATCGTCTGCACGAAGTACTTTTTAAGAAAGGTTCAGATATTAAAGTTTTAGTGCTTTCGAGCTGTCATTTAGGTGCAGTACAACTTTATCGTAGCCGTGCTTCATTTGATGATTATTTCAGGAAATACGTTTCCGGTGAACACCCCGCACCGCAGGCACAATCCAGTGTATTAGAATGGACGTCAAACGCCGCGACCTGTTCCGGTTTTATGCCAGAAAAACCAGATAACCCTGAGCTACTAAAAGATATTCTGCCGGAAAATCTGCTCATCGTAGCGCCCGTGCATTTGCCAAAAATACCCTCATCTTTAGCAAGCTATGCCTGTATTACCGAAGTTGCCTCTGCCTGCCAGCGCTGAGGACTACCAGGCTCGATTTAACTTAACGGCAGTATCCCCGGGAAAACGAAACTCAAAGGAATTATAAATGATTCTCTGGAAGGAAGGATTCTGACCTAACGCAAAATCCTTAAACTCCTTAAGCTCCGCAATTTCATTTAAGTCTTTCCAAGCATATTCCGATTCATCAAAGTGATAGAGACAGAAATCTTTTTCGGGCCAACATCTCACAACCCACTCGTGGCCAGCATGGTGCTTTTTGTGCACTTCAATTTTTTCTCCGTAAGTACGGAGAAAATAGTGGTAACCCATGCCACCCGGGTCAATGAGCAAGACATTACGATCGTTTTCTAGAAGTGTTTGTTTCGCAACGTCGAAATATTTGTGTAAAGGTTGCTCCGCGAACGGAGGCTTGCCTTCAAATACGTAGCCTTTCCACGCACCCGCCCAAAACAAAAGTATTAAAGCCCAAAGGACTGGTCGGCCATAATGAATGGACTTCCGAAAATAGGTTTGTGGCGTTGGTCTTGCGGGCGCAGGCTCCACCGTACATGAAATCCCTAGATCCACAAAATAATAGAACGAGAACAAAGCACCCACCACTTGCCTAGGCACAAAGGCATAATTGCCGATGAGATTCGCCAAAAACGGCAGGGCTAAAGTTACGAAAAAAAGTAATCCGTGTTGCAAAGTCCGACTCAGATTTTTAGTGCAGGAAAACAGGAATCCAATGATGGGAAGAACGAAGAGCACTAATTTCAGCTCTCCGTAGGGTGAACCAAAGGTTTTGCTTAACCACCCAAGATAGGAACGAAAATCAATCGTGTTTGGTTTTACGGTCCACACGATCAAGCTATTTTGATGGGCAAAGTAAAAACAAGCCGTCACCAGGGCTAGGTATAAAACGCAAAGTAGAGTCGCCATAAATTTGCGGCGCAGAAAAAATGCAAATCCAATGAAAACTATCCCGTAAAGGTGGCCAAACAAAACGCTGAGCCCGAATATTAACTTTTCTTTTAAGGAATATTTTTCCGATGCATCTAAAATGTAGACCGCCAAGGCACCATCAAAGATAAGTGCGGCGTACGGCCTAAACTGCGTACAAAAACTGGTGAGGCTCACCGAAAAAAACAAAAGCAGGAACAGAATAAACCGCTGCATTCTGTAGGCGAGAAGGAGAGTCGCTGTTCCCCAAAGTACCGATGGCACCCTGCCCCAAAATTCAAACTCGGAAAAGCTGCCAAAAAGTCCTTTTGAAAGAAAGCCTAAGATGATCTCACCAGGCGTGAAGGGACTGGGCTCCTGAAACAAAGATTTTAGCGCTGCCAGCAATGGCATTTGCATCTGGCCGTAACGGGTGAGCTCATCCTGCCACATGGAACGATGGCCGCTAAGATACAAATGCGTTACGGTCCAGATGAATATGAGCGAAAAAAAGAAATAGTCGCGGTGCTTGCGGTTCCAAGCTACGAAGAGTGTCATAATAAAAGTTCATGACCACTATCCCAAAGCCTCCGCAAAATGAAGCAGGTTCCACCTCGCGACCTATCGGTGAAAAATTAGAAGGTTCGGTTGAACGCGTTACTTTCCACAATACGGAAAATGGTTATTGCGTCGCACGCCTCAAAGTAAAGGGGCAAAAAGAACTCGTAACGCTAGTTGGTCATTCCCCTTCCATCTCGGCCGGTGAGTTTGTAGAAGCTATCGGAACTTGGGATAGACACCGTGATTTTGGAATTCAATTCAAGGCCGATTTTATCAAAACGGTTCAGCCCTCGACCCTTGAGGGCATTGAAAAATATCTTGCCTCTGGAATGTTGAAAGGGATCGGACCACACTTTGCCGAAAAATTGGTCGCTACTTTCGGTGCCGATATTTTCAATGTGATCGAAAATTCCCCGCAGGCTCTGCGCAAAGTGGAAGGTTTGGGAAAGGTTCGAATCAAAAAAATCACTTCTGCCTGGAAAGACCAAAAAGTTGTGCGGGAAATTATGGTCTTTTTGCAAGGCCATGGCGTGAGCACGAGCCGGGCGGTGCGCATTTATAAAACCTATGGGCAGAATGCCATCGCTAAAGTTCAGGAAAATCCCTACCAACTTGCCAGGGATGTGATTGGCATTGGTTTTAAGAGCGCCGATTTTATCGCAAATCAGCTGGGGGTCCCCCGAAACTCCATGTTGCGTGCAAGGGCCGGGATTAATCATGTGCTTTTGGAATGTTCCTCAAATGGGCACTGCGCCTTTCCGGAGAATGAACTCATGCAGGAGGCCATCAAGCTTTTAGAGATCGAGGAGGAGGTTCTTGCGCAGGCCATTCAACTTGAAATCCAGAATAAAAATCTCGTTCGTTCCACCATTGATGGTCAATCCTGCTTTTATACCGCCGCGCTGTATCGCAGCGAAGGAGAGGTAGCGCAGCTCCTTCAGGAACTAAAAACAGGAAAACCCATTTGGAACACCGCGGACCTCGAGGCAGAAATCCTACAGGCTCAAGGCAAGTTCAAAATCAAATTGGCGCCCTTACAGAACGACGCGATTAAAACAGCACTTTTTAACAAAGTCTCCGTAATCACGGGCGGCCCTGGCACGGGAAAAACCACCCTGACCAAAGTTCTGGTTTCCGTCTTACAATCAAAAAACATTCGAATCGCGTTGTGCTCCCCCACCGGTAGGGCAGCCAAGCGCCTCTCTGAATGCACCGGAATGGATGCAAAAACCATTCATCGACTTTTAGGCATGGATCAGAAAAAGGGCGGTTTTGCCCATACTAAGGACAACCTTTTGCCCGTTGATATGTTGCTAGTCGATGAAGCGTCGATGGTGGACCTCACTTTGATGCAAGCGCTGCTTAAAGCGATTCCTCATCATGCTTCGCTTGTAATCATTGGCGACGTCGACCAAATTCCGTCCGTTGGTCCAGGATGCGTGCTTAACGCCATTATTGAGTCAGGCGCCATCGCAACGGTGAAACTTACGGAGATCTTTCGCCAAGCCGCTCAAAGTCAAATCATTGCAAATGCCCACCGGATCAATCGGGGTGAAATGCCTGACCTTGAACGACGGACCGAGGATTCTGATTTTTATTTCGTTGCTGCGGAAGAGCCAGAAAAGGCGATTTCTGTATTGCTTGAACTCGTCAAAACCCGCATTCCCAATAAGTTTCATTTTCATCCGGTGCGAGACATACAAGTTCTCTGCCCCATGAACCGCGGTGGGCTTGGCGCACGGGCTTTGAACGTTGAATTGCAGAAAGTTTTAAACCCAAAAGCTGGTGTTCATATTGAACGATTTGGGTCCACCTACGCACCCGGTGATAAAGTCATGGTTACGGTGAATGACTATGACAAAGAGGTATTTAACGGCGATATCGGGTTCATTAAAAGCATCGACCTTGCAGAAGAGGAAGCGGTCATCGATTTCGATGACCGCAGCATCGTTTTTGAATTTTCAGATTTTGACATTCTGACCCTCGCCTACGCCACCACGATCCATAAAGCGCAAGGGTCTGAATACCCGGCCATCATTCTGCCAATTTCTACGCAGCACTTCATGATGCTCAAACGGAACCTCATTTACACCGGTGTCACGCGCGGTAAAAAACTGGTGGTGCTAGTGGGCCAAAAACGCGCAATCGAAATAGCTCTGAATTCCCGCAATCAAGGCAAACGCTGGAACGACCTCGCTCGCCGAATCGCCGTTCTAAGTTAATTTTTGGCATAAAAAAAGGCACCTGGGATCGATCCAGATGCCTCTTTTAAAACTCAACGGCTTCCCGATAAGGGAAACCGGCGTTTAAATTACCAATGCTTTTTGTTAGCGAAGGTCTCACGAAGAGTCTTAGGGAAAGACCAACGTGGCTTCTTTGAAGCAGGACGAGCCTTGATCATCATAGGTTCGCCAGTGAAAGGGTTTACACCTTTTCCGCCTTTACGAGCAGGAACGTCACGACGAACCAATGCGCCGATGATGGGGAAACGAACGCGTTCGCCGGATGCTGCAGCACGAGCGGCGTCGTTGAAAGTCTCTTCAAGAGCTTTACGAAGATCGGTGGTTTTGATGCGAGCTGCGCCAGCGCGAGTTACACTCACTGCGGTGGTCAATCTGGTGTTGAGCTCGTTCACGAACGAAAACTTATTTGATTTTTTCTTTGCCATAATTACTTACTCCCTTTCAAAAATATAAAAACTACTCAAAAAAGTGTCAATGAGTTCGCACTCAACGTCAAGTGCGGAAACTCTGTACTTAGCTTGTTTTTCGTAGAATTCCACATATAGTGTTGCGATCAAAGATGAAAGACTACAAAAACACGCTCAATTTACCACGTACTGACTTCCCCATGAAAGCTGGCCTTGCCGAGCGGGAACCAAAAACCACCGCCGAATGGCAAGCCAGTCAAACTTACGAAAAAATGCTTTTTTCGCGGCAAAACAAGGAATTTTTTGTACTTCACGACGGGCCACCCTACGCTAACGGCAATATTCATATCGGCCATTGCCTCAATAAAATTTTGAAGGACATCGTCATAAAATACAAAAATATGGCGGGTTTTCATGCGGAATTCATTCCGGGTTGGGATTGCCACGGTTTACCCATTGAGCTGGGCGTCGAAAAAAAACTTCGTGAGCAAAAGCAAGATAAAGCTGCACTATCGAAGGTCCAGATCCGGCAAATGTGCCGTGAATACGCTAAGGGATGGATTGAGAAGCAACGAGAACAGTTCAAAAGACTCGGCATTTTAGCCCGTTGGGATAACCCCTACATGACCATGAGCTCCAGCTATTGCGCGAGCATCATACGAGAACTGGGACGAATTTCAGAGACCGGTGCCCTTTACCGCGGAAATAAGCCAGTTTATTGGTGCCCGAATTGTGCGACCGCATTAGCGGATGCGGAAATTGAGTATGCAAATCACCTCAGTCATTCCGTGTACGTGAAATTTGAATTCGAGTCGGCCGCAGAGTTTTCCAAGCATTTATCGTCCGCTGAATCATTAGGCGCAAAAGTGGCTAATGAGTTCCTCGCTTTAACAAAAAATAAGCCTATTTTTGCTGTGATCTGGACCACAACTCCCTGGACGCTCCCAGCCAATCTTGCCATTGCATTGCATCCAAAACTTGAATACACAGTTTTCGAAAGTGACACGGAGCTCTATCTCCTAGCTTCGGGGCTAGTTGAAAAGTTTGTTCAAGAAGCCGGGATCACCAACTATAAGCTTCACTTTCAAATTAAAGGCGAAGCGCTTGAAAACCTCGTTACGAAACATCCTTTCATGAATCGTGCTTCTCCTTTGATTCTCGGTGAGCACGTCACGTTAGATGCGGGCTCGGGACTTGTTCACACGGCTCCCGGCCACGGCATGGAAGATTATATCGCCGGAAAAAAATATGGACTGGAAGTATTTGCGCCCGTGGATCATCGCGGCCGCTATACGAAAGAGGTACCTCAATACGAGGGAATGAAGGCCTTTGAAGCGAATACAAAAATTGTTGAAGACCTCAAAAATTCTGGGCATCTCGTCGCCGCTAAAAAACTTGAACATAGTTATCCCCATTGTTGGCGTTGCCATGGCGCGGTCATGTTCCGAGCAACCCCCCAATGGTTCATCAGCATGGAAAATACGGGCCTGAGGCAATCTGCTTTGGCGGAAATTCAAAAAACTAAATTTGTTCCGGAGTGGGGAATAAACCGAATTGAATCCATGGTGGCGGGAAGGCCCGATTGGTGTATTTCGCGGCAACGCACCTGGGGCGTTCCTTTGCCGATCTTTTACTGTGAAAAATGCGAAGAACCTTTAAAGCCGGCGGCTCAGTTTGAACATATCGCCCAGTTGATGGAAAAGCATGGACCTGATGTCTGGTATGAATGGGATCCGGATAAACTCTTATTGCCACAGTCGAAGTGTTCCAGCTGTGAAAACGAAACTTTTCGCAAAGAGACCGACATTCTCGACGTTTGGTTTGACTCTGGAGTCAGTCATGCGGCCGTGCTCGACAGCGAGTTTGGGAAAGGCAAAGTGAGATGGCCAGCTGATCTTTATTTAGAAGGTAGTGATCAACACCGAGGTTGGTTTCAGACTTCCCTGATTACTTCCGTCGCAACGCGAAAAAAAGCGCCGTTTCGCACTTTACTTACCCATGGCTTCGTAAACGACGCGTTGGGTAAGAAGATGTCAAAATCCAAAGGTAACGTAACAGATCCCATTGATTTTGTTTCTAAGTATGGCGCTGAAATTTTAAGGCTTTGGGTAGTCCTTGAAGATTATCGAAATGACGTTAACTTTTCCATGGAGACCATTGAGAGAATTTCTGACGGCTACCGTAAAATGCGCAACACCTTTCGGTACATCTTAGGTAATCTTTATGACTTTACGCCAAAGGACGCCGTACCCTTAGCTTCGCTTCACGAGCTCGATCAATGGGCGCTTCATAAGACTTATAATTTTTTGAAGACTCTAGAAAAAGCCTATGAAAATTACGAATTTCACCTTGCCTATCATTCGCTCATAAACTTCTGCACCGTGGATCTAAGCGCAGTTTATTTTGATATTTTGAAAGACCGACTTTACACCGCAAGGCATGATTCCGCCGAACGCCGGAGCTCCCAGACGGTGCTGTATGAAATGCTGCTTGCCCTCACGAAAGGGTTAGCGCCCATTTTAAGTTTCACGGCGGAAGAGATCTGGAAAACATTACCAGCCTCCATGAACTTAAGCGGTTCTATTTTTGAACAGGCTTTCCCACTTAAGGAGTGGAAAAAAAATCTCTCGAGCCTAGAAGAAAAATTGGAAGCCAACGCCGCCCGCATGAACGTGATTCTAGATATGAGAAGCTTGGTAAACAAAGAGCTCGAGCCGCTTCGCGCTGCCAAAACCATCGGCCACCCACTAGAGGCGGAGGTCCATATTGAAGCGGCTGCTGACCAAATCAAGATCTTAAGTTCTACAACGGAGAGCCTGGCTAGGTTATTCATCGTGTCTAAAGTCACATTGCAAGAAGCCGCTGACACACGAATCGTGGCCAAAGCAGCCGATGGCACAAAATGCGCCCGCTGTTGGACTTACACTTTTGAAGTGGGAACGAACAAGGAACATGATGATCTTTGTTCGCGCTGTGTAAACGCTGTGAGTTGAGTTGCATTCAACCGGTAAATCTAGCCCAGTCCCACCCTACTTCTTTGCGAGTAGAACCTAAATAAAAGCATGTTAGAATTAATATCATGAAACTTACGCCTAGGGCTCTTCGCATCATCATATTTTTGTGTTTCTCAAGTTTGCTGGTCATCCTTGATCAAGTCACAAAGCATCTGGTGGTCCAGAACTTCTTTTACGGCGAATCCGTTTTAATGATTCCATCTTTTTTCAGTCTTACTTATGTCAGAAATCCGGGCGCTGCCTTCGGATTGCTTTCGCAATGGGATTCTGCCCTAAGAATTCCGTTTTTCATTATTATCCCTTTTGTTGCTCTGGGCGTGATTCTTTCTGTGTTCCGGAGGCTTCCCGAGAACGACTGGCGTTTAGGATTTGCGCTTTCGCTGGTCATGGGCGGAGCCTTTGGGAATTTGATTGATCGAGCCAGGCTTGGATACGTGATAGATTTCCTGGATTTTCATTGGGGGATGACGGGACTGCACTTTCCGGCGTTTAATGTCGCGGATATCGCCATATGCGTCGGCGTAGGTTTGCTTATGATAGATATGTATTGCCGGGAAAAGTCGGCACCTGCCGCTAACTCCCAGAAAAACAGTTAAAATTTAATTATGTTTCCCATTTTTTTTCACATTGGATCCATTCCTATTTATTCATACGGAGTGCTGGGCGCTGTAGGTTTCTTGGCCGGGTTATCCGTGCTGAGGCGGGAAGCACGGCATGAAGGTTGGCCCGTAGAACGCGTTACGGACTGGGCCTTTATGAGTTTGGTTTTAGGTTTTTTGGGAGCCCGGGTTTTGTTTGTGTTGACTCAGGCGGAATATTTTTTCAAAAATCCCGGAGCTTCCCTTTTGATCTGGCAAGGCGGATTCGTTTTTTACGGTGGGCTTATCGCGGTTCTTCCCTACGGCCTTTGGTTCGCTAAAAAGAACCGACTGGACCTTCTGAAATTCACGGACGCCGTAACGCTTTCGACGGCCTTGGGCCACGCCATCAGCCGCATCGGATGCTTCACCACCGGCTGCTGTTTTGGCACCCCTACGGACTTGCCCTGGGGATTTGTAATAACTTCCGAGTCCGTGCCGGAAATTTGGCGCGGCCAGCACCTACATCCAACCCCACTTTATGAAACTTTGGGATTGCTGGGATTGTTTGTCCTGTTATTGCGGATGAAACGACACCGGAAATATTCTGGGCAAATTGCTTTGGGCTATTTTGCAGGCTATCCACTACTGAGATTTTTTTTGGAATTTTTGCGAGGCGATCCGGCGCGTGGAGAGCTTCCCTTTCCGATTTTTGGTATTGAAATATCTACATCCCAATTTATTTCGCTGATATTTTTCCTCGCCTCGCTTTGGCTTTATTTTTATTTGCACCGTAGAGTTTCAAAAACTAATAAAGAGGCCACCCTGGGCCCCCCGAGGCCTTAGATCCATGAAGTTTTTTTTCAATTTATTTTTGATTCTTAGTGGAATTTACTGCACCTCCGTTAGCAATGCCGTAGAGATCAAAGACTTTAGGGGCAAACCGGTTTCAATAACCGCGATTCCTAAACGCGTAGTTGCCCTTATGCCATCCCTGGCGGAGATGATTGCAGAGTTGGGCCACGAATCTGCTCTGGTTGGAGTACCGGAGTATACCAACCTTAAAAATAAAAAGAATCTGGGGCCTTACACCAGAATTTCGCCAGAAATGGTTTTGCAATTAAAGCCAGACTTAATTTTAGCTAGCCGGGACGGAAATCGGGCACAGCTGGTGGAAACTTTAGAAAAGTTAAATGCTCCCGTAATGGTTTTTGATTCTCATCTTACGGCCGACATTCTGAAAACCTATGATTTGCTGGCAAAAGTATTTCGCGTCAACCAGCAATCCTCGCCGGAAGTATTTGAAAGAATGCAAAAGTTACATCGGCTCCTCGAAGCCGATTCCAATAAGGCGAGCACCCGCCGGAAGGACCCCTCGGTTTTCCTTCAACTTGGATGGCGCCCATTTTACTCTGCAAGCAAAAATTCCTTCATTGGCCAAATTCTAAAACAACAGAATTTCATAAATATATTTCATGAAGTTGAGACCCCCTACCCACAAATTGGGATGGAAGCCGTGCTGGCCAAAAACCCGGAAATCATCCTGATTTGCAACCTTACCGGCTCAGACGATGAGATGAGCCAGGCGATGAAGCATTGGGAGAAGTATCCCCGTATCCGGGCCGTTCAGGATAAAAACATTTTTATCCTGAAAAGGGATGACCTTACGAAGCCAAGCCTTTCCTTGATCAAAGGCATCGAACGGCTTAAAGAGATCCGCGCCCAATATGATGCTCAAACTAGGTAAATCTCCTCTTCAATATTTATTATCGACTTTTGCACTATTTATTTTGGTGGCGGCAGCCCATCTCTGCGTGGGGCAGATTTCCTTCTCAGAACTGACTCCGGAGATTTTTATGGCCCTGCGGTTACCCCGGACATTGGCGGGAATCGCGGCCGGCGGCGGTCTCACCATCGCTGGAATTGCGACCCAAGCGCTGAGCATGAATCCCATTGCCGATGCCTCCATTCTAGGGATTGCGGCGGCAGCGGCCTTAGGTTCAGTATTAGGGCAAGTCCTTGGGCTAAAAATCCCTTCAGAATTTTCCTCACTGATCTTAGCCTGTATGATGTCCCTTGTGTGCGCCTCATTTCTTTTACGCTGGGCAAGGCTGCTGGACTTCAAAGAGGTGCTTCTACGGGGATTAGTCTTAAGTTTTATCTTTTCATCCCTGGCGACGCTTCTATTAATGGTTTCAAACCCCGCGGTTTGGCAAAATTCCGTGCCTTGGTTACTCGGTGACCTGGGTTTAGCCGGAATTCGCGAGGCCACCGGCGGCCTTGCGACAGTGCTTGTATCAAGTATTTTTATTTACAAAGAATCTAGGGCGCTAGATCTGCTCAGCATTCACCCTGAACTAGCCGCGACCGCCGGGGTGGAAAGTTCGAAATTACAAAGACGAATCACTGTGTGGGTTTCCATCCTTACGGCGGTCGTCGTAATGACGGCCGGGATGATTGGTTTTATCGGACTGATGGTTCCCCATTTTTTAAGGCGTGTCGGGGTACTTTCTCATATGCGCCTTTTCCCACTAGGCTTTATGGCTGGCGCTACATTCCTTTTACTTTGTGACTTGGGGTCTAGATTGGTTTTCCAACCGCTCGATATTCCGGTGGGGGTTCTCATGTCTCTCATTGGAGGAGTTTCCTTTCTTTTCATTTTGCGAGGCACCACCCGATGAATCTAGTTGGTGCACCTTTGATAAAGGTGGATAATTTTTCATTCTCTCATGCAGGCAGTAACCCCGTTGTTTTGCGGGAACTAAGCTTTGAGATAGTAAAGGGTTCTATCTTGGCAATTTTAGGGCCCAATGGTTCCGGTAAGACAACTCTTCTCAAGGCCCTTGCGAACCTTCACGGGGCGAACCAAAAAACTACGGGCGAAATTTTTTTGGAGCAAAAGAACATTAAGGCTTTCTCACGCCGGGAGTTGGCCCGGTTGGTATCCTACGTGCCTAGCAATGTTGAAACCGAATTCTCAGTTACGGTTTTAGATTTCGTGGCCCAAAGTCGTTTTAGTTACAACGAGGATTTCGGGAAGTCCTTGGTTAAAGCGGATTTATGCTTAGAAAAAGTGGGTTTACTTCCCATGCGGGAAATCTCTTTTCGAAGCTTATCCTCTGGTGAACGCCAACTTGCGCTCCTGGCTCGCGCATTTGCCCAGGAGACCCAGGTACTTTTACTAGACGAGTCCTTTAGCCACCTTGATCTAAATTTCCAGTATCGTATTTCACAACTCATAAAAGAGTTCAAAATCTCTAAAAATCTGACTGTGATTTTTGTATCCCATGATCTTAACCTTGCGACCGAAATCTGTTCCGATATTTTATGGCTTAAGAACGGGGAAATCAAAAAGTGCGGACCGGTGAATGATGCTTTTTCTGCAGCACTATTGTCAGAAATCTATCCAGGCGCACCATTCGTAGTTGGTAAAAACACGGCAACCGGCGCGCCAAAAGTTTTTTTTGGCTGCTGATGAACGCAAATTGGCGGCACTCGTTTAAGTAAAACTGACTACATGTAGAAATCGAATCCTACGGCGTGTTCAAATCCATCGTGAGGTTTGAGTTTTTTCTGGTAGCCGTAATTCACGCCAATTTTTGGCCCCATCCAACCACCACCGGCACCCCACCCCGTCCGCTGAAATCCAAAACCCCCACCTCTGATAAAAAAATCAGCGCCTAGGCTGACTTCAGCCCCTGCTCCAAAATAGGAATATGTTTCGGTCGTATTGCCCATGACCCGAACGTAATCGGTATAAATGCTTACAATTCCTTTAAGGTCGGTGCGAGCGGCTACGCCTAACTTCCGACCACCCATAATGGCTTCATCGGAGCCCCGGCGGACAAGGTTGTCCAAGGTTGCGCCTACCTGCATTCCTACCGGTAAAATATCTAGCTTCGTAAGATTCGCGGAAACGGAGATTCCGCCGTCATATCCGGAGCGGGATCCGATATACTTTTCATAGGCAGCGCGCGTGGAATATCGTTTGGCCGTTCCACCGATGGATAAAAAATCCGTGAGCTTTTTTGCCACCCCGATGTGATACACATCTACGTCTGAACGTCTCGTGAATGAAATTCCCGCCACGGCGTATTCATTGCGCCCATCCACGATGGAACCATTCCAAATTTTTTCCCTAACGGACGGGACCCGCGGCGAAAAATTTTGCCAGTTATAAGAACCCTGTAAGGCCTGAACTTCTTGGAAACCCAATGCGGCAATATTTTGGTGAATCGTATCCGTCAAAATTGGAAACCCGCGGCCCGTGCCCGCCAAGGAAATCACTCGCGGAGACCGGAATTCCTGTAATTCTGGATTAGGTTCTGCATTGGCCGGGGCGCCAGATAAGAAAATAAGGCTAAAACCAAATAGTGGAGTTATTGCTCTAAATCGTTCAAAAAATTTGTTCATAAGTGCATCCTCGCGCCTTTAAACTACTTTGTTCTGCATGAGATCACCAAATCTTTGTTTGACACCGCGCGTAATTACAATTAGTGTTCCCGGCCACCCCCAAAACCTTTACAAAGGAGACCCTCTGGGTTTAAAAAATTTCACACTATGTTGGCGCAAAAAAAAGTTGAACAATTTAAAGGCATTTTAAACAAGTGGCTCGTGGACCTTGATCGTGAATTCGTTCAGGGCACTGCAAACTCTCAACAAAATGAAGATGAAGTCCTCGCGGACTGGACGGACGTCGCTACGGTCGAAACCGATAAAGCGCTCCAGCAAAAAATTCGTGACCGCGAACTCGTTCTTCTAGATAAGATTCGGGACGCGCTCAAAAGAATTGAAGAGCGTTGTTTTGGTGAATGTGAACGTTGTGGAGAAGATATCGCTGAGTCACGCCTCAAGGCTAGCCCAGTGACTACTCTTTGCATCGACTGTCAAACTGAACTCGAACGGCCACACCGCCGCTTGCAACGCTAGAATGATCCGGTTTTGATGAAAGTACGAAAAGCCGTCATTCCTGCCGCTGGCCTAGGAACCCGATTTTTGCCCGCGACTAAAGCTATTCCCAAAGAGATGATTCCCATCATCGACAAGCCCATGATTCAGTACATTGTGGAAGAGTGTCTTATGGCCGGAATCAAAGACATCGTCCTTGTGACGGCCCGCGGCAAGGGCGCCATTTTAGATCATTTTGATTATTCTTTTGAAGTTGAAGAAACCTTACGCGTAAAAGGTAAGGATGAACTTTTAGAGACGGCACGTTCCGTTTCCAGAATGGCCAATATCATCAGCGTGCGTCAAAAAGAGCCTTTAGGACTGGGCCACGCTATTCTCTGTGCCAAACGGGCAGTAGGGAATGAACCCTTTGCCGTTCTCTTAGGCGATGACCTCATTGACTCGGAAGTGCCATGCATCAAACAATTGACCGATGTTTATGATGAACATGAAGCACCCGTCGTAGCCGTGATGGAAGTTCCGCTTTCGGAGGTTTCCAAATACGGCATTGTGGATGCCGAAGTCCTCGATGATTCAAGGCCGTCACTTATGCGCGCGAAAAAGCTTGTGGAAAAACCGGCGCCCGAAAAGACTCCTAGCCGCTGGGCCATCCCTGGGCGTTACGTTTTGACACCGCGCATTTTTGAAATCTTAGAACAGACTAAGCCAGGCAGTGGAGGTGAGATTCAACTTACCGATGCTTTGGCTCTGATGGCTCAGGAGCAAAAGTTTTTAGCCTATCGGTTTGAAGGGCAACGTTATGACACTGGGGATAAACTTGGGTTCATTGAAGCCACTTTGGCCTTCGCACTAAAACGCCCAGAACTGCGGGAAAAAACTTTGGAAATCATCAAGAACTTAAAACTATAGTATGATCATCCCAAGATGATCTTTCTTCCCGTTTTTTTGTTTATATTGGGCTTTTTTTCGGCTCAGACCAGTGAAGCTTACATTCCGCCGTCTTTTTTCATTGTAAGGCAAATTGCAAAACGGCATAGCGATGCTCGCCAAGTCCGCATGACATCGAAGCTTGAGTTTTTCGAAGGTGATACGACGCCGCGCTCCACTTTCAACCAAATCTTCGACTTTGACGCGCTGGCAAAACATCGCGGCCAGTCCGCGGGTGGCGCGGGAGCCGTGAGAATTACCCTGCAGAATTTGGCCAACGGTACCCGTACCGTAAAAGATCGGTATGCCTCCTCTCGGGACTTTCCGCTTATATTTACACTTCAGTTTGCGCCATCTTCCTCACAAATTTTTGATCATTTCAAACGCATTGGCATCCCTCTAAAGAGTGAGCCTGCACTCTACTCCGAAAAACATCCGGAGCGGCCCGACCTGCCGTATCGATTAGAGGAAAATCTCTCGCTCATGAGATGGCACGGCCGAATTGCCATCGTCATGAATAGTGGCGCGAATATGCATGATACTTCAGCTCCGCAAGTTTGGCCCCAACTCTGGATCGAAAAGGATACGTTTCTACCTATTCGGGCATTGGTGACTTCTGGTTTAGGTGCGCCGGAAGGCACTCCACCGCTTGAAATCAGATTTACCAACTATCAAGCTTATCAATCCACGTTGCTACCTAAACTTACGGAAGGATTTCGGGACGGAAAACTTTGGTTTCGTTCAGAAATCACTAGCGTTGATTTAAAAACTAAAGGGAGTTCAGAACCGCTCGAAGATCATTCCAGTGATTCTTCGGATCTCGAGAATTACCTCAAATGGGTTCTATAACGCATCTTTGTGCAAAAATTGCGCTACCGAGACCTTTGCTTGAACCCTTAAGTTACCTGGTTCCAGATGAAATTGCAGGAAAACTCACCGTTGGATCCTGCGTTACGGTTCCCTTTCAAAAATCTTCCACCAGCTTGGGATATGTCGTGAAGCTTGAGGAAATCACACAAGAGGCAATGGACGGTTTGTCCTATAAGTTAAAATATGTGAAAGCCTGCGAGGGAACATCTTCATTTTTTGATGAAGCCACCTTGCCCTGGTTTCAGTGGATTGCTGATTATTACCAAGCTTCACTTGGAGAGGTTTTACAAACCGCATTTCCAAAAACTTTGCTTGAAACATCAAAGAGGAAGTTGAAGGCCGCGGCGGAGGGCCTTACGCAGGAAACTCCTTCGGCCGACCCGCAGCCATCGCCTAAAATTTCATACGGTACAAATTTTGAACTTACCCCTGACCAGAAGGCTGCGCTTCTTAAAATTGACGAGAGTCTAGAGGGAAAACTTGCGAAGAATTTTTTGCTCTTTGGCGTAACGGGTAGCGGAAAAACTGAAATTTACCTGCGCGCTGCCGAACATGCATTAATGCGGGGTGAACAGGCCCTCATCTTAGTTCCGGAAATAGCGCTTACTCCTCAGCTGCGCGAGCGATTCATGGAACGTTTTGGAAACGTCGTGGCGGTTTTGCATTCTTCTTTGACGCCCGGCCAGCGCAGATCAGAATGGTGGGAAATTCGGGCCGGCAGGCGCTCCATCGTGGTCGGTGCAAGGAGCGCGGTATTTGCTCCACTTTCAAAAATCGGATTGATCGTCGTCGACGAGGAACATGATGGTTCTTACAAGCAGGAAGATCATTTGCGCTATCACGCACGGGATATTGCTTTGGTGCGCGCGAAGCTGAATAAAGCGACCGTAATTTTAGGTTCGGCAACCCCTGCACTTGAGACCTTCCAAAACGCGAGGTTAGGCAAGTTTGAACTTTTAGCGTTGAACTCAAGGCCTGGTCATAGGCTCTTACCCCACATTACCTTAGTTGATTTACGCATCAAATCCGCGCCAGAAGACAAGCGCCGAAAAAAGCCTCCGTTTTCATTCATCAGTCCTTTGCTGAAACAGCGGTTGGAAGAAACGTTAATGAGTGGCCATCAGGCCATGATTTTTCTAAACCGAAAAGGTTACTCCAGTTCTTTGCTTTGCCGAGAGTGCGGCTTCATTCCTCAGTGTAATCACTGCAGCATATCGCTCACTTTTTACATGAAAAGCGCCGCACTGCGCTGTCACTACTGCGGTTATCAAACCCACGCACCTGACACTTGTCCATCTTGCCACTCCCTGGAATTTAAGTTTTTGGGCCTGGGCACCGAGTCGGTTGAGCAAGACCTAAAACGCCTCTACCCCGAAGCTAAAATCGAACGCATGGATGCCGAGTCCATCACTAACATTAAAAAGCTTGAGGATTTGCTCACGAGGTTCCGTAACCAAGAAATTCAAGTTTTAGTGGGTACCCAGATGCTCGCAAAGGGGCACGATTTCCCCAACGTAACCCTAATTGGAATTTTACTCGCCGAAATGGGTTTGCATTTTCCGGATTTCCGGGCGGCAGAAAAAACGTTTCAACTCTTAAGCCAAGTCGCTGGCCGAGCGGGCCGGGGAGATCATCCGGGTGAAGTCATCCTTCAGACCCACTTGCCGGACCATTATGCGATCCAGTCCGCCCTAGCCCAGGATTATGTGGCATTTTTTGAGAAGGAAATTCAATTAAGGCAAGAATGTTGTTATCCGCCGTTTTCGAGGCTCGTCCAAATTGAGTTTCGGCATAAAAAAGACGCAGAGGCCCAAAACCAAGCGCAAGAGGTTATTGAGCTTCTGAGACGGCTGGGGGTTTTGGACGCTAAATCAGTGGAAATTCTTGGGCCGACTCCCGGCACGGTTTTTAAAATTGCCGGTGAGTACCGTTGGCAGCTTCTGATGAAAGCGGAAAAGATTACCCTGCTCAACTCAGTATTGCGTTCGTTAAGAAAAAATCTTCAGAAATCCAACGCACGATTCATTGATGTTGATCCCATGAACACTCTATAATTTATAGATGGCAACGAATAAAGCGGCGAAGGCAGAAGGCAGCGAAGAATCATCAGGCGGGACCAGCTCTTGTCCTGCGTGCGGAGCAGAAAATGTAAGGCTTAAGAGCGCGGATGGCGTCAAAGTTTGTGATAAATGCGCTTCCAAGAAATTCTCAAGTAAAGTCCAGAAAGCCATTCAAGCGGCATTCGAACAACAGCAGCTCAAACAACAGAGAGACTCCTACGCCAGACGCCTTCAAATCACGAAACTCGCCCAAGATTCGGTAGCCCGTGGGAAAATTGGAGAAGCCCTTCAGCATTACGATAAGTACCTTCAAATCCTCGAAACTAGGTTTCGCATTCAGCGCCAAAATATTCATCCGCACCTTTTTGATCAAAAGACCGATGACCAGGAGTTGTTACTGTGCACTGCGGTATTCTGGGAACTAGCGAAAATTCATGACCGCCAGAAAAGCGCTGAGCATTATGCCCTGTTTAAGTTTTACATTAGTAAATACGTAGAGTTTTCCCTTGGTGCGCCCTACATGATCCTCTCCGCGGAAACCCTACGTAAATACATGAAGTCAGATAAAGTTTCCCACAAGAAGGAATTTGAGCAGGCCCATACGGCTCTGCGTTCTCAATTAGGTAAGTGTTTCATTGCAGGGGTACTGTTGAATCCGATGAGTGACGAATCAACCCTAAATGCGCTTTATCACTTTCGAGATGAAAAACTTTTACCCCGCAAGCTAGGGAAGCAGTGCGTTGCCTTGTACTATGCCGTGGGACCTTCCATCGCGTTATTCTTGGCGCCAAGACCTAGATTACGAAGAGCTTTGGCACCCGTCCTAAGAAAACTTGCGTTCTCCCTGCCCACCTAATTTATTGCTTACGAATCAGTGAATGACCGTACCGATTCGTTGAGGTTTGAAAACGAAATTGCTTTCCCCAAAATCAAGCCAAAGGGAGAGCCAAACCACAATGGCTTTACCCTTCACGTTTTTCATGGGCACAAAGCCCCACCAACGACTATCTGCACTATAGTCACGATTGTCACCCATCACGAAAAGATGATCGGCCGGTACTGTAACTTCACCGTAATTTTCCGTGATGTAATTGTTTCGATCAAGCAGAATGAAGTGCTTGCCCACTTCCGATGCGACGGGTTCCGTACGCGGAGGATAGGCCTCCTCATAAAGCTCTAAAGTATTTTTATCGTACTTTCCTTCAATCTTATCCATGACATCTTGGCGATTCTGCAAAGTACGCTCAATAGCCGCGTCATTTACGAAGAGAACTTTATCCCGGATTTTGATGCGATCGCCGGGGCGACCAATCACGCGTTTGATGTAGTAGAAGCTTTCATCCTTAGGATACTTGAACACGATCACATCGCCTCGCTGTGGAATGTCACGCTCCACAATGAAGAGAGGCCGGTCCAAAAAAATATCACTGAAAGGAACTTTCAAGCCGTAAGCAAACTTATTTACAAAAATATGATCGCCTACCATCAGCGTAGGGATCATGCTGCCAGAAGGGATCTTAAAGGCTTCGATTACGGAAGAGCGGATCAGCAACACCAAGAAAATAGCTACTGCGAAAGATTTAACATTTTCAATAATGAGTTGACGTCGGGACAAGCCCTTAGAAGAAGGTTTGGGAGGGCTGGAAAAAGAGCGAAAAGATGAAAGCATATGAAAGGAATCATAACAAAGAGCGACATAATTTCCCAGCCATTCCATGCGGCCGGGGAAAATGTATAATCTAGTTAATCAACATGAGACTCATTGATCGATACATCCTCAAAGAATTCATCCTTTACTTCTTCTCCATCCTGTCGTTGCTCGTGCTTATCTTTTATGTCGCGGAATTTTTGCGTGGCGAATCGGACGTAAGCTCGGCGAAACTCATGATTTACAATGGCATGCTGCTTCCGCAGATCGCATTGCAGATCATGGCTCCCGCCGCAATGTTGGCTACGATGGCAACTTTTTCCATCTTAAACCGGCGTAATGAACTCATTGCGATGCAGGCCGGTGGCATTGGACTACCGCACCTGACCTTTTTAATTTTTACCGCCGTTTTCATCCTCTCTTGTATCAGTCTCATCGTAAATGATCGCGTCGTGCCGCCGTTGGCCCAAAAACGAACACTTTACCTCTGGCGGGAAATCAAAGGTCGCAAGGACTTTTCCCTCGATATCAAAAGTTCAAAAATCTGGTATCGGAGTCAAAACTACATTTATAACTTAAAAACGTTTGATAAAGCCAATAACGCCATCCAAGGGTTCGGGGTTTACTTTTTGGACCAAAATTTCCAGCTGAAGGAATACATCGAGGCGAAATCTGCGGTTTACGAAAACAACGGCTGGAAACTTCAGGATGGCATGTTGGCGCTCTTCCCCAGTCCTTCGACCTTTCCTCTCCTGAAAAAATTTAAAGAGAAACAAATGGACCTGCCGGTTTCGCCTCATGATTTCGGCGAGATCGAAAAACAGGTGGATGCGTTACGGTTAAAAGAATTGTTGGCGTTCATCCGGAGAAACCGTGAATCAGGCTTAAACACCAAAACCTATGAGGTGGACTTCCACTCGCGCGTCAGTCTTTCGTTCATTCCCATCGTCATGGCCTTGCTGGTGATTCCATATTCCGTAAGGCCCCGTCGGCAAGCGGGGATCGGAAAAGATATTTCTTTCTGTATATCAATGATTCTTGTTTATTGGATCATTTTCAGCATCGCCCTTTCCTTTGGCCGCTCGGGGGCAATCGAACCTTGGATCGCTGTATGGGCACCGTCCCTGCTTTTTTTAATGATTGCCGTTTTTATAACTCTGCAAAAGAAACATTAGATGGGATGATGGGACCTAAGGAGTTTGGTTAAAAAATGCCGGAAATTCAGATGACGCCTCCGCCGCTTCGCGTAGTGTTCATGGGAACCCCACAGTTTGCCGTGCCTTGCTTGAATGCTTTAATGGACCACCCAGAAATTGCGCGGGTCCTGGCGGTTTACACCCAGCCAGATCGCCCGGCGGGGCGCGGCCAAAAACTTACGCCCTCCGCTGTGAAACTCGCCGCCATCGAATTAGGCCTTCCCGTCTTTCAGCCAGAGAATATAAATAAAAACGATGAGCCCAGGCGTCTTTCCGACATCATGGCCGATGTCGTAGTTGTGGTCGCCTACGCGCAGTTCTTAGGGCAGAGCATTTTGAACTTACCGAGGTTTGGTTGCATTAATGTGCACGCTTCCCTCTTGCCGAAGTTTCGGGGCGCCGCGCCCATTCAATACGCACTCCTTGCCGGCGAAAAAGTGACGGGAGTCACCACTATGCGTCTGGTGCAAAAAATGGATGCGGGCCCGATGTTGCTTCAGGCCGAGGTCCAGGTTTCAGAAGAGACCACCTCAGAAGAGCTTTTTTCTGTTCTCTCGCAGGAAGGCGCAGATTTACTTATCAAGACTTTGAAAAAGCTCCAAAACAATGAGCTACAAGAGGTTCCGCAGGACGAAGCCCAAGCCACCTATGCCACGCTCCTCACTAAAGAAATGGGCCAGATCGATTGGGGGAAAAGCTGTTCGGAAATTTCTAACCAAATCCGCGCCCTCACTCCGTGGCCGGGAACTTACGTAAAAACGCCAAAGGGAATTCTGAAAATCCACCAGGCCATTAGAGTGGATGAGGCCGCAAACTTCCCGGAGGATGCTCGTGCGAGCACGACGTTTATTGAGAAATCAAGACTTTTGGTGAAGTGCAACGACGGATGGCTCTCCTTATTAAAGGTACAGCCCGAAGGGAAACGGGCCATGGGCATTGAAGAGTTTTTAGCTGGGCTGCAAGGTGAAGCTTTTCAAATCCTCTAAAGTTCAGCTAATCCTAGGGAATGCGTAATCCTCTTTTTTCCAAGGGAACTAAGCCCTATATCGCACCCTCTTTACTCTCATCTGATTTTTCTAAGCTAAGCGAAGAAATAAAATCTATTGAGGCAGCCGGCGCAGATTTAATTCATCTCGACATCATGGACGGACAGTTTGTACCAAACCTTACCTTCGGCGCGCCCGTTGTGGAGAAAATAAGGCCCCACACTAAGTTGCCCTTTGATGCCCATCTCATGGTGCATAAGCCCGAAAACCTCATTGAGGATTTTGCAAATGCCGGAGTGCAAATGTTGTCGGTGCATGCAGAAGCCTGCCCCCATTTGCACCGAACCTTACAGCAGATTCGAAAAAATAAAATGCTGGCGGGAATTGCGTTAAATCCTTCATCTACGGTGGAAAGTCTGATGGAGGTCCTAGATGAAATCGATTTCGTGTTGGTGATGTCCGTGAACCCTGGATTCGGCGGGCAGAAGTTCATTCCCCGCGCGCTACATAAGATCAAAACCTTGGCCCGACTTCGAAAAGAATTAGGATTGGATTTTTTAATTGAAGTGGATGGGGGCATTACTTCGGAAAACGTTAAGGAACTTACCTCGTGCGGGGCCGACATCTTGGTCGCAGGTACCGCGGTCTTCCAAGGTGGACCGGGCAGTTATGGCAAAAATTTAGCCGCGCTTAAAAAGGCAGGGCTATGATTCTTATTGATGGCAAATCCCTTACCCTTGAAAATATTCTTGAGGTCGCATTGCGAGACCGGAAAGTTGGCGTGGCAGAAAAGGCCAAAGCAGCGATTCTGAATTCGCGGAAATTTATCGAATCAAAGCTTACGGGATCCGAAGCCATATATGGAGTTAATACCGGATTCGGTTTATTGAGCCGCGTTCGCATTGACCCGAACATGCTTGATCAGTTGCAGGTAAACATCATTCGCTCCCACAGTGTCGGCATCGGTGCGCCCCTCTCCCAGGCGGAGGTGCGGGCAGCAATTTTGTTGCGGGCCAACACACTTGCGACGGGAAACTCGGGCGTCACTTTGGAAGTGATTGAAGCCTTGATTGCGATGCTCAATGCAAATGTACATCCTTGGATTCCGTGCCAGGGAAGTGTTGGAGCAAGCGGTGACTTAGCACCACTATCTCATTTAGCGCTGACCCTCATGGGTGAAGGACAGGCTTACTTTAAAAATGAACTCATGGATTCGGCCAAGGCTCTAATACTTGCGGGCCTTAAACCTTATCGCTTGAAACCTAAAGAGGGCCTTTCCCTCATTAACGGCACCCAAATCATGACGGCAATTGGAGCCCTTGCGTTCGCAAAAGCAAAAGAGTTGGCCGTTATGGCAGATGTAGCAGGCGCCATGACCATCGAAGCTTTACAAGGATCAGCCGTCCCGTTTGATGAACGGATTTCGCGACTTCGCCCACACCCTGGGCAAATTGAATGTGCCGCCCATATGCGTGCGCTACTGAGCGATTCAGAAATTATGAAGGCACATAAAGATTGTGACAAGGTGCAGGATCCCTACAGCCTGCGTTGCATTCCTCAGGTGCATGGGGTTGCGCGGGATGCCCTGAATACCTGCGAAAAAATTCTTAATATCGAAATAAATAGCGTCACCGACAATCCGCTAGTATTCGCGGATGACGGCGTAATTTTAAATGGCGGTAATTTCCACGGCGAATATATTGGTGTGGCGTTTGACACCCTGGCCATTTCTATTCATGAGCTAGGCAACATCTCGGAGCAGCGGATGGAAAAACTCATTAATCCAGCTATGTCGGGATTACCGGCTTTTCTGGCCAAAAAGGAAGGTTTGAATTCAGGGTTCATGATTGTACAAGTGGCCGCGGCTTCGCTCGTAAGTGAAAATAAAATCTATTGTCATCCGGCTTCGGTGGATTCCATTCCCACTTCGGCCGATAAGGAAGACCACGTGAGCATGGGCACCATCGCCGCCCGAAAGTTCCGCACCATCCTCGATAATACGTGGAACGTCATCGCCATGGAATTTTTATGCGCGGCCCAAGGCCTTGAATTCCAGAAACCGTTAAATCCAGGGCCCCAGGTCCTAAAGGCTTACCAAGCGATCCGGAGCGTGAGCCCTCCTGTGGAAGAGGATCGTGCGTTTTATTTGGATGTGCAAAAAATCGTTCAACTAATGCACACTGGCGCCCTTATCATTTAATGGTCCCGTACGCGTTTCAATTGGAGCATTGCTTTCATGGTCGTTAAAAAAAACAGTTCTGCGGTCGCTGATTCTCTCTTATTCATGCACTGCCATGAAATCGTCACCAACGAAGGGGTGGTAAAAAAAGAGGGGATTCAGGTTCAGGAAAGCGATTTAGGAATCATTCACGACGGCGCCTTGGTTTGGGATCGCAAAAAAGGCGTCTCCTGGCTGGGCGCTAGCAATGAACTTCCGAAAAGATATTTCCCACTTTTAAAATCCAAAAAAAGTTTTCGCGATGGGACCGGCCGCACGCTTACACCGGCTTTGGTGGATTGCCACACTCATTTGGTATTCGCAGGATCAAGGTACAATGAATTTCACTTAAGGTTACAGGGTGCGTCTTACCAAGAGATTGCGGAAAAGGGAGGCGGCATCGTGTCCTCCGTAAGGGACCTACGCAACGCTACCCACGGCGAACTTTTTGAGACAGCTCGCGTAAGAGTGGAAATGATGCTGAAACTCGGGGTTGGGGTCATCGAAGTGAAGTCGGGTTATGGTTTAACCCACGAGTCAGAAATCAAAATTCTTGAAGTCGTTCAAAAATTAAAGCGGCACTTCAAAGGCCGGGCGGTTTTTCGTATCACCTATTTAGGTGCCCATGCTTTTCCGCCCGAAGCAAAGGATAAGGAATCCCGTTCGGCCTACGTTCAGGAAATCATCAAAAAAACTTTACCGGAAATTGCGCGCAAAAAGCTTGCCGATGCCTGCGACGTCTTTTTTGACAAAGGTTATTTTAACGCTGCGGAAGCTAAAGCGATTCTTTCAACTGCAAAAAAGCTTGGGCTAGAAGTTAAACTTCACGCCGATGAGCTAGCTGATACCGGCGGTGCGGCGCTGGCTGCAGAAATGGGTGCGCTTTCCGCCGATCATTTGCTTCGGGCTAATCAAGTTGGCTTGAGGAAAATGGCGGAGAAAAAAGTGGTGGCGGTGCTTTTGCCTACGACTGCGTTTTACTTGAAAATTCCCTACGCGTCTTACATCGCCATGAAGGATGTCAATTTATGCGTAGCTTTAGCGTCAGATTACAATCCTGGAAGTTCGCCATCATTTCACCTTCCGTTTGTTATGACGCTGGCATGTTTGAATATGGGCATGAAGATGCACGAAGCGTTCAGCGCCGTGACCTATGGCGGCGCGCGGGCATTAGGTCTTCACCGGCAGCACGGTTTTATCGCCGTCGGTCATCGACCCGCGTTGGCTTTTTTCAATTGCCCCAGTTACCAATCCTTAATCGCAGAAATGACGCATCCGGGCTTTTGTACCGAGCTCTTAGTATAAAAATATAGGTTGAGATCATGGCGAGGAAAAAGCCGGAGATCACGTCGGCTAAATAGTGCTGTTTCGTAGTGAGCGTGGAAAGTGCAATAAGCACCGCCCAGATCATCATGCCGATGAACTTCTTACGACTCTCCTTTAGAAAGACCATTGCCGTCACAAAACAAGCGCTGACATGCAGAGATGGGAATGAGCAGGTAGGATTATCAATTTGACGCATGTATTCAAAAGGCACCGCGAAAAACGGATGCGTACCCGAAGGTATCGGATAATCAAAACGGGGATAAGTCGTTGGGAAAAACATGAAGAATGCGCTGCTCGCTAAAACGACGGCGGCCAATGACCATAGGTACCGGTTGTAGTTCTCCTCTGTAGTGACCAGAAGATAAGCCACGAGGAAAAATATGTATTCACTGGTGTAAATATATATTGTCCATGGCACTAGCGGCACCGCGAGGTCAATGGACGTCAACGTCAGGTACCGTGGCACGTAAAATTGAAATCGATTTGGTATGCCGTAGGCGAGAATGAAACCGATCGCGCCAATGAAGAAGGCGGCAATGCGATTTTCTAAGGTGATGGGTCCCGTTAATACTATGGGGTCCCTATGATACTTTGAAGTTCCCTGATGGTGTCGTCTGATGCCCAATCCCGTGCTCCACTTTCTTTACGAACGACATTAAGTTGTCGGTCAAGAATCACCGTCAGAGGCAGTGCAACGACTTGAAAGGTCTTCGCAAGGGCCTCATTAGAATCATTATACACAGGAAAGTTCATTTTGAGCTCGTCCACTACTTGGGGGATAGTTTTTTCCGGGTTGTCGTCCAAATTTATCGATAGAATCTCAAAACCCTTATCTCGCAAAGCGGTGTTGAGCTTAACGATAGATGGCATTTCCTCGATGCAGGCCTCGCACCAACTGGCCCAAAAATTCAATAAAACAACTTTACCCTTTAAATTATCCGTAGAGAACTCGCTCTTTGTGATGACATTGCGCAGCGTCACGATAGGTAAGGTGACAGCTCCGGGTTCAGTTGATGAAGAAAGATGACCCGAACTTTCGGTAGGTTTTGGTTTTTTCTGATCCATAAAAGCCATCACGATGCTCATGACCACGGAGGCTAAACCAAGAAGCGCGAGAATTTTTCCTAAAAGTGTTTTTGTTGCAGGGGAAATTTTTGCCAAGTATCAGGTCCTCTCTCTCTGCTCTACAATAGATTTGTGAGATCATCTCAAAAAACACGGACTCGTGCCATCTCCGATGCAACCCGCGGGCAAGCGCTTTTAGAATATGTTCTTCTTTTAGTCATTGTGATCGGGATCTCCGTGATGACGCAAAGGGTTTTAACTTCGCGACTGAAAACATTCTGGTTTCAGCTAGGCAAAGAGATTGCCAGCGCCTGTAAAGATTGTGCAACCCCGCCGGGTTTCGAATAGGGATGCACGGCGCTGGCCTGTTAAGTCATTCGGCGGTATCAGAGGGCATGGCCCTCAAATCGAATGCACGCGCTAAACTAGTTCAATATATTCTTGCCATCGATCAAGGCACTACCGGCACCACCGCCACAATCTTAAGCTTGACTGCAAATTCCCGCAGCCCGCAGCTTGCCCCGAAAATCCTTGCCTCCTCGAACGTGGAGTTTCCCCAACACTTCCCTAAGCCAGGATGGGTTGAACATGATTTGAATGAAATTTGGGACTCCGTCCTTACTTCAGTCAAGCAGGTGCTGAAAATAAGTAAAGTGCCCGGAAAAAAAATTACGGCCATCGGCATCACCAATCAAAGAGAAACCGTTTGTTTTTGGCATAAGAAAACCCTGAAACCATTATGCAATGCGGTGGTTTGGCAGGATCGCCGCACTAGCACTGCGTGTCAAAAGCTGAAAAATCAGAACCTCGAAGGCCTGATCACCGAAAAAACTGGGTTACTTTTGGATCCTTATTTCAGCGGAACAAAAATGGCGTTGCTCTTACCGGGGCTCCTTAAAAAGTATTCTTCAGATGTTATAGCTGCCGGTACGATTGAAAGTTTTTTAGTGGCTAAACTCACGGCCGGCCTCCACGTTACGGAACCCTCAAACGCTTGTCGCACTCTGCTCTTCAATATTAAAACTTTAGATTGGGATGAAGAACTCCTTAAACTTTTCAATGTGCCGAAACAAATCCTACCAAAAATTTCTTTGAGCGCGGGCCCGGAAGCGTTTGGCAAAACCAAAAATGTTTCGATTTTGCCCGACGGTATTCCCATCACTGGAGTATTAGGTGATCAACAGGCCGCGTTGTTTGGCCAGGGCTGCTTCGAAGTTGGCGAAGCCAAATGCACCTATGGCACGGGTTCGTTTATTCTAACTAACACTGGGAAAAAAATGGTTCGTTCAGGGTACAAACAATTGACTACCGTGGCGTGGAATTTAGATTCCGGAGTTTGCTATGCATTAGAGGGTTCTGCGTTCGCAGCCGGCGCTTGCGTGCAATGGTTAAGGGATGGTCTTGGATTTTTTAAGACCGCACGAGAAATAGAAGGTCTTGCAAAAAAAGTGAGCTCTAGCGAAGGAGTGTTTTTCGTTCCTGCCCTAGTGGGACTTGGTACGCCCTATTGGGATTCCGAAGCCCGTGGCTCATTCTTAGGCCTGACTCGCGGTTCTCAACGAGAACACCTTTGCCGCGCGGTTTTAGAAGGGATTGCATTCATTAATGCCGATATTTTGACGGCGATGCAAAAAGATATGAAACAACCGCTTGCTCGTCTTAGAGTTGATGGTGGAGCATCAAAAAATAATTTACTCATGCAGCTTCAGGCCGAAACCTTAGGTTGCACCATTAGCCGCTCTTCGAATGTAGAAACAACATCCCTAGGAGCAGCGCTGATCGCAGGGCTAGGGGCTGGACTTTTTAAGTCACTATCCGAGGTGAAACTCGCGCTAAAGGACTTGGATGCTCAGAAAAAAAGTGCGCAAGAGTTTCATCCAAAAATGAACGCCCATGCTCGCTCCCACTGGCTGGCTTCATGGAAGCAAGCCGTGGGAGCGACACGAGAATTTAAACTAAGTATTTAGCTTAAAGGAAAAGCGAGAAGGTAGCACCGATGGCGATTCCATTGGAAGCATGCCGAGTGCCCATACCGAAGTTATGGGTGAAACTCAACTCGGGCCCAGCGGCCACGGATGAGGTGAGGAAATAACGAGCACCCACTGCGGGAGTGAGCGCAATTGCATCTTCTGCATAATCCAAGAAAAGATAGGTTGCTTTCAAACTTCCGTAGGCTACGAGTGGACCATCTTTCCAAAAATAAACCGTAGCGGACGGGCCAAAGCTCCCGTTAGTTCCGGACAACCCCGGACTCAGACTCGTGTGGGACAAACCGACTGTGCCGCCGACCGAGAGATAATCCATGATGAAATATTCCACTGGCATATCTACCGAGAAATCTAGGCGGCTAAAGCTTTGATACCAAAAATTGGAAAACGTGATTTCGCCGCCAACTTGCCAATGACCACGGGTAATGGGGGGAACGATGTCACTTCGGAAGCGATAGCCTGTCGCGTCGCTCTCGGAAGGAGTTAAAAACTTACCATCTCCCGCCACTGGGGTTTCAGTTTGGGTATGGGTATGGCTTTGATTTGTTGTGGTCGTGACATGCGTAGTTTTTTTCACCGCATGACTGACGTTTTCAGACACCGTTAAAGAACCAGCGATAGCGAGAGCGCCACCAATAAAAAATGAAAAATTCTTTGATCGAAACATATGAATAAAAACCTCCGGAGCTTACTTCTCCCAACATTGGAACATCACGTCAAAGAGATTTGCTGAACTCGAGCTAGTGCCCGTGCGTCTCAATTGACACATTTCAGAGCTTGTACAGCCGGCGTTTCGTTGACACATCCATCGACCTGAATCCATCCTTAGTATCTGTTTTTATTAAGTTATTTTATGTGCTCAAACTGGCATCGGGCTTGCTTTATATAAGCTCGAGGAGACCAACGGATGAAAAACTTTAAATATTTATTTCCAATCTTATCTTTGATTTTCATCTTTGGAGTAAGCGCATTGGCTACTTATGGATTGAGCGATAACCTGCAAAGCGCTTCCAACCTTCGCGAAGCCTCATTACAAACCCGCGCTTCAAAAATCTTTAGCTTAGATGCTCACAAAAAAATCTCATTGCCACAAAACCAGCTCGTTGCACTCTCTGTAGCCCTGAAATTTAAGGACATCGATGGTGCCGAAAAATTAGTTGAGCGTCTCGAGCAAAGGATCCAGAATTAAACATTTCGCGCCGCGGGTTGACGCCACCCTCCACCAGTTTGTAAATGAAAGCCATGCGGTTTTCACGATGTCTTCGAAAGGTGGCAATTATCATGATTTCTCTTTTATCTGGGCTTTTCGGATCTAATTCTTTTGCATTGAAACCCGGAGACACCTTGCCGGAAATTAAGGCCATGAATCAGGATGGCAAAGAAGTAAATCTCAAAGCCCTCCGCGGTAAACCGATCTTAGTTTATTTCTACCCTAAGGATGATACTCCGGGCTGCACGAAGGAAGCATGTTTGCTCCGTGACTATTACGACCAGTTCGCCAAGGCCGGCGCCGTAATTTTAGGCGTCTCAAGGCAAGATGCGCAAAGCCACCAAAAATTCCGCAAGAAACATAATCTACCTTTTGACCTGCTCGTAGACGAAGACGGTCAGGTTGCAAAGGCCATGGGGATAGAACTTTATCCGGTGGTGGGTCTGCACAAACGAGAAAGCATACTCATCGATCGTGAAGGGAAAATTTTTAAAAACTACAAGGATGTCTCGCCTGAAGCCCATGCATCTGAAGTCTTAAAAGATATTAAAGAGATGGACACGAAAGGAAGTCACTAGGGGATTTTTTCCCAGTCGTATTTTCCGTAATTTAAGCCTATACTAAAAGCTCACGATATTTTTAGGAAGGCACAAGCGTCTGAATTTTCCAACGCAACGGATACATAAATTTATTTTATTTTTCATACTGGGACAGCTGATGCGCTCAACATATGCGGAGCCTTGTTCGCCAGAGCGCCCTTGTGAACCACTTGATTCCCCAGGCCTTGAGTACATCGTCCGCGAAGGTGATGAATTAGGTGAAGTCATTCATTCTTTGAGCAGAGGGGCCATACGCCTTTGGGGGAAAAAGGGCGCTGTGAAGCAAACTCTTAAGCTGAATCCGAAACTCTCAGGAAAAGCTGACGTCCTGATTCCAAATACGAAGGTATTGCTGCCAATTCACCCGCCTGCCGATCTAGTACAGAATCAGTTGCAAACAGCAACGACTGATCTACCTGCGCCAATGGTCACTACGTCTCCAGAGAAGCCTGAAGTTCAACTGTATAAAACTCTTTCGGCAGCTTTTATTTTGGACGCATGGAAGTTGGTTTTTACCAATCGCACCTCCGGCGCGCAGGCCAGAACCACATCAGATCTTTCTTTCGGGGTTAAATTAAAATTAGATCATTCCCTTTCGAAAAGATTTGGCCTGGGGACCAGGATAAAATTTTTAAGTTCTAAGTTTTCAAGTGGTGTTCAGCGGGTCCAGCTACAGCAACCTTCTCTTTTGCGGGCTGAAATCTCAGAGGAACTTCATTTTTATCCCATTGCTGCGGCGCAAGACCGCAACTTTATTATGACCCTAAAAGTCGGCGCGGGTTACGCGAATGAATTTTACTTGCGGAGCCTTACTTCTTCTTCTTTTCAGCTGTATTCGAAGTGGGCCCCGAAAGCATATCTTGGGGCAGCTACCCCAATTTTGGACTCTGAAAAATACTTGTGGGGTGCGGAAGCTCAGTTTGCTGCACTCGCACCGATAAATGGGGACGGGGTTAATATCGACTGGGGTTGGAGTGGTTATGGTCAGACTTTCCTGCGACGAAGATTTGGGTCTAGCTTTCTTGAGTTAGGACTGTTCGGAGAATACCAACGGCAAAACTCAAATACGTTTTTGAGTGAACGGGCCAACTTTGGATTAGCATTGGGTTCGGGAATTGCGTTTTGAACTAGGTCGCGCCCGGAAGGGTTCGCCTATCCGTCTCCGCGCTATCGCGCTGCGCGGACAGGCCCGTTTCCTCCGCATCCTGCTACGGAACAGTGCTGTAGCACTGTCCGAAGCTCGGCTCGTGCCTCGCTTCCCATCATCGCTGCCCGCAAGCGGGCACCCGGCGCTCTCCGGGCTTCGAACCCTCCCGGGCGCGAGGCTTCTATCTACTTTTTCTATTTGTTTAATATTTTGTTTTTAAACTAAGACGCCACAAACCCTTACGGCTTTGTGGCTATGCTTTTTTAAGTGGCGCGCCCGGAAGGGTTCGAACCTCCGACCTGTTGATCCGTAGTCAACCGCTCTAATCCAACTGAGCTACGGGCGCATTACCGACTTTGGATAGATCCACAGGGCATAGACCGATATGGGAGAAAATTCAATGGGATTTTGTCGGGCATGGTCAGGTAGGCAAAAGGTACCGGCTTAAGTAACCCACCGTTAGGACGGTGTTTTCTGGTCTAAATTTGCATGTCAAAATATAGACACGGCTTAAACATTTTATCTGATCCCGTCACCAGGAGAAAACATGATCTTAAAAACATCTGAATCTGCAAAAAAGAACCTCAAACCATCATTTATGAACCCTACCCTTTTTCGCTTTTTCACTTCAGGACTTCTTCTGATGACCTTCCTCGCCAGTGCTCTTTCGCTTTCTGGTTGCAAGCAGAACCAACAGGCCCAGCAACAACTCGAAGCCGTTGAAACGAAGACTACCGACCTGGAAAGAAAAGTGACAGGCCTTGAAACCGATCTTCGTAAAGCGAACTTTGAGATCAGCCAAATGAAGTCATTGGTTACCAAGCTAGGCAATGTCGTGGTGGACATTCAAAAGATGGAAGATGAACGCTCCAAAGTGAGTGAATCTAAGAAATCTGCCGCGGCCCATCATGGCGCCGTCGCCGCAAAGAAAAAATCTCCCCCTGCAAAAAGACGTCACTAATTTCTAGTAAAACGGGCATCTAGTTTTCCTGATTTCGCGACCTGCACCTTCCAAAAACTCTACTTGATTAAAATATAAAGTTCGAGGTAACCCTTTTGACGTGTTGGCGGAGAGGTGGCCGAGTGGTCGAAGGCACTCCCTTGCTAAGGGAGCAGCGGGTAAAACTGCTCGAGGGTTCGAATCCCTCTCTCTCCTCCACCCTTCCTGGGTGGAG
>CAYYYP010000020.1:45335-55385 GCA_964475985.1 uncultured Oligoflexia bacterium | reverse complement strand
GGGCCATCACTGCGCTAGCCGCAAATGTGACCCATTGATTTTCCGCCCACTGCAGTTACCCTAAAAGAACAACTCATGAGCAAGCGAAACATCATCTTGATTGAACATCGGCCGGACTTGCGGGCAATTTATGGACTTAATCTTACCGTTTATATTGAGGCTAACGTCATCGTTGCCATGACGGTCAAGGAAGCGCTGGATATCCTTTCAAAAGAAGAAAGTGTTGCGCTCATTTTTGTCGATTCCGGAGCTTACTCCATCGACATTGGCCTTGAGCTTTACCAGGGTATAAAAAATGGGAAAAAGCGGGCGCCGCTGTTTGTGGTAGGAACGACCAAGGCTCCCTCCGCGGACGTGACGATATTTGATTCAAAGTCGCCTCTGAAATCTATTTTGCAAAGTATCGCTAAAGCCGTAGGCGTAACCGCGCAAAATCTCGCCAGTGAAGATGTGCCTAAATATTATCCGTTACCAATGGAATTTATTGTTCCAGGTTGGTTCTGTATTACAAACGTTTTTATCCAAAAGGGTGGCGAGTACACCCCCGTTTTTGCCGATGAAAGTGTCATCACTTGCGATAGTTTGGATGAACTTGAATCTCAGGGCGTTACCACCCTCTACGTCTTGGCGAACCAACGCGCAAGATTCGTGAATGCTCTGACCCATCAAATCAAGGCGAAGCTCAACAACTCAAGCCTTACGTTCGAAGAGCGGGTTAAGACCACGGCCTTGGGTTACCAAATGGTCATGGAGACGGCGCGCCAGGTTGGGGTGAGTGAATCCACCATGGAACTTGCCGACAAATGCATTGATTCCATGAAGGCCATCGTTGAAACGGCGCCAGGTCTCGATCAACTGCTCAAGAATTTCACTCAAGATCAAAAAGGTTACCGTTACCGGGTTAGTTTACTTTCCAATTATATCGGCACTCATCTCGTGAAAAAAATGGATTGGGGCTCGAAGCAGCAGCAAGAGACCCTGTCCTTCGTTTGTTTTTTTAGTGACATTTCTTTGCTCAAAGATGAGTACGCGCGGTTTCATACCGACCAAGAGGTCATGGCGAGTAGCTTGCCGGAAAAAGACAAAAAACATATATTAAGCCACGCTCTGCTCTCTGCCTCTATCGTTTCAAAAATTCCTAAACATCCCTACGGCGCCGATACCATCATCAAGCAGCATCACGGCGCTAAGGACGGCAAGAGTTTAAGTGAAGTTGCGCTTTCCATCTCGTTTTCATTTTCGCTAAAGAATGGGCCGAAATCATCATCGATAGCATTGAAAACGATAAACCCGTCCAAAAGGACGCCATCATCGCCAGGCTTTCGGCGAAGTATAATTTCCCGGCCTTTAAGAAAGTAATCCCAGCGTTGAAGACGTTACAGTTTTAATGTCCATATCGTCCCTTAATCATTTTTTTGGTGAGCAATTACGAAACGCTATCTCTCCACACAAACCTGATTTCGCCCTTGGTTTTTGGCTTTATACACCGCTTTGTCTGCCGTCTTAAAAAGCATCGTAGCACTTTCGATTTCTAGACTCATCTCCGTAACGCCGATCGAAGCCGTCACCGGAATGCGTTTGCCTTCATAATTGAAATGCGTTGCTTCCATTTGGGCGCGCAACTTTTCGGCGAGTTCGGCCGCGGCTTCTCCGGAAGTTTTTGGCAGAAGGATTAAAAATTCTTCGCCGCCAAAACGGCCAAAGAGGGCGTGACTGGGCAGGACTTTGCTTTTCACAAGATTGGCTACTTCCCGCAAAACCATATCGCCCGCATCATGGCCGTGTGTATCGTTAACCTTTTTAAAATGATCAAGGTCCAGAATGAGCAAGGAAAATTCGTGGTGCAGCGCCTTTGCGCGTTTGAACTCGGTTTCCAGTGCCTCCATGATGTAACCCTTATTGAAGGTTTTGGTGAGGGCGTCGGTGTGGGCGGCGGTTTCCAAGGTGCCCATGTAATACGTTTCAAGCTCTCCGCGAGGCAGATACTTTAGGATCGTATTACCCACCTTGATCATATCTTCTTTTTTAAGTTCGGCTTCACCATGCAAACGTTTGTCGTTGATGAATGTGCCGTTGGTGGAATCTAAATCCTTAAGGAAAATGACATCGTTCCTACGAACGATCTCGGCGTGTTTGCGCGAAATATTGGCGTCGTTTACGGAGAGGTCGGCACTGGGATCCCGACCTAAAAACATCTGGTCCTTGGATAGAATGTAACGTTTCCCCTGGGGCTGCCCACGAATGATGATGAAGCAGGCCTCTTCTTTTTTCGCCTTCTCAAGTTCGATGTTCAGGGTTTCGCGCGTATCCTTGAGAACCGAAGTTTTGTCACCGTCACCCATAGGGATCAGATTAAAGGATCGCCTCTTTTTTGCAAGCCTTGATGCGCTGTCGCGTGAGGACTTTCCCTTCCTCCACCCCTGGCTGATCGTAGGGGTTCACTCCTAAAATATAGCCCGTAAGCGCCGTGAGAGTTTCAAAAAAGAAAAAAAGTTGTCCTAAGCTATGGGCGTTGAGCTTAGGCATTGTAATCGTGAATTGCGGCCTTCCGGCGCTGGATAAAACCTGCCGCGTCGCCATGAATTCGGATTCCATGAGCTGATTTAATGTGACCCCGTTTAATTCATCAAAGGAACTTAACGTCGGTCCGTTCCATTTGATCTCCGTGATGTTCTGAAATCCTTGCACTTCAAGGAAACCTAAAACTTTATCGTCGGGGCCATCGCGTAAAAGTTGTAATATAGAATGTTGATCCGTTGCGCCTACCGCTTGAATTGGAGTTAAACCCTTTCCGTCTTTGCCTAAGCTCTCAGCCCACAGCTGAGTAAACCACGCCGCAAATGTTTTAAGTTTCTGGGAGTAGGGCATCAGCACCGTTAATGGGCGCTGCGCATTGTAATGCCCAAGAATTCTTGAGGCCAAATCGGCGATGAGCGGGATCTCTTCTTTGTTCCATGCCGAAAGCATATAGGATCGCTGCTCTGCTGCGCCGCGCAAGAGTTCGTCGCAGTTTACGCCGGCCACCATCGCGGGAAAAAGCCCAACGCTTGAGAGCACGGAAAACCTCCCGCCTAGATTTTTTGGAATTTGAAACGTTGGGATGTTCCAGGCGCTAGCTAACTTTCGCAAATCACCCTGGACGGGATCCGTGCAAAAAACTAAATGTTTGCGGGCGTCACTTTCCCCGAGCTTTGCGCGGAACCATTCGTAAACGATGCAAAGGGCCGCTACGGTTTCAAAGGTGGTGCCGCTCTTGGTAACGGCATAAACCAAAGTTGTTTCAGGGTTAATGCGCGAAAGAGTGCGGGCGATGGCATCGGGATCAATATTGTCGATGAAATAGAAATCTGGCGCGTCATCTGCGCCAATGGCATCGATGATGGTTTGGGGTCCCAGGCCCGAACCGCCAATGCCGATGTGAAGAAACGCCGTTATGCGTGGAAGGTTTTTTGCAAGTTGGCCTTGGGTTTCTTTGATTTCCTGGCCCCACGTGGAGTTTACGGGTAAATCAAAAAAACTAGACCGATCGTCCTTGATGTCAGAAAAAAAACGAGTCAGGCAAAGCCTAAGATATTCCGTTTCGCTAAAATTCTTTTGCACCTCGATGGAGTCGTTGATTTCCGGAGAATGTTCTAATTTTTTTAACTGAGAAAAATCAATTTTAAGCAGGCTCATTTTTTTCCTAAGAATTTGGATGGGAAGATAGGGACGCCAGCAGTTGTCTTGCAATGACCAGCCGCTGAATTTGGTTGGTGCCTTCTACGATTTGCAACACCTTGGCTTCACGCATGTACCGTTCTACGGGATAATCTTTAGTGTATCCGGCACCGCCTAAGATTTGTACTGCGTCGGTGGTGACCCGCATGGCCATGTCGGTGGCGAAAAGTTTTGCGGTTGCCGCTTCGCAGGAGTGGGGTAGATTTTGATCCCGTAGGTATGCGGCTTTGTGCACCAAGCCCCGGGCAGCCTCAATCTGGGCATGGGCATCGGCCATCATGAATTGAAGTCCTTGAAATTCCGAAATGGATTTTCCAAACTGTTTGCGTTCATGGGCATATTTCACGGCGTAGTTCAGTGCTGCCTTAGCAACCCCCACGGCAATGGCACCGATGTTGATGCGCCCGGCATCGAGCGCAGTCATGGCGATGCGAAAACCATCTCCTTCTTTAGCTACAAGATTTTCTGGCGGGACTTCAACGCTCTCCAAAATAAGTTCACAGGTGGGAGAAATATGCAGGCCCATTTTGCGTTCCGTTTTTCCGGTGGAAAGTCCAGGCGTTCCTTGCGGAACGATGAAGGCACTGATGGTTGAAGCATTGCTTTTTTTCGTAGCCGCGGCAGTTTCTGCGTCAGTTCGGGCAAACACGATGAGGGTCCGGGCAAGGTTGCCTTGCGTACACCAAAGTTTAGTTCCATTTAGAACATAATTACCCTTAGCATTTTTTGTCGCGTAGGTTTTTAGGCTTGCTGCATCGGAGCCCGAAAAACTTTCACTCAAAGAAAATGCGCCAATCCCCTGGCCGGACGCCAAGGCGGGAATAAAATCTAGCTTCTGCTTCTCCGTGCCATATTCCGACAAGATGACTTGAGGTAAGCCGCTTACGGAAATGCTGATGGCATAGGATACGGAGACCGCCGCGATTTCTTCCATGGCGATAGTGGACTCAAGATAACCTAAACCAGCCCCTGAATATTTTTCGGCGGTTGAAATTCCAGACAGTCCAAGATCACCAAACTTTTGGATAATTTCTGGGCGAAAAACGGCATCCTCTTCATCTTGGGCGACGATGGGTTGGATGAGATCGCGGCTCGCTTTCCGAGCAAGCTCTTGAATCATTTTTTGTTCATCCGTAAAAGTAAAGTTCATGAGACGCTTTCTTGCAAAAGATCACGGGCCGTAATGACACGCAAAATTTCGTTGGTACCGGCACCGATTTCCATGAGTTTAGCGTCACGCATGTAGCGTTCCACCGGAAATTCCTTAGTGTAACCATAACCACCCAGAATTTGAATTGCATCTAGCGCGATTTGCGTAGCCATTTGCGCCGCCACTAATTTTACTTTTGCGCTTACCGAACGGGAGCCAGCTCCGCCTAACAATCCTAAATCCCATTCCTTTGCGGCACCGTAACAATAATACCGAGCGGCATCGTAGGCGGCCGCTCCATCGGCCAGCATTTTTTGGATGAGCTGGAAGTTTCCGATGGGTTTACCGAATTGTTCTCGCTCCTGCGCATACTTAGTTGCCGCTTCCAAAGAAGCCTTTGCAATGCCGAGGCTTATGCCCGAGATGGTAATGCGTTCAATATCGAGGTTTTTTACCATGGCGGCGATGGACGAATTTTCGGTGCCCACTAGATTTTCCGCCGGCACTTCGCAATTCTCAAAAATCAGCTCGCCCGTGGGGGAAGCTCGCATGCCGAACTTATGCAGTTTTTTGCCGAAGCTAAACCCCTTCATGCCTTTTTCAATAATAAATGTTGAGATATCTTTTTTCCCCGGGCCGGTTCTTGCGTAAACGTAGAAGATATCCCCGACCACGGCGTTGGTGATCCACATTTTGGTACCGTTAATGATGTATTTGTCACCGCGGCGCTCGGCCTTTGTGGTCATCGCAAGGGCATCTGTGCCCGCGTGGGGCTCCGACATTCCCATTCCGCCAATGTGTTTTCCGGAAATCAAATCCGGTAGGTACTTTTTTTTCTGACTTTCCGAAGCGTTGGTTTGAATATTGTTCACGGCAAGGATGCTGTGCGCCAAATAGGAAAGTGCAGTGGAAGCGCAGGCAGCTCCAAGCTCTTCCATGGCAATGGTAGCTGCGACACAACCTTGATTGACTCCGCCAAACTCTTCCGCCGCCGTGATGCCGAGAATTCCTAGTTTACCTAAGCCATCAAAATGGGAGCGGTCAAACCCTTCGGTTTCGTCGAGTTTTTCGGCTTTAGGGGCGACGACTTGCGCCGCGAATTGGGCCACGGACGACTGGAGCATGCGGTCTTCATCAGTAAAAAACCAAAGGGGGTGGCCAAACTTTTTCGCGGAAGAAGGTATCGTCTGAGTCATGGCTAAGTTTGTCTTATGGAAACCATGCTCTCGCAAGGGGGAAATTTCCCAAGAGATCTCGTCCCAAAACAGGAAAATGGACTGACTGTGAGGGTGGGCGTCGCCCGGAAGTTTTTTCCCATCTTTGGCATGGTTAGGGGCGTATGGCCTTTGATCGACCAAAAAACTATGTTAATTTTTTTAGGACGCTATGGACATACAAATTCCTAAAGAAACTAGAAAAAATCCTGCCGAAAAACCAACGAACCTGGACCTAGGGTTTGAAACCTTTGAAACGGATGGGATCAAAAAAAACCCTAGTTATAAAGAGAGCTTAAGCTCTACCGCCAAGGATCATCGTTTCCATCAGGTCGTACATTTGATGGTGGATTATTGGGAAATGAAACCCCATCTCTACGAGGAGCGGCTCCAGGGTTTAGCCGCCTCCGGCGTTAAGCGGGTTTCGGCGTTTGTACCCTGGGCGCATTTTGAAACGGATATCCACCACAGCTTCAAAAAATTCCTAAAAGCGGCCGTGGCCACCAAAATGAAGGTGCGCCTCCTGGTGCTTCCATCGCTGGGACTAAACTATCCTTATTCAGGCATTCCCAAGGACATTCTTCAGAACCAGGGAAACATCGCGCTTTCTCATGATGGCAGGCCCATTCTGAACATAGCGGCTCCCCATATTTTTTGTTTACCGACGTTTTTTTCGCCCGAGGTCGTAAAACGATTCGGCAACTTTTTGCTCAAAATCAATACGATTCTCCAGGAAGTCTTTCATGAGGCCGGGGATAGTGATTTCTGCGAGATCATCATTTCGGACGGCCTTTTTCCTTACTACCAGAGCAAGTCAGCCGGCGTAGAATTCGTTGGTGATTTTTCCGCCGCACAAATCCTTGCCCATCGGGAATTTTTGGATCGTGAATACACGGGCTCAGCGGGTGAAGCGTTTAAGAACCAAAGTTATGATTTGCAGAACCGCCATCGGTTCCTCACGCACATGGAAAAAAACCTGCAAGAAAAATCCGAACTTATTTTTTCCCGTAAAAATTCTCACTGCCGGATTTCCAAAATTAAACTCGTAAATCTGGAGTGCACGCCGGCACTTATGGAACAAAGCCTGCTTTGCGAAATGTTCGACGCAAAACCATCCGTTGAGCGTTATTTTGAAGCGTTGCTGGCCTGTACGGAAACGGGCAAATCAGTGTTCCTCAGTTCGGCAGGAACATTGCGAAGGTTTTCGGAGAAGGAAAGGGCATTCCTCGTGATGGCGTCCTTGATCTGCGGGGGCGACGTCATGCTGAACGCGCACTTTAGTGGATCTGCAAGTGTGCAAGCCGACGGTAAAGGCGCGCAGGCTTCAAATATTCCTAGTGCCCAAAGCTTAGCGGGTGCCGGTACCGCCGAGGTTTCTGGTCTATCTTTAGGGTTCATTTCGAAACTCAAGAGCCTTTCGAACATGCTGCTTAAGGGTGATTATTCCTTGCACAAGCAAGTAACTTTTTTAGCGAGCGGCCCCTTGGCGTTGCATCCAGAAATCCTAACTTCGGCCCGGGCACTAGCTCCCTCCTTATTTGAAGTTTCAAGCCTGCCCCTTGAACAAAAGGTACGCGAAGATGTTTCTCGAAAACTTTTTTGCGTTGATCCTGGCGTAGTGCTGCGATTAATCGATGTAGTTCAACTTTTTGGTTTAGCCCAAGCGGGCAAAGTCGTAGTCATGCCCACGGCCTTCAACGCGAGTGACGATGAGAAAATAAACCGCACGAATTATTTTCCCGAGGCCCAGGATCAATTGGATCGTTTTCGGAAAACCCAGCGCCCCATCCGCATCAATATGGGCGTATCTTACGAAGTTTATGAGTATCACTCAGGCTTCATCGTGTTTTACGATGCCGCGGCGTTCACGAAAACCAAGGAAGTTTTGCCAGGCGCTAACGCTAATGAGAAAATCATGGAGCTAAACGGTTTCATCAAAGCGATGTTGAATCTATCCGAGGTGGGACCCATATGTTTTGTGAATGACTCCCGCATCAAGGTCGGGTTTTTCAAACGGACCGCGCAAGTGGCTGCGATTGCGGCCGCGGGCGGCTCGCCGGAGCCCGAATATATTCTATTTCTCATGAACCCAACTCCCGAACACCTCACGACTAAAGTGCAGTTCAACCAAGCGGTAGCCCTTTCGGCCTTTCCGACCATCGCCGACGCCGGAGCGATGGAAGGTGATGAATTTGAATTGCAAGTTCCAGCCCTGGGTGTGTTGTCCCTAGGCTGTGCAGTGAAATCCTCGGAGGTTCTCATTCAACCCAAGTCATCGGCATCCGGATTTGACTCTATCGTCGATGTGATTGGACAAGGAAGTGCGCATCAATGGAACTAAAACATGACTGGAAGGCTCTGAACCAAATTTTGTTTCCCTTTGACCGAGTGGACCCCTACACCCATCGCTCCTTAGTATTGCTCCAGGATGGCGGCACGGTTCAGGAAGGCATTGTTACCTCGGGCATGCGGTTTGACGACAAAGGCGAAGACCTGGGCACCATGGATAAATCAAAACTTGATGCCATGGCCTCTAAATACGACGCCGAGCATACCATTGCGCTTGAATCCCTGGATTTCCGAGGATTCTTAGATGAGTCCTTAGCGCTGGCGCCAAATTACTTTAAACAGTTGGAGCATCTTAAGGCGCGAACCCTAGAAGATATTACGGGCAGTGGCGCTCCGCGCGGGGCGAATAAAAGTTCAAAAAAGTCGGCAGAATTTGCGGTAAATCGAAGGCATTTCATATTGGAGTTGTTTTCGGGGCCGCTTTCTAAAATCATGCCTAAAGTCTTTCACTTGCTGATCCTCATCGATGAGTCGGCTAATGAAGGTTCTTTTAGCGCAGGTTCTAGTGCGCCCACTACGGCCTACCGAAATCAGAGTATCCTCATCAAGTTCCAGGCAGGTAAGGTTGAAGAGTTTTTTGAGCCTGACTTTTCAGATATAAATAAAAATAGATTAGATGAATGGGAGCAGGATTCTGGCCTCATCGTGGATTACCTGCAGAGCCGTTATTTGATTCCGACCTATGCTTTATTCATTGCCGGAAGTGCTTGGCGCAGGTGCCTTTCCGACGCCACGGTGGTTACGAACCCATGGCGAGAGCTTTCCCTTGCTTTGGAGGAAGGTTCGGCGAGGTTTGAGCCTCAATCGCCTCTATTTAGGACGGCGCTTAAGAGTCTCCTTGCGGGACAACGTGTCATGGGGTATTTTGCGGGGTATTTTGGCCGTGTATGATGCAAAACCCCCTTCCTTCCTTATTAGACTACTCCCTAGACGATCTTGAAGCCCGATTGATTGAGGCAGAAATCCCTCAGAAAAAGGCCAAGTATCACGCACATCAAATTTTCAAGTGGGTTTATCAGCGCGGAGCCCAGAATTTCGACGAAATGACGGATCTTTCCAAGTCGCTGCGGGCTTGGCTGCATGCGAATATGAGTTTGAATTTCCTGCCCATAGTTTTTCGGCAGGAGAGCGTAGATGGCACTCGGAAATTTCTGTTTGAGCTATCCGACGGAAAGACAGTGGAGAGCGTATTGATCCCCGCAGATGATCGCATCACCATCTGCATCAGTTCCCAAGTGGGTTGTGCCATGGGCTGTCGTTTCTGCAACACCGCTTCGCAAGGACTTGACCGAAATCTCAAGGCTTCGGAAATTGTTGATCAAGTTTTGCAGTTGGCGAGACTGATTACGAGCGAAAAAGCTTTAGGGCAGCCATGGCCCGCAAAGCATGGTGAGAAAATCACAAATATTGTTTATATGGGAATGGGTGAACCCCTTCACAATTTGGAAGCGGTAGTTCAGTCCATAAAAATTCTACTTGCCCAGGACGGGCTTAATTTCTCCAAACGTAAAGTGACCGTGAGCACTTCGGGCCTAGTACCTGCTATGCGAAAGTTAAATGAAAAGCTTGGTAAGGAATTTCGCGTCAATTTGGCGGTCTCTTTGAATTGTGGCTTGCGGA
>CAYYYP010000020.1:44399-45325 GCA_964475985.1 uncultured Oligoflexia bacterium | reverse complement strand
TCTTTGAATTCATCCCATGACGAACAACGTGAGTCCGTCATGCCCGTCAATAAGGCATTCGATCTTGAGGCGCTTTTTAAGGTTTGTCGTGAATGGGAGCTTGAGCCTCACCGTCGCATCACATTTGAGTATGTTTTACTGGGTGGCGTAAACGATACCGATGACGATGCTGAGCGGGTAGTAAAGCTGGTCCGTGGAATTCCTTCAAAAGTGAACGTAATTCCCTATAATCCCCACGCCACGAGCCCTTATGATAGGCCGCTGGATGAAACTGTAAATCGATTTCACCGTCATCTTTTGAACCGGGGCGTGTCCGCCATGGTCCGCCAAAGCCGCGGCCGGGATATCCTTGCGGCCTGCGGGCAGTTGAAGAGCAAGTTTGACGACACGGTCGATGCTAAGGAATGCGCGAAGGTTTAATAAACTAAATTCAGCTTTACGCCGTAGGTTTTTTCAAACAGTTCTTTCTTCATCTCGAGCCGAAGTTCTTCCAGCTCCAGGGGAATTTGGTGAACTCCCTTTGCGCGTTTTCGGCAATCAAATGAAATCAATTTACGGCCGGTCCTGTGAACCTTAATTCTCTTCACAAGACTTTGACGGGAACGGTCCAAGGCATCTGCTACCTGAAGCAAAGAAAGAATTTTTACAAAGGGCGTCTTCCACGCCGCCGGCAGTTCTTGAAGGTCCGCTTTGCTCAGTTTCTGGTTCTGATGAAACCGACAGAGGAACGCTACGAAAAGCCTTTCTTCGGGCGAAAAACTTGGGAAATCCATATTGTCGACGAAATAGTAAGAGTGCTCTGCGTGACGAGAGGGGCAGATGATTTCCCCAATGTCGTGGAGCAGGCAAGCTGCCTCCATCAAAGGCCGCCAACTCGGTTTAAGTTTATGAATAGTTTTCATTTGATCAAAAAGGTCTACGCATAA
>CAYYYP010000020.1:0-44389 GCA_964475985.1 uncultured Oligoflexia bacterium | reverse complement strand
GTTTCGTGAAGAACCTTTCCTTCCTCCAACACGCCGTGACGCATGGAGTATTCTGTAATCGAAACATTTTTTGATTTGAGCGCGCGCAAACATTCTTGAAGCAGAATTCCTCCTGCCAAAATCAAATCGATGCGTTTGGCTTCCATACCGGGCACTTTCAATAATTCTTTGGGTGTCATGAAAGTAATTTTACGCAGTAGTTTTGTTAGTTCCTTATTGGTGAAGGAATCCCGACCCGAAGTTTCCTTGATGATTTTTCCAAAGGCCTTGATAGTGCCACTGGAGCCAATGATGCGATCGGTGGTTTTCCAGTTTTCCTTTTTCATGCGGGAACGTAGGACGCCCCGGATGTGCTTTCGCAAGTCGTCCACATCCTGCTTGCTGCGGGGAGGGTTGGTCTTCAAAAACGTTTGTTGCAACCGCGCTGAACCTAGAGGAAAGCTAAAGGAGTGAAGAATTTTTCCGCCATCGCATACCGTGATTTCCGTGCTGCCGCCGCCGATGTCGATGAGGGAAAATTTTGAAGGAAGTTTCTTTTCCTGACTAAGGATGCCACGGCAGATCAGTCGCGCTTCTTCTTCGCCCGAAATAACTTGAATGCGAATGCCCGTTTTTTTATGGATTGCGCTGATCAAACTCTGGGCATCGTGGGTTTCCCGAAGTGCGCTAGTCCCGAAGGCGACGATTCGTTTCACGTGCAGGAGTTTGCAGGTGGTCTGGAAACTTTGAAATGCTTTGATGGTTCGTTTCTTGGCGTGGGAGTTGAGGTGACCGGTCTTAAAGACATCCTGGCCCAGTCGCACCAAAAGTTTCTCGCGGTGCAATTGCGCGACTTCCTGGCCACGAAACTCATAGACATCAAATCTGACGGAATTTGTTCCCAGGTCAATAATGCTGACGCGCATACTAAAATGTTAAAGGCATAAGCCAGGGAAGTAAATCTACTTTGCGAATGCGTTAAGCCTGGTCCTCGTGAAACTTCATCTGGGCGCGCACATTCGGCGCGCCGGAGCGTTTGGAAATGCGCTTCCACGCGCCCTGGGGAGTAAGTTCATGGGCCTTGGTGTTGTCGGCGAGATACGTCGCGAGAATATAATTTCGAATGTGATCAAACACACCCGGATCCACAACCGGAAATGCTAATTCCAACCTGGAATAAAAGTTCCTTGGCATCCAATCCGCGCTGGAAAGGTACATGGCTTGGGAGCTCTCAAAATAATAGATCCGGCTGTGTTCAAGGTATCGATCAACGAGACTAATGACGCGAATGTTCTCGCTCAAGTGCATTACCCCAGGAATCAGTGCACAAGCTCCCCGTACGATAAGCTCTATTTTTACTCCGGCGCGACTTGCGGCATAAAGGTGCTCCACAACATCATGATCTACCAAGGCATTCACCTTTACGATGATGTGGGCTGGCTTTTTCGCATGGGCCGCCGCAATTTCCTGTTTGATGAGGTGAATCAGCCGTTTGTGCAGGCGAGTGGGGGCCGGCACTAGTAAACGAAATTGATTTGGAATTTGTCCATCCCAAACCGAGTCAAAAAAATGCTTTCCATCGAGGCCCAGGGCTTGATTGGCCGTGATTAACGCGAGGTCAGTGTAGGTCCGGGAAGTCGTCGCTTTATAGTTCCCAGTAGAAAGGTGGGTGTAATAATGATTCACCCCGCCTTCAAGTCTAGTGACGACGGCGATCTTTGCATGAAGCTTTAATTTTCCAAAACCAAAATGCACTTCAACGCCAGCGCTCCGCAATTCCTCAGCCAGCTTGAGATTGTTGAATTCATCAAACCTCGCGCGAAGTTCAATGATGACGCGAACACTCTTATGGGCCGCCGCCCTTTTCAGCGTTTCGATGAGCGGGGAAAGTAAGTCCATTCGGTAAGCCGTTTGCTCAATGGTAGTTACGGCCGGATCACTAGCCGCCGCTTCAATAAAGTGAATGTACTCATCAAAGGAATCGTAAGGATGGTGAAGTAAAATATCTGATTTTTTAAGTTCATCAAAAACATTGGTCTTTTCCGCAACGCCGTTGGGAATCTTAGCTTTTGTCGCATGGAACTCCGGATACGTGACCCCAGACTTTTTACGAATGGCATCGGGAACCTTGGCGATAAGCCCCCAAAGCGAATGCAAGCAAAGCGTGCCCGGCGCACTGAAAACTTGATTGGGATCAAGTTTGAGCGGAATCGTGATTTCCCGCAGCATTTTTGGCGGAATTTTCCCGATGTACTGCAAGCGCATGGGTTTACCGCGCTCACGTATCCGCAAGCCTGAGCGAATCACGTCGGGCACGGATTCCGTATCCGTCTCGTCAAGCTCCAGGGAAAAATCGGCGTCCCGGGCGATTCGCACGATAGAAATAGGCAGGTTCGTCGCCAGAGCTTTGGGTAGATAATGCAAAAGTACGTTGTCGGCGAAAAAAGCTCTCAGCTGTTTTGATGCATCTTTTTCAGATTCAGCGCAAAAATGAATCAATGGAAAAGATTTGGGCAGATAAAACATGAATTGATTTCCGACTAAAACCACCAGCTGCAGATTTTCGGCCCGCAATAGAAGTGAGGGATTGTAGGGCTCCGGCTGCGGAAGCAACGGTAAAAGGGTGTTTTCGAAATCTGGACACTCCAGTGCATGTTGCCCGTTCTGATGATGCCTAGAAATGTGTATGCCAATGCCTGAAAGTTCTGAGATTAAAAGATCGAGCGCCTCTAGTTGTTTTACCCCAAATTTTGCGGCGGAGGTTAGGATGGTCTGCCGCACTTGTTGCAGATGATGAACGCGTGCGTCTTTATCCTTGGCCGCATGGATCGCACGTTCCAAGGATGCAAAACGAATCATAAAAAATTCGTCAAGGTTGGAAGCGGAAATGGCTAAAAATTTCAGCCTTTCTAAAACTGGATTGCCGGCCGATGCCCTAGCCTGGGCCAGTACCCGTTCGTTGAACTGAAGCCAACTTAGGTCGCGATGAATGAACGGCTGACTGGAATCAAGCAGCAGATGCGGATCCGTGGGAATATGAAACCAAGCTGATGGTTCGAAATCATGCGGCAGTTGATACATCTAGGCGCAGCATAGTGAAGCCCTATGGCGAAGGAAAGGCCTACTTAAGGATAAAATTTTACGTTAATGCGCCGCGAAATTCCTGGGCCAAACCCTAGGAATTTTAGAACATTGTGCGTTTATTACTGATGTTAGTAAGCAGGGCGATGGAAATGCATGCGCTAATGAGGGAAGAACCCCCGTAACTCACAAAGGGCAGGGGAACACCAACCACCGGAAGGATTCCGCAGACCATGCCAATGTTAATAAAGACGTGCCAAAAAAGAATGAGCAAAAGTCCCAAGGCCAGCAGCGTCCCAAATTTATCGTGGGATAAATAGGCGACGTTAAGCGCGCTGGAAAATAATCCCAAATACAAAACAATGAGGATCGCCGCGCCTAGAAATCCATGTTCTTCACTGAAGACCGCAAAGATAAAATCCGTATGGTGCTCTGGCAGGAAGTTCAGCTGGGACTGCGTACCCTTTTTAAAGCCCTTACCTAAGAACTCACCGCTTCCGATGGCGATCATGGATTGAATGCTATTATAGCCAGAACCTCGGGGATCGGCGGCAGGGTCAATGAACGAAACGATCCGTTGACGCTGATACGGCTTTAACGCGTATTTATAAGCCAAAGGCAAAGTGACGAGTCCAACAAGCATCATGACCATTAAGGTTTTTTTATCGATGCGGATGAACAACATCATGGAAGCAAACATGGCGAGAATCACCAGCGCCGTGCCCAAATCCGGTTGCATCATAATGAGGCCCGCCGGCACCGCTACCAACATGATGGGCAAAAACATGTCCTTAATTTTATAGCCGCCCGTGACCGTATCGGTTTCAAAAAACCTCGCAAGTGCAAGCGCGGTGGAGATTTTCATGAACTCTGAAGGTTGGAAGCGGATGGGACCAAACCCAATCCAGCGTCTTCCGCCCAAGGAAGATTTTCCGGCCACCAATACCATCACTAAAAGGAAGAGGTTTAGAAAGTAGATCGGGTAGGCGAGTCTGGATAAAGTTTTGTAGTGGGGAATCAGCACCATGGCGCCGATAAAACTTCCCATCAAAAACCAGATGGCCTGAGCTTTGTAATAAGTGAGGCCGCGAGACACGATTTCGTTAAAGGTCGCCGAGTAGAGGTTCGCTAGTCCCAGCGCAAAAACTAGGACGGCGAAAAATATCAAGGTCCAATCAAAACGTTTGAACTGCTCTTCATTCATGAATCATTCCTCCCCGGCGTTTGAGCGAGGGATGGCCGCCGGTTTCACGATGGCGTCTCCCAGGTTCACATCTTCCTGGTCTTCCGCGGATGGCGCCGGTTTTTTAGCGGCTTCCACGTTAGGGTTTGAAACCAATTGACCGGATTTGATTTTCAACTTGATGGTCTCCGGCCCGAAACGCTCCGGATAGTATTTCTCTAAATATTTTTTAATTACGGCAAAGGCGATGGGGGCGGCGGCACTATTGCCGTGGCAAGCGTGTTCGGCAAGCACGCTTACGGAAATGACGGGATTGTCAGCCGGCGCGTAGGCAACAAAAAGGCCATGGTGACGGTATTTGAAATCAAGGTGCATGCAATCATGAAAAATTTTATCGGACGAGATTTTAAACACTTGGCTTGTACCTGTTTTGCCCGCGACTTCAAAGCCAGGGATACGCCGAGTATACGCAGTGCCGTGGGGAAAGTTCACCACGTGATAAAGGCCGCGGCGCACAATTTCCAAGGTTTTAGGGCTAATTTGCACTTTTCCGATGGGCTCTGGTTTAAATTCTTTAAGGATGCGGCCATCGGGGCTTTCGATGTATTTTACTACGAAGGGTCTGAAAAAATCAGCTCCGGTGCCGATGGCGCCGTAGGCGTTTGCAAGTTGCAACACCGTAGTTAAAACATAACTTTGTCCAATGGCGCAGGAGAGCGTTTCGCCCGCGATCCAATCCACGCCGAATCTTTTTTTCTTCCAGGCTTCTGTGGGAATCAGCCCTGGCTCTTCGTGGGCAAGAAAAATTCCGGTGCATTTCCCTAAACCTAACATTTTTGCGTATTTCGCAATGGTGTCGATCCCGAGTTTTTGGGCGAGTCGGTAAAAATAAACATCGCAACTTTGTTCGAGCGCTTGGACCACACTCACGTTCCCGTGACCGTGTTGCTTGTGGCAGTGGTATTTACGATTACCGACCCAAAGAAAACCTGGGCAATTGAAAGTTGTATTTTCATCCACGACGCCCTCTTCAAGGGCCGCTATGGCCGTGATGGGTTTGAACGTAGAGCCTGGGCTATAGTGATCTTGAAGTGTTTTGTCGCGCAGAGGGTGATTATCGTTATTAAGCAGATCATTCCAAACGGATGAGCTTACACCGCGGGAAAAAAGCGTTGGGTCAAAAGATGGTTCACTGAGTGCCGCAAGCACTTCGCCCGAGCGGGGATCGATGGCCACGATGGAACCAATTTGATTTCCAAAGGCTTCTCTGGCGGCCACTTGCAAATCTTGGTCAATGGTCAGAACTAGGTTTCGGCCGGGGACCGCGGGTCGCTTATCTAAGGCAGATGCAAAACCCCGGGCGGCCGGATCGTTATTGCTGCGTCTTCTCCTTCGCCCGTAGGCATCTACTTCAATATAGTCCTCTCCATCGACTCCACGAAGTTCACTTTCCCATTTGGATTCCAGGCCCGACTTGCCAGTGCCATCGCCCATTTTATAGGGAATTTTTGCATCTTTGTTCAGCCTTGGAAGTTCCGCGGGATTCACTTCGCCGATGTAGCCCATCAAATGTGCAGCAAGATCCGAAAAAACGTTGGTACGCAAAATATCCACTTCGATGGCTACGCCAGGTAAATCAAGTTTGTTTGCTTCGATGCGCGCTACTTCTTCATGAGAAAGGTCACGTTTTACTTTGATGGGTCGAAAGGCCGCTTCGCGACCTTTGCTGAGGATGGTTTTAATTTCCTCAGGTTTCATGGAAACCAAGGGCCCAAGCCGTTTTAGGACATCTTCCCAGTCCTTGTCCGCGTAAAGGTATTGGGTAGTAATTTCCAAATCGAAGGCCGGACGATTATCCACAAGAAGCTTTTTATTGCGATCAAAAATCATTCCCCTAGGGCTTGCGATTTTAAGGGGCTTGATGCGGTTGTTTTCAGAGTACTGGCGAAAACGATCACCGTTGATAATTTGCAGATACCAAAGCCTGCCTACCAAAATTAGGAATGCCGAAAAAAGCGCGACGTAAAGATAACGGAATCTAAACTGGTATTCCCGGATCTGTTCGTCCTGGCCTAGAAATGACATGGGAAAAAGTCCTTTTTAAAAATCGCGGTTGATATCATATTCATCCTCCGCATGAAGGTCTTTGAACGTACGCCGATCGATGTACGCAAAAAGTTCCACCAGAAAAAATGCCACCACACTCGTGGCAATGGCCTGCGGAATTGCGGTGACCAGAAGATGGAAATAGGCGTTGCCCGCCTTGCCCGATAGGCCCCAAAGCAAAATGAGACCAAGCTTTGAACAAATGGTCAGCATGCATAGCACGAGAATCAGGGTTACTTTCGTGGGTTGAGTGATGATTTTGCTAAGCCCCTTCGTGATGGCGAAGCTATAAAGATAAATCACGAGCAAAAAAGATTCGGACGAACTCGAATGGGATTTTACGATGAGGGATGCCACCGCCAGCAGGAAAGCGCCTTCCGCAATGGAGCGACGAAAGCCTAGGTAAACGGCGAGGATCATCAGAAAATCCGGATGCATGATGTGAAATGGCTCGTACTGAAACACCGTGGTGCTTACGAGCGTCCCTATCACCACGATGACGAGATAGATGAGGAATCCAAATTTGCGGAGAATGTTTTTGGAACTCACAATTCTGGGCCCTGCTCCTTTTGGGAAATGGCGGAGTGGACGGGCGGTTTCAAGATCACAAGGACTTCCTCAAGTTTTGAGAAATCTACGCTCGGTTTGATTTCTACGTCCTGGGAAATGCCATAACTTTTTTTATTGACCTTGGTGACTTGGCCGATTTGAATGCCCTTGGGATAAATGGAATCAAGGCCTGAACTAATGACGACGTCGCCCGCTTCAATGTCATCGGTCCGCAAAACATATTTCAGGATGCAAGAGTTGTCCGTTTGTCCTTCCACTACACCCCTTGCGCGGGATCGTTGCACCACAGCGTCGACGGCCGACAAGTTGTCGAGGATCGTGAGAATGTCAGAATAATTTTTTGTGACCCTAAGGACGCGGCCTACAATCCCTTCGTGGGTTACGACGGGCATGCCCTTAGTGAGGCCCGATGCACTTCCTTTATTGATTCGAATGGAGCGAAAATCGCTTGAAACATCGGTGGCAATGACCTGCGCCGTAATTTTTTTATCTTGGATGGTTGCTTCAAACTGAAGCAGCGCCCGCAGTCTTTGATTTTCAACTTCAATTTCCTTGAGATTATGGATGGTGTTTTGCAGCCTTCGATTTTCTTCTACGGCTTCGGAATAATCCGCCCGCAAGTGGTGCAACAAGACATAATTCTCAAAAAACTGAGCGCCCTGATCAATGGTGTAGGTGATGGCCGTTTGTAGCGGCCCCGTGATCGTGACGACGATTTCATCTAGAGTGCTGAACTCCGATGGTTCTTTATTGCTCGTATTGAGACTGATCACCGGAATGATCAGTAGAAGGGCCAACATGGTGTAGAATCTGTATTCTCTAAGAAGCTTCATATTTTAAGAAAACTATAACACGCTTCCTTGTAGTGTTAAGGTTTTCGTGGCATCTTTGAAAGATTCAAAATTTTTAGTGATCAAGGGAGACTAAGGCGCATGTTTCGGCTCATCCGTGGGAAGTACGGTTCTCTAGCAGTAGGAATAGTGATTGGTGCGATCGCTTTTGTTTTCATCTTTTTTGGAGTTTACTCTCCGCGTTGGGGAAATATGGGGCCCGGCGGATATGCAGCGCTAGTGAATGGCGAACCCGTTACGCTCAAGGAATTTTACCAAACCTATGAGCAACGAATTAAATTTTTTGAATCCATGATGAAGGGTCAGGCGGATCGTCGCATGATCGAATCTTTGGGACTCAAGCAAGTCGTGCTTGATGACCTTGTGCGTCAAAAGCTTATGCTCCAGGAAGCAAAAAATCTTGGCCTCATGGTTGGGGATGCCGAAGTCGCCGCTAAAATCCGGGAGCTTCCTTACTTTCAGAAGGAAGGAAAATTTGATCGCGAAGTTTATGAAAAAACTCTCCAAGCCAATCAATTAAAACCTGGGAAATTTGAAGATACCATCCGGGAAGATTTGCTGACGCAGAAAGTCTCGGGCTTTTTAAAGCAAAGGCTTCGGGTTTCGGACAAGGAAATTGAGGATGACTTTTATACCAATGGCAATCAGCGTCAGGTAGATTACGTATTTCTATCCATAGACGATGCCCGAAAGAAAATTCAGATCCCTGATTCCGAGGTGCATTCGTTTGTCGCTGATGCAAAAAATCAAACGGAGCTAAAGCAATATTACGATGCACACGCCTTACGGTATGCGGCTGCTCCTGCTACCAAAGCCAAAAAGGATTCGGCCCAAAGTCCTAAACCCAGACCATTTGAAGAGGTGAAAGATACCGTCGCTAGGGATGTCTTGCGCGAAAAACATACGGCCGAAGCTCGCAAAGCCAACGAAGAATTGGCAAAACGAATTGAGTCTATGGTTCAACAAAATTCTGGTGAAGCATCCGTAAAGTCCTTTGCGAAGGCCCAGGGCCTTGATGTCAAAACTTCAGAAAAGTTTTCTTCAGGTCAGGGAATGATCCCTGGCCTCGGTAATTTGCCTGAGCTTAAGGATGATGCATTTAAAGCTGATTCAGCTTTAGCTAAAGGCCCTAAACTTTATCATTATCAAGACCATTTAGTGGTGGCGTGGAATCTAAAAACTCACGTGGCAAAGCCCGAGGATTTCGCAAAACAAAAAGAAACCATTGCCGCTACGGTAACGACCCGTAAAGAGCGTGAGTTTTTTGATGGCTTCATGAGCGATCTCCAGAAACGCGCAAAAATTAAATATAATGATGAACTCCTCAAGGCTCAGGCTCCAGAAGATGAAGAGAGAAATGCTCCGCCATCTGATGCAGGTGCCCATCGGGCCGAAGAACTTTAAGTCCCAACTTACCTAAAGTGAAGTTGTTTACACTTTCAGAAATTTAGCGATCGTATTGCCCGACGGTAATGATGATGGTAGCGCTCAGCCCCATATATGAAAATGAAATATGGTTTGCGTGCGTTGGGCATCTCGCTTTTCTTCTTTTTGCATTTGGCAGCGTTTGCAGAGGGCCCCGTGAGACCAACCATTCGAAGATTTGAGGTCAATGGCCTGCCGGTCTTTTTGATTAATACGCATGTCGGTAATGTAGTGAACCTGTCGGTCGATGTGAAAGTTGGGTCGTGGCATGACGAGCCACTTCGGCATGCGGGTAGAGCTCATATGTGGGAACATCAAGGACATGCAGGTTCAAGAAGATTTCCTGGTCAATCAACTTTTGACAATATGACCACCGCAATGGGGGCTGAAACCAACGCTTATACTTCGCACAACCGCACTTTTTATCATGGGTCTCTCCATCCTGAGGGGCTTCGGGAATGGGCTGAACTTTTAGGTGCCATGCTTTCGGAGCCTGAATGGAATGAAAAAACTTTTCGTAAAGAACTGAAAGCAGTCAAGGACGAGGCTGCCGCCAATCAGGAAAAGGATGATCGGGCTTTAAAAGGGTCAATCTTATTGCATTTGCTACCGCCTGGGCATCCGTTGGCGATGTACGACATTGGCAGTCAAGCGCAACTTGATGAGCTCACTTTGCGGGATTTGCAGATGCTTTTTTATACGGATTATAACGATAAAACCATGAGTGTCATCCTTTCTGGGAATTTTGATGCGCTTCCCGATGGAACGGTCCCCCTCGTGGAAGCAGATGTCTTAGAAATAATTAAAGAGAATTTTAAGTTGCCAGTACCAGATCCTTCGCTGCATTTGCCAGCTTCTGTACCTTCGCAGAATAAAGTTTTTCCCTCTATTGTTGATGCCACTAATCCCCCTGGAACCAGGCTCATTGAAATTGGTGCGCTGGGTGAAGTGAGATCACTGCAGCTTAATTTTGAGATGGTTCCTGGTTTTGCGAAAAATCATCACGGCGCTATGGAAACCATGACGGACTATTTGAATCTGGATGCTCCTGGCGCTCTGAAGGATTTACTCTTGAAAAAGGGATGGATTTCTAGTTTTGGAGTTTATCCGAGTTCAGTAAATAATTTAACTTTAATGCATGTGGATTTTGAGTTGACTGAAGAGGGTGCTCGTCACCGCTATGAGGTAGCGGATCTATTTTTCGCCACGTTGCATGACATGAAAACCAACGGTCTAAGGCCTGATATCTTAGAATATCTCAAGATGAGGAACATCAGATCCTATGAACAGTCCGTGTTCGAAGCCGGGACTGCGTCAGAGCGTCTGGCTGAGGCGTTTGAATATGTTTCCGACCCATTAAAGGCTTTTGATTTTGAGGCAATTTACGGACATGTCACCGCCAAGCAAATTAAAAAGGCCGTGACCTCAACCTTTCGTCTTCCCAAAATGATCGGCGGTTATGTCGGGCCAGAAATTAATGACGTGGCCACCACGGAACGGGCACAAGTTTTTGATAGGCCCTTGGTGCATGTTCAGGATGAGATAATCATGGCTCGCTGGCAGGGGCTTCTGGATCGTGGAGGTTCGCCCGGTGAAGCCGTGGATGTAAAACTGGTAAAGGTGCCGCTAGAGTTTTCTGATGCGCCGCTCTCTGCGCCTTCCCAACTGCCCAGGGTTTTAAATTTGAATATGAAGGGCGTAAGTGCAGCGCTTGATGAGCAGCATTTGCAAAACTCCGGTGGAGTTCAAATCATGTTGACCTTGCCGCCGGTATCCCTTTCCACGGCAGCGGCCATGGAACTTTACCTGGAAAGTTTTAATGATCGTTATAAATCAGAGCTCGATTACCTGACCAGCATGGGCGTTCCAACTAAAGTAAGTTATGGAAACGGCAATCTGAAAATTTCATCCAGGGGAAATTCAAAAGCAACCCTGGTAGCTAAGCAATGGATCTTGGAGCGACTTCTTTCGTTCGTTCCGACTCAAGCTGAGGTTGAGCAGGCAAGGGAAGTCATTGATGCGGATTTCCAGCAAAATCAACAAGATTTTTCCGCCCGTATAGCTCGTCACGTAGCGACCTCTTTGGTCGAGCGCTATAACTACCTTGATGCAAACTTGGTGAAACGAATTAAACTTTTGGACAATGCCACCGTGAAACAACTTGCCAGCAGTGCACTCAACCGCGCGGATATCATCGCTGCCTTCGCTGGAGATTACACGGAACAGACGGTTAAAGATGCATTGCTTGAAATTAGGGGGGCCATTCCGCAGCCGCTTCAAAGTGCGCAAAGAAAACGAAGGGCACGCACCTCCCTTTCCCTCTTGAATTCCACGCAGTTTTGGCAGGATTTGCCGCCTAAAAATGACGGTGATCACATCGGCATAGCAAGGATTTTTCAGGGGCCTAGTTTTGAGCGGGATAATTTGCGTGAGCATGCTGCCATTGATGTTTTGAGTTTAGTTCTAAATCGCGAAGTATATCAGCTGAATCGCGCCGACCGAGGATTAGGATATGTTCATGGTAGTGGCTATTTTATGACTCGCACCGGAACTCACATGAGTTTCGTAGGTCAAACCATAGGCATGACTCGGTTCCCAGAAATTGAGCAGGGGTGGGGTGAGGTTCTTGGCCGCCTTCAAAATGGAACTTTGTCGTCCGATGGATATAGGTCAGAGGCCCGCGGTGCTTCGCGCCTGGCTCGATTGTTACCCACACATTTTGGCGGAGTTGCTTCCAGACTTTTAACTTCATTTTACTACACCGGAAATCCTCGGTGGCATGAAATCCAGACCGCCGCCATCCCCACCCTCACGGGGGCCGAGATCGATGAGGTGGGACGGCGCTATTTGCTTAACGTCAATCATGTGAGTGTCATCGCATCCAATAACAAGCCCGATTGTGAAGGCCTTATGGTTTCGGAGACCCTCGCAAGGCGGAATATTGAGCGTGCGGCTAAATAATTAATTCTGGTACAAGATGATTCATCAATGAAAGATTTTGAGAGGCATTTTGAAATTCCAGGTCCCCTAGTTTCTGTAGATTGGCTTGCGCAAAACCTTAGTAAGTCAACGCTCGTCATCCTTGACGCTACAATGAAGCCCATCACAGCGGTTCCGGCGGAGGAAAAAAAACCGATCACAGAATTCATACCCGGCGCCCGGATTTTTGATTTTGACGAAAAGATTTGCGATCAAACGAGCCCTTTGCCCCATATGATGCCGGCACCAAGAATTTTCGAAGCCGAAGTGAGAAAGCTTGGGATCAACCCGGATAGCGTCGTTGTGGTTTACGATCGGGTTGGCACTTACTCAAGTCCGAGGGCGTGGTGGATGTTACGGGCCATGGGTCATGAGCAAGTAGCGGTACTCAACGGAGGGCTGCCGGCTTGGAAAAAATCTGGTTTCCCACTGGTGGGAATTCCTCTGGAGCAGGCTAAAGATGGAAACTTCGTTGCGGCACCTCAACTAAAGTTATTCTCAACGGCCGATCAAGTGGCGTTGGCGTTAAATGATCCCGAGTTCGCCGTACTTGACGCGAGATCGTCCGGTCGTTTTTCGGGCACGGAGCCAGAACCAAGGGCCGGCCTTCGGGGTGGTCATATGCCGCGCGCTCTTAATTTGCCTTTTTCGAAAGTCCAGGTGGACGGCATATTGTCGGAACCGCCGACGCTCAAAAATATTTTTTCCGACTTGGTCGACGCTAAGCAGAAATTGATTTTTAGTTGCGGGTCCGGGGTCACTGCCTGCATTTTGGCGCTTGCCGCCCAAGTCGCCGGTTACGAAGATCTTAGTGTCTACGATGGATCGTGGTGCGAATGGGGTTCTGATCCAAAACGTCCGGTGGAAAATAAACCATGACTAAAAAGAACTGGCAGCCTCAAACAAATTTAGCGCACTTAAAAACCGCCGGCGGTATTGAGCCGACATTCGTGAACCCACCGGTCATCAAAGGATCGACCGTACTATATCAAACGGTGGAAGAGCTTGAAGCTTCCATATTCGCTGATCCCTTGTTCCGAACAAAACAAAGCTACGGGCGTTTTGGGAACGCCAACTCTCGGCTGCTTGAATCTACGCTCTGTGAACTCGAAGGCGGCGCCGGGGCCGTTTGCACCGGTTCTGGACTTGCTGCAATTTCCACGGCCATTTGGGCCTTCGTACAATCGGGCGACCATATTCTAGTAAGTGATTCGGTTTACTTGCCGACGCGGAGTTTTTGCAATTCGCTCTTACGTTTTGGCGTTGCCGTAGATTATTTTGACCCTAAAATCGGCGCTGGTATCCAAAATGCAATTCGTAAAAACACGAAACTCGTGTTCTTGGAATCGCCAGGGTCCATGACCTTTGAGATTCAAGACGTCCCCGCCATCACTAAAATCTGTCGTGAAAAAAATATTACCACTTTGATCGATAATACTTGGGCTACGCCTTTGTTTTTAAAACCGCTTGCCCTGGGCGTCGATGTTTCCATTCATTCCGCCACCAAATATATTTCCGGACACTCCGATAGTTTCCTGGGCATCATCATTTGCAATGAGGCCAGCTATGAGCCTGTGCGCAAGAGTGGAATCCTTTGGGGGCAATGTGCCGCGCCCGACGATGTTTATTCGGCCTTGCGAGGGCTGCGCACTCTGCATTTACGTTTGAAACAGCACGAAACCCAAGCCTTGGATTTAGCGCAATGGCTGCAAGGTCGCCCCGAAGTGCAAAAGGTACTCCACCCGGGCCTTCCCAGTTTTGCGGGCCATGAAATCTGGAAAAGAGATTTCACCGGTTCATCAGGGTTATTCAGCGTTTTATTTGATCCGAAATTTTCCAAGCCTGCCGTTCACCAAATGTTAAATAGCCTAAATTTATTTGGTTTAGGCCATAGCTGGGGAGGTTTTGAGAGTCTCGCGGTACCGTTTGACCCGAAGTTCTTTAGAGCCCACGGCTGGGATGAAACGGGCATGCTGGTGCGTTTGCATGTGGGCCTAGAAAGCTTAGATGACCTAAAGGCTGATCTTCTCGAGGGTTTCCGTCGGCTGAACGCTACGACCTAAGAATTTTTTGCGAGCAGCAAAATATTTTTTTAAGTACTGCCCCGTAAGGGATTCTTCGACGTTCGCCAATTCCTCTGGAGCCATGCAACCCACTAGGTTTCCGCCCTCTTCGCCGGCACCGGGCCCTAGGTCCATGACCAAATCCGCTTGCGCTATGACATCAAGGTTATGTTCCACCACTAAAACGGAATTCCCGAAATCCACCAAGTCATGGAAAATTTTTACGAGCTTACCTACGTCATCGATGTGCAGGCCCGTGGTGGGTTCGTCAAAAATATAAAGAATTTGATCGCCCGCTTTTTTGCCGGAGTTTTCCTGCAAGACTGATGCAATTTTAAGCCGTTGGCTTTCCCCGCCGGAAAGTGAAGTGGCACTCTGACCTAGCAATAAATAACCCAGGCCCACGGATCGCAAAGTTTGCAACTGAGTTGAGATGTTCGGATGTTCGCGAAAAATATCGTAACATTCATCGATGGTCGTGTTGAGGAGCGCAAAAATGTTTTTGCGCTGGAACTCGACTTCAAGGATGGGCTTCGTGAATCGTTTGCCACCGCACTCTTCGCACGGGAGTTTAAGATCCGACATGAAATGCATGTCGATGGTGACTTCACCCTCGCCCTTACAAATGGGGCAGCGGCCGCCATCCACGTTGAAGGAAAAATGCCTTGGTGTATAGCCGCGCTGAAGGCTTAAGCTCTGCCCGCAGTAAACCTTGCGGATGTCATCATATATGCCGAGGTAAGTTGCGGGATTTGACCTTGAGGATTTGCCGATGGGTTTTTGGTCAAGGAGCACGACGTTGCGAATCAGGTCCACGCCGTACATACGATCAAAGCGGCCCACTGAGGAGTCCTTAGCCACACTTTCGTTGTCAAAAACTTTGCGAAGCGCATTGTATAAAGTGCGCTGCACTAAGGTGGTTTTGCCGCTGCCACTCACTCCGGTCACGGCTAAGAAAACTCCCAATGGAAATTCCGCATCGATGTTCTTAAGGTTATGCTCCCGTGCTCCAGTGATGCGGATGGAATTCTTTTCACCTTTAGGAAGCCTTCGTTTACTTGGCAACGCCAAGGTTTTTTCGCCCGAGAGGTAACGCATCGTCAGACTTTCAGAGCGCTTGGAAGAAGTCAGAAGTTTTTGAAAATCCCCCTGAATTACGACGTTTCCACCACGATAACCCGCATGGGGGCCAAGTTCGATAAAGTAATCCGCGTTGCTGATGACATCGAGATCATGCTCCACCACGATGACCGTATTTCCGAGATCCCGAAGCGAGAGCAGCACATCGATCATGCGTTGCGTGTCGGCGGCATGAAGCCCGATGCTAGGTTCATCAAGGACATAAAGGGTTGAACAAAGACGATTGCCCAACTGACTGCCGAGCGCAATGCGCTGACATTCCCCGCCCGAAAGCGTTTTGCCCAGCCGATCAAGGGCTAAGTAACCAACGCCTACATGGTTTAGGACATCAAGCCGATTTGAAATCTGAGCCAGCGCATCCTTTGCGATGACCGTTTTTTCGGCATCCAGTTTTAATCCGTGAAACCAAATCTGCGCATCCTTAAGGGATAACGCTAAGAGCTCGGTGATGGACCTGCCCGAAAGTTTATAGGCTTCAATCTTAGGTTTGAGCCGTTTACCTTGGCAGGTGCGACAAATTTTTGGCTCTTGGTAACGCCTTATGAAAATGCGCACATGCATTTTATATTTCCAGGCTTTGAGTTCTTCAAACGCGCCGCGAATTCCTTGGAAACCTTTTTTCCCGCCATCACCGTTCCAGATGAGTTCTTTTTCCGCTTCCGATAGGTCTTGATAACGTTTGTTCACGGGGATGGATTTGGCGTGGCAGAATCTCAACAATTCAAATTGATATTCATCGTAAGCCGGTTTGGTGAACGGATCGACGGCGCCTTCGCGTAAAGTTTTTTTAGGCTGCGGTACAATAATGTTTTCACTGAGCTCAAGGTTGAACCCAAAACCACTGCAATCCTCGCAAGCACCGAGCGGTGAATTAAAGGAAAAGAGTGGAGGTGAGGGTTCATCGTAGGGAATGCCGCAATTCTCGCATTGAAAGCGGTCAGAATAATTCTTGGAAAGCCAATCTTCACCCGAAGGCGCTACCAGAGTGAGAAATCCATTGCCCAAGCGAAATGCTTCTTCAAGCGCTTCCATAAGACGTTGATCGTGCACGGGATCTTCGGGCCGGGATATGCGGTCGATCACGACCATGGGAGGCGAAGCGGGCTTTTGCGTTTTAACTTTCGTCTTAGTTTTAGCCTTTGCTTTTTCTTTCGTGGCCGCACTGGGCATGGTGCTGCGTAAGAGTTCAGAAATTTCTACAAGTTCAAAAATTTCTTTTCCGTCTTTGATTTGCGGAAATAGAATGCGCACAAAACCTTTAGCCACTAGGGATTGTTTTTCTTTTTCCCAGTCGGCCATGGGGGCCGTAATATAAAACTTATCAAAGCCTGCGGGAAGTTCCATTGCGATGGATTGAGGTGAATCCTTGCTCACTTTTTGCTGGCAGCGCAAACAAAAGGTATCGGCGGTTTTTGCGTAGAGAATGCGCAGGTAATCATAGAGGTCCGACATGGTGGCCACGGTCGAGCGGCTATTGGTCACGTGATTTTTTTGTTCTAATGCAATGGCGGGGCGAATGTTTTCTGCCGAGTCGAGTTCCGGGCGGGCCATTTTTTCCAGGAATTGACGGGTGTACGTGGAAAGGGACTCAACGTATCTACGTTGTCCTTCGGCATATATAGTTTCAAAAGCCAGAGATGATTTTCCGGAACCGCTTACGCCCGTAATGACGGTCAAACCCTTTAACGGAATTTCCACGTCAATATTTTTCAGATTGTTGGTGCGCACGCCCTTAAGCCGCAATGAAGGTGTTTTGCTTTTTTGCATGTCTCACCTGCTTTCTCGTTAAGGTATTTACTTAAAAAAAAAGGCTTAAGCACCTTCTGAGATGCGGAAAAATTATTTCTGAGCGATTTGCCAGGACCTTGAAGTCTGAAACTCTCCATCGAGCAAAGTTAGGGGGGCGGTTACAGCTGAAACCGAAGCGTCGGACGAATTTTCGTCTTCGGCAAGGGCAGCTTGCGTCATTTGGTCCACCATTTTTGAGCAAAGTTCACCGATATTTTGTTTTAGCTCCGTAAGTTTTTCCTGAAGTTTTGCCGTATTTTGCTCATGGGTCAGTTCCGCAAGTGAAGTGAGGATTTCACCCTGGAAACCACAGGGTTCAATGGCGGAAAAGTAGGCTAGTTCAGGGTTTAAATTGATTGCAAAGCCGTGGTAACTCACCCACTGCTTTACGGCGATACCGATGCTGCTGATTTTTTGATCGCCGACCCAAACTCCGGTTTCAAGTTGGCCTGCTTCAAGTTCAAGGTTAGCGGGACAGGGGCGTAGTTCGATACCTGGAAACGTTGTTGAAATTCCCCTTATAAGTACCCGTTCGAGATCACGGAGATACTTCCTGATGTCTTTGTGGGAAAGTGCAATGATGGGATAACCCACCAATTGGCCTGGGCCATGAAATGTCATTTGGCCGCCGCGCTCTACGGAATACACGGGGATTTGACCCTTGTTCGGAACCATCACATGACTTGGTGCAGGTTTATCCTTCGTCCATCCGCGGCCCACGGTGTAAACGGGCTGATGTTCCACAAATAATAAAGTGTCGGGAATGAGCCCTTGAATGCGCTGCTCCAAGGTTTTGCGCTGAACTTCCAGCGCTTCCTGATAACCCATGCGACCAAGATCGATAATTTTTAGTACTGCTTCCATGAATCACCTCTTTTTAAGGATGTGTATCGGATGACCTAGTGTCACATCAGCTGCTTCCATGAGTGCTTCGGGTAAAGTCGGGTGGGCGTGAATCGTTTGGGCCAAATCCTCTAAGGTGGCTCCCATTTCAATGGCTAAACCGGCTTCTCCTAATAACGAACTGGCGTCGGTTCCTACGATATGAACCCCTAAGACTTTATGATCGTTTGCGTCGGCGATGATCTTCACAAATCCTTCAGAATGACCAGATGCAAGGGCTTTGCCAAGGGCTGCGAAAGGAAATTGGCCAGAGATGACTTGCTTGCCCTGGGCCTGGGCTTCGGGAAGGGTTAGTCCAACGGCGGCAATTTCCGGATCTGTAAATACTACCGCGGGAATGATGGTCGTGTCAAAACTGCTAGCCCTAAGGCCTGCGATCACTTCGGCGGCGACAATGCCTTCTTTACTCGCTTTGTGCGCAAGTAACATTCCGCCCGCCACATCCCCGATGGCAAAAATATGCGGAACTTGAGTTCGGCATTGGGAATCGATTTTTAGAAAGCCACGCGCATCGACGGTGAGGCCCGCACGATCTAATCCCAAGTTGTCGGAATTTGGTTTGCGACCAACCGTGACTAAAATTTTATCGCACGGAATTTTCTGTGTGCCCTGCGGAGTTTGAATTTCTACTTCTAGTTTTTTGCCGACTTTTTTGTAAGCTACGGCTTTGGTTTCCGTAAGAATTTCCACGCCACGCTTTTTAAGGCCACGCAGCACCACGTTTACGCAGTCTTTATCCATGGTGGCGAGGGGATCCTTCATTCCTTCTAGAACGGTAACTTTCGAGCCGATTTTTCGGTAGTAGGTTCCAAGTTCAAGGCCAATATAACCACCGCCAATGACGACGAGGTGTTCGGGCAGTTCCGTTTGGCTTAAGGCTTCAGTGGAAGAAAGCACATCTTTTCCATCGACGGCAAAGCCTGGAATCTCAACGGGCCTTGAGCCCGTTGCAATGACAAACGTTTTTGATTTGAGCGTACGTTTTCCTTCAGGCCCGTCTACCAGCAAGGTGTGATCGTTCTCAAACTTTGCTTTGCCCGCAATAATTTCTACGCCGTTGCCCTTAAGCAAAGTGCCCACGCCTGAGGTCAGTTTTTTTACGATGGAATCTTTCCAGCCCACGAGAGTTTTAAGGTCAATGCCTTTGACTTCGGCCTTGATTCCCATTTCAGATACGTGGGAGTTTAAGTCCTCGTAGGTATTCCCCGCGTGGATAAGCGCCTTTGAGGGAATGCAGCCTACGTTTAAACAAACGCCGCCTAGGGATTCCCGTTCAATGATGGCGGTGCGTACACCAAGGCTTGCAAGCTTAATGGCGCAAACATAGCCGCCAGGACCTGAACCAATGACGATGGCATCAAAGGAATCTTGGGATGAAGGTTTCTGAGAAGGAGAAGTAGGTGCAGTCATAGTAATGAAATACTTTCTTGGGAGATCTTAAATCATGTCAAGGATGAGGCGTTTTGGATTCGCCAAAAAGCCCATGAACTCATTCATGAAACGAGCGCCCGTTGCGCCATCGACGATGCGGTGATCGATGGAAATGGAAAACCAAGTCATATCGGCGATGAAAAGTTCATCTTCGCCTTGTGCATTTTTCCTGACGTGCGGGCGTTTTGCGATTTTGTTAAAACCAAGGATGGCAACTTCTGGGCTGTTGATGATGGGGGTCGCAAAAAGCCCACCGATGGTGCCAGCATTTGTAATGGTGAAAGTGCCGCCCTTAAAGTCTTCTACGGTAAGGCGCTTGTTTTGCGCCTTTTCGGAGAGCACGGAAATTTCGTGGGCAATCTGCAGAATGGATTTATTTGCGCAGTCCTTCACCACCGGAACGATGAGGCCATCGGGCGTGTCCATGGCAATACCGATGTTGAAATAATTCTTAACGATGATGTTACCGGCTGCCTCATCCAACGAGGAATTGAGCATAGGATATTTTTTCAGCGCTTGAATGGCCGCCTTAATGAGAAAAGGTAAATAAGTTAGCTTTACGCCTTGCTCTTCGGCCATTTTCTTAGCGTCGGCGCGGAATTTTACGAGTTCAGAGACGTCGCATTCATCAACGTAGGTGAAGTGGGCCGCCGTATCTTTGCTATGGCGCATGCCTTCAGCAATTTTTCGTCGCATTCCGCGAAAGGGAACGAGGGTTTCAAGTTCCGTTGGGGAATTCCGAAGTGCGGGTGCCGTCATGGCATTGTTGGGCGCACGTGAAGGTGTTTGGTTGCTCGTCGCAGCTGGCATGTTCTGGTTTCCGCGGGGTGCTGACGGTGCGATGCGCTGAGGCCCGGCTGAAGTCGCACCCATGCCGGTGGAGGCGGTACGTTGCACGTCTTCCCTAGTGACTCTGCCGGCAGGGCCGGAACCAGTAATTTGTTCTAAGGGCACCTGAAGTTCACGTGCAAGCCTTCGAGTTGCGGGGGATGCAAGTACGTTTCCTGGAGAGGCGGTGTAGGTTTGAGAACCTGAACCTACGGAATGCTGAGAAGCTCCCGCCGCGTATTGCGGAGCTTGTGGGCGCTCTTCAGAATATGTCGTGCGATCTTGCACAGGTGCTTTTGATTGAGGTTTTGCGGCTACCGTGGCGCTCGATTGTTTCGAGCCTTTGCTTTGATCGGACGTTGGGTCTGGACCAACGGAAGCTTCGCCACCTTCATCTTCGGTTGCTTCGGCTTCGAGGGATTTATCGTGGGTAGCTTGGGTATCTTGTTTGGCCTGGGTGTTTTGATTTGGTCGAGTTTTTTCGCCAGTTTGCGCATTTTGTTCCGTCTTTGCTTGAGGTGCCTCAGGTGCCGCGGCTTGAGTTTTTTGCGGACTAGCACTAGCTCCTGCGCCAGTGGCAATTTTTGCGATGACCTGTCCTACTTTTATGATGGCCCCTTCTGCGACCAGTAATTCTTGAATGGTTCCCGCTTGGCTTGTGGGAACTTCAACCGTAGCTTTGTCCGTCATGATTTCTACCAGGGCTTGATCTTCGGAGACAGCATCACCTGGTTTCACGAGCCATTTTACGATTTCACCTTCGTGAACGCCTTCACCGATTTCTGGAAGTTTAAATTCTGCAGTTGTATTTTCACCCATGATTCAGAGGCTCCTTAGTTTTTAAAAGATTTGAGAGGAAATATTCACCGGCTTTATAACTGCTGCGCACCAAAGGGCCCGAAGCAACATAGGCAAAACCGAGATCCCGCGCAACGCCCGCCCAGTGATCAAACTGTTCGGGCGAAACATACGCTTCGACCTTGAGGTGACGTTTTGTAGGCTGGAGATATTGGCCAAAGGTTACGACATCGACCGCGTGTTCACGCAGGTCTTTTAGCGTCTGGTGGATTTCGTCGTAGGTTTCGCCGAGGCCCAGCATGATGGAAGTTTTGGTGAGAAATTTTCGGGGAGCTTCGATCGGCCGCACACCGGTGTCGTCGACGACCTTTAAGCTTTTTGATTCAAAAAATTCTTTGGCGTGCTTCAACACCAATAAACTTTGTTTATAGCCGGCCCTAGGGTCACGGACTTTTTTCTGAAGCCGCTCCACGGTTTCAACGTTGTGCGCAAATACATCGACGCCGGAGTTTACTAAAGTTTCAACGCAGTCCGTAACGCCACTGAAATCGGGAACTAAGGTTTCCACCAAAATATGGGGGGCAAGGCGTTTGATGTTTTCCACAGTGCGGGCAAAGTGCCCGGCGCCCTGGTCGGCTAAATCGTCGCGGTCAACGGAGGTTAGGACCACATACTCTAAGTGAGATTGGGCAATGAGGCCCGCTACTTTTTCGGGCTCGTTTTCATCAACGACGCCGCGGGGATTGCCCGTTTTAATGGCGCAGAATTTACAGCCCCTGGTGCACACATCGCCCAGAACCATGATAGTGGCGGTGCCGACGGACCAGCATTCGCCTAGGTTTGGGCAGCGCGCTTCCTCACAAACGGTATGGAGTTTGAGGCTGCGCAATTCGTCTTTGATGCGCAGAAAAGAATCTCCGCCCGGAGCCCTGACTTTGAGCCATTCCGGCTTGCGAATTTGCGATGATGACGCTTGGGACATGGTTTCTACTCAACCATTAAAGCCCGAGGCCAGCAAGGGAGTTATTTTTGGAAAGCGGAGAAGTTTTTTACCAAAAAACCACGAGTCCCTGGAGGGGGATGAGGAAGGGAATTTCGGATTGAGCGCTGAGGCCGATGTCCATTTTGGTTTTACCGGCACGCTTTAAAATTTCGCTAAAGGGGGTGAGTGGCAGAAACGCTTTTTCGCAGCGTTCGCATTTGAGCACTTCTTTTTCACCTTCGGAAATATGCATGCATTTATGGCAGAGGCGCAATAGGGCCGTCCAATGGAGTTGTTCAGATAAAGTGTCGGACATGATGGGTGATCCTCCTTATTTGCCGAGGAACCCGGCAAATTCTATCTACTTTGAACTCATCGGCAGGTTTGGGAATTCATAAAGATGTGTCGTGAGGTACGCAGGGGGAGGGGCAGGGGCAGGGGGCTTATGCGCGAATGGGGTGGAATTCAATTCCGTTCTGTAAATAGCTTTCATTTGCCTGACATAAAAGCAGGGATCGTACTTTCTGCCCTTCTATGCGAGCTGAAAAGCTTTCGAGAGATTTGATTTCGCCTAATTTGGGGACTTCGCGGTCAGAAATTTGGAGAGCAATGATTTTTTTCTCGTTTTTCCAGGAGAAAATTAGGGGTACGTATGATTTTTTCTCGCTATGGTAATACTCCACTTGAGGCCTACTCTGGCCCTTGGCTTCAAAATAACTGAGGGCTTCGATCAAAACGTGGCTTCTCAATGCCGTTTCCCGTGACGCACCCAGAAAAGACGCAATGCCTGAATCTATGAAAATATAGTGATGTTTTCCTACGCTCTTATGGTGGGGGGCTATTTTTTTGGTCACTAGAATTTCTGCGAATCCATCCAGATACCTCCGCACGACTCTCGGGTCTTTTTCTATGCGATCGGCCACTTCCTTGGCCGTGGGCACGTCGGTTTGGGCAAGTGCGGTCAAAATAGACAAAGCCAACTCACCGTCAAAATTTTTTCTGATGATTTGGCCCAGATCCCTAAAACAAGTGGTTTCAACCCAGAACTGCGCAGCGGCGCTGAATTCCGGTTTTGAGTGGAGATAAAAAAAACCAGGCATCCCGCCATTTTGAATTTTTTGATCAAATTCCCGGAGAGAGATCTTTGAAGTGAAATGCCCGCGTTTTCCTAGGAATTCTGAAAAATTTTTTGAATGAATTTCCGTCAAATTAAATGGGTAAAGGTTTAAGATGGCAATTCGTCCAGTGAGTGACTCCCTAACTCCGGCCATAGCTGAAAATTGGGTAGAACCGCTTAAAATGTAGGTTCCTGGCCTGCGCTTCCTGTCGACGTGCAACTTTACGGCATCAAAAAGCGCCGGTGCTTTCTGAATCTCATCCACTATGTTTATAAAACCATCGACTGGTTCGGCGAAGGATTCAGGGGACTTTGATGCCCGGTTCCTAGTGCTTTCTGAATCCATCGTTGAGTATTTAGTTTTGAGGAACTCAGGAAGGATTTCCCGCAATAAAGTGCTTTTACCGCACTGGCGGGAACCGATGATGCCAAGGACCGGCCATAATTTAAGGCGCTTTAAAAGGGTCTGGGTGAGCATTCGTTTTCGTTGATGTGGCATAGGGTTTAAAGTTTCCTAATATCAGGATATCAAACTTAAGTTCATAAGTACTACCGATTTTTGCATGATCACGCAAAAATCGGTAGTACTTATGAACGGACTTATGGAGTCTATGGCCTTATAGGCCAGCGGGAACAAGGGTTTCGGTGGCGCTCGCGGCGGGAGTTGCGGGTAGCGGTAGTACGGATGGCGTGTTGGAGAGAGCTTCCCTGGAGAAGCGGATGGCGTCTGCATGGGGGCCTAGGCTTGGTGGGCGGCGATCTCTTATGACTCGAAGTCTGCGGCGGAGTTGGTGTGCAGGAGTAGTAGCGGGCGTGATCTCGGCCTCCTCTGGCAGAGTGAATCGCCCGGAACTATTTCTTTGTCCACGCGCTTCTGCGGCGTTGATTGAGCTGGCTGCGGCATCTCCGAATTCGTCAGCAACTTCCTCAGGTACGCAGGGGTTTCCGTTTTCGTCCATTGAAACTTGTAGGTGAGGAAGGGCAGCGATCCTCACGCGTGTCGGGTCAGGAGTGTGAGTGGTTTGAGTGCCAACAGAATTTGTTGAAGCCGTTTCGGCATGGGGTGATCTGAGGTCAGCTCTTCTGAGTCTTGAGCGTCGAATCATTCTGCCTGCGCCAGAAGCAATTCTAGATGGAGCCCGCAGGACTCCACGGTAAGCCCGGCCCAAGGCCCGGAAAAACCAGCCGCGATTCCGTTGCATCTCGGTAGCCAGGAGGTCTCGTGCTTGGGATGGGTCATAGCCTGCCCGTAGAAGTGCTTCGTTGATGGGCGAGCGAGCGGCAACAAAACCTGAAAGTACGCTAGCGCCACACGCTGCGGCAAAAACGATGGATGATATCAGTAAGTTTTCGGCCGTGGGATCGTTTCCTACCTCTGGGTGTATAAATTCAAATAGTCTACTACCTATGAAAAAAACCGCCGATAGAAACCCCATTATCCCGCTAAAATAGAGACGGAACTCCGCCATCCTATTTTGTAGGTCAGAGTTCAAAAGGTGATTCAAAGTTTGCAACTGTGTTTCATTCAATTCGCAGGCGTGGTGCTCGCGGTAGGCAATACGTGGCGCGTTGGCGCGGCAAACCGGCATTTCCTGGCAGCGATGAAGCTGCTCTAATAAGGCCCGGTTGGTATCGGATAAGCTTATGGGTGTGCTAGAAGATGGCGCTTGCGCTGCCGTCGTGGGCGACGAGGGAAGGTTCGCATCATGGTTATGCGCGTGCAGCCTCGTGATTGGAAACCCGACTTGGCAGACTAGGATGAAACACAAAATTTTTTTTAAAAATACCTGCGAAAACATGGGCGCGCGTAACTCCGATATATTTATCGGATTACAAATATATTTATTTTAAAAAATTCGATGTAATTTGACTGAATGTATCGAAGCCTGAAGTGGAATATTTATGGAGTGACCAGTACGCCCGCAGCACCGGACTCGGCGGCGGAGGAGCCGGCCGCGGCACCAACACCGGCTGGTAGAGCTGGAGTGTTATGAAGAATCATCGAACCGTCGATAGCATTCTGAAATGCAGCCTGTGCCGGTGGATTCCCGTCACGAATGACCCTTCGGCGCACCGGGCGAATTTCGGCAGCGGGTGCGGCGGTCGATGGTAATTGAAGAGGCGTCCCCACTCGTTGATTTCTAGCCCGCGCGCCGGCGGCAGCTTGAGCTGCTTCGGCCTGAAGGAGTTCTTCGTAGGCTTCATCGGCTGCGGTATTGATGTCGCTTTGGGGTACGCAAGGTTCATCGTTTCCATTGAGGACAACCCTGACTCTGGTAGGCGGATGAGCTTCTACGGTAGCGGCAGCGGGAGGCGTGCGGGTTTGTGTGGGAGTTTCGGCTGCGCTTGGTGCTGCGCTTGCGTTAGCAGGATTTGCGTTTTGCGGAGCTGCACTTTGGGGTGATGAATTCGCCGGAGGTGTTTGGGTGGCGGTCGAAACTTGAGGGCTTTGCCGAAGTCCTATGGCTAACCGCCGTTGTAAATTTCTTCCAAAATTCCTGACCCAGTTTCTTCGGCTACGAAATCTTGGAGAGGCGAGGAGTTCACGGATCCTATCGGGATTGTGGCCGGCGTCCAGGATTCCTTGATTCAGTGGGTAATGGAGACCCTCAGCATGGGCGTGCCGGCTGAGGCGTATGACGGCGCCGGCCATTCCGGCAACGATGAGAGAAATGGTGCCAATATAACCTATAAAACCTGCTTCACTGGCAATCCTTTGAAAATCCCATTCCATGGTCTTTCGGACAAAATTTCCTAATGCATCACCTGCAATATAGGCAAAAAATAGTGCGCCCATGTACACATATGTCGCTATGACGCGTGCCTCGGTACCGGCCCGGCTTGCTTGCCGAGCGGCAAGACGCATGTATTCCCGCAACTCATCTAACTGTTCCTGGGATGGATCACAGGGATTCTGCGCTGCCAAACGGAATGGTAAACCCGCAGCCCCTGCTTCAACGGAACAGGTAGGGAGGCTTACGCACCTTTCAAGTTGATCAAGCGTATTTTGAATGTTCGGGGGCACCGGTATACCTTGAGGCGACTGAGGGGCTGGTGTGCCTGGGGACGGCTGAGTGACGGCAGCATCTTGAGTTGACGGAAATGGAAAAGGCGGAGGCTCGATGGCGAGCGCCGGTAAGTTGCCGGATATCGCGACTTGCAACACCAACAGGAGGCAGAGAGATTTTTGAACAAATCCGTTTTTTGTTTTACGCATTGAACTAGTGGCTCCCGTAAATCTATCGGGAACTAAACTAATTAAATTTAAAAAAATCAGCGAAGAAATTCTGCGTTCGCGTCATTAAAAGCCTGAATTCGGCCCGGGCGGTCAATCTTGCCTGGCGGAATCAGGCGCTCGCTTCGAAGTTGCGGTTTCTTCGCCCCTCAAAGGACGCACTCCCAAGGATCAATGGAAAGACCGCGGCGGGATGCGTGTTTTTCTATGGATGATATCACTCGGCCAATGCCTGTATATTTGGTCGACAAGGCGCTTAGGAAGCGAAGCTGATAGTTGTGAGGAACGGGTTCCTCGGAAATTTTCCAGAATACGGGATTATTTTTTTTATTTTTAGTGATCAAGTGCACCACTTCGCCCTGGGGAGAGATGGCATATTGCAGATCGTCAGCGTCATCGCTAAGCTGCTTGCTTGATAAAACCTCATTGATCAACCCGATGTACAGGCACGCTTCATGGATGGCCGCATCGTGAGTGGGGCTTTCAACTTTAAGCAGCGTCAAAAAAAAAGCGGTGTCAAAAGGCATAAAAATATCTTTTGTCCGGCCCATTTTCCAATGACTGATGCGATAAATGACCATCATATCTTCTAAGCCTATCAAGTGTCGCTCAACGGATGTTCGGGCGCCTCCGGCTTTCCTCAGTATACGGGAAAATGTAGGGAGCTCTCCGAGCGCCAGGATGCATACGTAGGTGGGGCATGTTTTAAAGTACCCCTGTTTTTTTTATGAAATAACAAAAAAAATATGGGTACTTTAAATGACACATTGTAAGCTGCCGGGGCAAAAGCCGGCCCCGCCTTAATGACCAACCGGTACCAACGCTTCCGCTGCGCTACTGGCGGACCCCGCCCCGACAGGTACAACCGCAGACGTTCCGGATAGAGCTTCCCTGGAGAAGTTCACGGCGTCGGGATAGGCACCTTCATGTGGAGGCCTGTCATCTCGCACGACTCTAGGTCTTCGCCTTATTGGTCGAGCTGCAGCGATTGACGGTGGTGAATGCACGGTCGTGGCCGCTGGGACCATTGCGCTTCTTTGGGATCCGTTTCCACGCCCCGCTTGGGCGGCAGCGGTTTGCGTTGCCGCGCTTACGACTTCCTCGGCGGAGCTTTCGGTTACACAAAGATTTCCGTCGGGACCAATGCGAAATTGAACTTCACCCGCTGGTGGTGGCGAAGATGGGTTGGTCGCAGTCTCCGTTGCGGGATTTGCAATCCTTACTCTGGTTGAACCGGCAGCCTCTGGTACAGGCGCATTCGCAGATGTGGCAGGTGGCGCTTGAACTGCCGTTCCAGAACTGGTTACTGAAGTAGGGGTATTAACATTCAATTGCGTTGGTTGCGTCCGCCGAGATGCGATTCTGGTTTCATAGGTGTTTCTTGCAAATCTGGTCACGCCTCTTGCTGCCCCTGAAGGAGCATTTCGAGCGGCCCGGACGGCCCGACCCACTCCGCGCCAAAACCACCCACGATTGCGGAGGGCTTGTTCCTCTATAAGCGCATTTACTTGTTCGGGAGTGTAGCCGGAATCTATGAGGGCACGCATCATAGCAGTGCTCCGCAGCTGGGTTTCCATGCTGGTTTCAGTACCGCTTGCCAGTAGTATGGAAATTAAAATCATGAGCATGGAAGCGCCAGCGGCGAGCAGTCTGTCGCTTCCTTGAAAGACATAGTTCCCGGAAGCAGCAGCGATGAGGCCGACTAAGCCCGTTGCGCCACCGATGCGCCACACCCTATACTCTGCAATGTGATTACGGGCATGAAGGCGTGCTTCCCTCTGCGCGCTTTGCATATAGTCAGACAGTATTCTGAGTTTATCCGGTGGAAGCAAGCAGGGGTTTGCATCACGGTATACGGTTAATGCAGCTCCTGGTGCACAAATGGGCGTGTTGGTACATTGGGTAAGCTGGACGAGGATTTCTCGAACTTCTGCAGGGAGGTTGTTCGCGTAACTCATGGTTTGACTAGGAGGGGGCCGAGTGGCCAACCCAATGGGTTGGTTGGCCGGGGGCGGCGTGGGGACGTCGTCATCATTCGCACGCACAATACCGACCGGCAGCGAGAGCTGACTCACAAGGATGAGGAAGAGGATGTCTTTTGCGAATCGATGCAGCGTTGAACCCATAGGGATTAGGAACTCCAATGGTCATCTCGGAATATAAACTTATTAAATTAATATAAATAAAATTATATTAAATGGCACACGAAGGAAAGTATTGCCTAAGGCGCTACAGGCGCTAGGACTTCCGACGCCGCGGCGCCGCCGGTCCGCGCGGACAGCCTTATTCCACACTAACTAATTACAAAAAATATAACATGGTGGTGAAATTTACATACAATTTCACCACCATGTTATATAATGAAAAAATGATCCGTCGATCCCTAGCTAAGTTTTTATCAAAAACCCAAAAAAGTATTCTGCTTCTAGGGCCGCGTCAGACGGGGAAATCCACTCTGATTCAAGGTCTGCAACCCGATCTTTCGATAAACTTTGCGCGCGAAAATATTTTTTTGGACTATTCTTCACAGCCAAACCTTTTGCCCGAACTTCTGAAAGCGAACAAAGCTAGAACGATTTTTATAGATGAAGTTCAACGGTTGCCCTCCATCTTAAATACGATTCAGGCCTTAATTGACGACTATCCAGGCCAATATAAATTTTACCTCACGGGGTCTTCCGCGCGGAAATTGAAACGAGGCAACGCAAACTTGCTGCCCGGTCGAGTGCTTTTGCATTACCTGGGACCCCTCTGTAGCGCTGAATCCAACTATGAGCTCAACACCGCCAAAGCATTGATGGTCGGAACGTTGCCCGAACCCTATCTCGGAGCTCCCGGCGAGTCGATGAAACTTCTTCGAAGTTATGCCGCAACCTATCTCCGCGAAGAGGTGCAAGCAGAGGCGTTGACCAAAAATCTCGAAGGTTTCAGTCGATTTCTTTTTATCATCGCAGAGCAGGTGGCCGGATTGTTGGATTTGTCCAAAGCTTCAAATCAAGCGAAGGTTCCTCGTCAAACTGCCCTAAGATTTTTGGAAATTTTGGAAGATACCTTACTGGTCCATCGAATTTGGCCGTATCCCAAGGTGGCATCCGCTGATTTAGTGAAACATCCTAAGCTTTACTTTTTTGACGTGGGAGTCCTTAACGGACTGCTGGGTAGTTTCGAGGTGGGCCAGGATCGAAAGGGCGCGCTTTTTGAGCAGCTCTTTTTGTCACAACTTTTTGCTTCGGCCGCCGCCGCGGACGTCGCTTTATCCGTTTGGAGTTTTCGTACTCGAGGTGGCCTTGAGATCGATTTTCTGGTGGAGGTGGATGGCAAAAAATACGCAATTGAAGTGAACTCCGGCCGCTCAATCTTGACGGCTGACCTCAAAGGGTTGCTGGCTAGCCAAAAGTATTTGGGAAAGAGCTGGGAGTATTGTTTGGCCTATACCGGCGAATCAGAGAGATTAGTGGAAGGGGTGCACGTACGACCTTGGCAAACTCAATTGAAAAAAATGGGATTATAAGATGAAGGACAAGCCGGGATAATTGCTTCATCTAAGAACGCATTTTGTTTCAAAGGCCAGCGGGCACAAGGCTTTCCGTGGCGCTTGCGGCCGCCGGAGCGACCGGTAGGGATATAGTTTAAATATATTTATTTAAATAATTTAAGTTTTATAAATGCCCGGAGGCTTGCCTAATTTCCAATCGGTACGAAGGTTTCTGCCGCTCCGGCCCCCGTGGCGGCTCCGGCAGCGGGTAAAACGGCGGGGGTCTCCGAAAGCGCTCGCCTGGTGAAGTTGTTTGCGTCTGAAAAAGCGCCGGGGTTGGGTGATCGAGGATCACGAAGAACTCGCCTTGGCCTTGGGGGAGGTGTGGACGAAGTCGGAACCGCAATCACTTGCGGGCTACTAGCAAAACCGGTGTCCGTGATCCCTGTTGTTTCAGAATGCACTCGCCGCGTTCTTGTTCCTGGCCGGCCGTTTGGCTGAGCGCCCGCTTCCACGGTATCTAGTAGTTCGTCGCTAAGGGTAGAAGCGGTCGCTTCAACTTCTTCCCTCGGAACACAAACTCTAACTCCGGTGGACGGATCTGCCGTTTCTCGGATTGAGTTTGTATTGGTGCTGGTGTTGGTGCCAGTAACGCTAGAAGTCCCGGATTCCGAAGTCGGTATCGCATTAGAAATGTTTCTAGAAGATGCGGAATTCCCAGGACTGCCCTGAGCCGCCGCGGCTGCAGTTCTTCTCAGGAATCTAGGTAATCCATTTCTAAATCTAGCGGCGCGAGGTCCTTGGGTGAGGCGATTTCCAACTGAGGAAAATAATGGCCGCAACCAGCTTCTTCTCGGGATGCGGGCAAGCGCCATTTCTACATTGCGTGGATCAACGCCGAGGGCGTGTAGTGAACGATTCACGTCATTTCTACCGGTAACGGAAAGCAATGGGCCAATTGTAAAATACGTACTTCCGATCATGGCCAAAACGCCGATGATGGAAACTAAGGCAGAAGAAACAACAGCAGATAAGGTAGAGTAGTGTTGATGCCAAGCGGCGAACAAAAAAAGAACGGCCGCGTAAACAATGAGACCATTGGCTGCCGCAAGCGCGGTAACATTCGCCCCAATTCTGATCCTGCGCTCAAGGTTACTTTGAACATTCAGTTCCGCAAAATAATCTCTTAGCCGCGCTTCCTCTTCAGCCGTCAGCGAACAGGTTGCCGGAAATCCTGAACGAATGCTTAACTGCGCATCTGCCGGAATTTCTCGATTTTCACAAACCGGCAGGTCCACGCATCTCTGAATTTTCTGAAGGATGCGTTGAATGTCTTGGGGGAATTGAATTTGGGTATGGGAAATTTGCACAGGATTTGGCGGTGGCGCGCTCCCATCCACGGCCCAAGCTCTGCTTCCGGAAAAAGCGAGTTGCAGCATCAGAATGCCGCACAAGATTTTTAGAACGGCTAACCGCCACGGGATCATAGGCACGAAACTCCCTAAAGGTAGTTCGGTATATAAATAAGTTAACTTTATTAATTAAAAATTATTTGTATTTGAAGCGTATGTTCAGTTCACCGTTGAAGCCCTGATCGGAGAAATTTCAGTGCACAATGGCCGGAACCAAAGATTCCGACGCTCCGGCTGCCGCTCCTGGTACCAAAGCCGGGGTTTCGGAAAATACGTCCCTTGAGACACCTACGGCGCCGGAGTAAGCGCCTTCGTGAGTGCGTCTTAGGTCACGAACGATACGCCTTCGTCCGCGCATTGTGGCGGAAGGCCGTGTATCTGGTGAAATCGAACCCTGTGGCGTTATGGTAGGTAGAGGCACAGCGCTTGGGCCGCTATGGGGCACTTCTGAGTGCACCCTGCCCACTTGCCTTTGCCCGGAAGCAGGGGCATTCGCACCGGCTACAATAACGTCCAACATTTCGTCTGCAAGTTCATCTGCGGCGCTGGCAACTGCTTCATTTGGAACACAAACTCTGACCCTCGTAGGTGGGACTGCCGGAGCTCCAGCGGAAGTGCTTGCTTGAGCAGCTTCAGAAGAATTGCTCAGAGCGGGGGTTTCTCTCGGTAAAATATTTGCAGGTGCCGCAGTATTCCTTGCCGTGGTGGGAATGGCCGTTGCAGTTCTTCTCAAAAATCTAGGCAGTGCATTTCTAAACCGAGACCCACGAGAGCCTTGAGTCAGACGGCTTCGCGTGGATGAGAACAACGACGTAACCCAGCTTCTTCTTGGGATTTGAGCTAAAGCTCTTTCGAGATTGCGTGGGTCCACCCCTATATTGTGAAGTGAGCGATCTAAATCACTTCTTAGCGTACGGGAATAAAGTAGACTGCCGGTATTGTAGGTAAGGGCAACCGCGGCCGCGACGTTCAGGAGGCATAAAGAAAGGCCTATAGCCCATATACTATTCGTAGAAAAATCGTATTGGTGTTCAAGTGTATGGGTCAAGAGCCCAGTGAGATAAACACCCAGGATGGTAAATGCTGCTATTCCGCCCGCATTGGCAGCCATTCGCGCGGTGAGGGCTGCCCCACTGGTGACATGCAAGGAATCATAGTAGTCACGAAGCCTAGTTTTTTCACTTTCGGTCAGCTGGCACTGTGCCGGCATCCCCGTTCTTAAATTGCCCCTGGCCTCCAGTGGAATGCTCGGATCGTCGCAGGTCGGCAATTCGGAGCAACGTTGAATTTTTCTGAGAATTTCTTGGATGTCATTTGGAATTTGACGACCATGGCCCAAATTCGTAAACGGTTGGTCATTTCCAGATGCGATGTTTCCCGCAAGGCTCAGTTGCAGCATTAAAATGCCGCACAAGATTTTCAGAAAGCCTGACCGCCGGGGAAACATAGGCATGGAACTCCTAGAGGTAGTTCGGCTTATAAATAATTTAACTTTAGTAAATGATCTGCATTCTTAGGAGATTAACTTAGATTGATTCAAAACATGACCTGTCATTTTTGCAATAGAGTATCAAAAGCAACATGACCTGTTATTTTTGCAATTCTTCTACTTGGTCAGAGTTCAGCGAGCGAGGCCCGGTACCAAGGCGTCCGTCGCCCCGGCGGCTGCTCCCGCAGGAGCGGCTCCAGGCACAAGGGCTGGAGATTCGGAGAGAGCTTCTCCGGAGAAGTGGACCGCATCCCTATAGGCGCCGGGATGTGGCGGTCGTAAATCTTGGATGACGGGCCTCCTTCGGCGCGGAGGTGGTGAAGGTTGAACTGTAACCGGAGAAGGTACGTCAGATGAACCGGAAACTGCTTGAGTCTGCGTCGATGCTTCCACTTGAGTTCTTCTGGTTCCCCGGCCTCGGTCTCCGGCCGTAGCTCCACCTTCTAGGAAGTCTAAAGTTTCATCCGCAAGCGCATCGCCCGCAGCAACCACTTCCGAGCGTGGAACACAAACTCTCACGCCCGTAGGCGGTGTTCCACCTTCCGCGGAATTGCCGTCCGTACTTTGGGTCCGTGAAGCTGCTTCGGCCGGCACGCCGGTTTGTGGCGCAGCCGGTGCTATCGCGGTATTTACGGCGACGGCATTTGGCGCGGACGTATTTCTATGTAGGAATCTCAGCAATGCGTTTCTAAGCCTAATTCTGCGTGCACCATGCGATAAGCTGCGGCCTGTTGACGAAATTACTGCTCTTATCCAGCTTCTTCGTGGAATGCGCGCAAGAGCCTGTTCTACGTTGCGGGGATCAACGCCTAAGCCCTGTATTGTTCGATTGAATTGTTCTGGCGTAACTCCCCCGCTAATAAAATTCCGATCTACTAGATTAGCGAACCCCATTGTCGTCAAAATCGTTATTACCATGGTGGCATAAACAATTCCTATGGGGCCGGCCGTTGAATGTAGGTCGTAGTGTGAACGCAAATGGTTCACGAGGAAAAAGCCAGAAGAAAGACCAACTATCAAATACACCACCACGGCCATACCCAGCGCATCAGCAATTTGAGAATCCCGTAGGCGCAACGAATTATAGTAGCTTTGAAGGCGGGTTTGTTCTTCCGGCGTTAGTCGGCATTGTGCGGGCAAGTTCATCCTCAGCGTCCCTAAACTTTCGGTTGGTACATTAGGGTCGGAGCAAACCGGCAGCTCAGAACAAAGTTGAATTTTCTGGAGGATCGCCACAACGTCGGCGGGAATATGGCGGCCACCACCGAGATCAGTTGAGGGCCTGGTGAATTGGATGCCTTCTTCCCCGTCACCATCGTTCGCAAATGCGAAGTTTTCAGGGAAGCTGAGTTGCAGCATCAAAATGCCGCACAGGATTTTTAGAAAGGCTGACCGCCACTGCACCATACGTCAGGAGCTCCTAATGGCAATTCGGTTTATAAACAATTTAACTTTATTATCTAAAAATCTAGGTGAAGAACTCGGACACTTATCTCAAAAAAGGCTCATTGAACGGGAGAATCTTGCCTAGCGGAATGACCGCACCCTTTCCCACATCCTAAACTTTAAGTTCAGCAAATTTAAAACCGAAGATTCTTAAGGATGCGCAAAAACTTTTTTATTACTACTATCGCCATGGCGCTCATGATTTGCGCGCCCTTGAGTTTTGCAACCGAGCATACGGAAGCGGATACTGCACTTTTGGAAGGGCAGCTTTTCCATGCGAGTCCTGAAGTGCGGCACGGTGCCGCAGAAAGGCTCGGTGCGCTCATTTCTTTAAGTCCGGAAGAATTTTACGGCAGGGATTCTTTTTGGATCACCCACGGCCAAAGGTCGGGTTTAATGATTGGCTACAATACCAATCCCGGCCAAAAAGCCAGCACGTATTGGACCACTGCAGCTTACCCAGCCATGACCTCGGCGCTAAGGGCTTTGCAAAACCAGCGACTGGGCGAAGCTGAAAGAATTTCCCTCACGCGTTCCATTGAGAGTCAGTTGGGTAATCCTGCCGTGGTTGACGCATTAATCTGCGCTTTGTTTGGACATCGCCTCGACACTTCCGTCGCGGTTAGAATTCTATCTGGAGCGGTGAGTTCACCAAAGATCAGAGAAGCAGTTATTGCTAGTTTTGAAGATGCGGCCTCCGGGAAGTTCGGGATGCCTATCGATATGCTGACTAACTATATGCAGGTACTTGCGCCTGCTTCAGGCGATCCGCGGGTCATGAAGATTTTAAATCGATTTATCCAGGCTAAAGTATCCGAAATTTCCGAAGCCGCGGCGTTTGCCATGGCCGGCACGACGCAGGAAGCGGCGCCGCCTGCAGTTCGTAGAGCGGTGAGCCGGGCCATGCGTAATAGTACCGAGACTCGCATGGACGCATTCAACGCCGAACTCCTGAGCTTATTCTTTTCTGGCCGCCCTAATTCCGTACCGCAGGAATTAGCCGCCCGGTCTCTCTGGAATCAAGTTCGTTTTCCAGATACTGCGCGAGTTTTATTATCCACTCTAGAGCGGATGACTAGTCCACTGAGACGTGCAATTTCCTTTGAGAGTACCAACGATCGAATGAATTTGGTTTTGGACGATCTCATCCAAAACTTGCGTTGGTATTATACAAACGTATCGCCACGATTTACTATGACTCGGGCAGAGGTTCGTGCGCTGGCGCGGGTCATTGCTCGCTCTAATCCTACGCGCAGTTGGAATAAAGGTTGGCACTCCAGTATTCATGCAGCAGCGGTCCAGGCCGCAGTGGCCATCTTCGCCCATGATCTCTCCCAGGTAACGCCGGCAGATTTAAACGTTTTAATTCTGGAATTGGCACCCACCTTTGCGCGGTATCAGGATTTACTTCCCCGCTACAATGCGGGCGAACGAGCGCACTATCGCGAGGCCGGGACTAGTTCTCTTACCGGCGAGGAAGCAGCGTTTATGGCTCGAATGCATCCCCTTATAAATAGATTAAATATTTTTAGTGAAGTTACTTCTAATTCCTTAGGTGCGGATGAGGGGGCCCAAATTCAGCTTATTAATAATATTGAAACTCATATTCATTTACCTGGGCGTCTCCGGGAAACATTTTTTTCCACCGACCTTGAAGCTGCACTTACGGCGTTAGGGAGTATTGAATTCCCCAGTACGGCGCTCGTGGTGAAACTGAACGAACTTTTAGAAAAAATTAAAAAATTAAAGGCAGGCATCCGGCGAGGTTCACCAGAAATAGATTTCATTGAAAAATCGTTTGAAGCCAACCGGAATCATTTGTTGAAGTTGGTTGAACGACACCAGTCCCAACGTATGCTTAGGGAAATGCGTGCAGATTCTGAAGCGCCAAGGGTGAGGATTGCGGAAGGCGTCAACGAAGGTGGGGCAGAGCAAAGAGTCCGCGTGGATACCGGAACCACTGTGCCCAGTGAGGAAGAGATCGTTGAATGTCTTGCCGCTTCGTTACGTGGGCTTGCAGTTCGGAAGTAAAAGAAGGGAACGGGTGTGGCTGTTTTAGGGGGAAGGGGGTTTAAAACGGGCCACACCCAACTTACGAATTTAATTCAAATCAATTTATGCTGGGCCAAGCACCAGCGGGGAACCTACTATCCCAACCTTGCGGTGAGGTCCAGCCTTGCGGCGAAGGAATAAAATTTAATGCGGCAGCGGAACGCCAAGCCCATCCGGATGGTAACCCGAGAAGGGTCGTGGGGTAAAGACTGCGCTGCAGCGAGGTCAGGGCACTTCCCGGAAAATTTGCGGCATATTGAGTTTGCTGCGCCTGGGCTAACGCTTCTAGGCTTGGGTAATTTACGAAGGCTAATTTAGGGGCTTCGGTAAAAAGATAACTTGAATCACCCGTAATCCCGCGGGGCATCATAATGCCTGTTGGCGCGCTAGGGGCGGTGGCATTGGGGCTTAATAAACTAGAGTCTAATCTCGTCAATAAGTTCTGCCCGATGGGTAAAGGAAAATTAGGAATACCATCCGTATAGGGAACAGCTCGTTCTTCTCTAGGGCTTCCTGAATTATAATAAGCACCGTTGTAGGCATCGCATTGTGGACAATTAGCGACTTCGGCCAGAGCTTCTAAACTTAAAAAATTTACTGTACCGAGCAGAAGAGCGGAGGCGGCGTAGGAAAACAACTTGCGGCTGGGTGAGTTCATGATGGTGTCCGTCTCCTTGAGAAGAGATAAAGCAAAGCGAAGGCCAAAACTTTTAACCACAGAAAGGACGGTTTAAATTCAGCATGGGCCGGCGTCGCCATCTTCATTGCCCTTAAAATAGTTTTAAGCGGCCTTGCGAGCCGCGGGCGTGCATTCCTCTGTGTCACGCGCGACACGATTCCAAGACATGTGTCAATTTCCTAGGCAAAGGCCTTCGGAGCGCTCTTCGTAAACCTGCACGAGAAAAAACCAATTGCGGCTTCGGAGCGTCGTTTCCACTCCCGTAAGTCGTCCAGGGCAAAGGGCCTTCAGTTTTGCGCCACTTTCAAGCTTAGGTAACGAGAGCATGAGATAACCGTTACCCGTATCTTCCGTGGAGACGGCAACTGCCGGAGTTTTTGGCGGGCGGCTATAATTGGAAACACTGTGACTATGAATCATGGCGCAGCCAGGTAGGACAAAAAACATTAAAAAACCGCAAACGGTAAGAATGCGTAAAGCGGTAGCTTTGCTGGCCTGCGTCAGGATTTTTTTTCCCACTTTTACCCCTAAAACTGGAACTCTTAGCCCTAGAGTGGGGGAGTTTTCATGATTTCTCAAGCCTTTGAATTCATAAGTCTATAAATTAAAACTATGGAGCGCTTGCGTCTCTTCGTCCCAAATTCCAAACGGCAAGGTCAAGTGAGCCTTCTGATGGTGATGACCTTCCTGCCAGCCTTCGTGCTTTTTGCTTTCGTCATCAATTTGGGCCTTCTGGTTCACGCAAAAATTCAGATCCAAAACGCGGCGGATCTTGCGGCGTATGCGGGTGCTGCAACCCAAGCCCGGCACATGACGCAAATCTCGCATCTGAATTACCTCATGCGCATGAACTATAAACTTTTTATGTCGAGATATTTGGTTTTAGGAAACAAGGACCAGCGCTGTTTTCCGGGAACCCCCGCCTACTCAACCCCGCGCTGCGCAAGGGTTCGGGCAAGTTTAGAGGCCGACTACGCATTCAAAAATCCCGGCGCAACTCCTGGCGATGACTTTCCTGGCGTTCCCGCCGTCTGTGTGCAAATTGGGGCCGGCCAAGGAAATATCTGTCAGCTTGATGCTTCTACCGCACGCAACTTAACGCTGCGTCCCATTTCCTGTATTTCGGATACGACTTGCCCCGCCATCAACGATGCCCTGGCCCGGATCGCTAGCATTCAAAGCGCGGATTGCGGCGCGCGAGGAAACATCAATTGGAAGGTTTTAACTTCATGGCTTTATAACACCAACAACGACCCCGCTAACGTAATGATCGTGATGGATTCTATTCGTGGGCTGGTTCAGCCGATAGGGTTAATTCCTTCAAACCTGCTTTTGAAGGCCCGCATTGACACCCTTCGCAAATATGTGAATGAACCTGGCCGTACTTTAAACTTAAGCCAACTCCCCGCCCTGGACCGCGCGCCCGATCAAGCTCAGGTCGAGCGCTCCATCATGGCGCTGCGCACGGCAAGGGGAAATCTTTCTATGGCAGAAACCTGGGGAATCTTTGTGGACGGATCCCTAAAACTGGAGGAACTTTTGCCCCAAGCGGCCAATGCCGAAGGTACGAACCTCCTTGAGCTAGAGGAGATTAAATTTCCTTCACCTGTTTCGGTATTTTATGTTTATTCAGGACCAAATGATCCTAGAGGAGCTTCTCCGCTGAGGCCGGCCGCAGAACTCAATGAGAATGCCTGTGCGGTGCAGCTAGGCGAGCTCTCCATTCTTCCCAATAGCTTGCCGCTTGGAGTCTACAAAAAATCCGGAAAAAGGGTTTATTACGCCGTAAAACTTACGGCCAAACCAAAATTATTATTCAATCCTTTCGGAGAAGATTTCACCATTTCCGCCTATGCCGCAGCGGTCCCCTTCGGAAGCCGGATTGGTCCATACATCGACCCCAGTAGCCTCGTGAAAACCGTGCAAATTCCGACGGCGCACTTTGTCGTACCGGCCGGCAATTCACCTCCCGTAAATCCCACAGTGGAAAAACAAATTCCCGTGATGCCATTTTCCGATTCTTTTTCCTACGCCAACAGCGGGTTACTCAAAAGTTTCATGGAATCCCTCATCAATTCCAACGGCGGAACGGCGGGTGGCCTTGCGGTATCCACCGATGCCATTCAGAATTTTGAAGCCGTAGCCCTGGGGCCCGACCCCATTGAGGTAGGGAAATATAATATTCCCGTGGATCCTCTGAGGGGCGTCAACGCATTTTATGAACGCTACCCTGGTAACAGTAATTCCTACCGGCTTTGGGCACCCTTTAACCCCTTAGGTCAATCCGCCAGCACTTCACCGCGAGAACGAATTTCACAAATTTTGGATGAAGCCTTTGGTGTTTCCCACACGGGCGGTGACGCCGAGTCGGTATTGCGCACGGGTTTAACGAATGGGCTTGAAGCCTATTTCGCAAGCCTTGAATCCGGTGGCAATCGCTACGATGGGAATTCCATGAATGTAGCGGCCATTCCGAATCCCCTAAAAAAAGCCTCCGAACTGGGTGCCATTCGCGGAGGAAGCGGAGGACCCGCAAAAGTTTCAAGCCCAGCCGAACTGGCCACCTCATGGCCTGACCCACTCTTTGCCGTAATTTCTGCGCCCGCGGGGCCTGGCGCCCGTAGGCGTGAAGGCTATTCCGTAAAAATCGTAACCCTTGCAACTGCATTGCGGGGAGGTGAGACCGTTTCGAATCTTGAAAATCCTCCCGAGGGCAATTCTCCCGCCGCGGCTGTTCCGTTAGCCGGATTTTCTCCGGATACTCTCAACGATATTCCGCTTCTGAAATATTAATAAGCCATAAATTTCCGCAAAATCATTTGCTAACATCATTGAGCTATGTAACTTTTTTAACTCTCTGGGAGGAGAATCTCAAACCATGGCAACAAAGAAAAAATCAAAAGCTAAAGCAAAACCAAAATCTAAGAAAAAAGCTGCTCCAAAAAAAGCTGCTCCAAAAAAAGCAGCAGCTAAAGGTGGCAAAAAAGCTCCCAAAAAGGCTCCAAAGAAAGCTGCTAAAAAAAATACTAAGAAAGCAGCAAAAAAGTCTGCTCCTAAAAAAGCGGCGAAAAAGTCTGCAAAAAAATCTCCAGCGCGCAAACCTGCCGCTAAAAAAGCTCCGGCGAAAAAGACTTCACAAATCCTTTCCGGCCTTGCTGGCGGTGTAGCGGGCGCAGTACTAGGTTCTGGCCTCATGGGTTCAAGCCGTACGCCCTCTCCCTTTGGCCGCGGTTCTTCAAGCGAAGAAGAATAAGTCTAAGCTTAGGAACGAGATTCTGAGGTAGGCGAGGGTTCGGACGATTTTCATCAATCTCCGAACCCGCCTTACCTTCTGAATTCCGGTTAAGCTTTAGTTCGCTTTCGTCCGACTTTTTCTTTTTCCTGTTTTGCTACCCTGGCCAGATAAACTTCTTGCATGCGCTTGAGGAGCTCATCTTTCTTTAAATAGAGCTTTTTTAATGGTCTGGGTTTTGATGCTTCAAGGGCGTAAGCCGTCATGAGCGGAAGTGCAATGGTGGTATCGCAGTAAATGACCGCAGTATCCGGCAACTGATTCGGGTCGATTTTCCCCCAGCTTACGGCTTCACTGGGCGTTGCACCAGAAAGGCCGCCCGTATCGGGCCTGGCATCGGTCATTTGCAAAAAGAAGTCATGGCCTTTTTCAGCTAGGCCTAGGACCTCTTGAATTTGTGGTTCAGTTTGCAGAAGGAAGTTTTTTGGCGAACCACCCCCGCAGATGAAAACCGCACTTTTACCGTTCGATTTTTTTGCATTGTACACTAACGCCGCCGTCTCATTGACGTCACGATTGACATCAATGCTTAAACGCGAACCACGCAAAGCCATTGCGGCAACGTTCATTCCAATGGAGGAGTCACCGGGCGAGCTCACATAAAGCGGAACGCCCAGGCGATAAGCCGTTGTAAGGATGCAAGTGTCTTTCACACCAAGCGCGTCTTCCCTAGCGGCAAGGTACTTTCCACACAGGTAATGGAAATCCGCCGTGGACATGGTGCGTTGGAATTCTGGTTGCTGAATGATGGTCCGGAAAAACTCATCAGTAGAAAGCAAAACGTCGTAATCAAAAAGGACATCGTAAATTCGGATGATGCCTTCATCGCGCAGAATGCGATCATCAAGGTTTGGTTTTCCCTGAACGAGCTTCAAATTGAGTCCAAAGTGGGCATCGTGATAAAGATTTGCGCCGGTGCTGATGATCCAATCTACAAACCCTGCCTTCATAAGTGGAATGATGCACGAACCGCCAATTCCCGCCGGCGTGAGTGCACCGGTGAGGCTCATGCCCACGGTGACATTGGGTTTCAGAATTTTAGTGGTGAATATCTCACAAGCTTCCTGGAGCCTTGCCGCGTTATAGGCCTTGAAACAATCGTCGATGAGTTGCTTCACCGTCATTTTGGCCCGGATTCCCTTGGGAAGGATGCGGCGGCCCTTGAGTAGCGATGGGGAGGGGGACTTGCTTTTTTTGCTCATGATTTCTTTCTATACTGGAAGTGTTTGCATGACGCATCTCTTTTTGGGTAGCTTGGGACCTCTGGAGTCGTGATGGAATTGCGTGACGTTATTCATGGTTCGATAGAAATTTCCAAAGCCGAAGCGATGATCGTCAATGCTCCGTTCTTCCAACGGTTGCGCAATATCAAACAACTTGGGTTCGGGGAGAATTCCTACCCGGGCGCAACGCACAATCGTTTCATCCATAGCGTAGGGGCCATGCATTTAGCGGGCATCGCCTTTGACTCAGCATTCATGGTGGAAAAAGGGCCGTCCTTAGCGTCACGGTTTCCGGAAGCTTATCTAAGGTTGCGCTCAGCCCTGAGGGCAGCGGCTTTGTTGCACGATGTGGGGCACGGGCCCTTAAGCCATACCACGGAATTCGCCATGCCGGCCCTGCACGAACTTGGCCTGGGTCTAACAACAAAATTAGTTGATGGTACGTTTACGACGGAGCCGGAAAACCGCCAGGCCAATCACGAAGACTATACGCTGAAAATTATTTTGCAGAGTTCGCTTACGCCAACCCTTAAGCGGGCGTTGGGTTACTTAGGCATTGAGCCCTTTCATATTGCGCGCATTCTGAAGCCTGAGCTCATGCCGGCAGATGATTTTTTTACGGTAGGTGGAGTCGATTACTTGCCCATCATGCATCAGCTCGTTTCCAGTGAGATCGATGTGGACCGCATGGATTATTTGCCGAGGGATTCGTTTTACGCCGGCGTCTCCTACGGTAAGTTTGATTTGGCTTGGTTGCTCACGAACCTTACGCATCACGTGCGCAACGGAAGTTGTTATTTAGCGATTGGCCATAAAGCGCTTTATACCTTTGATGATTTTTTGATTTCTCGGTTTCACATGTTCCTCATGGTATATTTTCACCACAAATGCGTCATTTTTGACGAAATGCTCGGGCGCTATTTGCAAGCTCCCGATTGTGATTACTCGATTCCGGCAGATGTTGAGAAATACATCTTTTACGACGATTATCATTTGTACACCCATCTTTCGCGCTCAGAGAATGATTGGGCGCGACGCATCTACCATAAAAATCCTTACCGCATGATGGTGGAGTTTCACTCAGGCATTCCCCAAGGTGAAATCTTCAAGAAGGAGCAGGAGGATCAGCTCCGAGAAATCATTCGTCAACTTGAGGCAAGTAAGACAGACTACATAGTGAAGACCACGACCGGTGAGCTTTCAAAATACTCAAGGCATGATGACGAACTTCCCATTTACGTGAAGTACGATCCGCACTGGGGGGAGGCGAGGTACATTCCCATTCATGAATGCACAGATCTTTTCGAGCGCTACAGCCGTGAGCGGTCCATCACCCGAATCTATAAAGCATAATAGTTTGGCTAATCGACTGGCGTTTTCGGCGGCGGTGGTGGCGGCCCTTGCGGTTTATGGGCCCATGGCGGTCATGAGTATCGGGGCAGGATTGGTATTTCTGGTGTGGCTTACCCTTGGTTACTTGCGGAATGGGCCAGGCACGCAGCCCGCGGAAATCTTCCGGGATGAACCTGAGACCTTGAGGCTTAGGAGAAATTTTTTTCTGTCCACCTGCGCATTGGCCGTGGCGTGCGTTTGGTCGCTGGTTTGGGCTCAATGGTCAGGGCTTGAGTTTTTTGGTGTGCGACCCAAAATTGATTGGGGAAGGGATCTCGCTAAGCTCTGGCATATTTTTTTTCCGTTTATTCTTTTAGGCGTTTTTAATTTTTTACAATTGCGGCAAATGCGTCGCATTTTTTTCATTTGGCTTTTTGCGGCCGTGCTCTTGGGCGTTTTTGCGTGCGTTCAGCATTATTTTCCAATCTATAAACCGTTAGAACAACCGGAAGAAAATTTCCGAGGCCTTTTCCACGCCACGGGGTTTACTGGTTTTCATCTGAGTTTTGTGGCCCTCTTTGGTTTTCCTACGTGGTGTTTGCTCGCGGCTTTTTCGTTTTTCATTACCAAGGGGCGCTTTCGGGGCGAGAATTTAAAACGAGCTTTTTTGCTAGGCCTTTCGAGTTTAGTAGTCGTGATGGCCCATCTGTTTTCCTATTCCAAGATCGCGTGGGGGGCGCTTCCGGTAACGGCGTTGCTCATGGCTTTCTTGGCGCTTAAGGGCTGGACCCGAAGGATCCTGCTGCTAGCCGTTCTGTTAGGAATTCTATTTGGCTTCCAAACCGAAACCGTACGTACGCGGTTTGAGGGAGTGGGCACTATAAATGATCGTTATTTAGTTTATAAAGCTAACCTAGAAATGATTCGCCAGTTTCCGTGGTTCGGGGTGGGTTGGCACCACAATTCAGATCTCTCCTATGCTTTTAAGGATACCGATCCGGGTTCTCCGTTTGGACTCAATCGTCCGCAGGGTTTTCATTCCCATGCCCATAATAATTTTTTAGATCAGTGGGCAACCACGGGAACTTTAGGGCTCATTGCATTTCTTGCGTGGATGGGGTTCGTCATGTTCATGGCTTGGCGCTGTTTTCGCGATGCTAAAACGCCATGGATCAGGGTCGCTGGGTTAGGTTTATTTTTGGGTTGGATTTATTTGCATATCAATGGCCTGACCCAAACGAACTTTTGGGATGCTAAAGTTTTGCATCAGGAAGCTTTTGTCGTGGCGTTTTTGATGAGGGTTTATGGGGGGAGGAAGGGGATGGGGGAGGTTGGGTGACAGGGAACTGGTTCACCGGGCACTGGTTTTACTGGGAGCTGGGATTCTGGGTACTGTTCACTGTTTTACAGGGCACCGGCTGCTGGTTTCGGGGTTCTGGATACCGATCTCGGTTCACAGTTAGTCGGGGATTTTTGGTGCTAGGTTGCACCGGGTCTTGGGTTTAGAAGACGGTAGAGGTTTGCGCCTAG
>CAYYYP010000019.1:0-55781 GCA_964475985.1 uncultured Oligoflexia bacterium | reverse complement strand
CATTGATCCTTGAGGCGAAAAAAATTCACGAAAGTAGCTCGCAGCACCTCGAAGGTGATCGCGTCAAAGCAAAACTAAAGGCCATTGATTCCCAAATCGAAGCCTTAGCCGAAAGGTTAGCTGAGATGCCAAAGCACCTAACTGCTGCACCGGTTTACAAACAAATGGAGAAGCTCGAAGCCATAAAAAAGGTCGAGCAAGAAAAACTAAACACTCTATCATCATCGCCACAGTTCCATGACTTGCCAGCTACACTTGCCTCCTACGAAGCATTCAGGGCATCACTTGAGGCCATGACGAAGGAGCAAAATACAACACCGCTGGAGGCCTTGCGCCGCCAGATCATTCAGAAACTCATCCACAAAATAGAAATCAAACCAGATGGGGTCACGCTGCATTACTATGTCGGCCAAAACCACATCGATCGGGAGCCAGCACTTGCTGGCTCCCGCCTTTTTTTGTGCCCGAAGCTCAAGAAAACCATGATGGACGAAAGACCAAAAAAAAGCGGCGGTTCCCAAGAATCGGGGACCGCCGCTTTTTTTAAATTCTCTAGTTCGAATACTTTGACAAGTGGTGGACCCGACAGGAATCGAACCTGCGACCCCTTGAATGCCATCCAAGTGCTCTCCCAACTGAGCTACGGGCCCACGAATAAAACCAGCCTAACGAAGTCTAATTCTTTTTGCCAAGGACTTTTTACGGGGCCGTTGCGCAATCACCAATAAGTTCAGCATGCCCTGCGCGCAGATCGGCGAGAAGGTTTGCGTTACCGGTGACTTGATTGCAATTTACTTTTGCTTCGCTGAAATTCGTTTGGCCCACCAGAATGTCCGTCAAGTTAGCTCCACGTAAGTCGGCCTGAGTAAGGTTTGCTTGAACGAGGTCAGCCCCCTCAAGATTTGCACGGGTAAAATTAGCTCCAGTTAGGTTAGCGTTCCTAAATGTGGCCGCCGTAAGGTTTGCGCCTTCGAATTCTGCATCTCGTAAGCTGGAGTTCGAAAATTCTACGCCGTGGAGATTCGCTTCAACGAAGTTTCCTCCTTTGATTTGTGCAGTGTCAAAAGTACAGCCAACGCAGTTGACGCCTTGAAAGGTAGCGTAATCTAAAACCGTATGAAAAAAACTTGTGCCAGGAATAGCTCCACCAAGGCTCATTGATGCAGCATTACGGTTTCGGAAAAGCTCCCGCTGAAATGTACGTCGCAGAGCTGGTGACACTGAAGTCTGCGTGAGGTCAACATTTTGCATTACCCATCCTGCAAGCGACCCTTCTCTAACCCTTCCATTGGTTTGAAAAAGGCTACCCAAATTTCCAAGCCCGCGGCATGGAACTAAAAACTCATTATTTGACCTAGGTACCCAAAGGGGCAAGGTGCCTGCATCAACGGCCGCCGATCCGTCCCAAACCCAGCAAGTGCTGTTAGTGAAATGCAGTTCACGACTTGGACTTGCTTCCGTTTGGGCTTGCGTGACGGCGCTGGTCGGACAGAAAAATTCGGTCTGATGTAAATAACTTTGTTGAAGTCTACGGTTGGCAACTGTGCCGGGAACCGCGGCTGATATTTCTCCACAGTGGCTAGAGTATCGCCTTTCTGCGGCACTTCGTGGGGCGTTCGTAATCTCGGCAATGGGAGTGGTTCTTCCTGTTGTAGCTGTACCAGTCGGCGTGGAGCTTACGGTTGATGTCGCGGTTCCGGTGGAAGAATGGCTCGCAGTCCGACCTCTTTGGCCAATGGCCCCCGTAACTGCGTTGTTACCTCTAGGCCGGGAGTGGTTAGCCACCCGCGTCCCGGTGCCCGTCGCCGTTTGGGTTTGGATAGTTGGTGCGCCTTGTACCTGATCGGTGCCATTAGTTTGAGCCGAACTACTTTGAGTTGAATCGCTGGGTTGCGAATTCGGTTTCTCGTCCGATTTAGAACAACCGGAAATCAAAGTGCCGCTAAAAAAGAGAACCGTGAAAAGAGCATAAATATTGTTCATAGACCCACCTCATACTATTTCTGGCGCACCATATCAAATTTTGCCTTGAGGGACCACTACAATGGTTAATATTTATAAACGTAATAAATTTGTATCAGCCCGGCTGAAGTAGAAATTCTAATTCGGGCTAATCTCTCCGGCCCAGCTTTGGGGAATCAATTTTTTCCAAATCGGCAGGGGCGCCTGATTTCCGGCCAAAATCATGCATTTAATGACGGTAGCCTCGAATGTCATATCACGGGAGGAAATGGCTCCGAGCTTTAAAGCCATGCGGCCCATCTCATAAATTTCTGGATGCAAAGCGCCGGAATGTACTTGGCTCGTGAGGATCACCGGAATTTTTCGCCGTTGGCACTCAAGAAGGAGTTCCTCACACGAATTTTTAGTGCTGCGCTGACCCTTCAAAGGCAAGTTTCCGCAACCAAAAGACTCTAATAAAAGGGCCGAAGGTTTACCGGATAATCGCATTTGGGCTCCGGGAAAAATGCGAACCACCTCGATATGGCCGTTAAATCGCGCTTTAAGTCCAAAGCGCTCCAGCGCATTTTTAGATCTCCCGGCCCTTTTGGATGAAGATCCCAGTTTGGGCTTAAAAACTGCGCCCAATCGTTCTTCGGCTAAGGGCCTGGCGTTTGGCGAATCAAAGGCGTGGAATTCCTCAATGTGAACCTTCGTGCTCCGGTTGCCCTGAAGTAAAAGCGTATCAAAAAAAATACTGACGTCCCTAAGATTTTTCTCGGCCGCATAGGCCGCGGAACAAAGTAAGTTCCTTCGTGCGTCACTACGCACCTCAAAGAGCGGCCGCTGGGAACCGGTGAACACGATAGGCGGGCTAGGGTAGGGCAAAAGGAAACTTAATGCCGTGGAAGAGTAGGCCATGGTGTCTGTTCCATGGGTGACAACAAACCCGTCATAACCCTTGCCAACCCCGTCAAGAATAGCTTCCTTCATCATGATCCAGTCTTCCGGGGTGATCTCTGAAGAATCCTTGTGACACAGCGCCTTCACATCGACTTGCCCGAGGCTTTGCAGTTCAGGCATCTTTTTTAGGAGCTCAGCCGCGAACTCCCGATCTGGGGCAAGGGCCGGGTCGGGCAGGCCCATTGCGATGGTTCCTCCGGTGTGGAGAATTAAAATACGCTTTTTTCTCTTTTTTTGTGGGGCCGTTCGTGTCATGCAGAAATGCTAGCAGAATTTTCATCAACTGGGAGGAGCTGCCGTCATGTCGCAAGAAATCGATCAAAACAATTTTTATGGAGAGTATGAAGAGGATACCTATGAAGGGAAACCTCGCGGAGAAGAAGATGACGAGCTTGATGCCGATCTTGAATTTGGCGCTCTAGATGCCGATGAGGCAGACGACTCTGACGAAGATGAAGAAGAACTTCATGAACTCGAAGACCTCGACGAGGATGAAGACCTTAAAGCTTCTCGTGGACCTGCCAAATCGAGCCCCAAACAAGTGAGCATGGCCGATCTTGAAGATGAAGAACGCAGTCTTCACGACGACGACGCCGATGATTCTGAAGAAGAAACGGTAACGCGGACCGCAAAGGGTTCGGCTTCACCGTTTGATGAAGAAATCACTTGGACTAGAAAAAAGGGACGTACCATTTTAGTGGGCGTGACCGAAACCGCCCTTCTTTCCGTTGGCTCCGTTGAATCCATCGACTTTCCAGGTGCAGGTGATGAAATTGGCGAAGATGACGTTCTATTGGAGATTCATGGCGACGAAGGTGATCTCGTAGTGACTTCTCCCGTTTCGGGCCGAGTTCTTGAACTCAATCCCATCCTCGTGGAAGAGCCCCAGCTTCTTTCCGATGATCCGCTGGATGAAGGCTGGTTGCTTAGAATTTTCCCAGAAGAGTAGGCAGTTTTTAGATTATGAGTGAAAACGTTGAAGGTTTTTTGGCTGGCCAAAAGTTTTTTGTAAAAACCTTTGGCTGCCAAATGAATGTGGCTGATTCTGAACAGATGTCATCCCTTTTGCACGAATCGGGCGCGGCGAAGGCTTCGTCCATTGATGATGCCGATGTCGTAATTTTAAACGGTTGCGAAGTCAGGGATAAGGCCGTTCATAAAATGCTTTCTTCGTTGGGTCTTTTGCGACCCCACCGAGCTAAGGGCAAAAAACGTATCATCGGTGTGGGTGGTTGCGTGGGGAGTTTGCGTGGAAAGGCCTTGTTTTCTAGGAATCCCCACGTGGATTTCGTTTTTGGTACGGATACCATTGCCCAACTGCCAGAACTGGTAGGACGAGTACAGTCGGGCGAACGGCATGTGGTGTTTAACCAATTCGACAAACATGATCAGTACGATATTGAAACCAAGGTTTTCACTAAACAGGCCACGGCATTTGTGAACATCATGAAGGGCTGCGATAAGTTTTGTTCGTATTGCATCGTACCGTTTACGCGTGGTCGTGAAAAAAGCAGGCCCACGGCCGACATTGTTTCTGATATCAAGCGACTTTCACTCCACGGGGTTAAGGAAGTGATGCTGCTTGGCCAAAACGTAAATTCGTTTGGCCAAGGGTATCAAGAAACTTTTCCTGATTTGTTGCGGGCGGTAAACGCCATCCCTGGCATTAAACGTATTCGGTATACTTCTAGTCATCCGATGGATTTCAGCGATGAGCTCATTGCTTGTTATGGTGAGCTTGAAAACCTTGCTCCCTATTTGCATTTACCGGTGCAAAGCGGAAGTAATGCAGTGCTTCAAAAAATGCACCGCCACTATAAGATTGAAACTTATCGTGAGCAAATTGCTAAGTGGCGTGAACGCTGTCCCGAGGGTGGCCTTACTTCTGACATGATCGTGGGTTTTCCAACCGAAACCGATGAAGACTTTGAACTCACCATGAATCTCATCGAAGATATGAAGTACGATATGATTTATGCGTTTGCCTATTCGCCAAGGCCCGGCACCAAGGCCGCAAAACTTGAAGACAATATTGATCCCGAAGTGAAACACGAACGTCTATTAAGACTTCAGAAACGCAGCGTTGAAATTTCCGCTGCGCAGAATCAACGTTTTGTGGGCAAAATTCAGGAGCTTCTGGTGGAAGGGCGTGTTCAATCTGTGGGCGCGAGCGCCCCATCTAAGGATCATATGTGGCAGGGCCGTACGGGGTCTAACCATGTGGTGAATTTCGCATTTGAAGGTCCAAGGGATTTGGCCGGTAGTTTTGTGCCGGTAAAAATCATAAGGGCCTCGGGCCTTGCTCTCATGGGTGAGATTGCCGAAAATTTTCTAGAAGAAAAAACGAATTAAATTTTGCCGGTTTTAACGAGTTCTTTGGATCAGGGCGTCCCTACGGTAATATTATTAAAGATGCTTACGGCATTTAAGGGGTGGCGTGTGAACCTAGGGTTGATCCGGATTTTTTGGTTGATCATAAGTTTTGTGGTCCTGAATTCTTTTGCTTTTGACGTTAGGGCAAGCGGCCATGGGGAAGCTCCGCCACCTGAACATGGTGGGGGCGGGCATGGCGGGGGAGAGCCGGAGAGTTCAGCCGATCCGAACCGAGTTAAAAAATCTGCACTACCGCCCTATTCAAAAACTGGGTTTAAAGCATGCGTAAAGCCAAGACATCGTGAGCCAGAAGAGCTTGCCTGCGGAACGGCGGGTTATGCCGCTTATGTAAAGGAAGTTGAAGTTTATAACGAATGCATTCGCCCCCTGTCCCACAAGCTGCCTAAAAATGCGGAAGCTTGTAAACAAATTAAGTTTAAAAAGAAACCTAAGGCAACAAATCACGCCGGCAGCCTAACGGACAGTGAGGATGATGATGAAAGTACCGATGATGAGACTCATCCCAAATATCCCAAGGGTAAGCACCCCCTTGATCCGCCGCTAGATCAGGGTGAATCTAAGTTTTATTAATTGCCGGTTTCCCGGCATTTGTAGTACACATCAGTATGGTTTACGCATTTCGAGGAATTTCTCCGAAAATTCATCCAAGCGCATTTTTAACCCCTTCGGCGGAAGTCATCGGCGATGTGGAAATTGGTGAAAACTCAAGCCTCTGGTTTAATGTGGTCGCCCGGGGCGATGTTCATTGGATTCGAATCGGCAAAGACACCAATATTCAAGACGGCTCCGTTCTGCACACCACATTCCAAAAATGGCCGCTTTCCATCGGTAACGGAGTAAGTATCGGCCATAGCGTTACCCTTCATGGCTGCATTATCCATGACCGAGTTTTAGTGGGCATGGGCGCAACGGTCCTGGATGGCGCGGAAATTGGCTCCGATTGTTTGATCGGGGCTAATGCCTTAGTTAAGGAAGGCGCAAAAATTCCTGAACGCTCCCTTGTGGTGGGAGTGCCTGGCAAAGTTGTGCGTACGCTTACGGATGAAGAAGTGAAAATGGTTCGTGATCGTTCCGAACAATACAAACAATATGTCGCTTGGTTTCGGGAAAGCGCTTTTCCGGAAGCCCCCAAAACCGTCGTGACGGCTAAAAAAGATTAGGAAAAATTATGGAAAAACCACCGGGAATCTCTGAGGGCCTAACTTTTGACGATGTGCTTTTGATCCCGGCTTATTCCGAGGTTTTGCCATCCGAAGTCAATATCACCACGAGGCTTACGAAAAATATTGAGTTGCGAATTCCCATTCTCTCGGCCGCCATGGATACGGTGACGGAAAGTAAAGCCGCCATTATTCTTGCTCAGGAAGGTGGAATTGGTGTCATCCACAAAAATCTTTCGGTGGATGAGCAGGCATTGGAAGTGGAGAAGGTTAAAAAAAATGAATGGGGCATGATCATTGACCCCATCACCATAGGCCCTGATGCTCCCATCAAGGACGCACTTTCCCTCATGGAAACCTATAAAATTTCTGGCGTGCCGGTTACCGTAGGGAAAAAACTCGTAGGCATTCTCACGAATCGCGACCTTCGTTTTGCGGATCACCTAGATATGCGGGTCAAGGAACTCATGACGAGCGAAGGCCTGATTACCGCAAAACATGGAATTACCCACGATGAAGCAAAACTCATCCTTCACCGCCACCGCATTGAAAAACTTCCCGTCGTGGATGATCTCAATCAACTTTGTGGTCTCATAACCATAAAGGACATCATGAAGCGGGCAGAGTATCCGCATTCAAATAAAGATAGTTTAGGTCGGCTCGTGGCAGCTGCGGCGGTTGGGGTAGGGAAAGATCTTGAACTGCGGGCAACCAAGCTCATTGAGGCCGGGGTAGATGTACTTTTTGTTGATTCAGCCCACGGGCATTCTCGCGGAGTGCTGGACGCCGTGGCTTGGTTGAAACGACGATTTCCCAAAACGGATATTGTGGGCGGCAATGTGGCTACAGCCCTGGGAACCAGAGCTTTAATTGAAGCGGGCGCCGATGCCGTAAAGGTTGGAATCGGACCAGGTAGTATTTGTACCACTCGCGTGATCGCAGGGATTGGGGTTCCGCAGCTCACCGCCATTCAGAATGCATCGGCTGAAGCAAAACGTTTTGGAATTCCGATCATTGGTGATGGCGGAATTAAATACAGCGGTGATGTCACTAAAGCGTTAGCCGCTGGAGCTTCTAGCATTATGATTGGTTCTCTCTTTGCCGGGGCCGACGAATCCCCCGGTGAAACGGTGCTTTTCCAAGGGCGAACTTATAAAACGTATCGAGGGATGGGATCCATTGATGCCATGAAAATGGGTTCCAAGGATCGCTACTTTCAGTCCGAAATCGATGCTGGAAAATTAGTGCCCGAAGGAATTGAAGGACGCGTGCCCTACCGAGGTTCTTTGGCAAAGGTGCTGCACCAAATCCTCGGGGGCCTTAAAGCCGGCATGGGTTACGTTGGAGCAAAGGACTTAGCGGCGTTGCAGAATGCGCAATTTATGCGCATTACGGATCGTGGTTTAGCGGAAAGTCACCCTCACGACGTCACCATTACGAAGGAAGCGCCTAATTATTATTGAAGGCGAAAAATCTTCGTAAACTTTTAAGGAAGTGAAGAGTAATTCCTGCAATTGCATTGTCCAATGGTCTCGTCTTGTTTAAGGTGACAGGCGTGAAGGGGTGCAAGACAATTTGGATTCCAAAATTTCATCTTTAGTTTCCGATCGAGTTCTTGTTCTGGATTTTGGTTCGCAGTTCACCCAGCTCATTGCGAGAAGATTACGGGAACTTAAAATTTACAGTGAGATCTATCCTTGCGATGTGAGTCTTGAAAAAATTCAGAAGTTTAACCCCCAAGCCCTCATTTTATCGGGCGGACCCTTTTCCGTTTATGACGCTGATGCACCCAAGGCTGCAGGGCATCATCCCAAAAAGGGGATCTGGACTCTAGGTCTACCCATTCTTGGTATTTGTTATGGAATGCAATACATGGCTAAGGTTTTTGGTGGGTCAGTCCTTCCTTCAAAAACCAGAGAATACGGCCGTACAAAAATTCATCGTACAGGCTCGTCAGGCTCTGCCCTTTTGCCTTCGTTCAATGATCACATCTCGGTGTGGATGAGCCATGGGGACGAAATTGGTGAAGTTCCTCCGGGCTTCTCCCTTACGGCCTTAAGCGAAAACCAAAGCCCCGCCGCCATGGAGGACCGCGCTCGTAAATTTTACGCGGTGCAGTTTCATCCCGAAGTCATGCACACCGAGCAGGGCACCCAAATTCTCCAAAATTTTGTTTATAATATCTGCGGCCTTAAGGGGGACTGGAGTCTCTCCAACTATATGTACGCCCAGATGAAGACGATTCAAGATGCCGTAGGGCCAAAGGGCCGAGCGATTTGTGCACTCTCGGGAGGGGTAGACTCCACTGTGGCCGCTACCTTAGTGCACCAAGTTTTAGGTGAGCGGCTGCGTTGCGTTTTTGTGAACAACGGCCTTCTACGTAAAAAAGAAGAACAGGAAGTGCTTTACGCCTATCAAAATCAGCTGCATCTCAACGTGACCTACCACGATGCTTCCCAGAAATTCCTAACAGCGCTTAAGGGAGTAACCGACGCTGAGAAAAAAAGAAAAATCATTGGCCGCACTTTTATTCGAATTTTTGAAAAAGAGGCCCAAGCTAAATCCGGCACCCAGGCTTCAAAGTTTTTAGTGCAGGGCACCCTCTATCCAGATGTCATTGAATCCTGCCCGCCGCCCAGCGAAATGCGGGGAATGCGCGGGAAAAAGGGCGGAAAATTAGGTTTTTCCAGCACCATTAAAAGTCACCACAATGTGGGGGGCTTACCTAAGGATATGAAAATTAAATTGATTGAACCCTTAAGGGAGCTCTTCAAAGATGAAGTGCGCGAACTCGGACGAGGCCTTGGGGTGCCCGAGAATATTTTAAAACGGCACCCGTTTCCAGGCCCTGGTCTAGCGGTTAGGATCATGGGGGATATTACGCCTGCGCGCCTTGATGTGTTACGGGAAGTGGATGCTATCTTTATTGAAGAGATTAAATTGGCCGGTTTGTACGACTCCATTTGGCAGGCATTTGCCGTGTTTTTGCCGGTGAAGTCCGTTGGTGTCATGGGAGACGGGCGCACCTATGAGAATGTAGTGGCATTACGCGCGGTGACTTCCAGTGATGGGATGACGGCTGATTGGTTTGGATTTGATCATACTTTTTTAGCTAGGGTTTCTAATCGGATTGTAAATGAAGTCCGGGGAGTAAACCGGGTAGTTTACGACATTTCAAGCAAACCGCCGGCCACCATTGAATGGGAATGAGACTTTCAAATTCTAAACCTAAAAAATTCCGCGTTAGGTAGGTCAAATGGCAACCATAAAAAAAACTGAAACCCTTACCAAGAATCCGGCCGAGGCTGTCGATGTACCCATTCTCAGCGATGAAAATTCAGGTTTCGTGCATTTGCATGTTCATTCCCATTACTCACTTCTGGAAAGTTGCATAAAAATTCCAAAGCTCGTCGAGCGGGTCACTTCGTGGAAAAATTCGGGGGCTGAACAATCTGTAGCGCTTACTGATCATGGCAATATGTTTGGTGCGCTTGATTTTTATTTGGCGGCCAAGGCCAAGGGCGTAAAACCTATCCTAGGTTGTGAGGTTTATTATACCGATTCTAGCATTACGACTCAGCCTGAGAAAAAAGCCAGTCGTAGGGCTAGCATGCTCTCCGGCGATGATTCAGCCGATGACCCCTTTAGGCTTTATAACCTAGTGCTGCTCGTGAAAAACAAAGAAGGGTATCGCAATCTTTGTGAGATTGTTTCCCGCGGTTATCTTGAAGGATTTTTGCATTCCAAACCTAGGGTTGATCGCAGTGTACTCGAAAAATTTTCGGAAGGTTTGATTTGCCTTACGGGCGGCCTTAAGGGCGAAATGGCCTATAGTTTTGTAAAACAAAAACCTGAACGGGCCGAAGCCTGTGCGCTCTGGTTGCAAAAAACCTACCGCGAAGATCTTTATTTTGAACTTCAGGAAAATGGTTTGCCCGAACAACATCAAGCCAACCGATCCTTAGTGGACCTTGCGGACCGTATGGGTCTGGGCCTTGCCGCTACGACGGAAGCTCATTACTTAAAGCCTAAGGATCTTATCGCCCAGGAAGCGCTCATGTGCATCTCCTCGGGACGAACACTGGGTGATGTAACTACTGATCAGGTGGAAAACTTAGTCTACAATCAGTTTTATTTAAAAACTCCAGCGCAGATGAAGGCGCAGTTTGCGTGGCGACCCGAGGCCTGCAGCAACACGGTGGAGATTTCCAAAAAGTGCAGTTTTGATTTTCATTTAAAGGATGAAAAGGGTCGGCAGATTTACCATTTGCCGAAGTATCAACCCAATCAGTGGGCCGACAAAGAGAGTAAGCAACCATTGCACGAGGGCAATGCCCTAACGGAGTTAGCCGAGGAAGCCGTGGATAGCTCAGGTGTGTTCCAAGTGGAAACTTACCTTAAAAGTCTTTCTAAAAAATTCTTAGAAAAAAGATTTGCCGAGCCCGTGTTTTTGAAAATGCAAAAACAGGAAGATTGGCCGCAGAAGAAACAAGAATATGAGGCAAGGCTTCATGAAGAACTGGCCATGATTGAACGTACGGGCTTTGCTGGCTACTTCCTCATCGTTGCCGATTTCATTCTTTATGCAAAGAGTGTCGGCATTCCCGTGGGCCCTGGCCGGGGGTCAGGCGCTGGATCCTTAGTCGCCTACGCACTTAAAATTACGGACATCGACCCGCTAGCATTTAATCTGCTATTTGAGCGTTTCATTAATCCTGAGCGGATTTCCATGCCGGACTTTGACGTGGATTTTTGCCAAGATAAACGGGGCGAAGTCATTGATTATGTCGTGCGTAAGTACGGTAAGGATTGTGTTTCTCAAATCATTACCTACGGAAAACTTTTGGCCAGAAGTGTGGTGCGTGATGTGGGCCGGGTGCTCGATATTCCCTATGCGGAAGTAGACGCCATTGCGAAGCTGATTCCCGAAGAATTAGGAATCGATTTGGCGGGAGCATTTGAAAAAGAACCTAGGCTTACCGAACTTTGTGAACGGGACGACCGGGCGCGCAGATTATTTGAAATTGCCCGCAGTCTAGAGGGCCTGCATAGGAACGCCGGCATGCACGCGGCGGGTGTTGTCATCACGAATCGTCCCCTTGTGGAATATGCGCCACTCATGGCCGGCAAAGAAGGCGAAGCCATCGTTCAATACGATAAAGACTACGCTGAAAAAATTGGTCTCATTAAATTTGACTTTCTTGGCCTTAAAACGCTGACCGTCATCGATAATGCCCTAAAACTCATTCGCGAAGGCCCAAAACCAGATTTTCGTTTAGAAGATATCGATTATACGGACCCTAAGGTTTATGAACTCTTAAGTTCCGGAGACACCGACGGCGTCTTTCAACTTGAATCCTCAGGCATGAAGGACCTCTGTCAGCGGGTGATGCCCTCCAATCTTGAGGACATCACTTCCATCAACGCCCTTTACCGACCAGGCCCCCTTGAGTCAGGCATGGTGGATGATTTCATCAACCGAAAACACGGACGGACCACCATTGAGTACGCCCTGCCCCAATTAGAACCTATTCTTAATGAGACCTACGGCGTCATCGTTTACCAAGAGCAAGTGATGCGGGTAGCCCGAGAGCTTGCCGGTTATTCATTAGGGGAGGCCGACCTTTTACGTAGGGCCATGGGTAAGAAAAAAGCCGAGGAAATGGCTAGCCAAAAGGAACGTTTTCTAAAGGGTTGCGTTGAGAATCAGCTTGACCGGGATAAGGCCGATTTCATTTTTGAGCTGCTCGCAAAATTTGCGAGTTATGGTTTTAATAAAAGTCATTCGGCAGCCTACGGAGTGCTTTCCTATCAGACTGCGTATTTAAAATGTTTTTATCCGGCGCAGTTTCTTGCGGCACTTATGGCTACGGAAATGGACAATACCGACAAAATGGCGGTGTACATTTCCGATGCACGCGCCCGGGGGCTTGAGGTGCTACCACCCGATGTGAATGCATCGCTTAAACGTTTTAGCGTCAATATCGAAGGTGGGAAAAGTAATATCCGGTTTGGACTGGAAGCCATCAAAGGAGTGGGTGGCGTTGCGGTGGATGTTATTCTGGCGGAGCGAGAGGCGAGGGGAGCCTTCCGAAGTTTTCTTGATTTCTGCAAGCGAGTGGCCCTAAGAAAAGTAAATAAGAAAGTTTTAGAGTGCCTGATTCAAGTGGGCGCCTTTGATAGGATTGCGGAAGAAAACCGCGCGACTTTACTTGAGTCCGTGGATTCCATCATGAAACATGCCGCCGAGCTTCAGGAGCATTCTGATCTTGGCCAGGTGAGCATGTTTGATGAGTTTCAGGCAAACCCCTTAACGCTTGATGCCTCAAGTTCGAATCTTTACCGCGCCGTTCCCGATTGGCCCGAGAGCAAAAAGCTGCAGGTGGAAAAAAGCCTAGTTGGTTTCTACGTCAGCGGACATCCCATGGAAAAAATTTCACCCATCATCTGTGATTTTATTCACGGGGATCTCGCCAAGCTTAAGGTTGATTTTGAGGAAAGAAAAAAAACCTTTAAACCTAAGCCTAAGCAACTTGATGAGTTTGGTCGGCCCGTCTGGAATAGGCAGGATCGGGATTATGGCAAAGTCGAGTATGTAACGGCCGGCATCGTGGCGTCCTTCCGTGAGATCACCACGAAAAAAGGCTCAAAGATGGCCTTTTGTGAAATTGAAGATAATAAGACCAAAATTGAAGGGGTGCTTTTCCCCGAACCCTACGAACAATTTGGCGCTGCGCTGACCCAATCCCTCAAGGAATCAAAACCGATTATCGTAACGGGCCAAATCGATCTGCAGGAAGAGAACGCCAAGATTTTGATTCGCTCCCTTGACCAAATTGAAGATTTTAAAACCAAGCGCATTCAGTCCGTCATTTTGCGTCTAGATCCGGCGAGAATAAGAAAAGCCCAGCTTACCTCCTTGCGTTCCTTGCTGCAAAAATACAAAGGGCGTTGCCTCGCTGTGCTCGAGTATGAAGGTATGGTGAACGAAACTCACTTTTATAGCCGTCACAGCCTACCCAAGGAACTTATGGTAGATCCAAGTTCCGAGCTTCTGCGGGAGGTCAACGCCCTTTTTGGCGGACAGGTGATGAAGTTTTTATAGGTCGGTGAATTTTACCTAGCCCTAAGCCAAGGCCGGCTCTCACCCCTGCAATTATAAATTTAATATGTTTAAATATAAACTGCATGGATTACCGTATCAATCGTGTTTTTTTTTCCTCCCTGGCCTTGCTCCTAGCGACTTCCGCGGGAGCCGTCTCTTCAAGCGTTCTGGAAAAACGGATTCAAACTGAAGAGATTGACGCTCCTTCGCAGCAAGAGGTTTTTGAATTCATGCCCGCGGCAAGACTTGGGGCATTCTTAAAGTTTCACGCGGGCAGTCTGGTATCGACGCAAAACGGCAAGGCGGTTCCGCTCTGTTTAGCGGTCATTGAATTGGGTGAAGTTTCTGCGAAGGAAAATTCACCGGCAAACCCTCTCTGGGTACAGAGCTTAAAACGTAGATTTCAACGCCGTGGATTCTTAGTGAGGGAGTTTAAAGATGAAGTCCTCATGGAACCATTACGATTAAGGCTAAATGCGGCAGGGCAGCTTGAGCAAAAGTTTGATGCAGTTTTTGAAAGTTTTGCCGCAGAAACGAAGCGCCTAGGTTGTTTGCACCGGGCACTTTTTCTGCAAACGCCAGATGATTTGGCCTTAGGCCTTGAAGTTCAAGACCAGTATCATCAAGCGCATAGAGCAGTTCAGGTATCGGCTTTAGACTTAAGCGCTACGGAAGGTGAAGAGCAAATTAGGCGCGCAATTACGAAACTCACTCTTTCGCCCTTTGAAAGTCTGGGGCCTAAGCTTGTTGCCGGTAGAGCATCCGAAGCAGAAACCAGTGATCGAAGCCCCGCCTCTCTGGCCGCTTCACTCCAATCCTCAAGCGCCGTCTCATCGGCTCCCGCCCTTACGGCCGGAGTCGGCGTAAAGCCCCGAACCGGTGATTTTATGACGGTGCGCATTGAAGGATTTCGTAGTTACGCCGAGTACGAAATCGTAAAACAAAAGCTGACCTCCCATATGGAAGGGGTGCGATCCGTACAGGAAAAAAAGTTTTGGTTCCGCGGCGCCGAACTCAAAGTGGATACCCTCTATAAACCAAAGGAATTTGGAAACTTAATTCTTACTAGGCTTGGCGCCCAAGTGACCCTGGAAAAAGTAGAGGCTCAGGACGGTGCCCGAGAACTGAGGCTTATTGTCAAGGACACGGCCCCGGAAGCCGAGACCCTAAAATGAAAAATGTTAACCGTCCTTTTCCGCACTTGGTGTTTTTAGCTCCGGTCCTGTTGAGCTTCGTCACGCTTAGTGGGTGCTCAAGGTCCGATCAGTTCGTGCGCGAGAAACAGTACTATAAAACTGATTCAGTTTATGAAGAAGGTGCAAAAAAAGAAGCTTTTGACCAGGCCGATAAGCTTGGCAGTCCTAAGAAAAAACTTTTTGTCATGCCCTTTTGGAATGTGACGCCTTTTGAAAAAAGGCCAGGCGCCGCCGGTGGTCCCGATGATTTAGGCGTGTTCGTGGCGGAAGAGCTTGCCCGCGCTATCCAAGTGGGCGCAAAAGCCATTGTGCCAGATAATTTAAGATCCGGCGCGCAGTCACAGGACTATTTTGTGGGTGATAAAGTAAGGGTTGGGTCCTTAGTGCGTGAAGGCCGAAGACTGGGCGTTTCGCTCGTGGTGATGGGTCGGATCCGTAAAATCACCTATCGACAAAAGGCCGATGAATTAGGACTTTTGCAAAAAAGAAACTCCATGGCCGTGGTGGACTTAGAAATGCGCATGTTTGACGTCACCCAAGGCAAAGAGCTTTTACTGGATGAAAAAGCGGGGGACAGTTCAACTTCAAGGCTTAACCTTTTTGGCGGCGAAGATGAAAATCAGGATTCCGATGACTCCCGCGTGGATCTTGTCCACCAAGCTCTTCGTAATGCCGTAGCAAGGCTAGCCCGGGCCGTGGGCCAAGTGATGGAAAAAGTAGCGTGGGAAGGTAGGGTGGCTAAGATTTCCGGAGGCCATGTCTACATCAACGCGGGCCGAAGGTCGGGAATTGCTTTAGGCGATATTCTTAAGGTGATGTCTTCGGGCGATGACGTTTACGACCCGGTCTCTGGCGCCTTTATGGGAAAAAGTCAGGGGGCCGTAAAAGGCACCCTTGAAGTCGTGGATTATTTAGGTCCCGATGGAAGCCTTACCCGTATCCACAGCGGTGGCGGGTTTCTTGAGAACGACATCGTTCAGCTTTACTAACTTTACTAAAGATCAAGGCCTTGGCATCTGTATCGTTGAACAATGCTAAACATCGCCGACCCTTATTCAGGCTTTCTTACGCCAGCTATTCCCTACGAGCTTGCCCTCAAACGCCAAGCCACAATTTCTGAGCTAGGTTTTCTGCTCTTTAGGCCAGAGCCTATTTTGACCTTTGGAAAAAGGCAGTGGGCTACGAAAATATCCACAGAAAATATTACGACGTTAGGATTGCGAGAAACCCTGGAGCGGTTTGAGGAGTTAAACATTCCTCACCTGAAAACTGACCGTGGTGGTTTAACCGCCTTGCACGGGCCTTGGCAGTTACTTTTATTTCCTACGGGAAGTCTCGACGGCTGGATGGAATTTCTCAAACAGAAAAACCTGAAACCTAGTCCTAGGGTATTAGTCGAAATGTTGCAGGGGGGAATTTTAAATCTTATCCAAACATTAACCGGAGCAAAATTTAAACAGATTTTGTTGAAATGCCCCGCTGCCGAAAGTGGAATTTATTTTTATGAACCAACCGCTCAGCAATACCGGAAAATTGTCTACTTTGGTTTTCGCATAAAGAAGTCAGGATTTTCCCACGGAATCGCCATAAATCTGTGGGAAGAAGTTAAGTTATTTCAAAGCATCATTCCCTGTGGAGATGTTACGGCGGCGCCTGCCTTAGGCCTTAAGGAAGGCTTAGGCGACGCAAGCGTTTTTGAAATTTTTAAACTTCTTGGCGTAGACTCTGGGCAACCCATCCAACATGTCGCTTTGAATTCTCTGACTCGGTTTTTTTAACCGTAGGCCGGCAGTGATTCTCAATAATTTCATGTTTTAAAATTTCTAGGTGAGCCTTAAGATTATTGTGAAACGGCTGGTCGACCAAAGGTTTTCCATCGGGCCGAACTTGGTGGCCTTCGATTTGACAGCGCTCTAAAATGTAAATGCATATTCGCCTCAGCATTTCATATTCATTCTTTCGGTTGGGGCACCGCACGCTCACAATCAATTTTGCAAAAGTAGGGTCTTTATTCACAAGGCTATCGCCGACCTCAAATCCAGAATCCAAACGGATTTTTAAATCTTCAATTTCAGAAGGCGTGACGCCATGGATTTTTTTTGTGTTTAGAGCTTCCCTCACTTCCGCAACGCTCGGTACGTTGAATTTAAGAAAAGTTCCTGAATTAGGTAAAAACAACCCCTTTTTACCGTCTCGTGGATCCTTAAGGTCCGCCCGCCAAGCTTCGGCGTTGATGCGGAATTCGCGCGCGACATGGGTATTAATAATTTGGGTTTGCTCAAAATCAATGGCTTCCCCGCGCGCTAGGCGCATCTGCCAATGAACCAGGTTAACGGGCTCAAGCTTGTTGTCATCACGCTGAATGTGATGGGTCATCTCACTTACGGGGTGTTCCACCTGGATGCGGGTATTCATTTCTAGAAAATAAAATCTGCCTTCATGAAACATAAGCTCCACGGTACCGGCACCAAAATAATTGGCTTTATGTGCAAGTTTGACTGCAAGGGTTTCCATCCGTGTTCGTAATTTTTCATTATCTCGCAAAAGGGCAGGGGGCGCTTCTTCCTGAATTTTCTGGCTTGCGCGTTGTTCGGTGCAATCTCGCATGCCAAAATGCCTGGTGTTCCCAAACCTATCCCGCAAAATTTGCACTTCAAGATGGATCGTACGGTTCAAGTTTTCTTCAAGCAAAAGCCCAGGCTCCCAGCCGTTGCTTTGAATTTCCGTTAGTACCCGCTGGGTTGCAGTTTCAAGATCGTCCGTGTTTAAAACCACGGCCTGGCCCCGGCCCCCACCGCCGTTTGCGGCTTTAATGCGAATGGGTAAACGAAGTTGTGTTTCACTTTTGCCAATATGATTTCTGATAACGTTAGCTAAGCTTTTTGCGGAGGCGGCCGAATCGGTGGCGCTAATTTGAATGCCCTTTGTCACAATGGATGGATCAATACTTTGGGCTAAAGTCCGGAAGAATCTTTTATCTCCGACGCGTTCCACTACGTCATGGGTCGGGCCCACGAAAGTAAGCCCGTGACTGCGAAAAAGAAAAATTGCTGCGCTATTTTCAGCCAGCGGTCCATAACCTGGATAAATTGCTGATTTGGACCAGTTCTCCCGCCAGTTTTCTCCGAATTGAATTTCGTATTCTAGTTTTAGGGCGTCTACTATTTTTGCGGCATTCGCGTAGGCATTTCTAAAGCCTCCCGGGATGCCCACCGTAAATCCGCCGTTCTGCGTACCCAACCTTACGGCTAGGCTCTGGGCATCGTCTTCTTCGCTGAAAACCACCACGGGCCTTAGGTGTAAGTTTACGGCCTCGCGAACTGCACGAGCTCCCATTTCCCCTTTGTCGGCGATGATCATATAACGCAGTTCATTTTTTGGAAGCGTAGCTGCAGGCCATACCTCCAAAGGAAAAAGGCAAAGGTAAAGGAGGTCGGAAAGGGAAGGATGAATGGCCGCTTTTTTAAGCAAATGAAAACGGGTTTCAGGTGAAATGTTTTGTAAGCTCCAAAGGGCCTGCCACACTTCAGTGCCAGTTTCGATAAGATCCCCACGAGGGCCTTCAAATAGATTTTCTAAAAATTCTAGGGCGGCCTCAGGTGATGTTTTATGCTTCTCACTCACGAGCCAATTCAGAAACTCTTTAAAATCTGAAGTCTGCGCAAAGTTTGATTCAAAGCTTTTGAGCCAGTTTATGCCCCTTGCCATGAGTACCCGACAGGCTAAAACATAGGCTCCAGCCTCTCCGCCCACCAAAATTTTTACTTGGGAAAAGTCGGGCCTTCTTCCCAAAAAAACTTCCAGTAGCGCTTTGAAACTTAATGGCAAAGCGCAGGGCCGCTCAGCCTGAGTTTGGGTAACCGATGGGTTAGTGGCAATTTTTTTTGAGCTCAGTGAATCCCGCATAAAACTTATTTACCTTGGCCGCAACATTTGCAGAAGCAGTTCTACTTCAGCTTGCGCAGGTTTTCCAAAAATATCAAAACCTAAGTCGGGCTTGGAATTGTGTCTCGGCGCAAGTGCCCAGACATCCAAGGAGTAAAACTCAGCTTGGATTTCCGCTAAAATTTCCCGAAGTACGGAGAAAAGCAAACGTTGAAGATCTAACTCCAGAGGCCCGTCAAGAAAGTGCTCCCAAGGACTCACGGCTGCCGTTGACTTTGATGTGTATCCAACTTCCGCAAAATATATTTTTTTATTATAACGCCGCGAGGTCTCTTGCAGTAGGGCCTTCCACGGCTGCCAACCTTGCCGCAAGGATTCGCGCGTGGGGCGCGGGGTGACTTCCCTAGCCAGAGGAAAATAGGCGGAAATTCCAATGTAGTCTGACTCATCCCACAGGCTAACCCGCGCGAAATGGTCCCAATTCGCGGCGATGAGCACCTTCGTTTGATTGCCGGCCGATGCGTGCAGCGCGGCCTTTACTTCCCGCATAAGATCCCGCCAATATTCCGGAAAGGATTCAAACATGAAATTCATTTCGCTTCCCACGAAAAAATCCCTGGGATTGGTGGTTTTGACTTGTTCTACGAGTTCTAAAATCAGACTTCGATAGCTGGCAAACCAGCGCTTCGTGTTGGCGGGGTGAAAGTGTCCCCGCCATGATCCATCCATACCTTGGACGATGGGTAGTAAAGAATAGGAAAAGCCGAGTTCGCGCAGGGCCTGCCCCGCAACAAGGGCGCCTTCCTTGGATTGCAAAAATCCTGGCGCACCTACGCACCAAACCACTTCATTTGAAGTCTTGTTCTGTTGGCAAAGCAAAAGGGGGATTGTGAAATGACAGGCGCCAAGGGCGCTCGCCCGCAGGGCTTGCGTACGAAGTTTTTCCAAAGTGAGATTAGGTTGCCAAAAATTAAGCACAAAGCCGTGGCAGTCGGCAGGTGACGGTCGATTTTGTCGAACCCTTAAAAAATCTCTTAACCATAGAGCTGAATTGCGGGCCATGCGTTCAAACCTGGCGCCGTAATTGATTTCAAAGAGGCCTAGCCTTGATGCAAAGCCATTAAGCCACGTGTAACCGTCGGTGAGGCTTTCCGTGAAGTAACCTCGCACATCAATATGATCTAAGTTTATCGCTTGCTCTACCGCGGAAATATGGCGCTCTAAAAAATCTCGCCGTAAACTATCTCTTGCGTCAGCGACGCCATTTCGGGTGACGACGATGGGGATGCCCGGAGCGTGTGATGCTAGTTTATTCAATGCTTCCCTTAGTCCTTGCGGGTTGATTACGCTGCCGTCGTCGGCCCGGATCACGCTGTTCTGTGGACCATCCATAACCTCCGGCACCCGAATGCGAAATCCCCCGGGTGCTTCACTATCGGCCCCCACCCGCCAGGTGCCGTAATAATCTAACCCAACCCAATCTAAATTAAATTCATTTGTATTTGCCGCCTGCCGGCCGATGGCCCCATTTAAATCCAAGTTCAAATGATGACCTTGGGAGCTTTCGGGTAAAAGAGGGGTTCCTAAGCCCGCAGGGATATCCCACCTCAACTGGCCCGTCCGTGCGCCATCTAGAAATGCAAAAGCATTTAAATGCTCCATCAGCGCAATCACTGCAATATCGGAGGCCCTGGCCTCAGGTTCTGAAGCTTGGTGGGCCGGCAAAAAATTATGCATTCCGAGAGTTACACCCACTCCACAGGGAATCGCGCCGTTTTCGACAACCCGCTGAGCCCTACGTAGGCAGGGATTCAATTCGGGAGGAAGGGCACGTTGATTGCCATGAATGATCTGGGTCGCCATCAGGTGGGCTTGCAAAATATTTCTGTAGGCCAAAACGCCGTCGTTAAAGTTTCTTCGTCTCGGTGGAAAATTACCTTTCAGATAGCCCTCAAGAATCTGCTGGACGGGATCGGTGAAGGTGATCCAGAGGGGAATGAGATGTCCTAGCCGCCTCACCACTTCGCGGCTGAATCTCGCAAAGCTCTCTGCCGATTGAGAGTTGGTCCAGGCGCCTTGGGTTTCAAACCATATCGGATGAACAAAGTGCTCAAGACTTACAAGGGGAGTCAAACCTCTGCGCCATAAAGTTTCAAGGACCGTTTGATAGTGCGCAAACGCCTCCTCTGAAAATTCTCCGGGGCTTGGTTCTAGCCTTGACCAAGAGAGCGAGATACGTAGGCTATTTAAGTTCAGTGAACTTGCGAGCTCAAAATCTTCGGCGAACCGCTCCCAATGCTGGGTGCCCGATTCATTTCTTGATGCTTGCGCAGTTCTCGGAAACCTGTTCCACCAGTCCGAATTTTCATCTCCACCCTCCACTGTGTAACCAGAAGCGCCGGCGCCCCAGGAAAAATCCGGTGGAGTTTGGGCAAGGGCAATCGTGGAAAAAAATAGAAATATACTGAATACTGCGGTGAAATCTCTGTTTTTTCTCATCCGTGACACCTCCCTATTCTAGGCAATATCCGGGCTTTCTTTTTTGCTCCTGGCAAGCAAACAAAAGTTATGCCGAGAACTTGATGAAGCAGGAAAGTTCAAGTACTTACAATCTCTTGCTTTGAGTTCAACCAAGGAGATTTTTACGCGGCTTTGAGATACAAAAAAAATTTGAAAAAAAATATTCTTCAGGTTCGTTTTTTCGTGATTTTATTTTTTGCGATTTCAACTACGTGGTCCACTAGTGTCGTGACCTACGCGGCTGACGGCGTAGCCGTGGCTCGGGCGAACGCGAGTTTGCGTTCCATTGGTCATCAGACCTGGATTTTGGGCGCCGGGCTTAGTGGAGAAAATGGCGTTTGCGCTTTTGCCCTGACGGCAGCAGCTAGTCCAGAGACTGCCTCTAGAGTAAAAGCTCAGGTGATTCAAACGGTAACTGAACGCATTCATGCCAGGACTTCCGCCATGCGCGGAGTTCAGAGCGTACTGGCAGGATCGGCAAATGTTTTTCACCAAATCGACCGCGGCGCGAATTCCCAGGGCCTTCTTTTTCGAGAAGGGGGGGGCGCAACTCTAAATCGACCCAACACCCTCATCGGAGATCACGATGATTTCATTGCAGCCGCGAGAATTTTTGATCATATGAGCCACCAAACGGTGGTTTACAATCAGCAAGGAGAGGCCAGCTTTAATCTTTGGAATGCGTTTTTAATTCAGACGGGATCCCACCTGATCTCTGAAAGTTATCAGGCCTTCCGAGAAAAGATTTTTGGCCCAACCCTTGGGCAGTTAAAGAATCTCTACTCCACTTCGACGGCATTTTTGTTGAGTTATATGGAGATGCAGAATGAGCTATCGGCAACTGTACCTGGCGAACCAGTTATCGCGGCGCAAACCCCCGATGCCGAAGTGAGTCCCAATATTTACTCTAGGCTTGCAAGCGCTATTGCAAATCCCAGGGTAAAGGGGCGAAAAATTTTTTCGTTCATCGATTTGATTCAAAAGCGTCTGCATGAAGAGGCTCAAAGCGGGTCGTCTACCCTAGCGGCCATGCTCACTGAATCCGCGCCTCTAGAAACAAAGCAGGCAAGTCTGCGGCAATGGTTGGTAACTCAATTTCCATGGCTGGTGGAAAAAGATGATCAACCGCAGGCCGTCATTACTTGGCTAATACAGAATTTTTCGCGGGCGTTTGGGGAAGAAGGTTCACCTCCGCTGAGGCAAATTCTAGAGTATGACATCAAGATTGGAAGCCTTTGGTTTGAACAAAGATCTGTACAGCAAGATCGGGTCTTTCGTGCGTTAAAAGCCACCGTCACGGAAGCGTTTGATGACGGCATCATTCGTGACGCCATTTCCCAGTCGACCTCCGACCCTAGTCGGCCTCTAAGGCCAGGAGAAATTTCAAGTTGGGAAACCCTTTTTCAAACGGACGCGGCGCAGTTAAGTGCACCCTGGTTTGAAGGGTTGCCTCTAGCAATGAACCAGTTTTTGGAAAATCTTTATGAAGAACTGCCTAATTTAAACCAAAAATTCTTAGAAGATCTGAGAAAAGAAGTCACTACGAAGGACAAGGAAACCCAAACCAGAAGTTTGTACCAACAGGCGGTCTCAATCAGGGATCGGGGAGCTGGCCGAGAACTTACGGGAGTTGAGCTTAGAAAATACCATATTGCTGTTGCTTTCCTAGCCGCCTGGGGTGGGGGGGAGAGCACTAACACGGAGGACAGCTTAATTTTCTCCCGCAGTAACTCGGGGGACAACTTTATTTTCTCCCTTGGTCTTATGGCTAAGTTCAGAAAAGATCTTCAAGTTTGGTCGAGCTACGGAGCTTTTGGAATGCTTTCGCCCTTTGTTTCGGTGGATGGCAGCATGATCACATTTCCTGGTCTTCATTTTTCCCTGCAGTATGTAGCAGATCTCGGAACTTCCGTGCTTTGGCCAAAACCGTCTTCAAATATTCTCAATATGACCAATCCTATGACGGTAGGGGCGGGGCATCACACTTTGCCCATCGGGCCCCTTGTATTCAAAGTCCATGGTGCCGGTACCACGAGATCCCATGGTGTGAGCTGGTCTACCAATATGCCACTTAGTTTAGCTCAAGGCCTAGACCCCATGGCGGCCGATATGGCCCACGCGGGCGTTGGTCCTGGCCTTCCTAATTTATTAGCCAATATTGCATTTACGGAACGACTCATCCGTTACCAGAGGGCGCGTGCCGGGATCGAAATGGGATTATCGGCGATGGAGTTTAATAAAATTCCGGGAACCTGGCTCGGACGAAGCATGGGATCCTTAGACGGAATCGCCCACGCTATGGCCTATTCCGGCGACATGGAAATGGTACGGATGATACCCGTTTATTCGCTGATGTCACCGTCGAACCCCGAGACTTTACCTCTGCAAACTGAACAAGTTTATGAACAGCTGGACCGAGGTGAAATTACCGGAGTATTAAGAAGTGCAATGGATCGGGCCAATAGTGATGCGGCCGAACTGAGTACGATTCAACGGGGAATTGTTTCAGATAATCCTCAAGCGTTTCGGTTTTTTGGCAATCGGATCTGCCTGAATCAAGGTCACGCCGATCAAGACGCCGGGCCCACGGCCGTGCCTATGTTACGTTCACTGGTAACCAGGTTTCTGCCGTTAGCCCATCAGTACGAGTACACGAATCCATTGGCCCCGTATTTAGACCAGTACCCAAGCCTTAGGGGAATTAATCCCGATAATTTTGAAGGTACTCATTTTTTAGTAACCAATTGGAATGACTTATCTGAAAAATCGGATCGGGGCTTGATCGCAAAATTTCCTGATCTACTGAAAGTACCGCGGGAGTTTTGGCCTAAGCTTCGCTCCCAGAGCATCGAATATTTTGCCGTAAGCATCTGGGGATTTTATGATTACATGCTACGGGGCCCTCTAGGGGATGGATCTCCTTGGCCCCTTGAAGATGATGTGGTTGCCCAAAATGTTATCAAAGATTTCTACGACCTTTTAGTCAGTCGAAAACTTTTGAATAAGGGTGAAAGTTTCTTAAGTTACTACGCGAGAAAATTTGTCAAGGCCGAGGCAAAGGGTTGGGAGATGGCTAACCCTGAATCCCGAAGTGTGCCTGGGCGTCTTAAAAAGGTACAGAATTACTGGGAAGCCGAAAGGTTGCGCGTGCTTGCGGTACTCCAAGAAAATCATCTGATCTAACTACAGAGGCTAACGTTTACGCTACTTTAGGCTGATTATTTTGAAATACTTCCGGCAAAGGCAACCCCGCAAAAAAACCGCAGTTTCCTTTACTCCAACTTCTTACGGTCTGACCGTTGGATAAAACTATCTTCTGGTAGGTCACGTTAGAGGTATTCGGTCCGGCCAGCTTGCCTATGAAATCCTTAAAGGCAGGCTCACGTTCCAGCAAAAGATAAAATGACTTCTGAATTTCCTCTGGTGTACCTTTTTCGACTTGGAACTCCTTAAACAGATTAAGGTTCCAATGAACGATCCCCAGGGCCTGGGCTTGAAGTTCTAAGTTCAAATCAGTGTTTGCCGCGGTTTCCTCTCGTTTTATATTTTCAACCCATACAAATTGAAATGTAGTTTTATCCGCTTCCTTCACTACGACCCTTTTTATGATTTTAGTGAATGAGTCCTCACAGGGCGATGCTAACGCTTCAAGCGCATCAGGCTCACAAATGCATTCTACTTCCGTAAGACTTTCATCTGATAGAAAAATTTTTAGATGGGTGCAGTCAGTCTGTTTCAGAAGCGTTTCAAGTTCATGTCCGAGCACTTGTTCCTTGCTTAGCTTCCACTCAGATGTTGCTAAGCAGTTCCAAAATTTAATTTTGGGGATGCTTTGAGTCATGTCTAAACCAAAACCTGGGTGTGGGAAATTTTCCCAAAAATCAGGAACTGAAACATGGGTGGCGTGCAGGGGTGACGCTTCTGGTTGAAACCCTAATACCAAAACGAAAGGCCCTTTCTGAAAGAAACTCATTCGTAGGTTAACTGGCTTTAATTCACCATCCTCAGACGGGAGTTGCGCTCTTTTAAAAACGAGATCGACGCTTCGCCCATGGCTTGAAGAAAATGCTAAAATCTCTGCGGCCGCTTCTAAAGTGAGGCCATCGAAGTGATTCCACCAGGGGATGTGCGGGGCGCCGGATTGCCCTGAATTCCAAAGTGGGCCCATGCCCATGAGCGGAATATCATTTTTTCCGATCACTAAAATCAGAACCAGGTTTTTGGTGGGTTCTGAAAATGTTTCGTTAGGATTGGTCACAGACTTTTATCGTCTAGTCATTTCTTTTTCATGAGGGGGAAATGTCTGCCGTCGCCCTTGCCCAGGGATGAATTGATGGTTACGGTTATTTACAAGGGTGGGGGGGCTTGCGATATGGGGTTTTTGGGCCAAAAATGGCAGCACGCTAAAGGAACGGCGGGTCTTTCGGCGCTTCATGGGCAATTTATCAACCCGCAATTGCCAAAGGTTTTAAAGATCATTGGGTTTGACCGAAAATATGTCAAAGCCAAGGGACTAAGCCTATGGGACGAAACGGGGCGCGAAGTGCGGGATTTTCTGGGTGGGTATAGCGTATTTAATCTGGGGCATAATCCGGAACCATTGCTGGAAACGCTGAGGGAAGTCTTATCTCAATCCTGGCCTAATTTAGTGCAGATGGACATCCCACTTTTTTCAGGGCTCCTTGCCCAAGAGTTGATTGCCCGGGATCCTTCAAAAAAACTGCAATACGCCTATTTTGGAAACTCGGGTGCGGAGGCCGTTGAATGCGCCCTTAAATTCGCAAAAGCCGCCACCAAAAGGCCCAGACTCATTTCATTTGATAAAGGTTTCCACGGCGTCAGCATGGGGGCACTTTCGCTTTGCGGTGATGAATCATGGCGCGAAGGTTTTGGTCCCTTCTTGCCGGGATGTCTCTGCTTGCCCTACGGCGATATGAAAGTTTTAGAAAAAGAACTCAAACAACAAGACGTGGCCGCGATCATTATTGAACCCATTCAGGGCGAAGGCGGCGTACGGGAACTCAGCCAAACTCAGTGGGATGAGTTGCAGAGGCTTTGTGAAAAGTACGGAACTCTTTTGATTCTGGACGAGATTCAAACGGGGATGGGACGAACCGGAAAATTTTTTGCTTTTGAGCACTGGAATTTGAGGCCTGATCTCGTTTGCCTTTCAAAGGCACTGAGCAATGGCATGGTGCCGGTATCGGCGACGCTTGGCAGCGCAAAAGTTTTTGAAAAAGTTTTTAATCGCCTCGATCGTTGTGTGGTGCATTCTTCGACTTTTAGTGAAAATAACCTCGCCATGGCGGCGGCTCTTAGTGTGGTTGATCAAATTGATAAACAAGATTTATTGTCAAGAGCGTCAAGCCACGGAGAGTACTTCCTATCGAGACTTCGAGAAAAACTCGCCCCGTTCGAACTCGTGAAAGAGGTGAGGGGAAGGGGCCTCATGATCGCGGTTGAGTTTGCTGCACCTCAAAGTAGAAAACTTAAACTGGGTTGGTCTTTGATACAAAAAGCCAATAAGGGGTTGTTCGGCCAAATGATCACTGTGCCCCTGCTTTCGCAGTATGGTTTTTTAACGCAAGTTGCCGGTCATAACCTGAATGTTTTAAAGCTCTCGCCCCCGCTCATCGTAACCTGTGAAGAGATTGATGCCTTCGTGAGCGCACTCACGAGCGTTGTGGAAGAAGCTCATCGTTTTCCCGGCGGGCTATGGGACGTGGGATTGTCCATGGCCAGGTCCGCGTTAGGCGTTGGCAGGAAAGAGAGCTTGGTGCTCAATAGCGAGTCAGTTCTACCTCAAACAACTTCTATTTAAAGGTCACAATGAAACGTTATTTAAAATCGATTGGAATCGCGTTGCTTGCGGCAAATTGTTTTACCCTGGGATATGCGCAGCAGGCAAACGTCACCAAAGACCCCCGACTCACCGAACAAGCTATTCAGCGAAGACGGGACGCTGCGTCCCGTGGCGGTGGGGCATTCAGCGCCTTTGGCGGGCCCAATGCCATTGGTAAACCCATTGGACTTTTTTCCTATGAAGGCAGATTTCTGCCAGGATTTAACGAGCCAGCATTCCTTGAGAATAAAACAAGCGTTGCCGTGCCGGTCTTTAAAGGAGAATCCGACACCTTTGCATTATCCCTTGCCGCCGCGAGACTGCAATTTTCCGAAAATCTGAGTCTTAATTCTGGCAAGGCTGTGCCCCGTAACCTATTTCGTTACGAGGCGGGCGCTCAACATTATCATGAGCTAGCGGACAAAAAGAATTGGGGCTTGCGCACAACTTTTGGTTACGCCGGCGATCAACCTTTTAATAAAGCAAAAGATATGAGTTTTAGCTTGAATGCCCACTATGGTTTTCCAGGCTCACAAAACGGATACTGGGTTCTGATGTTGTACCTCACTAACAACGGCAACTTTGCAAACTACATCCCTTTACCAGGGTTCCTGTATCTTTATCGAACGCCGACCTTCACCGGTATTTTTGGTTTTCCGGTCATATCTTTGCAGTGGACGCCCCTGGACCCGTGGGCCTTTTCCCTTTCGATTTTTACGACCAATGTTCAATCGGCGCTTACGTACGGTAAGTTGAATCAGGGGCAGGCATTTCTTGCTTACGCGTTCGCACAACAGAATTACATATTGAGTGATCGTCTCCAGTCGCGGGATCGTTTAACCCTTCAGGAGCAAAAACTGAGCGTAGGTGGGCGGATGCTTTTTTTACATTCTATTTTAGCTGAGCTGCAAGCTGGCCGTAGTTTTGATCGCTCCATTTATGAGGGGCGTGGTTTTTTAAATAAGGACCGCGGAAATCTTATTCTGCGATCGGATTGGTTTCTGAACTGGAGTTTGAAAGTCGCTTTTTAGCGCAAGGTTTTTTAGGGCCAGGTTTTCCTCGCTCTAGCGCTGCGGCACGCTAGGCTTGACAAACTGGGCGCCCCTCAGATCAGTATGCGTTACCTTGAAAACAACAAATTTAATTCCAAACCAAATTTTTCAAAAATGTTTAACGATTTTTTTATTAATTTTGGTCCACCTTCCTTCGGTCAAGGCCGACGGCGGTTTTGCCGAACCGGTGGATGCGGTTACTGCCCGGTTAAGAATTTTAGGTTACGATGAATTTTTTAGCCATCCGATCCCCGGCGCTCAAACGGAAGTATGGAGAAGCGTTGCCTTAAGGGTGATGGGTGAATGGCAAGGGTACGATGAACAAGCGAGAAGCTTGCGCATTGGCCAGGCTTTGGCTGAAAGCATGAAGTCGCACCTTGGATTATATTTTTATCGAAGAATTGAAACCCTTACGCGTGATTTAGATGAATTCCAGGCAGCTAGCTCAAGTAGCGACAGTCCCACGCCCAGGCCACCGTTTGTGCGCGAACTTAGGTTACTTATGGACGAATATCGACGAACCGCTGGCCTAGTGACGGACATTCAAGCCTATCGCTTCAGGTTCTTGGCGGAACTTCGGAAACAAAGCACCTACTACCCGGCTGATTTACGAAACCGCGAACGTTACGAAATTGTACAAATTCGAATTCAGGAAGAGACCCGTCGCCTTGAGGAAATCTTAGGAACTTTAGGCCCTGATGATGTTATTTCTCCAGAGCTTCGCTCGGCTCTAACTTCGCCCTTAGGTGTACTTAGGACTTGTTTAGAAATCATTCAAAAGGACTCCATGGAGCTTGCCGCGTGGCCTCTGACCGCCCAACTCGACCCTCAGTTTGAAACGGCCCAAACCGAAAATTTACAGTTGGCCCTTGGGAATTTTTGGAACGAAGCTAAAAAAGATGATTCCTGGCTGATGCCTTTACGAAAGCAAATTATTGAGCATCTTGCATTAATGCCCGCCGTAAGTTTCTGGGACGTTATTAAAAATGCTTCAACGGTCCGTAACCTGAGAATCGGTTCCGTAACGGGTCTGCTTAGTGCGGTTTCCGGCAGTGTGGTTCCCCATTTAGCTCCCGTCGCCGGGGTGCTGGGGTTTTTAGGGTCATTAGCCTTTAGCGTCCGGCCCGACCTACGGGCACTGTTTTTAAACGAACGCACACGCTTAGGATTGGCCTGGGATACGTTCTATGACGACCTAGCTAAGAGTTTTCTGAAACTAGATCCAAGGCAAGACGCCCAGCTTTACATTGAGCTTAAGCGCGCGCTGTGTAGCGCTTCTTTGGAATAAACCTATTTTTAAAAAATGGAGCGGGCTAAGGGGCTCGAACCCTCGACCTTCACGTTGGCAACGTGACGCTCTAGCCAACTGAGCTAAGCCCGCCCGTTATTCCGATTAAAGAATGCCTGTCGCAAAGTAACTCTGAAGTTCAAAGAAGATCAAGCGCTTTTTTAAAGGATGCCTTTGCTTTGTAATTTTTTTTGTCGGGCGAGCTGTCTGGCTTCGCGGCGTTGACGTCGATGCCTCGCCATGGCCCGAAAAAAATCCACGACGTAATCCTTCCCCGACCAGACGGAAATGAAAAGAGATCCGTAAATGAAGATGTCCCCTACTAAAAGAGGGGGAAACCATTTGTTCATGAACGGAATGCCGCTGCCTAACATCAGAGCTGGAATGCCAATCATTTGGGCGACAGTTTTCCATTTGGCAAGCCCACTTGCAGCGATGACAATGCCTTCGGCGGAAGCCACGGCCCTTAGGCCCGTGATGGCAAACTCTCGACTCAGCAGAACAATCACTACGATGGGATGGATCCTGCCTAAGTGCTGCAGCATAGCCAGGGAACTCAATATTAAAAGTTTATCTGCGAGGGGGTCTAAAAGCTGTCCCATGATGGTAATGATTTTTCTGGCCCTTGCGTAATAGCCATCAAAATAATCCGTAATGGCGGCAATGACAAAAACCCAGAAAGCGATCTGATTTTTCCAGGGCACATCGGTCATGAGGCCCCAGATCACCACGGGGACCAGCAACACCCTTAGGAAAGTGAGGCGATTGGGAAGGTTATCAATCTCAAGGTCATCATGTTGATTCTCGGCCGCGATTTCGGCATCATCATTTTGATCCTTCGGGTCAACTGTATCCTTTGAAACAAACGGTGAATCCACGGTCACTTGATATACCTCAGGGGAAATCCATCATACTTAAAGAAACTGTCTGCACTTGGACTTTCTGTCAATTCCGTAAAGTACAAAATGCCGATGGTTCGGTAAAAAACGGCAGAAAGTACCTGAACTAAAAAAATTTAGGGCATGATGAAGACAAGATTGTTATCATAGAGACAAGGACTAACGTGACTATGGCCAGGAACGTAGACAAATCCTCTTCTTCACGCGCAAACCAGCGCAAAAAAAATACTGGGTCACCTTCGTCCAAGAAGAAGCGCTCCGGCCCCGAATCGCCCAGTTCAAAAACCCGGCCGAAAATTGGCCGCAAAGTCTCAGCTTCCGCCCCTAAGCGGGTAGTAAAACCTCGTTTGGTGCCTCGTTTTCCGGAAGCCGTACCTGTGCCGCTAAGCATGGAGCAGGCCTTACTTGACCAGAAATTCAGTGACGATCAACCCCTTGGCCATTCGGCGACGAACCTGCGGCTCATCGAACGTCGACGACACCCAAGGTTTTTGCTTTCCGGTGAGCAATTCCGGGACGTTAAAAATCGTAAAATATTTTCTGTTTATGATTTAAGTCAAACGGGACTTTCCGTGAAGGTTGATGAAATCCTCTGGCAAGAGGGTAACGTAATTACCGGCGTGTTGAATTTACACCCTGAAAGCATCGAAGTGGCGGCCAGGGTCTTAGGTTATTACGGTGATCGCGCTGCGCTGCGTTTTGAGGGTATGTCCACCTATGGGCGCGGAGTGTTAAGCAAGTGTCTTTCACCAAATCGACTCGGCAAAACGCTGATGCCGGTGCGGGAAAACCTGAAGGTGTCTGATCTCTGGTTTCACGGCGCATGTTCTACGGACGTCTTTTTGCGCCTCGATGATGAAGGCGAGCTCTTAAGCATTGAGGTTTTCTTCTCCAATTTTTTCTGTGGATGGTATGCCGGCAAACCAAAGCCTGCCCAAACGGATACGGTGGAAATCACCGAAGATGGATTCCTCACAACTGGACTCATCCAGAGCGCCGGGGCCGATCGTATTTTATCGGCGGGTGCAGAACTAGGTCCGGTATCCCTTGAGCAACTCAATCTTGCTATGGACCCTAAGGTTGACCCCTCAAAAGTGGATTTTGCCCACGCATTGATCATGGCTTCCACGATGGATCTAAAGACAAAACAAAACCTTCTACGAAGGCTGCTCAGAAATTTTTAGGCCCATGGCTTCCCGCGCCTGAGATTGACATTTAATTTTCCAGCGGGGATAACTGCCTGCAGGGGGAAAATGGTTCATGGTGGTATCGCAGGAAGCAAGTCTTTCGACAAAGCCCTATTTCGTAGCCATTGCGGGCAATATTGGTTGTGGCAAAACCACCCTTACGCAGCTCTTAGCCACGAGGCTTAACTGGCAGGCCCACCATGAAGAGGTGACCAACAATCCCTACTTAGCGGATTTTTATCAAGACATGCATCGTTGGTCCTTCCCGCTCCAGGTTTTTTTCCTCAACACGCGCTTTAAGGCGCACCAAGCAATTCAGCGGAACAAATATAGCGCCATCCAGGATCGAAGCCTCTACGAAGACGCCCATATCTTTGCGAGGAATCTCTATGACTCAGGTCATATCGAAGAGCGGGACTACCAAAACTACCTTGAGCTTTATCGTTCCATGGTAGGTTTGCTCAATCCGCCAGATCTAATCGTTTATCTGCGCAAATCACTTCCGCAGTTGAAATCACAAATTGCTAAACGGGGTAGGTCCTATGAGTCGGCCATTCCCGATGAGTACCTCGTGAGCCTTGAGCGACACTACGATGATTGGTTTGATCGTTACGATTTAGGGAAAAAAGTCCGCATTGATAGCGATGATTTAGATTTTGTTGCAAGACCAGATGATTTTGAGCAGATTCTGTCCCAGATTCAAATTTCTTTAGCTCCCATCGGTGCTAAGGCGATGGAGTCCTTTGAAACCAAGATGACGAGGCACTCTGCCCAACGAACGGAGAATCCACAATGGATAGAAATTTCGCGCTAGAATTTGTACGGGTAACGGAGATGGCCTCAATCGCCGCCGCAAGGCTCATGGGGCGAGGTGATGAGAAAGCGGCGGATCAAGCGGCTGTCGATGCGATGCGTCGCATGCTCAATTCCATTCAGTTTGATGGAAGAGTCGTCATCGGTGAAGGTGAACGTGATGAAGCGCCTATGCTTTATATTGGCGAAAAAGTGGGCAAGGGCCAAGGTGTAGCGCTGGATTTGGCGCTTGATCCCCTGGAGGGTACGACGGTCTGCGCCCGGGGCGGCACGAACAGCATTTCAGTGATTGCCATTGCTGAGGAGGGGGGGTTTCTACATGCCCCGGATACCTACATGGAAAAGATCGCCGTTGGTCCCGACGCCAAGGGCGCCATTGATCTCTCCCGTACGCCCACCGAAAACCTGCGCGAAATTGCGCGCGCGAAGAAGAAAAATATGGATGATCTTACGGTTATCATTTTGGATCGGCCAAGGCATGCCGATCTCATTGAAGAGGTGAGACGTACCGGCGCCCGCATTTGGTTGATCGGGGATGGTGATGTTTCAGCGGCGATTTCTACCTGCAAGCCCGACTCCGGTGTGGATGTTCTCATGGGCACGGGTGGTGCACCAGAAGGGGTTATTGCGGCAGCTGCACTGCGCTGCGTTGGTGGTGATTTTCAAGGTCGTTTAAAACCTCGAAATACGGATGAAGTTGAACGCGCTCGCCGCATGGGCATTCAAGACATCCATAAAATTTATGGCATTGAAGAGCTCGCCTCTGGCCACGTCATGTTCTGCGCAACTGGTGTTACCCCTGGCCCATTTTTAAATGGCGTTCGATTCTTTGGTGGTGGTGCTTACACCCATTCCGTAGTGATGCGTTCAGAATCAGGAACCACTCGCTACATTGAAGCTACACATCACTTTGATCGCAAACCACGGTTGTAATCTGAATCTAAAAAGGAATCGTTCATGGCTGAAGCAAAAAAAACTGTAACTATGGACGTGGGCCCGACGGAGCTCCTCAAGGTCATTGAGGATTACGAGTCCTATCCAAAGTTTGTTGATGGAATGAAAAACGCAAAAGTTTTGGAACGCAAAGAGTCCGGGGGGAAAAATTACGTTCGGGTAGCCTACACTCTGGAGATTCTTTCTAAAGAAATGCAATATGTACTGGATCATGTTCGAAGCTCAGGCGGCCTTGAATGGAGTCTAGTGGAAAGCAATTTCATGAAAGTCAATTCTGGAAAATGGATCCTTGAACCAAAGGGCACCCAGAAAACCGATGTGACCTACGAGCTCAATCTGGATTTTAAAATTCCCGTTCCTAGTTTTATGCTTTCTGGTCTAGTGAAGAGCAGCCTTCCTTCCATGCTCTCAGCCTTTGAAAAACGAGCGAAAAAAATCGGGGTAGGTTCATGATGGCAAAACCAGAAGATATTAAAAGTCAGTTGAGTGATGCGATTAAAAAGGTCGTCTTAACTGGCGTAGGTACCCTATTTCTTACGGAAGAGGCAGTTCGAAATACCTTAGGTGATCTCAAACTACCTAAAGAACTACTTACGGGACTTCTTGAAAATGCCAATAAACAAAAACAAGAATTCCTGGGCCTCCTAGTCAAAGAAATGGTGGGGGTTCTTTCAAAAATTGACGTGCCCTCGGAGCTGAAAAAATTCGTAGACGGTCGTAAACTGAGGGTGAATGTGGAGTTTTCCTTTGAGCCCGTAAAAGTTTCCTCAAAGTCGAGCACCGAAAAGAAAACTTCCGACGACGAAAGTTAAACTTTCTACTATTTACTTTTGACCACCATAGATCATGACCATGGCGCCAAAGAGAGCATCCTCAACCTTATGGTGAAGTTTGCTTTTTATGATTTGAAACGCTTCAAAGGGCTGCTTAGCTGACGAATAGGTGCGATCGGTGGTAAGGGCATTATAGATGTCACTGATCGTTACGATCTTTGCGTAAAGATCTATCTCGTTTGCCTTAAGCCCCAGGGGGTAGCCTCCGCCGGCTGGTTCTTCGTGGTGTTGCAAAATGGCAAGCTTCGCCCTTACTCCCACATCGGGGTTATCTTGAATAATATCGTAACCCCATTTTGCGTGTTGTTTCATTTCTTCCCATTCCGTTTCGTCGAGCGGGCCGCCTTTATTAATGATCTTAGGGTCGACCTTGGTTTTCCCGATGTCGTGCAGAAGGGCTCCCGTGCCAAGCTCAATCAGGTCGGCCTCGGCTGAGATGCCAAGTTTTCGCCCCAAAATGAGTGCGTTCGTAGCAACACCAACGGAGTGCTGAAGTGTGTAGTGGTCATGGTTTGATAATTGAAGAAGCATGCCGTAGGCCTTAGGATCGCGCATAAGAACATACACAAAACCAGAAACGCTTTTTACAGCTCGTTTGATGTTCTCGGTGCTTGGGTCCGCCATCACGTCCTGCATCACGTTAAGGGCACTGGTCTGCAACAACGCAATTTTTTTAGGATCAGCTAACGTAGTACCTGAGGGTAGGGAAGCGAGCAGACCTTCCGCGTAGGCATTGAAAAACTTTGCGTCCGAAAGCTCAATAAAAATACTTTGAACTTTATTCTGAATTAAGTTTTTAATTTCAACCTGGCTCACGAAGGAACCCTTAGGTCTAAATAATTTTAGTTCATTTCTGGCTAAGTCCGGGATGGAACCTTCAAGATATAGGCTTAAATCAGGGATGGCGTCCACGTTGATGAGTTCAATGGGAATGGCGACATATTTTTTCTTGGCCGCATTGGCGTAGGTTAGATTTTTATAATAAGAATCCAAAGCACCCATGAGGGGGGCTGGGGCAGGGATGCGGTTATCCATAGAAATAGTTTAATCGTTTTCTGCTTTTACTGGCGAGCCCTAAACAGGTGTCAAAAGAATTGACGGCATTTCTGGGCTTAGGAGCACCGCAGTCCCCCGTAAAATCGATTTGATCCTATGGGGAGCCAGGAAAACCGTGGGCACTTCTTTTGCTTTAAGTCTAAACGTGTCCATCGGTTGATGTTGTTGCTGAAGAAAGAGTTGGTGCTGTATGTGGAAGCCGCGAATGACGGAAGTTGCTGAAGTAGTTACGAAAGAAAATGAAGCCCCTTGCTTGCCTAAGGCGCTCTTAAAATTCAAAAACGACTTGGATCAGTTTGAAAGCCAAGTAAAAGAAGCAAAATTCATTCAAAGTAGGCTTCACGTCATGATCGCCGAACTAGAAGAACTTATTCTAAAGAAATAGCCCAGTTTAAATAGCCTTGGATGCTAGGGTCCAAGGAGCGAGAGGCGGCTGAGAGCCTACGTAAAAAGTCACGAAGTGCCTGGCGCTCGTTTCTGAGTAGCTCTTCATCGGAAACTTCCGCTGGATGTACCTCGGCTTGCAGCGGAATAAGATCTGTCCATAATAGCATTTGCCTAGTTTCAAGCTCGGCACGGACATTTAAGTATTCATGCACTAAGAGCGAAACTAATTCTTCCGTCATACTGCTTAAGCCCCTTTGCAGGCTCGCCCGAGTGCGGAACTGACCGGTAAAATTCGTAAAATAACGGGCGCGCTCCCGGCGGGAAGCAAAGATAAGGAAATTCTGAATTTTCCGCGCATCTAAGGGTGAAACACCAAGTCTGCCGTGGGCACTGCTTGCAAAGTAACGTCTGCATGTTTGTTGTTGATACTGTAAAATTACGAGTGGTTCGACGTGGCTGCTTGAGCCGTCAAACCCACAGCCAAGGGCAAGCAAAAGCCGCCTTGCGCCCCACCAATAGGCCGTAGCCCAAAGCCTATGTTCGTTTTCTTGGGCCGAAGTTCCTACGATATTCACCACATCTTTGGCGGTGAAATCTAGGATGAGTTGAGCGTAGGTTTTTAGGAAACGCACCCACTCAGGCCCCACGCGGCGGTTGGCAAAACTTTCAATGATAAGGCGATGAGCTTCCCCCTGGGTTGAAACGTCAACCATGGTGGCCGCAGGGCCTAGCGCAGGGAGCGAATTTAAAATCTGTGGCTGAGATACTGAACTACTTTGCAGAGACGCTAAGGAGTTGATCCGTAAAAGTTCGTCCCAATGGGATTTTAACGTCCGGGCCGAAGTATTCAGCAGCGTTCTTGCGTAAGTGCCAGAAGCGCCGTTGTTGTTGATCACCCAGTCCTCTTGAATTCGACCGTGTTCGCGGGAAGAAAAAACGTAGCTGTATAAAATTTCGGCGATGGCCGCGTAGTTGGAACCGTCGGGGAGCAGTTGTCCGTAAAGTTCCCTTAATCTTCGATTTAAGTCGGGGTCTGGGGTATCGCCAAGATCTAGTTCCAAAGCTGAGAGCTGTTTTAGGATGAACGGGATTTCAAAACCGTCAACCACGGTGCGGTTCTCAATTTTAAGTAAATAAAGCCCCGTGGTTTGCGGCGCTCGCCGCGTGGCCGTATTGCCCAAAGGACTTAAAAAAAAAGTAAACTTAGAAAAGGCGTGGGGTGGAAAGACGTTTGAAGGGCGCCCGGCTTGAGTGATTAATTGCGCAAGATCAGTGGAGGAGCTGGCTCTAAGGGCCGTTGAGGTACTGTAGAAACCTTCCTCTTGAGTGACACTTCTTTCAATGGGACACTCCAGCGCATGCTCGTAACGCCTGGATAAACTTTCGGGTGATTGATCACAGTAGGGGCGATGGGCACTTGGTTGAAACGATCTTTCCGTGCGCCTTTGCACGGATTGGCTCATCTGACGCTCAAGGTTATATCGGCTTCGTAAACAATTTATATTTGTAGACAGGAACCGGTAATGGGCATCTTCTGGATTCACGATGCCGTTACGCTCGGGGATCCTTGCGCCGATGAAAAAACGGGATGCTCCACCTCCGTGATCCACTTCGCTTTGGATAACCCAAGTGCCTTCCGAAAAATTTATGGAGTTGGGTTCCGAGTGGCATTCGGGAGCAAGCGGGCTTTCCGGTCCCCGCGGAGAGATATTTGTTCCATACCCAGCGCCGGTACCCGCTCCTGGACTTCCGCCCATGCCACCGCCGCGAAAATCATCCATGCTCATTTCAACGCTTTCTGCATAACTGCTGGGCGTTCGACTAGGGCTCAAGGATTTCCGGGAAAAAAGCGTTGCCGAAAAACTTCCCAGGACGGCTACGCCAAAAAGAATTTTTCGGGATGTGGAAGCCTTCATGCGGGTCCAAAGCCGCGTTTAGGTAAAGTGAATTTAAGCACCCCTTGCGCGTATTCCCGCTCTAGTTTCGAGAGGTCAAGGGCGGCTTGAGTATTGAAGGTCTCTGAGAAACTTTGATAGGAGTGGGTGGATGCCGAATGGCCAGGTAAAACTTCGGCCTTGGATTCAAAGCGCCTGGTACCGGTTACGGTGATACTATTTTTATTAGCCGTAACCTTCACCGAATCCTTTTCGTATTCCGGTACAGGGACCTTTAGAATGAGGGCCTCCGGAGTGTCTTCAACTTTCACTTCAAGCTGACGCAAACGGTAGAAGGGGTCGGAAGACTTGGTGTAAATATCGGAAACTTTTTGTGAGGTTTCAAGCTTTGCCGATTCAATTTGATTTAGTGCGTGATCGTTTAATGTAGCGATGTCCTTGGCTAGTAGCTGACGCGTCTGATCCAAGCTTGCGTCATGTTTTTGCCGCAAATCCCGGTTTTGGGCTAAATAATCTTTATTGGCCTTTTCCTTTACCCCTTGGGACTGCTGGGTATAGAGGTCTTGGGTTGATTCATTGTTTTTGCGCAAATCAGATATTTTTTTAAAGTGATCGCGTTCCAGCAGCTTTCGCTGGGATTCTAGCGTATTTTCTAAATGTTGAACTTCCTTGAAGGTCATCTCTTTTGATTTTTGAATTTTGTCCTGATTAGTTTTTAATTCACGGCCCTCTTCCTGGGCTAGGTGATATTGAAGCTTGTGTAAGTCAGCTTCACTTTTTTGCGTAAGTTCATGAAGTGCTTGGCGCTCCTTTGCCCGCAGGGCTTCCATTTGCGCCTGAGATTTCGCAAGCGTCAAATTGTAACGCCTAGCACTGTCTTCCTGAATCTTGTTTTGTTTATCTCGTTCGCTGCCTTCCATGAGGGATGACTGCTGTGTGAGCTCTTCCTGGAGCCGTTTGTTATTGTCCGCAAGTTTCATGTATTGAATCTTGCCTTCGGTCTCTAGCAGTTCTTTCTTTTGGCGGTAGCTTTGTTGCAACTGGTTTAAGGCGTCCGCTTCCGCTTTAGATTGGGCCTTTAGCGTGTGGTTGGCTTGCATCATGGCCACGTTTGATTCCGAGCCGTACTTGTTTTTAATCTCGCTACGGCGCGCTTGGTTTTCTTCCTGAAGTTTTTTCATCGCATCCGCATGGGCGGCGGTGAGGTGATTTCGTTCCTCGTCCATGGAGCGCGTAGCTTGTTCTAGATATCTAGCTTTTTCTTGAAAATTTTTGGAAGCATCCTGGGTGAGGTTGTAGGTCTGATTTTTAAAATTCCGGATCTGGTTATCCGCGGCTTGGGAGGCCAGCGTCACTTTGTGATCGGCATCGGCTTCTGCGTTACGGATAGCTTCACTTTCATTTTCGCGAACCCTACGGATTTCTTCCCCACGACGCTCTGCCGATTGCTTTACTTGCGAGTTAAAGGCCGATTCAACCTCATCTAGATCCCGGGCGCGTTTTTCCTCAAGCAGCCGCCTTCTCGTTAGATTTTCGGCGTCGCGTTGGCGATTGGGATCTATGGTTGACATTGAATAGCCCTAGCCTAGTGGTTAAATTCCATGTCCTCGATGATGTTGTTCTCAACGATGTTGAAATAGGTGCGCACAACATATTGATACATGTCAGAGCTTAAATTTTCCAAGTAGATGCGTTTGGAAAGTAGTGTTGGTTGCAATATCAAATTTTCGATATGTTTTTCCGCTTCGGTGACCAAGTCATCTTCTTTACTGCCGGCGGGATTTGCATTTTCAAACGCCGTACGGATTTCATCCACCTCAAACAGAATGTGGTGGCCGCGGATGGATTGTTCAAGAATGTACTCAACTTGGTCGAGTTGTTTCTGGTTTACGTAGATCATGGCGTCCTCTCCTTGGAACATGATGTTAATAACGACTTCCCTAACTAAACGGCTCCAAGCCAAGAACATCCTGCTCCTAACTTTGGTCGCGGTCGGTCCAATAAAGAACCCAACTTCATGTAAACAGAAAAATTATACTTTCACAACGAGGGGGCCAAGAAACACTGCAAAAATTGCTTACGGCGAAAATGGGAGGTCAACTAAATCTATAGAACCCTTAGAAAAACTAGGGCAGCCGGTCGAAGTCCCAAAACAACGATCCATACTGTAGCTGTACTGCCCATCCACAATATAAAGGTAATTGGCCCGCGAATCCTGAATGGTTACGATAATGGGGGCCGTGCCCACTTCATAACATTGCCTTGCTTCCGTAAGCTGGATGCTTGATAGGTTTGCGTTACGAAAAGCCGGGTAAATGCAAATGGCGCGGGAAGAGTTGATGCCTGAAATGCGAAGCCGCGCCGGATCACTCTTTGCTCGGCAGACTTGAAATGATCCCACATCCGAGGTGATGCCCGAGACCGGCATGAGGTTATAACTGCCAACGTTAGGGCAGGCCCAGGTGCCGTTTCCCCCAGAAGAAGCTTGGGCCGCTAAACTGCTAGCCGCCAAGGCGCTGGGATTGCCGGCCGTTGATTTGGTTTTAAGTTCTGGCCCACAACCAAATCCAATGATGAAAAACAGGCTTAAGCTTAATGCTCGGGCGCTGCGCTTAAAAATGTAACAAGATTCCCTCTCCATAATGATCCCCTCATTACTCCTAGATAAAGCAAAGCGCGGGCCAAGTATTGTGGCCTATGAGGTCAGGGCGGACACGTACCATAGTAAATGAAATTAATTTATTTAGGCCTAAATTAGACGAGCAATTTCAAGGGGAAGGCCTAGTTTAGCGGAAAAGGCTTTATTACCCTCCGGCAGAGAACTCCCAAATTACGCTTACCCTCGTGTCATTCGGAACACATGGGTTTTGGGCACCTGTCAAAAAACTACGCAGTGGGTAAGTCCTGACTGGGGCAAACACCGCTTAATGGGCTGTTGTTCGCGGGATTAAGATTCAAGACAGATTCTTGATTGTTGCTCCCAGGTGACGAAAAGTATTGAGGAAAGTTACGCTAGTGCGATGATCGATAATTCTTTATAAATAAAATATAATTATAAATAAAAACTAATTATTGTGGCATCGAGATTGCTCAAGTACTTGGCTGAAGGACATACACCATGGACTTAAGTAAGAAGCTGAATCCGAAGTCACCTACTAGCCAGTTTAAACAAAGTGGATATTGCCGGACCCCTTTCAGCGTCTCCTTAAAGATGGTGCTTCTCGCCATCGTGTTAGGCGCGTGTTCTGGAAAACTAGTTTTTGATCGCGATCGTAAAGTTGCTTCCATTCCTTCCGCAAGTTCGGCCGTTCTGCGCAACTGGGGAATCGAGAATCCTGTAGCCAATTCGCATATCCATGCACGCCAAGCCTGGCGCATCGAAGAGGGCAGCAAAGATGTCATCGTGGCCGTCATCGACACGGGAATCGATCCCAATCATGTCGATCTTAAGGGCAATATCTGGCGAGACAAAAAAACGGGCGCCTTTGGCTGGGATTTTACCAAAGATAAACCAAATCCATTTGACGAACATGGCCATGGCACCCATGTCGCGGGCATCATCGGCGCTACGCTCAACGCAAGGGCCGGCATCAGCGGGGTCGCCCATAAAGTTTCCATCATGGCTGTAAAATATTACAGTGAAGGCGCAAGCGGCCCAGAAAATCTTGCCAACAGCATTCGGGCTTTAAATTACGCCATCGACCATAAAGCTTCCATCATCAATTACAGTGGCGGTGGACCGGAGTTCTCGGTTGAAGAGTACGCCGCTTTGAAACGTGCGCGTGCCCAGGGAATTCTTGTCGTAGTTGCGGCGGGCAATGAACATTCCAATGGTGACCTTGAAAGCAAAGCCTACTATCCTTGCGCTTATCGCTTAGACAATATTGTATGTGTGGCCGCCACCAATATTCGCAACGAACTTTTACCAAGTTCTAATTGGGGCAAAATGACAGTGGACATTGCGGCGCCAGGCGAAAGTATTCTAAGTACGGTTCCGGGCGGGGGTTACGCCCATATGTCAGGTAGCAGTCAGTCCACGGGGTTTGGTACGGGCACCGCGGCACTACTTAAGGCCAGGTATCCCGATATCTCACCTCAGGCGATTAAATCTATTCTTAGGGACTCCGCTGACAAGGTTAACGAATTGAATGGCAAAGTTTTTTCGGGCGGTAAGTTGAATGCAGCGGAGGCTTTAGCGCTACTAGATAGGCGGATGATCCGTTCTGTGAAGGTTGCCAGCGAACCGGTGGCTACGACTGTAAAGCTTCGTGCCCCTGCGAAGTCGAATCGTAAGCTTGGAAATCTGTAGACGCTCACACAATACCGTTTTTTACGGCGCGATCAAACCGGGTGCACAATTCAGTTGATGATGGGGTTGCGCATAGGTTTGAATAAACCATGATCGCGGCGCTCAAAGATCTATCAAATAGGCCTAAGGTTTTAATTCTTATTGGGGGGCTACTCACGGGAATGCTCCACGGTTTTTCTTGGCCAAATTTCCAAGTCATGCCCTTCTGTTTCATTTTTCTCGTACCCAGCCTCTTTGTTTTGCCTTCCCTGAGAACTCTCAAACAAGTCATGATGATGGGTTTAGTGGCCGGGATGACAAGCTCTGTCATAGGATTTTACTGGATTTCAGAAGTAGCAGTTTCCTTTGGAGGACTTCCGAGGTTTTTGGCTCACTTCGTAACTTTAGGATATTCGCTCATCGGGCAAACTCAGTACCTGTTTTTTTTCGGCTTGCTTTGGGCATTGCTCGTAAAAAAAATCAATATTCCGCTTTGGGTTATTGCGGCGCTCTACACCGTGGCCGATTTTTTATGGCCTAAAATTTTCTGCGATACCGAAGGTGCAATGCTTTTATCGTGGTCATCTCTCGCCCAAACGGCAGAGTGGACAAGCGTTTATGGTTTGACGTTTCTTTGCGTCTACGCAAACGGTCTTTTTTTAAATGGCCTTAATTTAATTAAGGCCTATTGGGTCGGTGAGTTTCCGGCCCATAAAAAGCCTCTCTATCACCTCATGATGCACGCCGGAGTGTTTGGAGTTTTAATTTTTGCGCTGCACCTTTGGGGTGGTCACCGCATTGCTGAGCTTAAGCTCGCTCAGGCGGGCTTTCCAAGATCGTTTCGGGCAACTGTGATTCAAGCCAATATCGGCGACGCAGATAAGTTAGCTAGTGAACAAGGAATTCATAATGCGGTGGGGCAAGTTCTTGGAAACTACAGTAGACTTTCTTTTCAGGCGCTAACGCAAACTCAAAGGCCAGATCTTTTGATCTGGCCGGAGACCGCCTATCCTTTCATTTATTCTCATTTACAAGACACGGCCGCTAATGAAAAAGGCGAAGCCCGCGATCGTTGGATCAAACAAATGATGACGGAACTTCCGCCGGAGACTTCTTTCTTTTTTGGCAGCTATAGTCGCAATTTACTCACAAGCGAAGCCCGCGCGAAGGAATACAATACCGCTTTTCTATTGACCCACCCATTTGAATTGAAGGGACAGTACCGCAAAAGCATTCTCCTGGCCTTCGGTGAATACGTTCCCCTGGGGCCCTTTTCCGAAATGGTTACCAAAGCAATTCCGTCCATCGGTAATTTTGAAAGAGGGCAGGGGGCAAGTGTTTTTGATTGGGAAAAAGCTAAACTCGGGCCGCTCATTTGTTATGAAAGCATTGCTCAAGGTTACGCGCGGGAAAGCGCGTTAAAGGGAGCCGAAGTGTTCATTAACATTACAAACGACTCCTGGTTTGGCGATACGAGTGAACCCTTCTCCCATCTCTATCTTACGGCCTTTCGGTCCATTGAACTAAGGCGCCCGCTCATTCGGGCAACCAATACGGGTATCACTGCGCTCATTGATATTACCGGTGAAATCTTGGGAGCAACCCCGCTCTTTAAAACCGCAACCCCAAGTTATGAAGTGAAAGTGCCAGAGGGGCTGAGCGATACGCTCGTGATGCGATTTGGATATTGGTTCATCTGGACGCTCTGCGTTTTTCTTGTGGGTTGGTTAGCCTTCATACGAAAATATTTAAACACGGTAAGTTGACGTAAAGTATTTTTGTTTGTGTAGTTTGGCGAAGGAAACTGCATGCACAAAAATATTATTTTTGTCTTAAGCTTAATTATTTTCCCGCTGGACAATCTCTGGGCTCAGACGATTACCTCCCCGGTCCCCCAAATAAACACAATTGAACTTCGAAATGTCCTGGGTCAACCCGTACAAATTCTCCGCTCTGAATTAGAAAATGCCTGCCCCGCCGTTCCGACCTGGAGCTGCGTTTTTTACTGCGGTTATTACCAAGACCGCGGCCACAACGTACAATTTTTCCCCCTCATGGCCTCAGGACCAACCGCCGCCACCGCATTCGAAAACACCCGCGCCCGCTGCCCCCGCACCACCATCGATCCAGAACATAGACTCACCTGGACCTACTTCATAAGGCTCCACCAAGAAGCTGGAATATTTCATCCTGAGTCACCGACTCTAGAGGCCTGCACAAGAAACTAACCGGGCTATTCCAGATCGACCAATGCGTACGGCCCTACGCCCAAACAAAAAATAATACCAAAAGGGACGCGCATCCTGCGCTTCTTCACGCTTGGGATCCGTCATCCTGACGCGTGAGACCCTTTTGGTATTATTTTTTGTTTGGGCGTAGGGCCGTCCTCGTAGGTTGTAAAGGAAGTGCGGGTAAGTTTTGCCTATAGAATTTTGCCCGGTCATTTTTCGCTCCAGAACCGCCGAACGATTCTCAGTATGGTTCATCACGAGCTTAGTCTCTTTAGGGTGTTCGTCGGGCTTCTTTTGCTGTTTCCCATGGGCAGTCAGGCCCGCAACGTGAGCGGTAGTGCAGTAAGGATTACCTGCGAAGAAGCGATCCCTTTGACGGCTGCTGAACAACAGAAGTTATTTAAGGATCTGCAAAATACGCAAGTTGGTAAAAATCTTATTTCTGAGTTCAAGGGTCGTTACGGAAGTTTAAAGGCTCTAGTACTGCAATGGGATCAAGTATCTTATTCTCAGATTTTACAGCCCGCGGAGACCGCGTCGGTAGTGTGCATTCATCTTGCCCAGAAACTTCCCGAGATCGAACACCTCGCTGATCTTGCCCACGAAATGACCCACGCTACGAGACTTGAGCCGGAGGTCCTACTTGGCTACGGGATGAAGAGCGTTGAAGAGTTCGTGGAAAAACGACTTGCCGGAGCGGGTGGGGAAGCTGATGCTTTTTCGGTGGAATGTCAGGTGAAGAAAGAAGTTCTAGGTCGATGGGATCATTTTTGTGCACCTTACGTTGACGCACAAAACTTTTTTGAAGTGAGCAAAGTGGTGGAGGATCTCTATAACGGAAGCCTATCAGCCTCCCTAACCGGTGAGGCCTATCCCGTGATGCTTTCAAAACAGTTTCAAAGTCTGACGAGATCACCAGCCTCGGTAGCACCAAGGCCAAAAAATTTGAAAAGGACTGGGAATGGCATCTGAAGTTGTTTTAACCATCCTCGCCAAGCGCGAACGTGACTTCGATGCGGGATTAAAAGTTCCCCTTTTAAAAAGATTGATTGAAATCGATCCGTCTGCTTCCGGTCGTCGTTATCTGAGTGAATTAAACTCTCCCTTTGCTATGGCCGTGCGTGGCCGCCTTAAGTACGTGGATTTCGCGGCCGCTAAACTATGGTTTCAAAAACTCTCCCAGGTTTGCGCTGGCAGACTTGATTTTTTCCTTACGCCGGCCCTGGTTTACGACACACCAAAAAGACTTGCAGTTTTTGACTTTGATTCTACGCTTACGCCCCATGAGGGAATTGATGAGTTAGCCAAACGTCATGGTGTCGGCAGCGAAGTTTCTAAGATGACTAAACTTGCCATGGAGGGGGGCTGGGACTTTGCCGAAAGTTTCACGAAACGCATGGCCCTTTTGCAAGGTCTTCCCTTAGCCGATGCGTTTGATATCGCAAAAAAGATTCAACCCCATTCCGGGGCCCGTGAACTCATGGGAGGTCTGCGCTCACGTAAGTGCGAAATCGCTGTAGCTAGCGGAGGCTTCTCGGTGTTCGTAAACACTTTGAATGAAAAGTATGGTCTAGGCATCAACGTGTCACTTAGTCACGAACTGCTGACGCAGAAGAATTCTAAAGGCGAAGAAGTGCTATCGGGAAAAGTGCCGGAAATGATCATAGGGCCTGAGCAGAAAAAAACTTTTCTTATGAAAAAAGCCGAGATCTTAGGCCTAAAACCGGAAGAGGTACTTTGTGTTGGTGATGGCGCTAACGACATTCCCATGCTGAACGCAGCTGGCCTTGGCATTGCTTTTTGCGCTAAAACTAAGGTCCAAAAGGAAGCCCCTTACAGTATAAATATTCCTGATTTAAGAGCAGTAGCCTATGCTCTGGGCTTTACTGACGATGAGCTCGAGGTCCATGCCCGGTGAAATATTCCCGCATTACTCCGCTCATTTTCTTATTGAGCTTTAGTTTACTGTTTTCTGCCTGCAACGTAAGGGAGTTTTTTGGTTCGAAAACCCCTGATCGTACAAATACAGCGCCTAGTTCCAACGCGGTGGGAGTTTTTACGCAGAACCTGCTAGGCAAATGGTCTTATCTATTCGTAGATCCAAATTTAAACCAAGCACTACGGGCGGCCGCTGCCGAAAGTCCAGACCAAACAGCAACCGCCGAAGCCGGCCTGAGGCCAGACGAAGGAAGCTTCATTTTCTCTGAACAAAACTCCGCCAGCTTACGTTTCACGGCCCTTGAACCCAGTACAAGTTTACCCGCCGAACTTGGCGCCCATGATTCAGAGGTTTCCGGAATTTTTGGTTTTACAAATCTTGGCAATTTGCTTTTGCAATGGAACACACAGCCGGCTTCCCAGCTTTTACTTTTATCACCCTTTATTGACGGCCAGACCCTCGGGTTTAGCCTTTTGTTAAATGGGCAGTCCCAGGTTTCTCAAAATACATATTTTAGAGAGTTAGGTTCAGGCTTACCCTTAGGATTAAGTACTGCGGGCCAGCCCTTTCGCGGTGGGGTTTGGTACCTAGGTGGTCGTTGGGGATTCGAAACCTTAGTGATAGGTCCATCCGGGTACGTAGTCGCATTTTTAGGAGATGGGCTCGAAGATCCTCAAGTGGTGGATGGCTACCTTAAAAGTGTTTCGGTTTCTGGGCAGACTATAACTAGGCTCTATATTTTTGATGGTGCGCCCGAAAATACTCTCCTTGAGTGGGACTTTTTGGTTTTTGATTTTATTCCGGGCGTTACGCCTGACCAGAATAAACTCAGCCTTGGCGTCGATGCCGGCTCCGGTATTCATGAATTTAAACAGGTCTCATTTACAGAGTAAGGAAATGGGATTTCGGTTTGCAAGGCTACAGAAGTTCACTAGAACTTAAGCTAGCTATGACAAAAACCCCTCCCTCTAGAACACCTTTTAGAAACTTTGATTTTCGTACTTTGGATTCGGGCCATGCCTATAAAATTCTGATCAGCGCCGTCGTTCCACGACCCATCGCGTTGATTAGTACGCTTTCTCCCGAAGGCATCGTAAACGTTGCCCCCTTTAGTTTTTTTAACGCTGTTTCTAGCAAACCGCCGGTGATCATGTTTAGCGCTACCAAAAAGGCTGGCACCGGCAACAACAAAGACACGCTGACAAATATCGAACGCACGGGCGAGTTCGTGGTGAATATTTGCAGTGAATGGTTTCTGCACTCCGTCAATGAAACGGCGGTGGAACTCAACTATAACGAGTCAGAGCTTGTTCATTCCGGTTTAAATATCGTGGCGTCGGATGTTGTCAAACCACCTGGAATCCTTGAGTCGGCCGTCCGTTTTGAGTGCGAAATTTTAAAAATGGTGCCGATCCCCGATGAAAAAAATGTATCGGCAACGGCAGTTTTTGGGCGGATCTTGAACTGCCGCGTTGAAGAAAGGGTTTCTGACAGCCAGGGCATCATAGATTGGCAGAAATTAGCGCCGGTGAGCCGGCTTGGTGGATTGTTTTATGGTTTTACTGATAGAGTAGAAGAAATTGCTCGTCCGAAAAAAATCTAAACTCCATGAAAAAAAAATCCACTAAAAAACCGATTTGGGTCATTAAGGCGGGCAGCCAGCTCGTAACGGGCGGTGGACCCCTATTGCTTAGGGAGTGGATGAAACAAGTTGCGTTCCTCAAACAAAAAGCCGGAATTCAAGTCGTCTGGGTCACCTCCGGCGCCATTGCTACGGCGATGCAAAGAATTTCCCTGCAAAAATCTAAACGATCCCTTTCGGAAAAACAGGCGCTTAGCGCCATTGGTCAACCTCAGGTCATGGATCTTTACAATATCGCACTTCAGGCCCACGGGCTTCTAGGTGCGCAAGTGCTTTTGACCTACGATGATTTAGCGGATGATTTACGCCGAAAAAATTTCAAAAACACGGTACTTCAACTTTTAAAATGGGGCGTGACCCCTATCCTTAATGAAAATGATGCCGTCTCCACCGAAGAAATCCAGTTTGGTGATAACGACAATTTATCTGCCAAAGTTGCTCAAGTCCTAGGTGCCGAAAGCCTAGTTATTCTCACCGATGTAGATGGGCTTTTTAACGCGGATCCGACCAAGGACCGTAGTGCAAATCTCATCAGCTATGTGGATCATATCGATGATGGGATCCTTAAACTAGCGAGCTCTGCTTCATCGTCGGGTAAGGGTAGGGGCGGGATGCGCTCAAAATTACTTGCGGCCAAGGGCGCCACTGAGCAGGGGATTGACGTATTTTTAGTGAGGGGAGATGGTGTACAAATTCTAAACCGTCTCCATAGCGGTGAGCGTCCGGGTACTTTTTTTCCCAAGCAGCGGCGCCCTCGGAGAAAAAAATGACCCTCTCTCAAGTCCTTCCTCCGGAAGTACTTTCCCGCTTGGTTCGGCTTAAGCAAGCTAGGCGCACCCCAGAACTGAAATCGCGTGATCAATTGCTTACGGTGCTCGCAAATAAAATTTTAAATTCTAAAGATAAAATTTTGTTTGCCAATAAAAAAGATTTAGAAGCTTTGCCAGTTAACTCCACTTCGGCCTTTAAGGAGCGTTTGATTTTAAGTGAAAGTCGAATTCAGGCGATGGCCAGCGCATTGTTAAAAATTGCCGCCATGCCCGATCCGTTAAATGAAGTGGTTACAGAAAGAGTTTTATCTAACGGCTTAAAAACCAAGCAGGTCAGGTCACCTTTAGGCGCACTTTTTATTATTTTTGAATCCCGGCCCAACGTTGCAGTGGACGCGTTTGCCTTGGCCATGAAATCTGGAAATGCTCTCATACTCAAGGCTGGTAAGGAGGCCCAGGAAAGTACCTCGGTGCTCTATTCACTATTTGCGGAGGCTCTTACGGAGACGGGCATCTCCTTAGATGTTTTTTGGGGTCTCTCTAATTCCGAGCGAGACTTAGTATTGCCGCTCCTTAAGCAAACAAAATATATTGATGTCGTAATTCCGCGGGGCGGAGACCGCCTGATTCATTTCGTGACCGAAAATTCCGCAATTCCCATTATAAAAAACGATCGTGGTCTTTGTCATGTGTTCGTTGATGAATCAGCAAATCTTGAAATGGCGCTCGCTATCGTAGAAAACGCTAAAGTGCAGCGTCCAGGCGTTTGTAATGCCATGGAGACATTATTGGTGCACGATGCCGTGGCGCAGCGGTTCCTGCCAAAGCTTTATCAGAAACTTTTGCCCCATAAAGTGAAATGGAATGGATGCGAAACCACCCTAAAAATTTTATCGGCCCACCAAACGGAAGGCTTGTTGAATTCTGCGCGCGATCAAAATTTTGATCAGGAATATCTGGATTTTGAAATGAATTGTAAGGTCGTTCCAGATGCCGCAGCGGCCATTGCACATATTTCTGCGCATGGTTCCCATCATTCAGAGGCCATTGTGACGGAATCCCAGAGCGTTGCGGAAAAATTTCAAACCGAAGTTGATGCGGCAGTGGTTTATTGGAATGCCTCCACTCGGTTTACCGATGGGGAAGCGTTGGGCCTAGGCGGAGAAATTGGGATTAGCACCCAAAAACTTCATGTGCGGGGCCCAGTGGGGTTAAGGGAGCTGACGAGTGTGCGTTGGCTCATTGAAGGAACCGGACAAGTTAGAGGGGATGGGTTCACGGGATGAGCGTAAAAAAAACTGCGGGTAAAAATTCGTTGATTTCCGTTGGTATTCTAGGGGCCGGCAAAATGGGTGAGGCGTTAGTGAAGGGCCTGCTTCGAAAAAGGGCTTCCGAATTTAAGTTAAGCGCTAGTACACGGAGTTCAGAACGGGCTACGGACCTCTCAAAACGCCTTGGAATTTTTTGTCACACCGATAACGCGCGTTTAGTTCAGGAATCAAAAGTTATTATTCTTTGCGTGAAACCTCACCAAATAAAAAATGTTCTAAAACCCATCGCTGAATATTTTACCAAGGATCATTTATTGATTTCCATAAGTGCATCAGTGACCCTTGATCAACTTTCTAAATGGATCGCTGAGCGATCAAATGTGCTGAGAGCCATGCCTAATACGCCGGCCCTCATCGGTGAAGGAGTAACGGCCCTTTGCGCTAAAGAAGAGTGCCCGCAAGAATATTTAAGTTTAGCACAGAAGATATTTGAGTCCGTTGGGCCAGCTCTCTTTGTCGAAGAGCGTCTCATGGATGGTGTCACGGGATTAAGTGGTTGCGGGCCAGCCTACGTTTATCTCATCATCGAGGCTTTGAGTGAAGCTGGCGTCAAAGTAGGATTGCCACGAAAAGTCGCAACTCTGTTAGCAACCCAAACCTTGCTTGGCGCATCTAAGATGGTGATGGCGCGTGATGAACACCCAGCATTTTTAAAAGATGAAGTGACGACCCCTGCAGGCTGCACCATTGATGGCCTTATGGCGCTGGAAGAAGGTAAACTGCGGGTCACGCTTATCAAAGCTGTGCTTGCCGCTACGAAACGCAGCAGTCGTTTGCGGGAATCCCAGGAATAACTTCAAGGCAGGAAAATTTTAGTTTTTAGCAGCATTCTCTAAATCTAAAAGCCGCCACTTCCGGAAGCCGAAAGTGTGTAGACATATTCATTGGCGGCCCCTGAGTTCACCCAAGAGTAGACCAACGCTTTCACGTTGCCGCCAATATGAAGACCACCTAATTGCACACCTAAACCCAGTTCACCGAAGGGAACATTGCTCCTTAAATTCTGGAAACGGTAACCAGCACCGCCGTGGAAATCAAGCGCCAGCGAATCTAAGCCTACGGCGTAATTCAATCGACCAGAAGAATCTAAGCCGTAATTTTTATCCTGACCGCTTTGAAACCTTAGAAACGGCGCGTTTCGAATGGAGAACCACGAGGTCAAAAAGATATCCAAGCCTAAATTTAACTCGTAAAAACTTGTACCCCGGGAAGTACCTGTAGAGAAACCCAAGTCGTAACGAATTCTCTGAAAAGAAGGAGATGAACGAGTTTCCCTGGGCGCAGGCCGAGAAACTTCTTCAGCGGCAACGGGCCTCGGAGCCGGGGCCGCCCGGCGTGGATTCTGCGCCCAAACGTTTGTGGTCAAAAGTGCTAAGCAAAGTACCGATTTTCGCCCTAAAATCTTTAAATTTTTCACAGTTGTCGTTCTCCTTAGTAGGGTGGTTTCCATACAGTAAACGAGTTTCATTTTTACCGCAACGAATACGACGCCACGGCCCTCTTCAAATATTTCTTGGGACTTTTAAAGTGCCCAGAATCCCGGTGGAAATAATTCCTAATCCAAACACCAAAATCCACAGCGTAACGGCGCCTTGGCTCTCTAAGATTTGCGTCCCGGCAATGGGCCCTAAAACAAACGCTAAACCGAAGGCCATGGTAAACAGCCCCATGTATTCGCCTTGTTTTTCGGGCGGGGCACGATCTGAAATAAAGGCCGACATCCCAGGAAAAAGAATCATTTCTCCAAAACTCCATAAAACGATGGTGAAAATTACTCCCCAGATTTCCCAAACGATACTTAGGGCGCCAAAGCCCAGGGCAAAAAGAAAAGCGCCAATGGCCATGGTTTTTGGATGACTCCAATGGGCGGTGGCGGCGTTTAAGGGAATTTCAAACATAAGAACCAGCACCGTATTTATAGCAAGTAGAAGTCCGTAGGTTTTTTCGGAGAAACCTAAGTCTTGAACAAAAAAGAGGGGCATTGTGGATTGGTGTTGGAAAAAAACCATGCCCACCGGGACGCATGCCAAGAGAAAAATTCGGAAGGTCGAATCTGTGAGCGCTCCCCTCAGCCGGCCGCTTTTTAATAAAGGGCGATTTTGGTTAAGACCTAGTTTGGGTTTAAATGCCAAAAGTTTACGTGAGTAAATCAAAAGAATTCCGCTCGCCAACAGAGTGGTTACCGCATCGATCCAAAATAATGCCAAAAATGAAACTTGCGTGAGGAGGCCAGCCATGACCGGGCTTACGCTCATTCCAAGATTTACGGCCAAACGGTTAAGGCTAAACGCAGCTTTCTTTTGTTCCGGAGTCGTAAGCCCGCCCAGGGCTGCCATATTCGCCGGACGAAATGCTTCGCTAAAGACCGCGAGGATTAAAGTTGCCGCAACAATGGCCGGGAGTTTTTGCGCTAGCGGAAAAATCAGTAGCGTTATCCCAGACAAAAAAAGCGAGATGGGCATAACCCTGACGGCACCCAGCCGGTCGCTGAGCCAACCAGAAATAGGAGCGATAACCAGCGCCGACGCTCCGTAAAGCGAAAGTACAAATCCGGCCTGTTTTACAGAATAATGTAGTTCACGGGTGAGGTAGAGGATCAAAAAGGGAAGAACCATCGTGCCCATACGATTCACCAAGGTCGCGACGCATAGCACCCAGATTTCTCGCGGAAGTTTCACCAAATTATTCCATGCCTTAAAAAAAATCATCTCTTTAGAAATAGGCGATGGGTTCATTTAAGTCGAGAGTAATGGGTCTGCATAATCTCTTTCACAATAGATTTTAGGTATTCCGTGCTTCATTTCGAGTTCCTTGGTTGCAAATAAATTTAATTGTCCTTCACCAACCGCCCAGCCACCCAAAAGAATTTCTTTCCACTCAAAGACGTCGCTAGTCCCAAATTTTCTAAAAGTGTTCGTTTATAGAAACAATCCGGAGGGGCCGCCTAAATATTATATATTTTCAAACTCAGGGGTGTTACGAAACCGCCGTATGAAAAAGAGCCGTAACGAAAATAAACTTGGGATTCTACACCTGCTTGCCGTCATTTTGTGTTTGCTGCCGCAGGCGGGGTATGCCGCAGTAGAGATCGTGAGATATAATTCGCGCATCAGTTCGGGTGCCCAAGGAAAGCTAGACTGGGTATATTTACCCTTACGCCTCGAACCTTGTGAGGGATATCTGTTCCCTTCGGTTCAAAGCCTTCACGGATCTCGTTTTCAGGATCCAAATAGTATTTCGCATAACCAAGGAAAGCTTGGAGTTTTTTTTAACCGAACATCGCAAGAATTGATTTATTTAAATGATTATTTTGTGGGACCGGCTGACCTCATAAAGGTTGATACGGGAGCAGGGTGGGCGTTAGTGCGTACGCTGAAAGCTTGGTCAGATGAGAAACAAAAATTCTTTCGTTTTGATTTTGCTACGAAACAGATGACGGAGCTCAGTGCGGGAGAGGGGGAGGATAAGCGCACTTTATTCGCTTGGGTGAATACTGCAATTTCCGATGAGGGCGGTAAATTTGTTATTGCCGAACCAAATGGACTGGAATTTATTTTTACAATTTGGGATCTCGGCCGTCCGGATGTGAAGGCAAAACAATATCGGGCTCCGATTCCTGAAGCTCAGTTCAATTATGGGGCAGAAGGACTAAAAATTTCAAATGACGGACTTACGTTAGCTTTTCCTTTCCGTGAACTGCCGGGCGCCGCCTTGACCCGGACCCAAGTTATCAAAATCACCCGTGCGGGCGATGGATTTAAAGTGTTAAGGCCGCCTGGGGCGTTACAGTGGATGAGTCCAGATGGCAGATTGATGATAACCAAAGCGCCAACCAATAAGTACCGAGCTTATAGGCTGAAGCAGGATGCCGTGTTTGAGCTTAACCTCAAAGACCTCAAACCTTTAATTGATAGTTTCTGGCGCATGGGGCCTAAACATTATGGAGCGGACCCGCTTTTGATTACAAGCTCCCAGACGTCCATTGATGGTCGTTGGTTAGCGCTTGAATTTGCCTATAAGGTATTAAAAGTTAAACGAAAGGATGATGCGTCCGGCGCTTCCATGGCTGTAGATACGGCCCTTCGGGTGGTTGCCCGGTGGGATATTTCAAAGCCACATGAAAGTCCGGAAATTTTTCGGGCGGTCTCGATTTTGCCGAATGTAGACAAATTCGCCTGGCATATGATCGATACCGGATCCATCCAACTCGCGGCGATTTCGGGGCAAGATCTCGTACTTGTTTCAAGCGACGCACTTCATGAGCCCGTTCGATACAATTATGCTTCCTTGGTGCCGGAGGCGCATTCCATGCACCGTGTTCTACAGTTTTCCCGCGACGGCAGAGCTATCCTTTTAGGCCTTGGAAATAATACCTTAGTCTTTCAAGTTAGGGCGGACTCGGCCCGATAACTGAGGTGCGCACTATTTCACCGTAGTATTTAGGTTAAGCTCCATTTGAATATTACAACGACGATAGGGAGTTTTAGGGCCGGAAATTTCTTTAAATCCCAATTTCTGATAAAGCTTGATCGCTGGCTTTAAGATCGTATTGCTTTCAACCAGTACTCGTCCGGCATTCAATGCGTGGGCTTTATCCACTACAGCCTTGCCAAGCAACCAACCAATGTTTTTTCCGCGTGCGTCCGCGGCAACGGCCATTTTTGCCAGTTCATAGGCATGCGCACCGTCTCGTTTGATCAGAGCACAAACACCAACGGGTTTGCCCTTTAAAGTAGCAACAAAAATATAACCACCGCGATCAAGGATATACTCCTTTGGGTAATCAAGGGCATCGTGATCTGGTTTTTCCATTTTAAAATAAGTTTTTATCCAGTCTTCGTTGAGCGCTCGGAACGCCTTTTGAAATTTTGGCTGATAGGCTTCAATCCGCACGGCCGCCGACTCTCGACTCTTTTTATGCGATAGCACCCGTTGAAGCAGTGATTTTTTTTCAAGCAATGCTTCCCATTCCTTGAGGGCCTCCCAAAGGTCATGGCTGGCCTCCGCCGAAATCTCATCAATCGCCGACCGAACATCGATGTACTGATCACTAATTTTCCGCGAAATATTTTTCCCACTCCGGGAAAGACTCACAAAAGTGCATCTACGGTCCTTAAGGTTCATTTCCTCCTTTATCAAACCAGCCTTGCCCATCTCACCCAAAATTTTGCTCACTGAAACATGGGAATGCCCAATGCTTTCCGCAATGGAAGTGACGGTCATCTTGTTCCTCTCCGAAAGAACATAAAAAACCGGAAACCATTTCGGTTTTAATCCAACCCCATAACGAAGATAAATCTCCGCCGCATCCACCCCAATCCTCTCCCCAAGCACCCGAACCCTCGATCCCAACCCCATCTTCCCCACATCATCAAAAAATCCCATTCAAAAGATATGTAACCAGTTACCCAAAAAATCAACCCAAACGACCCCATCCCCTCCGAAACTCCCCACCCGCTCCAGCGAAGCGCCGAGCTCCCCCACGCAGCCCCGATTGAAACCGGCACCACGCAGGATTTTTCGCGTCTGGCGAGGCGGAGAAGGCGGCTCACCGCAGGCGCACTCCTGTGCGCAGAGGACGCGCCGCCGCCGACAACGAAGCCAGGCGCGAAAAAGACAAGTGGTGGGCGCTGGCCTTATCTTCTCGAACAACGACAGCAGGTGCTCACGGGCTCGGTAGCCCGACAAGTGACCTGGGTCAAAGGTTCTGTGGATTTGACTGAGCTGGCAACCCTTAGGCAATCACAGAGGCTTACCATTCAACAGTTGGCAGTTCACTTCCAAGTGGGAACGACAACCATTAAGGATCGATTGCGGCAGTTAGAGCGCTAAGAGTGGCGTCTGCGATAGGAAAAAATTATGGAATATGTTTCAAAGTTCATCAGCGCGGCCATTGGATTAAGTCTTTTATCGGCAACAACGGGGCAGCTACCCAGAGCCATGCTTTGGCTGATAACGCAGGTACCTGCCGGTGGGCCCCAGCTGATTTCCCTGACCAAACTCAATCGATCTCTGGTGGGCGAGACTGGCGTGGGCCGCCATCATCGACGTGACTCCGAAAGGTTCGCATTTTAGTCCGCTAAAGAAGGAACAGGGCGCCATACTTTATTGCAATGAAGTCTGTGCGATTTCGTCCGCCCTCCACTCGAATGAGTAGAGGTTTGGGTAGATGATAGTTGCCTTAGGCAAAGATAATGCTATCTCCTTTGA